>JAGASL010000011.1 GCA_017621755.1 Clostridia bacterium
AGAAGCGCCCGATCCGAAAAACGGATCGGGCGCTTCTTGTTTTTGTTTATCTTAAAAACGTGATGCTGCCGTCCGGGTTCACGGTAAACCGGTCTGTCATGTCCCGGCCGGCCACCAGAATGCGGGCGGGCATGCTGCCGTGGATCGTGCAGGAGGCAAGGCTGCCGTTGCAGGCGGTGTAGGAGACCTGCCGGTTCCCCTTGGCCCGTAGACCTGTCAGGCGTACGTTCCCCCACGCCGCCGGCAGGGCAGGCATCAGGTGCAGGGTGTCGCTATCCGATTGCAGCAGCATTTCTGCGATCGCCGCCGTAATGCCGAAGTTGGAATCGATCTGGAAGGGGGGGCAGGCACCAAATAGATTGGTGTACGAGCCGCCGCCGCCCGTGTAGCTGATGCCCGTTTCGGTCACCACGTTCAGCTGGTCACGGACGAAGGAATAGGCTGCCTCGCCATCCCCCAGCATGGCGTACAGGCTGGCGCGCCAGGCCAGGCTCCAGCCAACGGTCTTTCTGCCCTTCTTTTCCAAAGAGCGGCGGTATGCCTCGCACAAGGTGGGGTCGTTCTCCGGGCGCAGCGTCTGTGCCGGGTAAAGGGCGTACAGGTGGGAAAGGTGGCGGTGCTGCACCTCGATCTCGGGTAGGTCGCGGTACCATTCCATCACGCAGCCATCCTTGCCTATGCGGGTGGGCAGCAGATGGGCAAGCTCGTCCTTAACGGTGGCGGTCAGCTCGTCCTCGCAGCCCAGAATGTCGCAAACGCGCAAATAATTGGAGAACAGCTCACGCAGGATGGCCATGCTCATTTCCGTGGTTTCAGAAAGGGGCATCGGCTCTCCCTTGTATTCATAAAAATTCTCCGGCGAGGTAGCGGGGAACAGGATGCGATAGCCATCCATCGTTACCAGCTGGGAAAGGTAGAAGCATATGGCCTCACGCATGATGGGGTGGGCCGTTTTCTCTAAGAACGATTTGTCCAGGGTGTACTCGTAGTATTCCGTCAGGTGGTGGCACAGCCAGCCGCCTGCTAAATTCCAGAAGGAATAGTTCGTTAGACCGCACACCGGTTGGGTAAACCGCCACAGATCAGTGTTGTGGTGGCAGCACCAGCCGTCTGCACCGTACATAACGCGCGCAGTCTCTTTCCCTGTATGCGCCACGTCCTCGATCAAACGCAGCAGCGGCTGGTACATTTCCGGCAGCGCCACGGTCAGGGTGGGGAAATAGTTCATTTCCAGGTTGATGTTCAGCGTGTAGTTGCCGTGCCAGGGGGCGGCGTATTTATCGTTCCAAATGCCCTGCAGATTCAGGGGCTGGCTGCCGGGGCGTGAGCCGGCAATGGTCAGATAGCGGCCAAAATTGAACAGCAACGCCGGCAGGGCATTATCCTCCTCGCCCGCGCCAAAGCGGCGCATGCGTGTGGAGGTGGGCAGGCCCGCCTTGTGCTTGCCGCCAAGATCGAGCTTGATACGGTTAAAGTAGTGGGCATGGTCACGCACGTGGGCACGCAAAAGCGTGGCGTAGGACTTTGGCGAAAGCGTTGCCTGCATCCTGCCGCAAATGGCTCGGTAATCGCGCCCCTCTGTGAAGGGGTGCTTATCATACCCGGCAAAGGAGCTGGCCATCGAAATGCGGAATTCGCAATAGGTAGCGCTGCTGATCTGTATGGCATTCAGCCGGTCGGCGCGACCGCCGTCGGTGAGGATCTCAGCTATGGCCATAAAGCGAACACCGCGCTTTTCAGGCTCATCGTAATATTGGGTCCTGCGCTCGGTATACCAGGTCGTCTGCTCAGAGGTAACCGGGCATTCTCCCTCCAGATACAGCAGGCCGTTTTCAGTGTAGGCCTTGGCATACAGCTGGCTGCTGAAGCCGGCAGACAGAGAAATGGCCGGCGCCGGTGCGCCGCTTGCATCCCGTGCCTCTATGCGGTAGATAATGGCCTTGTCCGGGTACGAGGCAAAGGCCGTTATCGTGTAGGTGATTCCACCGCGCAGATACCGCGCGCTCACGACCGCGCGCTTCAGGTCTAACACGCGACGGTAGCCGCTGACCCTTTCCGTGCCCGTGGCATAGGTAATGCATAGATCGCCCAACGGCAGATAAGCGGCCGAGGCATAGCCAGAGAAGTTGGCATCTATCTCACGTGTGGCACCGGCAAGATCGCCCTGTAAAACGGCCTCCTTGGCGCGGGCGAGCGATGCCTGATGGTCACCTCTGAAGCGCTTTTCGTACGGGTAGCCCGTCCATAGCGTATCATCGTTTAAGGAAATACACTCCTTATCGGTGCCGCCGTAGATCATGGCGCCCTGCGATCCGTTTCCGATGGGGTAGGCCTCTTCAAAGCAGCCTGCCGGCCGCCGCTCCATGAGCTGGTAGGTGTCCTTGCTTTGTCTGAATTGCTCACGCTTCATAGGTGTGCCTCCTGTTTGTTAGAGCTTTTTTCTATTGTAGCATATCGGCAAGATGGTGTCAAGGCGTATTTATCAAAAAGGCGGCTTGTTCGAATCCTGCCAAACGCGCCGACAAAATAAAAGAACGGAATGGTAAAACCATTCCGTCTTTTATGGCGCGCCTGACAGGATTCGAACCTACGACCTACCGGTTCGTAGCCGGGCACTCTATCCGCTGAGCTACAGGCGCATGTGGAGCGGGTGATGGGAATCGAACCCACGCGACCAGCTTGGAAGGCTGGAATTCTACCATTGAACTACACCCGCGAGTTGTCCTTTCCCGTTCGACCTCTATATCATACCACAAGCTTTCTTGTTTGTCAAGATGTTTTTCAAAAAATGTGTAAAATTTTCTTGCCATTCCGCTTGTTTTATGGTACAATGATGATAGTAAGAATAAAGGAGATGCGCTATGCTTTCACGCCTGATACCCGACCGGCATTTTGCCACCTACCGTGACGTAACGCCTGCTGTTTTGGCGGCGGATGGCATACGCGCGCTGCTGTTGGATATTGACAATACGCTGGCACCTTACGAGGTGGCCGAGCCGGATGGGGAGCTTTGTGCCTGGTTTGCCGCGTTGGCCGCAGCCGATGTGCGCGTGGCGCTAGTTTCCAACAATCACCGCGAGCGGGTAGAGCTTTTTAACCGTTCTCTTGGCCTGCCGGCCTATCCGGATGCGCATAAGCCCCTGCGCCGCACCGTGCGCCGTGCGCTGAGCGATTTAGGCGTGCCGCCGGTAGAGGCGGCCTTTATGGGTGACCAGCTGTTTACCGACGTACTGGCTGGTAAGAATCTTGGCATGCGTGCCTACACCGTGCCGCCCATCCGCGATAAGAGGGACCCATTCACCCGCTTCAAGCGTCTCTTAGAGCGCCCCCTTATGCGTGCTTACCGCAGACGCGAGAAAAACAAGAGTAAGGAGACAAGCCATGATTATACATGAAAACGGCAAGCCGCTCTTTGGCCCCGGCGGCAATAGTGAGGAATTTTACAAGGCAGGGAAGAAATCTACTAAGGATGCCCCGGCTTGGGTGATGGATACCGGGCTGGATGCCTATGAATACGAGGCCGGCAACGGCATTGCCGCCGGCGAGGAGACGCTGCGCGCCATTGGCGAGGCGGCGCGAGTGGCTGGTGTGCATATGTCCTTTCACACGCCCTATTTTATTTCGCTTTCGGGCGTGGAGGTCGAAAAACGCCTGAAAAGCATCGTCTATATTCGTGACAGCCTGTGGGCGGCAAACCTGCTGGGGGCAAAGACCATCGTAGTGCATACCGGCAGCGCTGCCAAGATCTCGCGCGAGGAGGCCATGCGCCTGGCAGCCGATACGCTGCTGCGACTGATGGATTCGATTGGAGATACGGAGATTGCCATCGGCCTTGAGACGATGGGCAAAAAGAACCAGCTTGGCACGTTAGAGGAGGTCATTACGCTATGTAAGCTGGATCCTCATTTTGTGCCGGTGGTTGATTTTGGTCATCTGAATGCCCGCGATTGCGGTGGCGTTTTTCAATCTGCTGGTGATTATACCCGCATTTTTGATGCTATTGGGAGCGCGCTTGGTGATGCCGTAGCGCGCAATCTGCACTGCCATTTTTCCAAGATTGAGTGGACGGCAGCGGGTGAAAAGAAGCATCTGACCTTTGCTGACGAGACCTTCGGACCGGATTTTGAGCCGCTTGCTGCGGCCATCGCGCGGGACAAGCTGACCCCCACCATCATCTCGGAATCGGCCGGCACGCAGTCGCAGGATGCCCGTGCCATGAAGGCGGCCTGGCTACGCGCGGCAGGAGATATTTGAAAAAAGAAAGAAAAAGTAAAGAATTTTTTGTGTAGCTATTGCAAAAACGGTAGAATTGTAGTACAATATATGTGCTGAATTTGCGCTTGCCTTGGCAGCGCTGCAATGGGAGAGCCATTTGCGCGGTAGACAAATGGGGTGACTCTTTCGACTATATTATTTTCTCTGCCGCGAGAGGTGCTAATTATGGTAGTAGCAGGCGATTTTAAGAATGGCGTGACCTTTGAGATGGATGGTCAGGTCATGCAGGTTATCGAGTTCCAGCACGTTAAGCCGGGTAAGGGCGCAGCCTTCGTTCGTACGAAGATGAAGAACGTTATTACCGGTGCTGTAACCGAACGTACCTTCAACCCCACCGAGAAGTTTGAGAACGCGTATATTGAGAGAAAGGAAATGCAGTATTCCTATGATGATGGTGACCTGTACCACTTCATGGATACCGAGACCTGGGAGGAGACCCTCATTGCTCACGACAAGGTTGGCGACAACTTCCGCTTCGTGAAGGAAGAGATGCTCTGCAAGATCATTTCCTACAAGGGTAACGTATTCGGCGTAGAGCCCCCCACATTTGTTGAGCTTGAGGTTTCTGATACCGAGCCCGGCGTTCGTGGCGATACCGCTACCAACGTAACCAAGGTTGCCACCCTGGAGACCGGTGCCCAGATCCGTGTGCCGATCTTTATCAACAATGGCGACGTGATCAAGGTTGATACTCGCGTAGGCGAGTACCTCTCTCGCGCATAACCCATATTCTAATTCGGCACTACCGCCGGGAAGGAGTAAAACTATGATGACTTTGACCGAGAATGCCGCCTATCTGAAGGGCCTGGCTGAGGGCCTGAACGTAGATGAAAGCAAGCCCGAGGGCAAGCTGATCACCAAGATGCTGGCCTTGATCTCCGATATGGCTGATAGCATCAGCGATTTGGAGGATGAGTGCGAGGAGCTGCGCGGCTATATTGAAGAGATTGACGATGATCTTGCCGCCGTGGAAGACGATCTTTACGAGGATGAGGACGAGGAAGACGACTTCGACGATGAGGACGAAGACGAGGAGGAGACCGATTTTTATGAGGTCACCTGCCCGAGCTGTGGCGAGGCCGTTTGCTTTGATGATTCTCTCGATCCTGAAAATCTGATCTGCCCCTCCTGCGGCGAAAAGTTTGATTGCACCTGCGACGGCGAATGTGAAGCCTGTGACGGCTGCGATTGCGAAGAATAATGAAATCAAAAAAAGAGCGGTACCTGCCGCTCTTTTTTTGCAAAGAAAGGATAAACGTGATGAAGACCTATTCCAGCAAGGACGCACCGCTTCGGGTATTTGGCGTTCCGTTCTTTTACGAAAAACAGAATTTTCAGCGCCTGCCGGCCGCGCTGCGCGATCTGCTTGGCGGCAGCATGGAGGCGCTTGGCAGTCGGTGCCCCGGCGCGCGCATCGGCTTTCGTACCGATGCGGCAGAATTTACCGTCTCCTTTAAGCTGAAGAGTATAAAGCCGGACGTGGGCATGAGCATTTTCAGCTGCCAGGCCATTAACGTCATGGTGGGGGAGCGGCAAAACGCGCGCCTGCTCGGGCTGGTCAACCCGCCCAATTACGAAACGCTGTCGGCTGAAAAGACCTTTTATAAGAGCGGGGAAATGGAGGAGGTCACGCTGTGGCTGCCGCGTAACGAGGAGGTTGAGGAGGTCACCGTCTCCTTCCCGGATGATGCGACCGTAGAAGCCCCGACCCCCTATCGGTATGGTAAGGCGCTCTTTTACGGCTCCTCGATCACTGAGGGTGGCTGCTGCTGCAACAATACCAACAACTACATTGCGCTTCTTTCACGCTGGCTGGATATGGATTTTTACAACTTCGGCTTTTCCGGCAGTGCCAGGGGCGAGCTTGCTATGGCCGACTATATCAACGATATGGATATGCGCGTGTTCGTGCTGGATTACGATCATAACGCCCCCTCGGCCGAGCATCTGCAAAAAACGCACGAGCCGTTTTTCAAGCGTATTCGTGAAAAGCATCCCACCATGCCGATCCTGATCCTTTCCCGACCGGATTTTGATCGGGATCCCGCCGGTGCGGCATCCTGCCGTGCCGTGATCCGCGCGACCTATGAGAATGCCCTGGCTGCCGGTGACCGGAACGTCTATTTTGTTGATGGCGAGACCTTCTTTGGCAAAAAGGATCGCCAGCTTTGCACCATTGATACCGTGCATCCGAACGATCTTGGTTTTTATCGCATGGCAGAGGCCATTCTGCCCACCATGCAGGCGATATTGGATAGCCTATCCTGACCCAGTATGCAGTATCTGGAAGCGTTCGTTTTCCCGGGGCGATTAGATGAGGATGACTTCATCCTCAACGATCAGCGGTTAGAAATGACCTGCTACGCGCGCAACAACGTTTACCCCTTCAAGCTGCTGCCGCAAAAGGGGATCGAGAAGCTGACGCTAGCACCTATTACTATCCTCTACGGTGGCAATGGATCGGGCAAATCCACCATGCTCAATATCATGGCCGAGAAGCTCGGCCTGCGCCGCACAGCCCCTTTCAATACTACGCCCTTTATGGCCGATTATCTTTCCCTTTGCCGCTATGCGCTTTGCCGTGGTGTGAAGGCGCTGCCCGATGGGAGCGAGATTATTACAAGCGACGGCGTGTTTGATTATCTGCTGGATATTCGTTCGATCAACGATCAGGTCAGCCGCCACCGCGAGGAGCTTTTTCAAGAATACAGCGAGGTGCGGCATCATAGTGACCCCAAAGAGCCTTGGCAGCTGCGCTCGATGGATGATTATGACGAGCTGCGCCGCCGCAATGAGATACGCCATAGCACGCGATCGGCCTATACGGCGCGCCGCCTACCAAACGAGCTGCCCGGCAAATCGAACGGCGAAAGCGCCTTTGCCCATTTTACGCAGCGCATCAAGGAGAACGCACTCTACCTGCTCGACGAGCCGGAAAACAGTCTCTCTGCCAAGCTGCAAAACGAGCTGCTCCACTTCATAGAGGATTCTGCCCGGTTTTATGGGTGCCAATTCGTCATTTCGACCCATTCGCCCTTTCTCCTTTCCATGAAGGGAGCCTTGATCTACGATCTGGATGCTACGCCCGTCATCACCAAAAAATGGACAGAGCTTGAAAATATCCGCGCCTATTACGCGCTGTTTGAAGAGCACCGTGCAGAATTTGAATAAGCAAACCGCCGCCGACATTAGCGTGATACTCTGTAAAGAGTATCACGCAGTCAAATCCGTCTTTGACGGGTGAAATCCACCTACGGCGGATGAAATCGCTTGCGCGATGAAATCCTGCTTCGCAGGGTTACATTTAGACGGATTTGATTTCATCCAAGGACTTGTCCTTGGATTTCATCTGAGCAAAGCGAAGATTTCATCGTGGTGAAACCACGATTTCATCAAACAAACAGAAAAAGAGATAACATTTTGGCTACGAACCGATTTGTTATCTCTTTCTGCTTGTTATAAGGGTTTGGGCTTAGCCCATAGAGTGCTTGACCAGTCAAATGCGATGCTCGCACTTAGCGGTTTTCAAATTCTCCGCTAAGAACATCGCCCTTTGTCGGCGGCGGTTCTTTTATATAGCTTTGATTTCTAAGCAGCTAAAGTCATCTAATGCCAGGCTATCCTGCTTGGTCTGCAGAACAGTGTTAATGCCGTCAGCCGTTATTTGCTGCTTGGTCACGTTTTTTACGTGCAGGGCGGGGATGATTTCTTTCCCTTGTATGATGCGAAAATTCTTTAGCGTGAAGCGGTCAGCCTGTGATTCGATCATCAAGGCGCAGGGCGGCTTGCTTTTTGTGCCGCCAAAGCCGGCCGGCAGCTGTGAGACAGGGCAGCAGGTGAAATCCTCAAATATGACGTTTTCTACACAGCCCACACCGGCAGGGAAGTTCTCCTCCCGGAATAGCGGCGTGCGGCAATAGCGCGCGCCGTCCATGTTAACGGCATAGCAGCGAAAGCCACCGTATATGTTCTTAAAGCGAATGTCTCTGATCGGCGCCGTTACGCTCAGCATGCGAATGATGGTGTGGCAGCATTCGGTATAGATGCTTTCAAAGGTGATATCCTCAATCGAATCGCGAGGCAGATCCAGGTTTTCTACCCGCTCTACGCTGTCATCTGCGTTCAGGGCGATCATATCGTCATTGGTCTGGCCAAAGGAAAGGGCGCGAATGTGGCGCACGGTGCCATGCTTCACGTCACCGCCAAAGTGTAGCCCATCCTGGTTCACGCCAAAAGTGTCGCTGATAAAATCAATATTTTCGATCTCAAAATGATGCAGGTGCGCCATGCGTACGTAATAGGTAACCGAATTGGCCACTACCATATCGCGCAGCACAAGGCCCCTCACGTTTACAAAATTCAGCACCGCGCCCGAATAGCCGTCCATGTCAAAAATGTCCGGCTTGGCGTTTTCTGGCCTTTGGTTATTGCCGTCCCAAATGCCGCCCGTGATGCAGATATCCTCGTTACCGTTTTTTACGTCCTTATTGGAAAGCAGAAAGTCGCCGCGCTTTTTACGCTCACCCACCAGCATCAGCTTGGCGCCGCGGTCGGCCTTGATCGCGGTATGGGAAGAGACCAGCAGCGTGCGGCTTACCGGGTAGATACCCATGGGAATCACGATCTCGCAGGCACCGCTATCAAGCGCCGCCTGTATGGCGGCGTAATCGTCCTGTATGCCGTTGCCGGCGGCTCCAAAATCAACAACGGATACGGTCTTTTTGGGCTCCATGCTTAGATCTCCTGCCTGTGCAGGCCGGTTGCATCCATGTATACAATATGGTCAAAGCCCATCCCGCGCAGGTCGGCCACGCTTTCTACAAAGTGGCAGTCAAGCGTTTCCTTGGCGTGCGAATCGGCCGAGAGCATGATCTCGCCGCCGTTTTCGCGTACCCGCTCCAGCAGAAAATCCTGCGGGTAGGGAACGGTGCGCACCTTGCGCGAGATGGCGCCCGTGTTCATTTCTACCACCGGGCATACCTTCATCGCGGCATCCAGCGCCTCCAGCGCCACGCGGCGGTACTCCTCTCCCGCATCGTCAAAGAGGCCGAATTTTGTCAAAACGTCAAAATGGCCGATCACGTCCGGCTTGCTTTTGATCACGTGCTCAACAAGCAGCTCGTAATACCGCTTGGCCATTTCAATGCGATCGCCACGGCAGAGGCGGGCAATACACTCCTCTTGCTGAACGCGGGAATGGTCGATCGGGTAGCAATCGCCCCCCGCGCATAGGTAGTGCACCGATGCGATGAAATAATCGTAATCGGCACGGTCTGCCGAGGAATAAGCATCCAATTCCAGGCCAAGCAGCACGTCGATCTGCCCGCGGTACTGCTCCTTCAGCGTAAGGATTTCCTGCCGGTAGACCGGATATTGCGGCAGGCGCATGCAATAGCTTTCGTCACACGCGGTGTAGCTGTGGTCAGAAAAGCCGATCGATATAAAATCCTTTTCAATGGCGCTCTGCACGATCGCCTCGGGCGAGTGCTTGCCGTCTGAAAAGGTGGAATGGGTGTGCAGGTTGGAAAACCGCATAAGAAAAACCTCCGGGGAGAAAAGATACCCCTATTTTACCACATTCTTTCACGCGTTGCAAGTGTCTTGTGCCCGGTTTTTCTCGTCTGCTGCCATTTTATTTTCCTTGGCCATTTCGCGAAGGCAGGCAAGAGCATCAGAAAGGCCGCCCACCCGGTCGATCAGCCCACAGGCCACCGCCTCGTGCCCGTTGATCACGGCGCCAATATCGTTTGCCATCTGGTCGGTGCGTGTCATGGTGGTGCGCAGATATCCCTCGTCTACGCGCGAATGGTCGGTGATAAAGCGAATGATCCGATCCTGCATCCGCTGCAGATAATCAAAGGCCTGCGGCACGCCCAGCACCAGGCCCGTTGTGCGCACGGGGTGAATGGTCATGGTCGCGCTGGGCACGATGAACGAGATGCGCCCGGCCACCGCCAGCGGCACACCGATCGAATGCCCGCCGCCCAGCACCAGCGTAACGGTCGGCTTCTGCATCGAGGCGATCAGCTCAGCCAGTGCCAGCCCGGCCTCTACGTCTCCGCCCATGGTGTTGAGCACGATCAGCACCCCGTCGATCTTATCGTTTTCCTCTAAGGCCACCAGCAGGGGGATCAGGTGGTCATATTTGGTGGCCTTTTGCGTGTTGTCCAGCACGTAGTGGCCCTCGATCTGCCCGATGATCGTCAGGCAATAAAAGGCCTCCTCCTCGTTGCCGGCATAGGTGCTGCCGCTTTTGGCCATCTCCTCAAAGCCGCCACTCTCACTACCCACCTCGCCGGAAACGGGATCGATCGCTTGCTGCTTATCATTATTCATGCTGCGCACTCCTTTTTTTAGATTTTTTTGTAGTTTTATCAAAAATATTACGGGATATTCATTTACAAACGCAAAAGAATGTGTTATAATATTACGGTTAAAAAAATTTTAACAAGGAGATACTGTCATGAATAAGGTCATCGTTGAAACATCCGCCAGACACCTTCATCTCACGCAGGAAGCAGTAGACGCATTGTTTGGCGCCGGCTACCAGCTGACCAAGAAGAAGGATCTCAGCCAGCCCGGCCAGTACGCCTGCGCCGAAAAGGTAGAGGTCGTTGGCCCTAAGGGCTCGCTGATGATGAGCATTCTCGGCCCCACCCGTCCCGAGAGCCAGGTAGAGGTATCCTTTACCGATGCACGTGCGCTTGGCATCACCGCCCCCGTTCGTGAGAGCGGCGATATCGCCGGCACGCCCGGGGTCACCCTCAAGGTAGGCGAAAACACCTATGAAATGAAGGAGGGCGTGATCGTTGCAAAGCGTCACATCCACCTCACCCCTGCCGCAGCCGCAGAGTTCGGCGTGCAGGATAAGCAGATCGTTAAGGTAAAGGTTTCCGGCACCGGCCGTGCTATCATCTTTGACGACGTTGTTATCCGCGTAAAGGATAGCTTTGCCCCCGCTATGCACATCGATACTGACGAGTGCAATGCCGCAGCCGCATTCGGCACCATCGAGGGCGAGATCATCGCGTAAAATATTAAAAGGAGATAGAAACATGAACGATTCCATCATCTACTCTGCCGAAGTGCAGAACATGTGCGTCGTGGCTAAGGGCCCCCACCACGGTCCGGCCCCCATTCCCGAAGAGGGCAAATGGGTACAGGCAAAGGAGATCACCGATATCTCTGCATACACCCACGGTGTGGGCTGGTGTGCTCCCCAGCAGGGCGCCTGCAAGCTTTCCCTGAACGTAAAGAACGGCATCATTGAGGAGGCTCTTGTTGAGACCATCGGTTGCTCCGGCATGACCCACTCTGCCGCTATGGCTGCAGAGATCCTGCCTGGCAAGACCCTGCTTGAGGCGCTGAACACCGACCTGGTGTGCGACGCGATCAACACCGCTATGCGTGAGCTGTTCCTGCAGATCGTGTACGGCCGCAGCCAGTCTGCCTTCTCTGAGGGCGGCTTGACCATCGGTGCCGGCATGGAGGACCTTGGCAAGGGCGAGCGTTCCATGGTTGGTACCATGTACGGTACCCGCGCAAAGGGCGTTCGTTACCTTGAAATGACCGAAGGCTACTGCACCAGAATGGCGCTGGATGCTGACGATCAGGTAATCGGCTACGAGTTCGTTAACCTGGGCAAGATGACCGACTTCATCAAGAAGGGTGACGATCCTACCACTGCATACAACAAGGCTATGGGTCATTACGGCCGCTTCAGCGAAGAAGATGGTGCCGTGAAGTACATCGACCCTCGCAAGCAGTAATTGAAGGAGGGTAAAGAGAATGGCATTGTTTGAGAACTATGAAAGACGCGAGGCAAAGATCCTCGCCGCCCTGAAGGAATACGGCATCAACTCTATCGAGGAGTGCAAGGAGATCACCCTGGCAAAGGGTATTGACTGCGACGCTATCGTTCGCGGCACCCAGCCGATCTGCTTTGAAAACGCCGTTTGGGCTTACACCGTAGGCGCCGCTATGGCAATTAAGAAGGGCTGCAAAAAAGCAGCTGATGCCGCCGCCGAGATCGGCGTGGGCATTCAGTCCTTCTGCATCCCCGGCTCCGTTGCTGAAAACCGTAAGGTTGGTCTTGGCCACGGTAACCTCGGCAAGATGCTCCTGTCTGAAGAGACCGAGTGCTTCTGCTTCCTCGCTGGTCACGAGTCCTTTGCCGCCGCAGAGGGCGCTATTAAGATCGCGCTGAACGCGAACAAGGTTCGCGTAAAGCCCCTTCGCGTTATCCTGAACGGTCTGGGCAAGGATGCCGCTATGATCATTTCCCGTATCAACGGCTTCACCTACGTAAAGACCGAGTTCGATCCCTATACCGAGACGGTAAAGGTTGTTGACGAGCATCCCTACTCCAACGGCCCGCGCGCAAACGTTCGTTGCTACGGCTCTGACAGCGTTCCGGAAGGCGTTGCCATCATGAAGCTGGAGAACGTTGGCGTTTCTATCACCGGTAACTCCACCAACCCGACGAGATTCCAGCACCCCGTTGCCGGCACCTACAAGAAGTGGTGTGTTGAAAACGGCGTGAACTACTTCTCGGTTGCTTCGGGCGGCGGTACCGGCCGTACCCTGCACCCCGACAACATGGCAGCAGGCCCTGCTTCCTACGGCATGACCGACACCATGGGCCGTATGCACTCTGATGCACAGTTCGCAGGCTCCTCCTCCGTGCCCGCTCACGTAGAGATGATGGGCCTGATCGGCGCAGGTAACAACCCGATGGTTGGTATGACCGTCGCCGTTGCCGTTGCCGTCGAAGAGGCAATGAAGTAAGCCATATTTTATAAGGCTTTTTGAGGCCTTCGGGCTTCACCCCGCGATTGTAAAAATCCGATCGAAAACAACGTAACAACAAAAAACGGGACACATCATGTTGGGCTTTTGCCCAGGTGATGTGTCCCATTTTTGTTCTTGATCCATAGCCTGGTTATTCTTTTTTCTTCCTTTTTCTGTATTCTCCCGGAGTCAAGCCGACTCTCTGACTAAAGATGCGGCAGAAAGCAAGCGGATCGCTATAACCGACCGATGTGGCGATGGCCGAAATTTTTTCATTGCCGTGCCAAAGCATTTCTTTTGCGCGTTCTATGCGGTATCTTGTCAAATATTCTTTTGTAGAGATGCCAAGGTAGTGCATAAAAAGATTTCGCAGATATTTCCTGTCCACATAGAGATCTTTTGCCATTTTTTCGATTTTCAGTTCCTTGTGAAAGTTGAGTGCAATGTATTCCTTCGCAAGCATCACCGTCTGTTTTCGGTCGGAATGTCCGGAAGATCGCTCTTGCACCGCTAAAGAAAGAATGAGTCGCGCGATTCCCTCGCGGTAGCATACATTTTCGTCATACATCAGTGTCTCGGTAAGCAACTCGTTTGCAATCTTAATCAGGCGGTCCTTGTAATCAAAGTGAAAGCTTCCGGATGTTTGCGGAAGGTTGCTTTTCTTCAAAAGCTCGTCATCATCCTCCCCACAAAAACGCACCCAAATATATGTCCAGGGATCGTTTTCATCGGGGCGGTATGTGCAGTAATTGTTTTTATAGACGATAAAACCGTCGCCCTCGGTGAGGCGCTTGTCGTTATAATATCCCGAACCGCTTATGATATAATGCACCCATATATCAGGGCATACGATACGGATTGTTTTCTTGTTGGCAGGGCAGTGCTCTAAATTTCCTGCGCTGACATAAAGCATATAAAACAACTCCTTTTTTCGCTTATATAGTATCATTTTACCATATTTACGCATCATTTGTCAATTGCAAGAACAGAAAAAGCTTGATAAAATAATGAAAATACGATTCAAAAGGAGCGACGAAAAGATGATAGATAAAAGCGTTTTACTCTGCAAGGATCCCAACATTGAGGATCAAACGGTGCTGGAAATCAACCGTATGCCCCCACGCGCAGCGCTGATCCCTGCAAAAAAACGCGGCGTGTATTATGCAAACCGCTATGAATCCGAGATGGTGTCCTCACTTGCGGGAGATTATCGCTTTTGCTATTTGCAAGAGGATACGTTTGCGGATTTTTACCGTACCGATATTGACGATTCCGCATGGGATGTAATTGATGTTCCTTCCATGTGGCAGTTCCGCGGGTACGGTATGCCTGCATACCCCAATGTTCGTTATCCCATTCCGTTTGCACCGCCTTTTGTGTATAAGGAAAATCCTGTTGGCCTGTATCGCCGCGAATTTGAGATCGCCGATGAAGACTCACGATATATTCTGCATTTTGCGGGGGTGGACAATGCCTTTTACGTCTATGTCAACGGTGAACGCGTAGGGTTTTCCAAGGGAAGCCGTCTTCCTGCGGAGTTTGATATTACTGCTTTTGTGCATGCGGGGAAAAACTTGCTTGC
This sequence comes from Clostridia bacterium, assembly GCA_017621755.1. Lineage (GTDB taxonomy): Bacteria > Bacillota > Clostridia > Oscillospirales > CAG-272 > UBA1740. The sequence goes on from JAGASL010000011.1 coordinate 14,648, forward strand.
TGTGAAGGTATTTACGTATTCAGACGCTACGTATCTTGAAAACCAGGATATGCTTCTGGCAAACGGGATTTTTCGTGATGTGTACCTGATTAAAACGGAGAAGTCTACCGTATGGGACTACCGCGTGCGCACAACCTATGATGCCATCACGGTGGAGGTCAAATTGACGCTCACTGCCAATCTGCGGCTTCGCTTGACGCTGGATAGCGAGTGCGTGGAACTGGATGCTACGCCTACGGTTATGCACACATTCCACTTGAATAACCCTCGGCTGTGGAACGCCGAAGAACCAAATTTGTACGATCTTTATATTGAGCTTTTGGAAGGGGATCGGATCGTCGAGGTGCATTCTAAGCGAGTCGGCATCATGCACACGCGCGTAGAAGGGAACAAATTTCTTGTGAATGAACACCCCATTTACATCAAAGGTGTCAACCGCCACGAGAACAACGCGCGAAACGGACGCGGTATGACGGTTGAGGAGATCCGGCAGGACCTGATTACGATCAAGAAAAACAACCTAAACGCCATTCGCCTTTCGCATTATACGAACGACCCTGCCACCTACGAGATCGCCGCTGAAATCGGTTTGTACCTGATGGACGAAACGGATCTTGAAACGCACGGCGCCTATGTTGCCAACGGGGATCAAGGGTATCTTTCTAAATCTCCCGAGTGGCTGCCGGCCTATTTGGACAGAATCAAGAGAATGCTGGAGCTCAACAAAAATGAGGTGGCCATCTTTATTTGGTCAACGGGAAACGAAGCGGGTACCGGTGAAAATCTTGAACGCTGCGCGGATTATATCCGCGCGTTTGACCCGACGAGAGAAGTGAATATATCACAAGACGAGGGGGTGTACGGTCACTTCCGCAAGATCGGATACTATCCGATGAAGAAGACCGAGGAATATTCCGATGAGGGGTATCCCATCTTGGCAATCGAGTACGCGCACGCCATGGGCAACAGCCCCGGGACACTTGAAGATTATTGGGATTATAACTACACCCACGAGAAAATGTTGGGCGGCTTTGTATGGGAGTTCAGAAGCCACGGGATGGAAGCGATCGATGGGAACGGCGATAAGTATTATCTTCACGGCAGTGACTTCGGCAATCCCTATCACTGGGCAAACTTCTGTCTCGACGGGTTCTTGACCTCCGACGGAACGCCTAAACCCACCTGGTGGGAGCTTGGCGCGGTATCCTTTGCTGCCTATACCAGATACGTAGATGGGCGGCTTGTTATCAAAAACACCAACGATTTTAAGGATCTTTCCTATCTGACAGCGCGCTATTGCATTGAGGCGGATGGGATCGTTATAAAAGAGGAGGATCTTCCGCTTCCAAGGATAAAGCCGCACGAGACATACGAGGTAGAGATTGATACCTCCTCCGGCACGGTGATTCGCGGTGCCCGATATTTCCTCTCTGTGCTGTATTATGAAGGAGATGCTTGCGTTCATCAAAAGCAGTTTCCGCTTGACATCGTATCCTCCAAAGAGACGTTCGTTCCTGTTCCGTCTGAAAGCATTCTGCGTGTGGAGGACTATGTTCTTTCCGTCAAACGCGGTGAGACGGAGGTACGGTTTGAAAAGGGATTGCTTGCATCACTATCCTACCGGGGTACTCCGATGCTTGCGGACATGCGCCTCAATATTCACCGCGCCTACATTGATAACGACGGCATCCTTCACGGGTGGTTCCCGGGGCAGCGCGCCAAATGGGACAGCACGTTTCTTCGGTACTTCCAATTTGCACTGCACGATATCCGCGTAACAGACGAGAAGGACAAAACGGTCGTGACTGCTATTGGAAGATTTACCGTGTCTTCTACGTATGCGGGCTTTTTTGTCAAATTCGTCTATGAAATATATAGTGATGTTGTGGTTGTTACGATAAGTGCCGAGCCGTACGGCAATATTCCGGCCATTCTTCCGCGCATCGGTGTTCACTTTCATGTTGATAAGCAGCTTTCGCTTGCACAGTGGCTTGGTCGCGGTCCGTTGCAAAACTACCTCGATGCAAAGATGAATGCTCCCGTTGGCAGATGGGAAGGGGAGGTTCACACCCTAAACTTTCTTTACGATATGCCGCAGGAAACAGGAAATCACGAGGACGTGTCTGCTCTTACGCTTTCGGGTGCGCCTGGAAAGATATCGGTCATTGGACTGGATACGTTCTCCTATTCCTATCATCCCGTTTCACTTGACAACCTGACCGATGCTCAGCATAGAAACGAGCTTCGGGAGGATGACAGTAATCACTTGTATATTGATTACAGAATGCGCGGCCTCGGCAGTCAGTCTTGTGGCCCCGAACCGGAGGAGCCGTATGAGCTGCGAGCGCATTCCTTCCGCTTCTCCTTCGCGATTGCCCCGACAGACTTTGAGCGAGCAATACAGCTTGCGCGCAGAGACTTTGGGACGAAGAGCGCACGCTTATCAGACGATTATGCCTATCAAAAGCCGGAGCGCATTCCACAGATCGCGGATTGTGAGATCCTTTGAACATGAAATTTGTATATGGAGAAGAGTAAAATGGAATTGAATTTGAAACAACTTTATCTGTCAGTAGACTTTCAAAGCGGTTTTATGACATCGTTGCAGATCGGCGGTTGCGAGCGCCTGGTGGAAAAATCGCCTCTTTTTAGAATTTGCTTACGAGACAAAGAAGGGAGCACGGTGGTTGTTACCGCGGCGGATGCCCGCGCTTGTACTGAAACAGAAGACGGCGCTTGTTATTCCGATTTTTTGATGCTGCCATTATCCGTAGATACCACGCTGAAGGAGGAAAACGGAGAGGCGGCATGGCGAATTGCTGTGACACCGCCATCCGGATTCTTTGTGGAGTGGGTTGAGTATCCTTTGGTAACGCTTCCTGCTCTTCAAGATAACAATCCGCTTGGTAATGGCGGTAAGATACTGTTTCCGTATAATGAAGGGGCATTGATTTCTGATGCGGATTGCAGAGAGGGAACCGACTTCCGTTATGAAGAGCCGCAGTATCCGTCCAAAGGATGCTATGCGATATTCCCCAATATGGTTTTTTCGCAGATGCTTGCCTACCTTTGGAAGGATGTTGGCTTGTATATCGGCGCGCATGATCGCCAAAGAGGGGTCAAGGATGTAAATTTTTACCGTGTAGAGAATGGTGTAACATTAAGATTTCGCCTGTTTTGCGGAACCGGCTTCGGTGAAAAATTCGCCCCGGATTTTCCCATCGTTTTTGCCGTTACAGAAGGAAAGTGGGAAGCGGCGGCTGAGCGGTACAGAGCGTGGTTTGAGAGCAACCTTCCACGCAATGTCAAAAAGATCGGTGCAAATGACGCTATTCCTGCTTGGTATGAAGATTCGCCGTTGGTTGTTTCCTACCCGGTGCGCGGTATACACGACAGGGATGAGATGAAGCCGAATCACCTGTTTCCTTACACAAACGCCTTGCCTGTTCTTGAACAGATCAAGAATGCCGTCAACTGTCGTCTGCTTGTTCTTTTGATGCATTGGGAAGGTACGGCGCCTTGGGCGCCGCCCTACGTGTGGCCACCGTATGGCGGTGTAGATTGCTTTAACGAATTTTTGCATGCGTTGCACCAAAAAGGCGATCTGCTTGGTGTATACTGCTCCGGCTTTGGGTATACGCTGCAAAGCAATTTGATTGCAGAGTATAATAAAGAAGCGGAATATACTCAATTAGGCTATGAAAAAGCTATGTGCGCCGGTCCGGACGGGAAAATTTCCATTAGTAATATTTGTCGGGCACAGCGTTCCGGCTATGATATTTGTCCCGCTTCTGAAACCGGGCGGTCTATTTTAAGGGAAGCGTATACCCCGTTGATTGAAACCAACATTGACTATGTTCAGATCCTGGATCAAAATCACGGCGGCGGACAGTATTTTTGTTACAGTCGCGAGCATGGACATGCGCCTGGGCCCGGCCCTTGGATGACGGAAACTATGCAGGAAATGCTGAGCTCATGGAACGATATCGCCGATAAGACGCTTCTCGGTTGTGAATCTGCGGCGGCAGAGCCATTTATCGGCAATCTGCTTTATAGCGATAACCGCTTTGAACTGAATTATCAAATCGGCGTTCCGGTGCCTTTATATGCCTATATATATCACGAATATATCCGTAATTTTATGGGCAATCAGGTGTGTTGCCCGCTTGATGCCACGCAGGACACCTTGCGCTATCGTCTTGCATATTCTTTCTGCGCCGGTGACAGCATGACATTGGTGCTGACGCCGCAGGGCGAGCTGATGACCTCGTGGGGAATGAAGGATTTTTCGTATTTGCCAAACAAGGAATATGCATTCTGCATGATACGCAATCTTATGGAATTTTACAAAAAGGTTGCAAAGAAATACCTGTTTTCCGGTCGTATGATCGCGCCGCCAAAGGTTGCATGCGAAAAGGTGCAGATCGCAACAAGAAATTCCAACCATGTCGTTGAGCTGGAGACGGTGCTTTCCTCCGCTTGGGAAGCAGCGGATGGCAGCCGCGCTTTGATACTTGTCAATCCGAATGCAGAAGAAGCGGTTTGCACAGTGGAAGGGGGAAAAATAAAAGTTCCGCCACTGTCGGGAATTGCGGTTGATCTATAATAATATTTTTTGCTTTCACAAGTGGCATCTTAACGGATAACCGCATCCAAGCCATTCTTCCAATCAATAAGATGGACACATCATGTTGGGCTTTTGCCCGGGTGATGTGTCCAATATTTTTTTATTTTTAAGGAGAATTTTCAAGGTGAAAAAGATTAGAATGGCAAGGGGTGTAAGGCTAACTTTTGAGGAAGGCTGTAACAAGTATTTGGAGAATTGTCGTCAGAGGAATTTGCGAGAGGGAACTGTTAATCATTACAGGCAAAGTTATCTGCATTTCTATAAATACTTTGATCCCAAGATGCCGATAGAAGATATTGATGAAAGCACTTATAAAAATTATGTTCTGCATCTCAAATCAACTCTCGACAATGACGTCAGTATCAATTCTTATCTGCGAGATCTAATAACTACACTTCACTTCTTTATGAACGAGGGCTACCTAATTTTGACTATGGGCCTCTTCGAGTCCCAGACAACGAATCGGTTACGGCGCTAAACACGCCGTATTTGCTACGCAAACCCCGCTTCGTTGCATCGGTGCGTAGCCATAACAAACTCACCGATAAATCAAAATTTGCAAATTTTCATCTGAAATCAGACACAAGAAAAATATCGGGTTACGGTGAGGCGGCTCTATATTTTGAAGGAGACACGCCCTCGGCTTGGTAAAACAGTCTGGAAAAATACAGTGCGTCGTGATAACCGACGGTCGCCGCAATCTCCTTGACGGGATGATCGGTAGTCACAAGCAATTCCCTCGCCCTCTCCATGCGGATCTTCAAAAGATATTGCTTGGGCGAGCTTCCCGTTTGCCGCTTAAACAGTCGCGAGAAGTAAGCGCTGTCAAGAAACAGGCTGTCCGCCAGCTCCTTGATGTTCAACTCATTGCCGTAGTTGCGATGGATGATCTCCAATGCCGAGCATACGGGATCGGGGGCTCTCGGGGGCGTCCTTGACAAAAGCGTGGCAAACAGCTGGCAAAGAAGCGCCTGAAATCGGCATTGAGCAAGCAAGGAATTGTCATATCCCATGTCGCAAAGCGTGTCCAGTATCCTCGCCGCCGCTTCGTATTCCATCGGACGAAATACGGGATTTTTCCTTGTAACGCCAAGCGATGCCAGAAGCACCTCCACGCAGTCACCGTCCACGCCCACCCACTTGATGGACCAATCGGTCTGCGCCTCATAGTATATCTTTTCGCCTGGAAACATGACTAGCATATCATGAGAACCGAAGGAAATATTGCCGTCCTCACGATAAAGTGTAGCGCATCCCTTTTCCACCAGCACCATCAGAAAATGGGAACGGATCTCAGGACCGTAAACATGATCCTTTGTTTCGATTCTTCTGCCACAGTAGTACATTCCCGCATTGACCGAAAAGGTCTCCACGTGAATTTCAAATAACGTAGGATCTGTCATAACAGCACCGCCTTTCAACGCCATTATAGCCATTATATCATATAAAGTCAAAAATATCCATACCTATGTCAAAAAAAGATATTCCGATAGCAAATGCAAACGCTTATAATAAAAAGGAATTGTACCGAAAGGAGCGTTTTGTCGTGAATATAGAAAAAATCAAAAACGGATATTCCATGATTTCGGACGGTGTAGGCTTTGACTTTTTGTGCGAGCGCACACCTGAGGAACATGGCGATCTGTGCCGCATGACGGTGGAGGGTGCTGTTCCCGTACCGCGTATTGAGGCGGGCGACAGACTGCTTTTGCCCGTGGACGAGGGAATCGCCATCAAAGCCGACAAACAGTACGCCTCGGGCGAGGTCAACTGCGATGCGCTGGGAGATCGGTTTTGCACTCGAAACGGCACTATGAGCATGATCATTGTCGAGCGTCGGCGCAAGTATCTTCTGATCGCTCTTGACAGCGGCTTACACGCCGAGTACCGCGCCACAAGAGAGGACGGACTGTACCGCCTTGCCATAACCTGTCACAAGGCTTGCGGCGTAACGTACGGTATTTTTGATACCTTGGCTGAGGCGTGTCAGGGCTACCGCCGCATCAAGGGCATCTCCCCCGTACCGCTTTCCCAGAAACTTCGCGACAATCCCGAGATCGCCAAGCTGATCGGCGGCGCTATTTTCTGGGTGTGGAACGATCATTACGACGAGGTGATGTACGCCGACCGAAATACCGACGTTTGCCCCGAGGTGGGACAGTCGCTTTTGTCCGTTGCGGAGCGCCTTTCCCTCGACGGTGTCGACAAGGCGATGTTCGGACTGTTTTTCGACGGAGATTCGGTCTTCACCGAGCCGCTATACAAAAAATTCGGGTATCTTTGCACCCAATACGACAATTACAACGACGTGCTTGATCCCGCGCTTCTGAAGCTTGTTCCCTCCAATCGCGCCAGAAATTGCGGCTATACCGCGCGGCGTATGAAGGACTTTCCCGAAGGGGTTTGTATTCTTGAGGACGGACAGATGATGAATGCGTGGGCACTTCGCGGCTACGACGGACAGTACCACAGGCAAAAAACGCTTTGTCCTGCCGTTGCCGCCGACAGAATGCGTGAGGAAATCCCCGCCATTCTCGAACAATACCCCTACTATCGGGGGCGTTTTATCGACGTATACGGGGTAAGGCTCGGAGAGTGTCACAGCAAGGCGCATCCCGTAACAAGAGAGCAATGTCTGGAGATCAAAAAGCAAGCCTTCCGCGATCTTGGTGACATGGGTCTGATCGCAGGCACGGAGGACGGATTTGAGGATCTCGTCGATTCACTTATATACACCGAGGGCTTGCACAGTCCTGGTAGCTTCCGCATCTATGAGTGCGGACGCAAGCACCCCCATATTTATGACCGAGAGCAGGCGGAGCATCTGGGCAAAAACATGATGGACCCCGCAAGCCGTGTGCCGCTTTGGCATCTGGTGTATCACGACTGCTTGTTGGCTTTTCCCTATTGGGGGGATTCCACCGACGCCTCTCCCACGCACATGAAGAGCAGGATCCTTTTCGCCTGCCTTTACGGCTGCGCGCCGCTGTACTCGTTCTTTGTCAAAAATTTTGAGCAGCTTCGGGCGGCTATCGTCGACAGCTATCAAAAGATCACCGCGGTGCATGAAAAGGTGGCAACACTTCCCATGACCGACTTCCAAAGCCTCACCGACGATCATCGGATACAGCGGTCTGTCTTTGGAGAACGATACGAGGTCATTGCCAATTTCTCGGATTCCGTCTATATGTTCCAAGGGCATAAAATTGCGCCGATGGATCTGTTTTTTGGGGAGCTGTGATATGACATACGCCTTGATTCTTGTTCTTTGCGTGCTGGCGGCATCCAAGGTCACGCTGCAATCCCGATTTTCCAAAACACAAAGTCGTGGCGCGGCTGACAGTGTTTTTTACAACGGTATGGCGTTCCTTACCGTAGCGGCGCTGTTTTGTCCCCTGCTGATCCGAAACGGCGCAACCCACGCCACCCTTTTCTTCGGCGCTATGATGGGCATTCTCAGCGTTGCCTTTCAGTTGTTCTATCTTCTTGCCTTTTCGCGAGGCAAAATGACCTTGACAGTCATCCTCAACAACTTCAGCATGATCCTCCCCATGGCGGTATCCGTGATTGCCTTCGACGAGCCCTTTGGCATGGCCAAGGCACTCGGAACGGCGCTAGCGTTGATCTCCTTCTGCCTGACCGTGACAAGAAAAAAAGAGGCGGCAGAACGCCCCTCTGACAAATATGATTGGCTGTGGCTGATCTTTACCCTGCTGGTCTTTCTTTCCAACGGCTTGATCTCCATCAACCAAAAGACATATGCCGCCGTCTCGGAATCGCTTCAGCCGTTTGAATTTGTGGCCGTGGCATATATTACCGCCTCGCTTCTGTCCTTTTTACTGCTGGGGGCACTTGCTCTCAGCAAAAAAAACCGCCCCCAAAAGCCGGTGGGGCGAGCAATGCTATCCCCTTGTCTCGTAGGGCTTCTCCTCGGCGCATTTCAGGTTTTGAACACCTACGCCGCATCGGTGCTTGACGGAACGGTGCTATATTCGACGTATAACTGTGGCATCTCGGTATTACTGTGCGTTATCGGGCGGGTGCTGTTTCGGGAAACGCTTTCCAAAAGGCAATACGTGGGCGTTGCTATTGGAATTGCCGCCATCGTTTTTCTGTGCCTCTGATTCGCGCTCCCGCAAATTCGTTTCCCCTATTGAAATAAATACGTCCCCAACGGCGAAAAGAAGGTGCGCTTTTCTCTCCGCCGTTTTTTTGCGCCGATAAAGCTACACGGAACCTTTCCGTAAGATTTTATTCACGCAAAAGGCAGTAGAAATCGGTATATAATTAAAATAAGATAATTTGTGCTTGCCCCACTATTGGTATAGACAAGCAACAGCAAATAAAAAGACGGAGATGAAAGAAAATTGAGTAATAACACCAATAAAAACACGATGAGAAGAACCAAGATCATCTGCACCCTTGGCCCTGCCAGCCGAAAGGAGGACATCCTCGCGCAAATGCTGAAAAACGGCATGAATGTGGCGCGTCTCAACTTTTCTCACGGCACGCACGAATATCACGAGGAAAGCATTGAAATGTTCCGCCGTGTCCGCGACTCGCTGGGACTGCCCGCCGCAGTTATGCTGGATGCCCGCAGTCCCGAGGTACGCGTAAAGGACTTCGAGGGCGGCCGTGTTCAGCTGACAAAGGGCAATGAGTTTGTCCTGACCTCCCGCGAGGTAATGGGCAATAGCCACGAGGTCTCGGTAACCTACCCGATCTTCCGAAGTAGCTTTCCGTCGGTCAGAAGGTGCAGATCGATGACGGTCGCATTATGCTGAGCGTCAAGTCAATGATGGGACTAACGCGTAGAGATGATGGGCCTGATCGGCGCAGGTAACAACCCTATGGTCGGTATGACCGTCGCCGTTGCCGCCCTCGTCGAAGAGGCAATGAAGTAATTTTTGTAAAGCATAAGGCTCCCGTGCTTCGGCGCGGGAGCCTTTTTTGCAATGCGACATTTGCGCCTTGCTTTTTGCAAGCAGATATGCTATACTTGTTTTACATAGCACGCTATCATATAAGAGAGGTATCAATATGGAAAAGCTTGGTGCATTGGTAGAGGAGATCATCTACGAGGGGCAGCCCTCGTCGGTCTATTTTGGGCTGCCGCTTTATGAAAAGGTCGATCTGCAAGCCATGATCGAGGAAGCGTATGAGAGGGGCGAGCGTGAGCTTATCCTGCCGCGCGGTGCCTATCGCCTGAAGCCAAACGGCGCGCACATTCGCCTGTGTAATATGAAGGATTTCCGCCTGGACGGCAACGGCTCCGTTCTGCTATACGACGATATGCACTACACGGGTATGCATATCTCAAATTGCTATAACGTCACGGTAGAGAATTTCTCGACTGACTACGAGCCCTTTGGCTTTACGCAATGTAAGATCGTTGCCATTGACCCGAATGGTACCTATATCGATGCCTACGTGGCGGATGGGTATATGAACGATTTTAGCGGCGGGCCACATCATTGCCCGGTTTTTCAAAGCAGCTTTTATAGCGGCACTACACGCCGCATCATGCATATGCGCCCGTTCTCCATCCGGCCGGATAACGTAGAGCAGCTTGGCAGCCGCCTGATCCGCGTACATTCGCCACTATCCAAGGATCACCGCACCCTGCTGTCAGTGGGGGATTACTTTACCGCCACGTTGCGTTTTGTCATGGCGCCGGCTCTCGCGCTGAACGGCTGCGGCGGCGTGCATATCCGCAATTTCACGGTTTGGTCCGGCGTGGTTGGTGTAGCCGAGTCGGGCAGTGAAGCCAAGAATTATTATGACGGGTTCTGTGTTGTCCCCGGCCCCCGTCCACTTGGCGCGACCGAGGAACGCCTCGTTTCCACCGTAGCGGATGCTGCGCATATGCCCAACAACCGCATTGGCCCTACCATGGAAAATGGTGTCTATCATAGCATGGGGGATGACGGTGTCAACTTTTACGGCCATTTCTGCCGTGTGGCAGAGGTCATTTCGCCCACCGAGCTGATCACCGCCGAGCGCGTGACGCTCGGCTACCGCGAGGATGACTCCCTGCGCTTTTATACGCAATCTACGCACCTGATCGGCTCGGCCAAGGTGCTCTCCTGTGAGCCGGTGGAGGAATATACGCCCAAGCTTGACCTTTCCAAGGCGCTGGGTGCGGTCAACTTCCGTGCGACCTGCTTCTTCCGTGTACAGCTGAAAACGCCGGTTACACTGACCGAAGGTGATTGGTTCTTCAACGAAAACCGCGTTGGCTCCGGCTTCGTTCTGCGCAATAATCGCTATTTTAATCTCCGCCCGCGCGGTGCCCTCATCAAGGCCAGCGATGGCTTGATCGAAAACTGCGTTTTTGAGGAATTGGGGCTTCCCGGCGTGCAGATCCGGCCTGAGCTGCACTGGGCAGAGGCCGGCTGTTCGCATCGCGTTACCGTTCGCAATAATCTGTTCATTCGCTGCGGCAGCACCAGAACGGCGGCTCTGACGGTCGAGGGGCACGCCGCGCTCGATCAGCGTGACATCGTGATTGAGAATAACGAATTTATCGACTCCCCCGGTAGTGACCTGTGGCTTACCTCTGCCTTGGGCGTGACCGTGCGTGGCAACCGGTTTTCACTTGGTAACGGCGGCACGGCAGGGCACCCCTGCGTGCGACTTGGCGTGGTAGAGAATATCACGTTTGAAAACAACCGATTTGGTTGTCGCGGCAGGGTAGCGGTAGCGGCAGGGGAACGCGCCACGGGTGTGGTGGGGGCAGAGCCCAGGCTTCTTTCCGTCGCTTCCGAATCGCTGGCCACCGAGCAGCAAGGCGTTGGCGGCTGGCATTTTGGCTATTCGCCTATCGGCGCGCAGGACTATTTTGATTACCCCGAATACCGTCACGAGACCAAAACGGCAGACGGCTGGCACGCGCCGGAGGGGGATGAGACCTGCGGCTGTATTCTCCGCCTGTGGGATGACGTGTATATGCGCCCGGGCGAGGAGTGCGATGCGGTCAAGACTTACGTTTGCCCCGAGGACGGCCGTATTCTTCTTGGCGCGACCGGCGACCTGATTCCCGGTGAGCCGAGCGACGATGGTGTGCATCTTTCTGTTTTGCATGAAAACACACTTGTTTGGGAAAAGGATATGAATGCAGGAAATCTGGCAGATTTCCCGCCGCTGGTGCTGGATGTGCACGCAGGCGACGCGATTCACTTCCGCGTCAATAAACGCGGCAATGCCGAGGGCGACGGCACCGACTGGGATCCCAAAGTTCTGTATCTTTGATTAAGCAAAAAGCCGAGGCACAGCCTCGGCTTTTTGTATGTATGGTTTTAAAAATGGCAGATCCGATCTTGTCCGGCGCCGATACGCGTCATGTAGATGGTGCGGTTTTTACGGTCGATCTGCACCACGTCAAAGGCCTGCTCGTTGGTTGTTCCGGGGGTGCGGATCGGGTAATTGTAGTCCCAGTTGGAGGCGATGAAGTCGCCCGCATCACAGGTGAGCGCAATGACGGGATAGCCGCCGTTGGCAATGATCATGCGGTCAAGATGATTGTGGCCGCAGAATACGCCTACCACAGATGGACTGTTCGGGGTGGTGGCAATTTCATCCAGGCAATCCAGCAAGTACTGGTTTCTGATGTCCATGATCAGCTCTTTACCATCCGGACAACCGCCAAGAACGATATGCTGTACAACAATAATGCCCCAATCAGCCGGTAGCTCTGCGGTTTTTTCCTTGACGTAGGCCAACTGTTCGTCGTAGGCCGGTGTATCGCCGGTTGCCCAATCATAGCCGTCATCCATCGAGTCAAATATTTCAGAATAGCGGGCACCGGTGTCGAGCAAGAAATACCGCAGCTTGGCGGCCGGTACGTCCATGTGCCCGTAAAATTTACCGGGAACACATTCATTTGCGGCAATGCCCATAACGCGCTCGCGATAAATGGCATCGTAGAAAAAGTTTTCGGGTGTAATAGGACCCCAGTCGGTATTTTGATCGTGGTTGCCGCGTACAAAATAGGGGCGCAAGGGCTTTAGCTCGGCAAGCAGGGCATCGTAGGCGGCCAGCGCCTTTTCTTTTTCCTTGTTGCCGTTGATCAGGTCGCCGCCGACGATTACACGGTCGATTCCTGTTTGCTCCATGATATATTGAGAAATTACCGGAGATAGATGTTGGCTACACTCAGAATGCATATCCGTCATGAAAACAAAGCCGTCGTCTGCACCCTCATCCACATGGTTTTTGATCTTTTTGATCTTTTCTTCCAGATGAGGGAACCAGTAGGTAGGAATTTGCTTCATCATTGTGTCCTCCAATTTTTTCGCTATTATAGCACATGTGGTAGCGAAAGTCAACAGGCTGTTTCAAAAAAGTAAAAGGCCTATTGCAATTTTTTTCCTGATATGGTATGATAACTGTAACCACAATTTTGAATGGGAGAAAAGATAATATGATCAACCCTATAAACAATCCGAATTTTCGTATGGTATCCCACCAGGGCTTTTCGGTAACCGACCAATGGCTTGGCAATTCGCGCGTTTCTTCCTACATCGGCTCTGCCGAGCAGGGCTTCAAATGGGCAGAAACTGATATTAAATTTACGGCAGATAACGTTCCCGTTTGCTGCCACGATATGGCGTATACCGATAGCCATGATGGCAAAACGCGCATTGTTATTGGAGAGCACACCTTGGCAGAGCTCAAGACCTATGGCTACTATGGCGAGGTGATTGCTACCTTTGACGAGGTGCTTTACACCTGCAAAACGAACGGCCTCGGCCTTTACATTGACCACCTGGACCCGTGGGATGACGAACGCTGGAATACGCTGTTTTCCCTTGTTCTGAAATATAAAATGGAGGATCACGTTGCCTGGCTGACCAACAGGGCGCCGGTGGTGGAGCGCGTGCTGGCATGGGATCCGACGGCAGAGATCTCTCTCGTCACGGCCGAGCAGGACCTTTCGTCGATCATTGCCATGGCAGAGAAGTACCAGACCGATCTGAATACGATCACCATTAATATGATCTACACCAAGCACCCCGTTGAAGAGGTGATCGAGCTGAATCAGCGCCTGCCGCGCGGTGTTCGGCTGGAGGTGTGGATCATTGACGAGCCGGATATTATGTATGAATATCTGCCCTACGTTTCCGGCTTTACGACCAATACGATTTCCCCGAAAGATCTGTGATAAAGAAGAGCGCCGCTTGATAGCGGCGCTCTTTTGCGTTTATTTCTTCTTTACCTCAAAGAAGGCAAAGCCAAAGGCGGGGATGTCGGTTAAGGTAACGCTTTTGCCATGGATGCGCCCCTCACAGTTGACACAAGAGAGCGAGGCGTATTCCTCGTCCAGCTGTACGGTAGGCGAGAGGGCGGGGTCAGCAAAGAAATTCCAAAGCCCAACGGCCATGCTGCCATCCCCCTTTTTGCATTGCAGATACAGCGCAGGATTTCCATAGGTATAGGCAGGCAACGTGTTCCCACCAAGCCAGGGAATGATGTCGGCATATTGTGCGCTCCTTGCATAGTGCTTAAGCAGATTGTCCTGCTTGGCGCGGGTGTTGATGTTCAGCACCAGAAAGCGGTTGCCGCTCTTGTTTTCGTAACGGTAAGAGATAGGAACAATGCCCTCGGGTGTCTCCATGTCGCTCAAAACCTCTGCGCCATCCTTCAGCTTTACATCGTAAACGATCGTGCCGCAAGCCGAAATGTGATTGTTGTCCGTGATAAAATGCTCGCAATCGCCGGTGGTCGCCTTGCCGATGTGCTCAATGCCAACATCAATGCCGCGCTCCGAAAGGATCTCTGCGGCGGCAATGTCGAGGATCAATCCCTTTTTCAGGGCATCCGGGGGCAGGTTTCTTGCGCTTTCATCAAACACGATGCCGCAAATGCCTTCTCCCTCATACACGGTGGGAATTGCATTGTGCGCCAATGTGCGGGCAGCCTTGGAGAAGATAAACTCCTCAATATTCACCTGATTGTTGACGGCGGTGGGCATTATCATATCGGCAATCTTGTGCATCGGCTCGTACACACGCACACCACAGCTCTGCTTGCCTGTAAATAGCTTGTCAATGGCCGCATAGACCTCGCGGTTTCTCTCGTGAAAACGGGCGTAGCCTGTCTCATAATCCGTGTTGGAATGGTAATCGATGCCGTATTTCAAAATACCGTCTGTGCAGCCCGAGGCGCGAATGGCGGTGTCAAACCCTTCCAGATAGCTGGCGGGGCATTGGCTCCTTGGCCGCGGATAGGCATCGCCCTCCGCCATGATCTCGATCTCGCCATCCCTTGTCCACGCGCTTTCCATGCGCTCCATCTCTACCACATCCTGTAGCCGTCCCCAATCCCCGGTGCGGGCCCAGTAGGGAGCGCCGATCAAGCGGGTAAACGGCTTGGTGCTTCCCGCCAGAATGTGCGCGATTTCCGTGGCGCTTGTACCGTCTATATCCCAAGAGGACATGCAGGAGCAAGCACCAATGCGGATGGTGGGATTGACCTGATCGACCGCCGCACGAATGGCGGAAGCAAACCGGCGCAGGGCATCGCCGTTTGCCTGCAAATACGCATCTCTGTATTTGTTTTTCTCACCGGATAGGATGTGTTTTTCCATTTCTGCGCGTGTGACCTCCTCGCCCGTGATCGTTCGGATGGCCGCCATGTGACCGTCACACAAGCAAGCAGGCGCGTCGGATAACCAGCCGTAGCGAAAATCGTCGTCGTATTGGATCAGATCAATGCCGCAACGGGCAATATCCTGCGCATAGGCGCAGGCAAAGCTGACAAAGCTCTCATCTGTCGGGCACATGAACTCGGAAATCTCCGTTCCCTTGATGGAGCGCATGCAGCGAAAGCTATCATTGCTTTTGAGCCAAAATGTCCAGATCCAAGCCCCGACCTCAAGACCGTTTTCCTTGAAAAAACGGCAGTTCTCGGCAAGCGTAGAAAGAGATTCACGGCGGCGTTCTTCGTCTGTCTCATAGCAATCCAGCGCCAAAAATACACGCTCTGCGTCAAAACGACGCAGCTCGGCCAGCGTCTGCTCCTTTCCCACGCGTTTGACGGTTTTATTCATAACAGGAACAGAAATTTTGTACATACAAATCTCCTTTGTGTGATTGGGATATGCCCCTAAAAAGAAAGCCGGTTGATTCGTATTATAACAGAAGAGGAGGCCTTTTGCAAGCGGCTATTTTGTTTTGTTACGATTTCTTGCGTAAAAATTTTGTTATATGTCGTTTAGCATCTTGCTTCTGCGGAAAAAATCTGCTATAATATATACTGTAGGAATTTTTTCAAAAATGCGCAAAGATGACAAAATGGAGAAAAACAATGCGAAGCACCAAAATCGTATGTACCCTTGGCCCCGCCTGCGCCACGCAGGAAAAAATGGAAGAAATGTTACGTGCCGGCATGAATGTGGCACGCATGAACTTTTCGCACGGCGACCATGCCATGCATATAGAAAACCTGACCAATTTTCGCCGTGCGCGAGAGGCGCTTGGCGTTCCCGCAGCCGTGCTGCTAGATACGCGTGGCCCAGAAATACGCACCCTGCCAATGGAACAGGAGCTTCCCGTCTCGGCGGGCGAGGAGATCGTTTTGGCGCCCGAAACGGCGGAGCTGCTGCCCCATATGGTGGCCATCACTTATCCGCGCCTGGCCGCCTGTGTGCGTCCTGGTAACCGCGTGCTGATCGATGATGGTAAAATTGCCCTGCGCGTAGAGCGCTGCGAGGGGGCTCTTGTGCATACCGTAGTAGAAAATGGCGGCACCATTCGCGGCTACAAGGGGATCAACCTGCCCGGTGTGGCGGTCGATCTACCCTTTCTTTCGGAAAAGGACAAGGCAGACCTGCGCTTTGCCGCCGAGCATGATATTGATTATATTGCCGCCTCCTTTACCCGCACGGCGCAGGACCTGCGCCAGATGCGCGCGTATTTAGACGTGATCGGGGCAGAGGATATTCGCATCATCGCCAAGATCGAAAACCGGCAGGGAATTGCCAATTTTGATGAGATTCTTGAAGAGGCAGACGGCATTATGGTTGCCCGTGGCGATATGGGCGTAGAGGTGGATTACGAGCGCCTGCCGGGTATTCAAAAGAATATGATCACCCGTTGCCGCCTGGCCGGCAAGCCCACCATTACGGCCACCCAAATGCTGGATTCTATGATCGTAAACCCCCGCCCCACCAGGGCAGAGGTATCTGACGTGGCCAATGCCGTGTTTGACGGTACCTCGGCCGTTATGCTGTCGGCGGAGACGGCTGCCGGGAAATATCCCGTGGAATCGATAGAAGTCATGGCCAAGATCGTCACTCGTGCCGAACAGGATATGCCAGAGGGGCTGCTGGATACCGTGCGTGACCGCAGCGACGTCAGCGTGGCGCTTTGCGATGCGGCTTGTACCACGGCACGTGACCTGGGGGCCGTGGCGCTGCTGGCTGTTACCCGCGGCGGTGTGACCGCGCGGGATATGTCAGCCTTCCGCCCGCGTATTCCGATCTTAGCGCTGACGCCGGAGGAAAAGACCTACCAGCAGCTGGCGCTTTCGCACGGTGTGGTTCCGCTGCGCACCCAGCTGCAAAACGATTCGGACGAGCTGTTTGCGCACGTGCTGCAGGTGGCGCTGGAAAGCGGCTACGTTAAGCATGGTGACCGTGTGGTCATTACCGCCGGTCTGCCGATCGGCGAGAGCGGCAGCACCAACGTTATCAAGGTACAAACGGTAGAATAAGCACTTATTTTTTGGCAGATGCAGGAGAGGACATATGATTGAGGAACGCTTTTCGCGCACCGCAATGCTGATTGGTGAAGAGGCGCTTGGTGCGCTGCAGCACAGCCGGGTGTTGCTTTTTGGCCTGGGCGGCGTGGGCGGCTACGCGTGCGAGGCGTTGGCGCGTGCTGGTGTTGGCGAGCTGCACCTGGTAGATTTTGATACCGTCAGCATCAGTAATATTAACCGCCAGATCCTGGCGGATGAGACCACCGTTGGCCGCCCGAAGGCCGCCGTAGCGGCAGAGCGGGTTGCCCGCATTGCGCCGGCTACGCGGGTGCGGGTGGTCGACCGCTTTGCGGATGAGGCGAACGTGGAAGCGATCATTCTGGCGGCAGATCCGCAGTATATCATTGATGCTATCGATACCGTAGACAGCAAACTGGCCATTCTGCGTGTGGCGCAGGCGCACGGCATACCGGTGATCTCCTGCATGGGCACCGGGAACAAGCTGTACCCGGAGAAGCTGCAGATCAGCGACATCAGCAAAACGCACACCTGCCCCTTGGCGCGCGCGGTGCGGGCCCGGCTTCGCCGTGAGGGGATTAACCATGCCGAGGTGCTGTGGTCAAGTGAGCCGCCGCGCAAGCCCTGCACGCCGGTAGAGGAGGGCGGCCGGGTCATTCCGGCATCCATCTCCTTTGTGCCGGCCGCCGCCGGGCTAATGCTGGCCGGGCACGTGATCCGCAAGCTGGTCGGGCTGGAATAATCGCAGAAAAAACAAGGCAGAAGGAGGAACGCTATGGAAAAAGCAAAGCTATGGGCCTATATGCTGCTGGCGCTTCTTTGCGTGGCGGTGCCGCTTGCTCTGCTTCTTGTTTTTTATCATACCCCCGCCATACCGCCGGACCTGGCCGGCTATGATTATTTTGCTATTACCACCCCAGAGGGGGAAGAGCATGTGTTTGCCAAGGATGAAGCAAGCTTTGCTGTGGCTGCCGCTGCCTTTGGGCAGGCCAGGCCTTCGGCGCTGCCCGATTCACTGGGGGAGAGCTTGTTTTTAACGGCGGATTGGATCCGTGGCGAGCGTTCGCTTACCTATCGTCTGTACTTATCACCCCTTGATCTGACAGGCTACGCGGTCGATGAGCGCGAGAATTCCTATCTCTTGCCGCGGGAGCGCGTGCTTTTTATGCTGCAGCAGGCGTTTTCTTCGGCGCTGCTGGTGGGGCAGGACCCCCCCATGCTGACGGTGGGGCAGAGGAGCATACCGTTTGCGCTCTGCCAATGGACGTATACGCATGAGGGCGGTGTGGTGCTTTCCTCAGGGGAATATCGCAATACCGAGGGCGGCACCTACCCGATCGATGCGGCAGACCTTACGCCGCAATTTTCTAAA
This sequence comes from Clostridia bacterium, assembly GCA_017621755.1. Classification (GTDB taxonomy): domain Bacteria; phylum Bacillota; class Clostridia; order Oscillospirales; family CAG-272; genus UBA1740. The sequence continues at coordinate 33,367 of JAGASL010000011.1, forward strand.
GCGCCAAGCAGCACGATTTACAACATTTATTTCGGGGCAGATGAGGTTTTAAGCAGTGAAGCGCTGCCTGATCTTGCCTCTCTTCCCGCAGGGGATTACCAGCTGGTGCTGGTGGCCGAATGGCAAGAGGAGGCGGTGCGCATCCGTGCCGGCTATTCCTTTTTACTTAGTCAGCGATAAGGAACGGAGAGACGAGGCTCTCCGTTCTTTTTTTGCGCTTTTCAACCGCTCACACCTTGACTTCATGCCCCCTCTGTGCTATAATATATTTTGTAGAATTTTGCAAAGAGACAGGAGGGCGTGATGAAGAAGAACGGCATACATCCGGCTTTGTTTCGCCCGCTTGATCTGCTGCCCATGTTGACCGTTTTGCTGCTGGCCTTGGCGCTGCTGCTTCTTCCGTTTCTTTTAGGGGGAGGGAAAACGCTTGCCGTTGTTACCGCATCGGGTACGGTCACGTATCCGCTATCGGCTGATAGAAGCTTTACGCTATGTGAAAACGGCTATACGCTGACCGTGGTGATTGCGGATGGTGCTGCCCGTGTGGTAGAGACGAATTGCCCAGAGGCCATCTGCCGCCGCACCGGGGCCATTTCCCGGGTGGGGGAAAGTATTCTTTGCAGCCGCGCCGGCGTGCTTTTGCGCGTAGAGGGGGAAGGGGGGTACGATGCCGTTGCCGGTTAACCGTCGCCCTGTGCGCCGCCTGACGTATTCTTCCGTGCTGCTGGCGCTTGCCTTGCTGCTTTCCTACGTAGAGAGCCTGGTGCCCCTGCCGCTTGCTTTGCCGGGGGTCAAGCTGGGGCTGCCGAACGTAGCCATTATGCTGGCTTGTCTGCACGTTGGCCGTGCGGCCGGCGCTGCCGTTTCCTTTTTGCGGGTGCTGCTGGTGGCGCTTCTGTTTGGCTCGGCTGCCTCGTTTTTATTCGCGTTTTTTGGCGCGCTTTTGGCGTATACCGTTCTTTGGCTTCTTGGGCGCTCACCGCGCCTTGGGCGTGTCGGCCTTTCGGTTGCCTGCGCGGCGGCGCACGGTGTTGGGCAGATCTTAGCCGGTGTGCTGCTTTATGGCATAGCCGTTGTTTTCTATTTGCCGTTTTTACTGCTGGCCGCCTTGCCCTTTGGCGCGATATGCGGCGCACTACTATACGCCTGTGAAAGACTGTTGCCACCCTTGAGGTTGTTATGAAGCTACGTTTTTTTTCCTTGCTCTTGCTGCTTGCGCTGCTGCTTTCTTCCTGCGGCACACAAACGCATATGGCCGTGTTTTACAACAAAATGAGCACCGACGTGGCTGTTACGCTCTATTCGAATGGTCAAACTCACACCGGCAAAGAGCTGCTGCGGGCATGTGAAGAGCTGCTTGACCAGGCAGAGACGGTCTTTTCTCGCACCGCCCCGACCGCCGAGCTGGCAATGCTGAACGCAGAGGGGGCGGAAACGGTTGCTGTATCACCGGAATTAGGGGCCTTGCTTGCCCGATCACTTTCGCTTGCTGAAGAGACCGGGGGGCTCTTTGACCCCACCGCCGGCATTCTTTCAGACCTTTACGATATCACCGGCACCTCCCCGCTGCCTACGGCAGGGGAGATTGCAGCCGCCTTGCCCTTGACCGGCTACACCGGGGTGGCGCTTGCAGACGGGAAAGTCAGCCGTACGCCCGGCGTGGTGTTAGATCTTGGTGCCATTGCCAAGGGCTACCTGGCCGAGCAGCTTGTCTGCCTGCTTACCGAAGCGGGCGTTAGCGGTGGCGTGCTCTCGCTCGGTGGCAACGTGGCCGTTTTTGGCAAGAAAAAAGATGGCAGCGCTTTTCGCGTGGCCATTCGTTCCCCCCATGATGAGGGGGGCACGCTTGGCGTTTTGTCGATCAGCGGCACGGCCTATATCTCTACCTCCGGCGCCTACGAGCGCTACCGTGAGGATGAAGAGGGCAACCGCTACCACCACATTTTTGATATGCAGACCGGCCGCCCGGCCGAAAGCGATCTGCTATCGGTTACTGTCATTTCGCAGGACGGTGCCTTGGCAGACGCCTATTCTACGGCGCTGTTTGTCGGCGGCTATGAGCGGGCGCTGCAGCTTTGGCAGCAGGCCGGCGGTACATTTGAAATGCTTCTCGTTCGCGAGGGCGGCGAGATCTATACCACACCGGGGCTTTCCTTTACCCCTGTGTAAGAAAGGATTGGCATGAATATACAAGAAAACGAGCAGCTGCAGGCCTGCTTGCAAAAGGTAAAGCAAAAAAATATGCGCGATGCCGAAAACGGCAAGCAGCGCTACGTGTATATACAGACCTTTGGCTGCCAGCAAAACGAGGCAGACGGCGAAAAGCTGCGCGGCATGGCCGAGGAGATGGGCTATCGCTACACCACCGATGCCGAGCAAGCAGACTTGATCCTGCTGAACACCTGCGCCGTGCGCGAGCATGCCGAGCTGAAGGCGCTTTCCATCATTGGCAACTGTAAGCACCTACGCGAAAAGAACCCGGAGCTGATTGTGGGTGTGTGCGGCTGCATGACCGCCCAGCAAAAGCGGGTAGAACAGTTAAAAAAGGGGTATCCTTACGTTACCTTCACCTTAGAGCCGGCCTCGCTTCACCTCTTGCCCGTGGCGCTTTGCCGCGTGATGGAGGAGCACCGCCGCCGCTTCTTTTTAGGGGATGACGATGGTGAGGCCGCCGAGGGCGTGCCGATCACCCGCACGCACCCGCACCGTGCCTACGTGAGCATCATGTACGGCTGCAACAATTTCTGCACCTATTGCATCGTGCCCTACGTGCGTGGGCGTGAGCGTAGCCGCGAAAGCGAGCGCGTGATCGCCGAGGTGCGGGAGCTGGTAGCATCCGGCTGCCGCGATATTACCCTGCTGGGGCAAAACGTCAATTCCTACAAAAGCGATTGTGATTTTGCCGGCCTGCTTGCGCGCCTGTGCGAGATACCGGGCGATTTTCTACTTCGCTTTATGACCAGCCACCCAAAGGACGTTTCTGACCGGCTGATCGAGGTGATGGCCAAATACCCGCACCGCATGGCACCGCACTTCCACCTGCCGCTGCAATCGGGCAGCGACCGTATTCTTTCCGCCATGAACCGCCGTTATACCGTCGCGCACTACCTTGGCATTGTAGACAAGCTGCGTGCCGCCATGCCGGATATCACGCTTACCTCGGATATCATCGTAGGCTTTCCCGGCGAAACGGAGGAGGATTTTGCCGCTACGCTGGACGCTTTGCGCCGCGTGCGCTTTGATATGGTCTACTCCTTCCTCTATTCGCCGCGCAGCGGTACCCCCGCCGCGGAAAGGGAAGAGCGCTTTGTGCCTGACGAGGTAAAGAGCGAGCGCTTTGCCCGCCTGCTTGCCCTGCAGGATGAGATCGCGCTGGCGGCTAACCGCCGCTACGAGGGCAAGACCGAGCGCGTGCTGACCGATTCGATCAGCCGTGGCGACCGGAATATGTACAGCGGCCGCACCGCCTCAGGCAAGCTGGTGCATTACCCAGCAGAGGGTGAAGTGATCGGGCAATTTGTGCATGTGAAGATCGAGCGTGCCGACCCCTATGCCCTGCACGGCGTGATCGTAGAATAAAAATTTTTTTGAAAAAACTTTGAAGAAACAAGAAAGGAAATAGATATCATGACTGTAATTGAACTTGCAAAGGCCCTGGGAGAGGGCATTAAAAATGACGAGGTGCTTCTTGCCTATGATGCGGCCAAGGCCGCCTTTGAGGCAGACGAGGCGCTGACTGCTAAGATGAACGAATACAATACTGACCGCACCTGCCTTGCCGAGGAATTCAACAAGGATCTGGCTATGCAGGATAAGGACGTGATCGAAAGCCTGAAGGCCAAAATGGACGAGCTGGCGCGCGAGATCAACGGCAACGAGAATTATACCCGCTTTGCCGCCGCGCAGCAGGCTGTCAATGATCTGATGAAGCGTATCAACGAAACCATCTCCTTCTACGCCTTTGGCGTACAGCCCTCCTCCTGCACGCACGATTGCTCTACCTGCGCCGGCTGCCACTAATCTAACCCGAAACGGAGAAAAAATCAATGGCTGAATTGGTCACAGATGCCTCTACCTTAGCTGTGGTCACACCGATGATGCAGCAGTATCTGGATATCAAGGCGCAGTATGCCGATTATATCCTGATGTACCGCCTCGGTGATTTTTTTGAAATGTTCTTTGCGGATGCCGTTACCGTCTCGCGCGAGCTGGAGCTGACGCTCACAGGGCGCGATTGCGGCGGCGAGCGCCGCGCCGCCATGTGCGGCGTGCCCTTTCATAAGGCCGATCTGTATATTGGCAAGCTGGTCGAGCGTGGGCACAAGGTTGCCGTGTGCGAGCAGACCGAGGACCCCGCCCAGGCCAAGGGTCTTGTCCGGCGCGAGATCGTGCGCGTGGTCACACCCGGCACGATTACCGATGGCAGCCTGCTGTCCGATGCGCAGAACAATTACCTGGCCGCCCTGTGCTATGCCGACCATGGCGTAGGCGTTGGCTTTGCCGATATTTCCACCGGCCAGATCATGGTCACGGTGCTGGAGGGGAATGACGTTCTTGCGCGCCTTGAAAACGAGCTGGGCATTTACGCCCCGCGCGAGGTGATCTTGAATGTCTCTCGCGCCACCTGCCCAGAGATTGCCGGCTTTCTTTCCTCGCGCTTTGAGACCCTGCTGACCGACAACCGCGCTGACCTGTTTGACGAGCTTTCTGCCCGCATGCTGATTGAGGGGCAGGGCGGCGGTTATGGTGAGCGCCTGACCGATGTGACCGCCCTGCGCGCCGTGGGCGCGCTGCTGGCCTATATTCGCGAAACGCAAAAATGCGCTGACTCCTTCGTTAAGGAGATCACCGTATATACCGATGGCCAGGCCATGGAGATCGATACCAGCACCCGCCGCAATCTGGAGCTGGTGGAATCCATGCGCAATAAGGAAAAGAAGGGCTCGCTGCTTTGGGTGCTGGATAAGACAGAAACGGCCATGGGCGCCCGTATGTTGCGCGCCTGGCTGCTAAAGCCGCTTCTCAACCCCGTGACCATTACGGCGCGGCAGGAGGCGGTAGGCGAATTCCTTTCCGACTATATGGCGCGCCAGGAAATGCGCGAGCTGCTTTCTCACGTGCTGGATTTAGAGCGCCTGACCGCCAAGGCGGTGTATGGCACCGCCAACGCCAAGGATCTGCGCGCGATCGGGCAGAGCCTTGCCATGCTGCCTGCGCTGCGCGAGCATCTGCAGGGCTTTTCAGCGCCTATTTTGCGCGATCTGTATGAAAACCAGGATATGCTGACCGACCTGTGCGACCTGCTGGAGGCCGCCCTGCCGGAGGATCCGCCCTTTTCGCTGCGCGATGGCGGCATCATTCGTGACGGCTACGATCAGGACGTGGATTATCTGCGCTCTGTGATGCAGAATGGCAAGGGCTGGATCGAGGAGATCGAGGTCAAGGAGCGTGAGGCCACCGGCATCAAGACCATGCACGTGGGCTATAACAAGGTCTTTGGCTACTATATCGAGGTCTCGAAATCGCAGATCTCGCAGGTGCCGGATCGCTACATACGCAAGCAAACGCTGGCCAACTGCGAGCGCTACATTACGCAAGAGCTGAAGGATATGGAATCGACCATTCTCGGCGCAGCCGATAAGCTGACCGCCTTAGAGTTCTCGATCTTCACCCGTATTCGTGAAACGGTCGCCGCTGCCGCTGCCCGCATTCAGCTGGCCGCCTCAGAGATCGCTTCGCTTGATGTATACCTTTCTCTGGCCGAGGTCGCCTCGAAAAACAACTACGTGTGCCCGGAGGTGGATCTTTCGGATGCGCTGGTGATCGAGGAGGGGCGCCACCCGGTAGTGGAAAAATTCGTCTCTGACAGCTATTTCGTACCAAACGATACCAAAATGGATACCGGCAAAAACCGCCTGCTGCTGATCACAGGCCCCAATATGGCCGGTAAATCCACCTATATGCGCCAGGTCGCCCTGATGGCGGTCATGGCACAGATCGGCTCCTACGTGCCGGCCAAAAGCGCCCATATCGGCATTGTGGATAAGCTGTTTACCCGCGTGGGTGCTTCGGATGACCTGGCCTCTGGCCAGTCGACCTTTATGCTGGAAATGAACGAGGTTGCCAATATTCTGAAAAAGGCCACCCCTCGCTCGCTGATCGTATACGATGAGGTAGGGCGGGGCACCAGCACCTTTGACGGAATGAGCATTGCCCGTGCCGTGGCTGAATATACGCTTAGCAAAAAGATCGGCGCACGAACCCTGTTTGCCACGCACTACCACGAGCTGACCTCACTTGAGGACGAGTTTGAGGGTGTTGTGAACTATAACGTGGCCGCCAAAAAGCATGGCGATAGCATTACCTTTTTACGCAAGATCGTGCGTGGCGCGACCGACGATAGCTACGGCATCGAGGTAGCAAAGCTGGCCGGCGTGCCGAACGAGGTCGTTCGCCGTGCCCGTCAGATCTTAGACAGTATTGAAAACGGCACCGCCATTGAGGCAAAGCCGATCGCCCGCACGGTGAAGGAGAAGGCACCGGCCATGCCGGATATGCTGACCTCACTTGCCGACCAGGAGGCGCGCGAGGCGGCTGAAAAAATTCGCCGCGTTGACCTTAACACCATGACCCCCATCGAGGCCATGAACTTTGTTTTCGAGCTGAAAAAGCTCGTTTCTACCGACCCGAACGCATAGCCATAAGAGAGCCTTATGTGTTCGACTCTTTTATGGTTAAAGAAAGGATAAACGGCAATGGGAAATATTCATGTTCTGAGCTTTGAGCTTGCGAACCTGATCGCCGCCGGCGAGGTGGTCGATCGCCCTGCCTCTGTGCTCAAGGAGCTGCTTGAAAACGCCATTGATGCCGGTGCCACCCGCATCACGGCCGAGATCAAGCGCGGCGGTGTTTCGCTGATCCGCGTTTCGGATAACGGCTGCGGCATCGCGGCAGAGGATCTGCCCGTGGCGGTGCGCCGCCATGCCACCAGCAAGATCCGCGAGGCGGGGGATCTTGATGCTATTGCCACGCTCGGCTTTCGCGGTGAGGCGCTGGCTGCCATTGCCGCCGTTTCCGAGTTGCGTATCATGACCAAAACGCGCGAGGCCGAGGCCGGCACCATGCTGACCTCACTTGGTGGCACCGTGACCGATATTTCTGAGGTCGGCACGGCAGACGGTACCACCGTGGTGGTAGAAAACCTGTTTGCCAACGTGCCCGCACGGCGCAAATTTCTGAAAAAGGATGCCACCGAGACCATGGCCTCGGCTGCCGTGGTAGAAAAGGTGGCTATGTCACGCCCGGATATCGCCTTCGAGCTGATTACCGATGGCTCGACCCGCTTCAAGACCGCGGGGGATGGGCAGCTGCGCAATGCGCTGTATGCCATTCTTGGGCGGGATTTTGCCCACCGTCTGCTTCCTGTAAAACGGGGTGTGCAGGGCATCGGCGTTGGTGGCTTTATCGGCACCTCGGATAACGTGCGCAATAACCGCAACCACCAGAACATCTTTATCAACGGCCGCTACGTCAAGAGCAAGACCGTGATGGCAGCTCTTGAAAAGGCCTATACCTCGTATATAGCGCCGGAGCGGTTTCCCGTTTGCGCCCTGTTTTTAACCGTGCAGCCCAGCACGGTAGACGTGAACGTGCACCCCGCGAAGTTAGAGGTCAAGTTCTCAGACGAGCGTGTGATCTTTGAGGCGGTGTATTACGCCGTTCGCTCAGCGTTAGAGGAAAACGTCAGCCGCCCGGAATTAGAATTACAGACGAAAAAGCAAAGCAAAAACCCGCTTTCTGCCTTTGTGCCGGTAGGGGATACCACCCGTGCCGAGCAGCTTTCGGCTACGCGGCCGCTGTTTTCTAACGTAGAACGGCCGGCCCCCGTGCAGCCACCCGTTTCGCAAGCGACCGTGCGGCCTGCCCCTGCGGCACCGGCACCGGGGCGCGTTACCTCGGTCAGCGAGGCGCTTGGCCATTTGCGTGATTTCCGCATGGAAAGTGAGAGTGGCGCGAAAAAGCCGCTTACACCGCCTACACCGGCCTTTGCTTCACCCTCCCAGCTGGGCGAGGAGGAGCCTGTGTCGCCCACACCGGCAGCCGCTGCAGAGATCGACGAGACGCCGCTTGCCGCCTACAGACAAGTGCCTGAGGGGGCAGCACCCGTTGCCGCACCCGCTGCCACGCCTGCACCGGCCACAACCGCAGAGGAAACGCCCTTTACAAGCGAGCAGGATTATCGTATCGTGGGCGAGGCCTTCCGCTGCTACGTGCTGGTTGAACGGGGAGATGAGCTGCTGCTGATCGATAAGCACGCCGCGCACGAGCGCATTTTGTTTGAGGAGCTGCTTTCACGGCAGAAGCAGGATGGGCGCGTTGGCTCGCAATGCCTGATGCTGCCGCTGCGCGTGCTGCTTTCAGACGAGGAGCTGGCAGCAGCTGAAGAATACCGTGCCGAGCTGGAGGGTGTTGGTTTTGCCTTTACGCTGGATCACGCTGCCCATGCCGCCTCGCTTTCCGAGGTGCCGGATGCCATTGCCATGCCGGATGCTGAGGAGCTGTTTGCCCGCATGGCGGCCGAACTGGCTGAGGGTGCCGGCAACCCCACCGTAACCGAAGAAAAGCGGCGCGAGCGCGCGCTATACCAGGTAGCCTGCAAGGCCGCCATCAAGGGGGGCCGCCAGTATGGCGAGGCGCAGATCGCTTGGCTGGTTGCGCGTGTAATGGCCATGCCTGACGTAACCGTTTGCCCGCATGGCAGGCCGATCGCCATTCGCCTGACCAAGCATTATTTAGATCGAGAATTTAACCGCATTATGTGAGGATATTATGTTCAAAGTACTGAAAACAGAAGGAAAGGCTCGCCGTGGCGTGATGGAGACCGTACACGGCACCATACAGACCCCCGTTTTTATGAACGTGGGCACCAGCGCCGCGATCAAGGGTGGCGTTTCCACCATGGATCTGCGTGATGTGAATTGCCAGGTAGAGCTTTCCAATACCTACCACCTGCACATTCGCCCAGGTGACGATCTGATCTACCGCATGGGTGGCTTACATAAGTTCTTTAATTGGGATAAGCCTATTCTGACCGATAGCGGCGGCTTTCAGGTCTTTTCGCTGGCTAAGCTGCGCAAGATTACCGAGGAGGGCGTGACCTTCAATTCCCACATGGATGGTAAGCGAATTTTTATGGGGCCAGAGGAGAGCATGCGTATTCAGTCACACCTTGGCTCTACTATTGCCATGGCCTTTGACGAGTGTGTGGAAAACCCCGCCACCTACAAATACGTGCGCCGCTCGATCGACCGTACCTACCGCTGGCTGGTACGCTGCCGCGAAGAGCTGGATCGCCTGAATGCCCAGCCGGATACCGTAAACCCGAACCAGATGCTGTTTGGCATCAACCAGGGCAGCACCTATGCCGATCTGCGTATCGAGCATATGCAGCAGATCGCTACCGTGCCGTGTGATGGCTATGCCATCGGCGGCCTTGCCGTTGGTGAGACGGCAGAGGAGATGTATGAGACCATCGAGGCAGTAGAGCCGCACATGCCGGTGGATAAGCCCCGTTATCTGATGGGGGTTGGCACACCGCAAAATATCCTCGAAGCTGTTTATCGCGGCGTTGACTTCTTTGATTGCGTAATGCCCAGCCGCAACGCGCGGCACGGCAACCTCTTCACCTGGGAGGGGAAGCTGAATATCAATAACGAAAAATACTTTGCCGACCCGCGCCCCATCTCGGCGCGTTGTCAATGCCCGGCCTGTCGCCATTACAGCCGCTCGTATATTCGCCACCTGTTTAAGGCGCGCGAGGCGCTTGGCATGCGCCTGTGTGTACTGCACAACCTGTATTTCTACAACGAGCTGATGCAGCACATTCGTGACGCGCTGGATAACGGCTGCTACGAGCAGTTCTACCATGCGCACGTCAATCTCTTGGCTGAGCGTGTAGACGATTGATTTTGAATAAGTGAGGTGCGGTGTCATGCATATCATTGAAGAGCACATCAAGACCGAGGTTGTGGATACCTATGACGTGATCGTTTGCGGTGGCGGCTTTGGCGGTATTTCCGCAGCGCTGGCCGCCGCCCGAGAGGGCAAAAAAACGCTTCTTCTTGAGCGTTTGTTTATGCTGGGGGGTCTTGGTACGGCCGGCATCGTTACCATCTACCTGCCGCTGTGCGACGGCCTTGGTCGCCAGGTCTCCTTCGGTATCGCCGAGGAGCTGTTCAAACTCTCGATTATCGACGGGGCAGAGGATCGCTACCCGGCCAACTGGCTGGATGGCGTAGGCACCCGCACCGAACAGGACCCACGCTACGAGGTGCAGTATAACGCGCAGCTGTTTGCCATCCATGCAGAGCGGCTGCTGCGTGAAAACGGCGTTGATATCCTGTACGGTACTACCGTGGTGGCGGCCAACGTACAGGACGGTAAGATCTGCCACTTAATGACCGAAAATAAGACCGGCCGCCAGGCCTATGCCGTTTCCGCCGTGGTAGATGCCACCGGCGATTGTGACGTAGCCAAGCTTTCCGGCGCGCCTACAGCCAATTTTGCGCAGGGCAACGTGCTGGCTGCCTGGTATTATGGGGCAGGGCAGAGCGGCTACCACCTGCATATGGTGGGCTGGGCCGATATCCCAGATGACGAAAAGACCGAAGAAAACCACGTACCGCTTCTGATGAACCGGCGCTTTGCCGGGCTGGATGCAAAAGAGGTATCGGATTTTATGCAGCTTTCGCATCAATCTACCTATAATCATTTCTTAGGTGAGAGAAGAAAGGATGCTACCGTACTTCCCGTTACCATGGCCACCACGCCCCAGCTGCGTATGACACGCCGCATACAAGGGGAATATACCCTGGCCAAGGAGGAAATGCACCAGTATTTTGAAGATTCGATCGGCATGATCGGGGATTGGATCAAGCGTGGCCCGGTTTACGAGGTGCCCTTCCGCACCCTGTATAGTGCCTGCGTGAAAAACCTGATCACCGCTGGGCGCTGCACCTCGGTCACCGATTCAATGTGGAACGTTATGCGCGTGATCCCGTGCTGCGCTGTAACAGGTCAGGCAGCCGGTACCGCTGCCGCCATGACTGATGATTTTTCTACCCTGAACGTGGCCGCGCTGCAGCAAAAGCTAAGGGCCGCAGGCGTTGTGCTTCATGAAAAGGAATTATAAAGAAAAACGCAAGCATACCGTACGGTATGCTTGCGTTTTTATAGCAGCCTTGCTAAAATATCATCGGCTGAAATGCCGCAATAGTGATATAGATCGGTCTTTTCGGTGGGAGAGGCAAAATGGTCGCAAATGGCCAAAATGTGATAGCCGGCAGGAAAGCCTTCGCCCATCTGCTTGCGAAGAGAGAGGGCGATCAGGCTGGCGGCACCACCGTTTTCGATGCCCTCCTCTAAAAAGATCACGTTGGTATCCCGCGTAAGAAGTGGCGCGATCCGCTTGGCGGCTTCATCGTATGGCTTAAGCGTCTCTAATAAAATGATGCCAACCGATAAGCCGCTTTTTTCTGCTTCCTCTTTGGCGTTCAGTGCTTCGGAAACGATGCTGCCATAGGTGATGATCACGTTGCGCGGCGGCTCGCCTGCCGCAAAATCCGCGCGCACGCCATAGCGATCAAAATCACCATCCGGGTAGAAGGTGGCGGCTACGCGCGCATCCTCACCCGCATTGGGGTAGCGCAGGGCGCAGGGGGCATTTGATGCCACCACCTCCTGCATCATGGCGCGCAGCGTGCCGTAGCAGGCCGGGGCATAGAGGCGCAGGTTGGGAATGGCAGATAAAAAGCTCACGTCAAAAATACCGTGGTGCGTGGCCCCATCGCGGTGCGCCAGACCCGCGCGGTCGATAAACAGCTTTACCGGCAGGCCTTGCAGGGCAATATCGTGCACCACGCTATCGTAGGCGCGCTGCAGAAAGGTAGAATAAACGGCAAAGCAGGGAATCATGCCATTGGCCGCCATGCCGGCGGCAAAGGTGGCGGCATGCTCTTCGGCAATACCCACGTCAAAAAAGCGGTTTGGGTAGGCGGCACGAAAATCATCCAGCCCGCAGCCAAGCCCCATGGCAGCCGTGATGGCGCAAATACGCGTATCCTTGGCGGCCAGCTGCACCAGCTCTCGTCCAAACACGCTGTGAAAGGTTTCACCGCTTGGCGCGGCCGCGTTCGGCGCGGTGCTGTGGAAATGGCTGGGGTCGTTTTCTGCCGGGGTGTATCCCTTGCCTTTTGTTGTTTTTAGGTGTACGAGCACGGCGCCACGGCGTTCCTTTGCCTTGCGCAGGATGCGCTCGGTACGCTCGTAATCGTTCCCGTTCTCGGGGCCAAGGTACAAAAAGCCCAGCTCTTCAAAATAGTTAGCACGGTAGAGGCGTTTTTTGAGAAAATGGGTCAGCCCCTTGGCCATGCGGTATAGCCCACGGCCTACCAGCGGAATGCGCGGCAGCAGGCTTTTGGTGCGGTTTTTGGTGCGCAGGTACGAGCGGCTGGAGCGAATGCCCGCGATATACCTGGCAAAGGCACCGGTATTGCGGGAAATAGACATTTCATTCTCATTTAGAACGATAATCAGCGGCAGATCAGGCGAGCAGTTGTTCAGCGCCTCGTGCACCATGCCACCGGTAAAGGCACCGTCACCGATCACGGCTACCGTATAGGCCTGGCGACCGGCGACCTGGTCAGCCATGGCAAAGCCCAGCGCGGCAGAGACCGAGGTGCTGCTGTGCCCGGCGCCAAAGGGGTCATATTCACTTTCTGCGCGGTTGGTAAAGCCGCATAGGCCGCCCACACAGCGCAGCTCGTCAAAACGGTCAGCGCGTCCCGTAATGATCTTATGAATGTAGCTTTGGTGCCCCACGTCCCAAATAATATGATCGTTGGGCGCGTCAAACACGCGGTGCAGGGCAAGCGAAAGCTCTACTACCCCAAGGTTTGAGGCAAGGTGCCCGCCGCTTGCCGATACCTTTTCGATCAAAAAGCGACGGATCTCCTCTGCCAGGGCCGGCATTTCCTTGGCAGGCAGGGCGCGCAGGTCTGCCGGTGTGTGCAGCTTGGTAAGATCGTATGCGGCCTTGGCCGGCGGTTGCTTTTGCTTCATGGCGCCCTCCTTGTCTTTTTTAACACTAAGTATTGTACCACACCTTTTCTAAAAAATCAAGTTCCTTGCATGGATGATGGTCAGAAAGCCAGAAATATTTCCCTGATTTTGTATTGTTCACGTTTTGTTCATATTTGAGCGTGAAAAATCATGTATAATAGATAGGAATGAGAGAGGAGTGGTACCGATGGCACAGCTTGTCTTTTCCAGAAAAGAAATGAAATATTTTGTACCGATCGATCGCTTTGAGGCATTCAAGGCAGAGATCGAGCAGCATATGAAGGCCGATGAATACGGGGAATATGCCGCCTGTAACGTATATTATGATACCGACGTGTTTAATCTGATCCGCATGTCGCTCGACCGCCCCTTGTATAAGGAGAAGCTGCGTATGCGCAGCTACGGCGTGCCGGGGCCGGATAGCACGGTGTTTTTAGAGATCAAAAAGAAGTATGACGGTATGGTGTACAAGCGCCGTGAAACGCTGACCTATCAGGAGGCCTGCGATTTTCTTGACCGCGGCATTTACCCTGAGGCGCATGATTCGCAGATCATGCGCGAGCTGCGTTATTTTATGCAGCTACATAAGCCCCGGCCGATGCTGTATCTTTCTTATGACCGCATGGCCTTTAAGGGCATTGCGGAAAAGGATCTGCGCCTGACCTTTGATTCCAACATCCGCTACCGCTTTGAAAACGTGCACCTGCACGAGGGCAATTATGGGGATACCCTGTTGCCGGAGGGGCTGCACCTGATGGAGATCAAAATGTCTACCGCTATGCCGCTGTGGCTCACGGGGCTGCTTGATCGCTACGAGATCCGCCGTACCAGCTTTACCAAATACGGCCGCATTTACGAAAAAGAATTTGCCAAGCGCGGTGGCATGCCGGTTGCGGCAGAGAAGTAATAAAAAAGGATCGAAAACAAGGTTTTCGATCCTTTTTTATTATGCTTCCTCGGCCTCTCGTATCCATCCGCCGGGCAGCAGCGGTTCACTGTAACGGAAGAAGGAAAGCTCCGGGAACGCAAAGGGCGGGTAATCACCGGCTGAAAATTTGCCGTTTGGGTGGTGGCTGTTTTCAAAATGGCCAAGCGACATTGAGGTCACCGTGCCGGCACCAACCAAAAAATAGGTGTCATCGGCTTCTTCGCCGCCATCGTTCCAGGTTGAGTCAATGGCGTACCACTTGCCATCCTCCATCTGCACGTAATTCCAGGCGTGCGGTGCCTCCTGGCTGCTTTGCGTGGCGGTACCCGCCACGATCAAGCAGGGGATCTCGTAAGCGTCACACAGCAGCTTAAACGCCTTGGCATAGCCGTCGCACACGGCGGTGCCGTCTATCAGCGCGCCGGCCGCATCATGGGCGCGTGCGGCGCCGCTGGTATAGACCGCGCGGCTACACAGAAAATTCTGCAGGGCTGAAAGTGTGTCATAGCGGCCTTCCTCACCCGAAAGAGTGCTGCCGGCCAGCAGGATCGCCTCTTGTATGGCATCCTGGCTTTCAGCAATGCTCTCTTGCGTCAGCCCGCTTTTGTAGCAGAGCTGAAAGGTCAGCTTTTTGATGGTAACGGTGGTGTTACCATCCTCATCCGTTTCCTTGCGAGAGGAGATGCGGAAGGTAGAGCCGGTTTCGGCATCCATCGAGATCCAATTGATCTCAGGGTGGTCATAGAGCATGGCATCCAGCGCTGGCTGCACGATGCGGCTGATGCCGCTTCTTACCATATCGTCAGCACGCTCGATCTCGCTTGCCGCTATGCGAAAGGTAAGCGGCTGGCGGAACACGATGGGAATGCCGTCGCAGCACTGATTTTGCAAATAAATGGCGCGGTAGACGGCTTTGCTATTGTCGCCAAGCTGGTCATAGTAATAGCCGTAGGAGGTTTGGTCTTCTACAAAGACGGGCTCCTCCTCGCCGCCGGCCGATTGCTCGTATTGCAGGTACAGGTTGTTAAAGAAATCCTTCGTTTCCTCCGGCAGCAGCCCGTTCAGCGTATCAAGACAGCCGGGCAGCGTGACCAGCAGCAAAAGCAGGGAAAGCAGGGAAATGATCTTTTTCATGAGGGCTCCGTGTTTTATTCAAACTTTTTGCCGCATTCCGGGCAGAAGGTAAAGGGTGCTTCTGCCTGGTAGCCGCAGGCAGTGCAGGTATAGCCCTCTGGCTTTTTCTGGCCGCAGGCGGCACAGAACTTGCCGGTGCAGGCCTTGCCGCAGGCGGGGCAGATCCATTCATCCTTTTCAGGCTTTTTCTGGCCGCACTCGGGGCAGAACTTGCCCTGTGAGGAAGCGCCGCAGGCCGGGCATTGCCAGCTGTCGGGGGCTTCGGCCGCCTCGGCGGCTGCCTGTGCCTTCTTTTCATTGGCCAGCCTTTCAGCATTTTCGATCAGTGTACCCTGGCCGGCAGCGCCGCCCATGGCATTGGCCGCCATGCCAAAGCCAACAAAGCCGTTCATGGCGCCGTTTGGGTTCTTGGCAGCATCCTTCATGGCCTGCATCTGGGCATAGGCCAGGCCGCCGGTCATGGCGCTGGGGTCGGCATGCATTACGTTAGAATCAAATTCCTCGATCCGCTCACGGCTCTTGTCGTCCGGCGTTACCTTGGCCAGCGCTACAGAGGCAACCTCTAAGCCGCGGTTTTCCTTCCACTCCGCATCCAGCGTTTCGCTCATGAACTTGGCGATCTCGCGCTGCTTAACGGGCAGCTGTGAGAACTTAATGCCGTTTGCCGCGCACATGGCCAGGGCCGTGTCCAGCGCGGTCATAAACTCATCGGTGCAGGTGGCTACCAGCATGGCGGTGGTATAGGTATCGCTTACGTTGCCCGCAATGCTGGAGAAAAAGACGATCGGATCGGCGATCTTAAAGGAATACTGGCCAAAATAGCGGATATACAGTGCAGTCTTATAATAAGGATCATCATAGGGCATAGGCGTGGTGGTGCCAAACTTATTTCCCATGATCTCCTTGGTGTTGACGTAGTATACGCGCTGCTGCGAGCCAACGTCACCGCCAAAGGTAAAGCGGTAGCCGATCTTCTTAAAAGAATCGACCAGCCCTTCAAAAAATTCACCGCCAAAGAGCGAGGGCTCAGAGGAGGCATCCCATTGGAATTTACCCGGCTCGGCGCAGAATTCCACGATTTTGCCATTATCGATGATCAGGGCGGCTTGCCCCTCGTTTACGTTGATCACTGAGCCGCTGGTAATGATATCGGTCGTTCCCTTATTGCGGCGGAAAAAGCCGCGCCCCTCGGTCTGCATGGTGCCCTTGGCTACCAGCACGTCATTAGAAAGGGAATCGCAGGTAAAAAATTCTCTCCATTGATCGGCCGCAACCGTGGAGGTGGCGGACGCGATGGCACGAATAAGTCCCATAGCTATGTATCTCCTTGTTTTTTGATTAAGAGAACAAAAAATCCCGCCGAGCCGTGTAGAGCAAGTATTTAACCCTGCTTGTGCAGGTTGGTGTCCTCTCGGTCATTTTGTGCTCCCAGCATCCGCTTCGCGCGGCACGAAGGCGGCGCGGGCGGGAGGTCTGCAATCCCATTTCACGAAGTAACGGACTCCATAAATATCTTGTAGGTCCAAAACTAACCCTATCACGAACTAAGCAGGACGTATTTTGTCGGTTTTTGGCGCTCAGGCGTCGTAATCTACGTCGCTGAACAGCTCGTCATCGAAGAAATCGGCAACCTTGTCCCATTCCTCATCGTTATCAATGGTAACCAGGTTCACACCCTCTTCATCCTCTTCGCCACGCAGGATCACGTATTCACCGTTGCCATCGTCATCTACGGGCACCAGGGCGTAGTAGGTATTGCCATCCATCTCGCAGGTGCCAAGCAGCTCGAATTCAAATTCGTTGCCCTCGTCATCCGTCAGCGTATAGGTATATACCTCATTCTCCTGCAGCTCTTCATTCATCATATCTGCCATTGTCACACACGCGCCATGGGCGCTACTCCTTTACGTGGATAGTATATTCCGGTTGCTTCTATTTTATCAAGAAATACGCCGTATGTCAATAGATTTTTTCGCAAAATCCGGCACGCTCTGCCTAATCCTCTAAAATTTCGGCCAAAATCGCGTTAGAAAGCGCCATGCCATCGGCCGTCAGGCAGGTTTTCTTGCCCTCGCGGCGGGCAAGCCCGGCGGCGAGAAAGGGCGCAAGGCGCGCGCCGTATTTTTCAAAAAAGCCGTATCCGAATGTGGTTGCAAAGGTATCATCGTCGATCCCCGCAGAAAGGCGCAGGCCAAGCATCACCGTTTCGTATTCCCGTGTTGCCGGGGTCAGGGTCTCCTCACGTTCTCGTGCGCCAAGCGGATCGCGGATGTAATCGGCAAGCCCCTCGCGGTTATAAAACCGTTCGTGCGCAAAGCAGGAATGGGCCGTAATACCAAAGCCAAGGTAATCCCGCATGCGCCAATAGCGCAGGTTGTGCCGGCTTTCAAAGCCCGGGCGGGCAAAGTTGCTGATCTCGTAGCGGTGGTAGCCAGCCTTCGCCATTTTCTGATAAAGCAGGGCAGCCATGGCTGCCTCGGTATCCTCGTCCGGCAGGGGCAGGGCATCCCGCTCCCGGTAAAAGGGCGTTCCTTCCTCGATCTGCAGCGAATAGGCAGAGATGTGTGTTGGCGCCAACGCAATGGCTTCGTCAAGCGAGTGGGCAAAGCTTTCTGCCGTTTGCGCCGGGATGCCAAACATCAGATCCAGGCTCCAGTTTTGAAAGCCCACCTTGTGCAGCGCCTCTACCGATGCATACACGTCAGGTGGACGATGTACACGCCCCAGCAGCGCCAGCTCGTTTTCGTTTGCGCTCTGCATGCCCAGGCTGATGCGATTGATGCCGGCCTCGCGCATCGCGCGCAGCTTGCCCTCGTCTACCGTGGCGGGGTTTGCTTCACTTGTCCACTCAACGTCGCAGGCCAGGCGATAATGCCGGCGGATGTGGTCGCATAGTGCTACCAGATCCGCCGTGCTGAGGCAGGTGGGCGTTCCGCCGCCGAAAAAGACTGTATCAACGGTGTAATCGGCCGCCTTGATAGCGCTCTCCTCCAGCTCACGGCACAGCGCCTGCACGTAGGCATGCTTGGTCTCCTCCCCCTGCGCGGGGAAGGAGCAGAAATCACAGTAGTTGCATTTCTGCAGGCAAAAGGGGATATGCAGATAAAGGCCAAGAGACGTATCCTTCATGGCTCCTCCCTAAAAACAGGGCGGCACGGCCGCCCTGTTATCGTATTATTCGTCATCCAGCTTTAAGACGGCCATAAATGCCTCGGGTGTTACCTCAACAGAGCCGAGCTTGCGCATCTTCTTCTTGCCTTCCTTCTGCTTTTCCAGCAGCTTCTTCTTACGGGTAATATCACCGCCGTAGCACTTGGCCAGCACGTCCTTACGCATGGCCTTTACCGTTTCGCGGGCAATGATCTTAGAGCCGATGGCCGCCTGGATCGGAATTTCAAACAGCTGTCTTGGAATGTTCTCCTTCAGCTTTTCGGCAATCCTTCTTGCGCGGGTATAGGCCTTTTCCTCATGCACAATAAAGGAAAGCGCGTCTACCGGGTCACCGTTGAGCAAGAAATCCAGCTTGACCAGCTTGCTGGGGCGGTAGCCATCAAAATCATAGTCAAGCGAGGCGTATCCCTTGCTGCGGCTCTTCAGCGCATCAAAGAAATCGTAAATGATCTCGTTCAGGGGCAGGGTGTAGTGCAGCTCGGCACGGTTGGCATCCAGATACTTCATATCATGGTACTCACCGCGGCGATCCTGGCACAGATCCATAATGCCGCCAATAAACTCGGTCGGGGTAATCAGGCTGGCCTTCACAACGGGCTCTTCCGCCACGTCGATTTCGTCAGCCACTGGATAATTAGAGGGGTTTTCAATAAACACCGTCTCGCCGCCGCGCTTTTTGATCTTGTAGATAACGCTGGGTGCGGTGGTGATCAGATCCAGGTTGAACTCACGCTCTAACCGCTCCTCAATGATCTCCATGTGTAGCAGACCAAGAAAGCCACAGCGAAAGCCAAAGCCCAGCGCCACCGACGTTTCAGGCTCAAAGGAGAGGGCAGCATCGTTTAACTGCAGCTTCTCCAGCGCGTCACGCAGGTCGCCGTAGCGCGCGCCGTCTGCCGGGTAGATGCCGGCATATACCATCGGCCGTGCCTCGCGGAAGCCGGGCAGCGGCTCTGTGGCACCGCCCTCTGCCGTGGTCACCGTGTCACCCACGCGCGTTTCTGCCACGTTTTTAATGCTGGCAGTCAGGTAGCCAACCTCGCCGGCGCACAGCGAGCCGGTGCTCTTGAGGCCAAAGGGCTCCAGCACGCCAACGTCAACAACGTCAAATTCCGCGCCGTTGCTCATCAGGCGAATGCGCTGGCCGGTGCTCAGGCTGCCGTCGATCACGCGCAGGCAGACCACAACGCCTAAGTAGCTGTCGTAATACGAGTCAAAGATCAGGCAGCGTAGCGGAGCCTCGGGGTCGCCGCTTGGCGCCGGAATGTCAGAAACGATCTTTTCCATCATATCGGCAATGTTCAGGCCGGTCTTGGCAGATACGGCAGGGCAGCCCTCAGCCGGAATGCCGATCACGTCCTCAACCTCGTTCCGTGCCCGCTCAATATCGGCAGAGGGTAGGTCGATCTTGTTAATGACGGGAATGATCTCCAGATCACTGTCAATGGCCAAATAGGCGTTTGCCAGCGTCTGTGCCTCTACACCCTGGGTGGCGTCTACCACCAGCAGAGCACCGTCACAGGCCTTCAGCGAGCGAGATACCTCGTAGTTAAAGTCTACGTGGCCGGGGGTGTCGATCAGGTTAAAGATATAGTCCTCGCCGTTCTGCGCGCGGTAGGAGAGGCGTACAGCACGCGCCTTGATGGTGATGCCGCGCTCACGCTCCAGATCCATGTTGTCCAGCACGCGATTTTCCATCTCGTGCTCCTCTACCGTGCGTGTCAGCTCTAAAATGCGGTCTGCTAAGGTAGATTTGCCATGGTCGATATGGGCAATGATCGAAAAGTTTCGTATGTGTTGTTGTTTATCGGTCACGGTTAGGATTTTCCTTTCCTTTGGAAAATTCAAAAAATCAATCGGCAAAGGCGCTGCCGTCAGCCAGGTAGGCGGCCATCTTGGGGGCCAGCTCTGCCTCCTGCTCGGCATGGGTCAGGAAGTAGATCTTGATCTTCGGCTCGGTGCCCGAGGGGCGAATAATGATCTTATCGCCGCAATCGGTCTCGTAAGAAAGCACGTCGCTCTTGGGCAGGCCTGTCGGCTCGGTGGTGCCTTTATCCAGGTCGGTGATCACGCCGGCAAGATAGTCGCCCACGCGCACCACGCGGTGGCCACCCAGGGTGGTGGGCGGTGTGCGGTGCAGCTTTTCCATCGTTCTTCTGCGGCGCTCAATACCGTCAAGCCCCTCCATGTAAATATCGTGGGTCTTGTCCAGGTAGTAGCCGTAGCGCACGAACAGCCCGTCAAGCGCCTCAGAAAGGGTCAGGCCCTTCTTGCGGTAGTAGGCCGTCATTTCCGCGATCAGCATGGTGGCGGAAACGGCATCCTTATCGCGCGCATAGCCGCCAAACAGGTAGCCGTAGCTTTCCTCAAAGCCCATGATAAACTCACCGGGCTCGCCGCCCTCCTCGTGGTTCTTGATAACCTCGCCAATGAACTTAAAGCCGGTCAGCACGTTATATAGCTTTACGCCCTGCACGTCGCAGATGCGCTGGGTCATCTCGGTAGAAACAATGGATTTCACGGCATAGGGCAGCGCGGGCATCTTGCCGCTTTCGCGCCGTGCGGCGATTACGTAATCCAGCAGCAGGGCACCCATCTGGTTGCCGGTAATGCAGGCAAAACTGCCGTCTGCCTTGCGGCTCATCACGCCTACGCGGTCAGCATCCGGGTCGGTGGCGATCACCAGGTCAGAGCCAACCTGCTCGGCCAGCGCAATGCCCAGGGCAAACGCATCGGGAATTTCGGGATTCGGCTTCTTCACAGTGGGAAAGTTGCCGTCCGGCACCATCTGCTCCTCTACCGTGTAAAGCTGGGTAAGCCCCATTTCGCGCAGGGCGCGGGGCACTAATATACGGCCGGTGCCGTGCAGGGGGGTGTATACGATGCGCAGCTCGTCTGCTACCTCGCGAATGCTTTCGGGGCGAATGGTGGTAGCATGCACCGCTGCCATGTAGCGGTTATCCATCTCCTCACCCAGCAGGGTGATCTTGCCGGCCGCCAGCGCAGCCTGGTAATCCATGGTGGTAACGCCGGTGAAGATATCGATCTTGTCGATCTCCGCGCTTACGGTGTCGGCGTGGTCGGGCGGCAGCTGGGCACCATCCTCCCAGTAGGCCTTGTAGCCGTTATATTCCTTCGGGTTGTGCGAGGCGGTGATGTTGATGCCCGCAATGCAGGAAAGCGCGCGAATAGAGAAGGAAAGCTCAGGCGTGGGGCGGGGTGCGTCAAACAGATAGACCTTGATATCGTTGGCCGCCAGCACGCAGGCTGCCACCTCGGCAAACAGGGCCGAATTGTTGCGCGTATCGTAGGCGATCGAAACGCCACGGCTGCCATCGCCAGTCTTTTTGATCAGGTTGGCCATGCCCTGGGTCGCCTGGGCAACGGTAAATACGTTCATGCAGCCGGGGCCCAGCGCCATAATGCCGCGCAGGCCAGCCGTGCCAAAGCCCAGCTTGCTGCCAAAATGCAGCGCAAGTGCCTCGCTGTCTGCCTCTACGGCAGCAAGCTCCGCCTCCATAGCCGCATCCATACGGCCGCTGTTTTTCCAACGAAGAAATTCCTCTTTGCAGTTCATTTTTTAAGCCTTTCTATAGTAGGTATCGATTAGTTCTCGGCCAGACAAGCCTCTAAGGCCAGGGCAAGCTGGTCAGGGCAGGAGGTAGTCTTAAAGCCGCAGCGAACGCCCTTTAGCCGTTCAATGGCCTCTTTTGCATCCATGCCGGCCACTAGTCGGCTAATGCCTGCCGTGTTGCCGGCACAGCCACCGTGAAAAATGGCAGAAAGGATCTTGCCGTTTTCATCCAGCTCTACGGTGATTTCACGAGAGCAGGTACCCTTGGTGCGATAATTGATCGTTTTTGTCATATCAAATCTCCTTATATAATCCGTGGCAGGCACCACCGTCTGCGAATACAAGCAGGTAGGCAAGCCAGGGAAGCAATCGTTCTTTTTGGGGAAAGGCCGTGACCTTACAGAGTAGAGAGCCTTCGCTTGCCGCATACGGCTCGGCAGAAAGCTCCTGCAGCTCTACGCCCAGCATGGCTGCAGCGCAGATGTGCTTAGATAGGGCTTCTGTATCCGGGCAGAGAAAGGAGCAGCGCAGCAGCATGCCATCCCCCTCCGGTGGCAGCAGGGCGCGGCCGTAAAGGGCAAAATGCGTGGCATCGGTTCCGTCTGCGTGAAACACGCGGCAAAGCGCGCAAATGTATAGCGAATGGTGCGCCGCCATTTCGGCAAATGAGGCAAGCAGCCCTGCCGAGCTGCGGTAGGGAAGAATGCAAAAATCAGCCTCGCCTGCGGCTACAGTGCTGCACGCCTCGCGAAAGGAATCGGCATATTGTACCGTTGGCTCCGGCAGTAGCGCTGTAAAATCCTCATAGGCCTCGTCGGCATAGGCATTGCGCACATAGGTGATACGCGCTGCGCTTGGCATAGCAACGGGTAGAAGATCGGCAACCGCCAGCCCCTCGCCTTGCATCTCGCAAAGCGAAAGATAGGCCTCGATATAAGCAGCGCAATCGGCCGCACGGTATGCCTCTGCCAGCGTATGCGTGATGGCGCTGCCATCCGTGCGCAGGTTGTCCGTGGCCAGCATGGCATGGGCGGCGCGGCGCATCCGCGCCAGCGGAGAGAGATCCTCCTCCATCCGGCTTTCCTGCCGTGCCAGATTGGCAAGCTCTTCTAATAGCGGAAGGCGCTTTTCGGTTTCGCGCAGCAGGCGGCGGCTGAGCAGCGACGTGTTTTCACGCAGAACTGCCAGGTCCCTTTCCATCTGTGTCACAAAAGCACCACCCATCTTTTATGTAGTAAATCAGCATGCCCCTCGGCTATGAAAAAAGTCTACCAACATATATTATATACGATTTTTCGCCTTCTTGCAATGGCTTTTTTATATTTTTAACAATTTTCCGACAAAGGAAATTGCCATCCCGCAGCGCAAAGTGGATAAAACGAAAAAAATATGGCTCCGCCCCTTGATTTTTGGAAAAAATCATGGTATAATACTTACCGTTCCATGCCGGTATGTTGGAATGGCAGACGAGGCGGACTCAAAATCCGTTGCTGGCGACAGCGTGTGGGTTCAAGTCCCACTACCGGCACCAGAAAAAAGCACTTGCGAGAGCAAGTGCTTTTTTCAACTAAATCCACCCTTGCGGGTGGATAAAATCTGCTGACGCAGATGAAATCCCCTGCGGGGATGAAATCCGCCTCGATGGCGGACGGGTGGATTTAATTTCATCTGAGGCGAAGCCGAAGATTTCATCCGAGCAACGCGAGGATTTCACCGTGCTTCGCACGATTTCATGAAAGTATACGAGCTGCTTTTTATCCTATGACCGTCTTTCTTCCGTATGGTGAATCCTTCCCACCATTACCATACGGCATCCTAACGGACACAAAAAAGCCTAACGCTGCTGCGTTAGGCTTTTTTGATATCGCTTTGTAAGCGGTTATGCTTAGTAAGCACGCATGCGGCGCCAGATCTCGAGCACCATTTCATAGCGATGGGGCGGCATGCCCTTAAAGGGCACGTTGCTGGTGGCAAAGATGTAGCCGCCGCCGGCCTTGCCATAGGTCAGGCAATATTCGGCGCTGGCGATCACCTCTTCATCGGTGCCGGTCTGCATGGCCGCGCAATGCACGTTGCCGCACAGGGCAACCTTGTTGCCGTATAGCCGCTTTACCTCGCGAATGTCTACGCCGGCCATCGGGTCGATCGAGTGTAGGGCGTGCGGTCCGGCCTGTACCAGAGATGAGAGAATGGGCATAATATTGCCATCGGTATGCTTGATCATATACATACCGTCCTCGCGGCCGGCACGGCAGATCTTGGCCAGGTATGGCGTAATAAATTCATCAAACATCGCCGGGGAAAGGAAAGGGCCGGAATTGTAGCAATAATCCGAGCACATCAGCGCCACGTCTACGCCGCCCTCGTGTTGCCGCTTGTTTGCTTCAATGGCGGTGTTGGCCATGCGCAGCGCATCGGCCATTACCTCCTCGGGCTCGTCAGCCAGGCGGTAGGAGAATTCATACATATCCGAGCCGGAGGGGATGGAAAAGGTGCCGTCACCATGGCAGCCAAACAGGCGCGTATGGCCAAAATGCTCGCGCAGCCGCCGGCGGAATGCAATCGTATAGGGATGGGTAGGGTTACGCCACTCTGGTGCGTAGATGGGAATGATGCTGTAATCAAGCCCCGGCTTTTTATCCTTTTCCGGGTCGCCGGATAGGGCAGCACCGCCAATATCGTAGGCGTTGCCGGCACCGTATACGCGGGCGAAGCGATCTGCCAGATCGTAGGCTGCCTGCTCTAATTCGCATGGGGAGCTTACGCTTGGCAGGCCGGGGTCCAGCGCCGCATCATAGAGCGGATAGCCAAATAGCTCCTCAGAAAGCTGAAACTCTAATTCAAAGGTCGGCACCTCGTCCGGCGTGCCAAGGTTGAGGGCGCAGATTGCGCGTGAGGCGGGTGTCCAATTTGTAGGCATAGTGCTACCTCGTGTTTGTTTTTTTATAGTATAGCACACGTTGGGGCTTGAGGCAATATGGTTTTTTCCCGTTTTTGTGAATCGGGGAAAAACAAACCATATAATTCTTAATAGAAAGCTTACGTAAATCCGGCCAAAAGCTATTGACAAATCGGCATGCGTGTGTTATCATATGATTGAACATTCAAATGAATGATTGCTCATATGAAAGGAGCGACCATGAAACAACACGATCACGCCGCTCTTTTAGGGCGGGTAAGGCAGGATCTGCCGACCGATGACAGGCTTTGTGACCTGGCAGACCTGTTTCGCCTGTTTGGCGACACCACGCGTATGCGCATTCTTTACGCCTTAAGCGAGGCTGAGCTGTGCGTTTGCGCGATCTCTGAGCTGCTGGGCATGACGCAATCGGCCATTTCGCACCAACTGAAGGTGCTGAAGGATGGCGACCTGGTTGCCTGCCGCAGAGAGGGGAAGACCGTTTATTATTTTTTGGCGGACGATCACGTTCGCCGCATCATTGACCAAGGCTACGAGCATTTAACAGAGGAAAAGGAGTAAGGCTATGAAAAAGACCTGGCAGCTTGAGGATCTGGATTGCGCGCATTGCGCCATGAAGATGCAGGAGGGGATCGCTAAGGTAGACGGCGTGATTTCCGTCTCTGTCAATTATCTTTCTGCCCGCCTGACGATCGAGGCGGAGGAAAAGGATATGAATCGCATCATCCAGGAGGCAGTAAAGATCTGCCGCCGGATAGAGCCGGATTGCCGGATCCTTTTGTAAGATGACGCGCAGACAAAAAAAGAATCTAAGGCGTATTCTGCTTGCCGCAGTGCTAACGTTGGCTGTGGCGCTGATCCCGGCCGGGCTGCTGCCCACCGTGTGGGGTGGCGAAGAGGAGCGCACCTTGCTGCGCCTGCTGCTGTTTTTGTGCCCGTATCTGGTGGTGGGTGGGGACGTACTGCTTTCGGCCGGGCGTAACCTGCTGCGCGGTCAGCTGCTGGATGAAAAATTCCTGATGGCCATTTCCACCGTTGGCGCCTTTGCGCTTGGTGAATATACCGAGGGCGTGGCGGTGATGCTGCTATACCAGGTGGGCGAGCTGTTTCAGGGGATTGCCGTGGGCAAAAGCCGCCGGCATATCGCCTCGCTGATGGATATCCGGCCGGATACCGCCTGTGTGCTGCGCCAAGGCGAATACCTGACCGTCTCACCCGATGAGGTTGCCGCCGGTGAAACGATCCGCCTGCTGCCGGGTGAGAGGATCCCGCTTGACGGGCGTGTGATCACGGGTGAGAGCAGCCTGAATACCGCCGCCCTGACGGGGGAAAGCCTGCCGCGCAGCGTATCACCCGGCGACCGCGTGATCAGCGGTGTCGTGAATATGAGCGGCGAGCTGCTTGTGTGCGTAGAGAGCGTATATGCCGAAAGCACCGTTTCGCGCATTTTAGAGCTGGTAGAGAACGCTGCCGAGAAAAAGGCGCGGGTGGAGAGCTTTATTACCCGCTTTGCGCATTGGTACACCCCTTGCGTGGTAGCGGTAGCGCTGCTGCTTGGCATTATTCCGCCCCTTTTCGTGGGCAACCCGGCAGAATGGATCAGCCGCGCCTTGATCTTTTTGGTGGTCTCTTGCCCCTGTGCGTTGGTGATCTCGGTACCGCTTTCCTTTTTTGGCGGCATTGGCGGCGCCTCGCGCCACGGTATTTTGATCAAGGGCGCCTCGTATATGGAGGTGCTGGCAGGTGCGCACACCGTTGTCTTTGATAAAACCGGCACGCTGACGCGTGGCGCGTTCCGCGTAGCCGAGGTTCACGCCGTAGATGGGCAAGAGCAAGCGCTGCTGGCCCTTGCCGCAGCCGTTGAGGCACATTCTAACCACCCCATTGCCCGCTCGGTATGCGAGGCCTGCCGTGAGGAAGCGCTTCCGGCTGTAACGGCGATCTGTGAGGTCGCCGGGCAGGGTATGACCGCTATGCTGAACGGCCTTCCCGTTTTAGTCGGCAACGGCCGTTTGATGGCTGAAAACAGTATTTCCTACACGCCCTTTGCCGGCATTGGCACGGTGCTGTATGTGGCGGTGGGCGGCGTGTATCGCGGCTGCCTGCTGCTGGCCGATGAGATCAAGCCAGAGACAAAGGCGTCTCTTGCCGCCTTAAAGGCCTGCGGTGTTCGCCGCACTGTGATGCTAACGGGCGACCGCGCCGAGATCGGCGAGGCCGTGGCACGAGAGATAGGGCTGGATGAAGCGTATTGCGAGCTGCTGCCTGGGGATAAGGTGGCAAGGGTGGACGCGATGCGCACGGCAAGACCGGGGCTCATCTACGTGGGCGACGGCATTAACGATGCGCCTGTGCTGTCACTTGCCGACGTGGGCGTAGCGATGGGGGCGCTGGGTAGTGATGCCGCCATTGAGGCAGCCGACGTTGTCTTGATGGAGGATCGGCTCAGCAAGCTGCCGCAGGCGATTCAAATTTCCCGCCGTACCATGCGTATCGTGCGGCAGAATATTATTTTTGCCCTTGGCGTAAAGGGTCTGGCGCTTCTTTTAGGCGCCTTTGGCTATGCCAATATGTGGGGCGCTATTTTTGCCGACGTAGGCGTGATGGTGCTGGCTATTCTCAATGCCATGCGCACCATGTACGTTAAAAAAAGAAAGGAATAATCATGCTTGTATATCTCTTTGCCATTCTTTCCGCCATCTTAACGGCAGGGCTGTATATCGCCTTTTCGGCGCTTTCGCCGTGGTGGATCCTGCCTATTTTTGTAGGTGGCTTCGCGGCTTTGAACTGTGTTTACATCATCTATTTGTTCATTACGTCCTTTGCTTTCTCTATGAAAAAGCCGATCAAGCGTGTTGATCCCTATGCCTTTTTCATGACACACCTGACCGTGAATTGGCTGCTGGGTCTGTTTCGTGTTCGCCATCATGCCACGGGGGTAGAAAAGCTGCCGAAGGAGCCGTTTGTTCTGGTTTCCAATCACCGCTCGGATTTTGACCCGATGGTGGGCTTTGACGCGCTGCGCGGCATCAAGCTGGGCTATATCTCCAAAGAGGCCAATTTCCGTATTCCGATCGTGGGGCGGCATATCTATCATTGCGGCTTTTTACCGATCGACCGGAAAAATCCGCTCCGCGCCGCGCGCACGATCAAGGAGGCGGCGCGCCTGGTGCGCGAATGTGGCGTTTCTATGGGCATCTACCCAGAGGGAACGCGCTCTAAGACCGATGAAATGCTCCCGTTCAAGGACGGTGCCTTTCTGCTTGCTAAAAAGGCGAATGCGCCGCTGGTGATCATGGCAACGCGCGGCACCGAGCAGATCACCAAGAATTTCCCCTGGCGCAGAACCAAGGTAGAGATGGAGATCCTGCGCGTGATCGACCGCGAGACAGTAGCCTCGCTTGAGGCTAAGGCGCTCTCCGCTCTTGCCCGCGAGGAGATTGAGGCATATCTTCAAAATGCATAGCATAGTAAAAAGGATGACCGTGGTCATCCTTTTTATAGTTGTTGCTTTTTTCTATATTCCAGGGGCGAGAGGCCGATGCTTCTTTTGAAGCTGCTGCTGAAATAATATACATTTTCAAAGCCGCACGCTGCCGCAATCTCTCCAACGGGTAGATCCGTATCTCGCAAAAGCTCTTTGCCATACTGTAAGCGTATATCCTGTAAATATTGGATGGGCGTTTTTTTGACGTGCTTTTTGAATTTTGAAATCAGCCATTGTTTGGAAATGTGAAAGTGATTGGCAAGCTCGTCAAGATGAATTTTTGTGCTGTAATTCTTTTCAAGGAAATCTATACAGCCAGAAACAATATCATCCGTGCAGGTGTAGTGGTTGCCTTGCTCGTAGGCGTGTATGAGGAAAATATCTTCAACTAAGTGCTTTGTCAGGGCAAGCTGCTGTTCCTTGATGGCCTGCTCGAGATATTGAATCGTATTGTTTTTCCGGACTCGATCATGGATCGGCATGATTCCATCAACCGCTGCGAACGGGAGTGCATCAAGCTGTACGTAAATACATGTGATGGGTGAAATCACAGCTCTTTCAAAATATGTGCCACCGCGAAAGACACATATATCACGTGGGCTTGCCAGATAGCTTATTCCCGATATCGTGCAACGAAAGCTTCCTTCCAGTACGATAATAAGGCTATCCCTTGGGTGGGAGCCGCTTTTTACCCAAAACTCTTTTCTATTGATGATCTCTCCAGTCAACATGACACGCCCTTCTGTTTCATAATTTATAAAAAGTTGATTAACTATGCGTATTTACAAGCATTCTTTTTTGTTTTACAATATCATATATTATAACATATCGCAGTGAGAAAAACAACTGCAGAAGGAAGTCATATGCAAGCATCCTATAAAATAAAAAGAGAGACATGTGCGGACGTTGTCGTTGTAGGCGGTGGAACGGCAGGTGTTTTTGCCGCCATTGCTGCCGCAAGGGCCGGCGCAAAAACGATACTAATTGAGAAAAACAGCATTCTTGGTGGTACAATCACCGTTGCCAATGTCAATTTTCCCGGCTTGTTTTTTGCGTGGGGAAGACAGATCATCAACGGCCCCTGCTGGGAATCTATTGAGCGTACGATAGCACTCGGCGGGGCAAAAATGCCCAAGATCACATTCAAGCCTGAAAAGCATTGGTATGAGCAGATCAGATTGAACCGCTTTGTTTATACGACAGTGCTGTTTCAGATGTGTGAGGAAGCAGGTGTAGAGGTTGTCTGCAGCGCTATGGTTTCGGATGTGATGGAAAGGGACAACGGCATTGATCTTTTGATAACTGAGAAAAGCGGCTTGTTGCTTATTACGACACAAATTGCTATCGATGCGACGGGGGATGCTAATTTGTGCCAAATAGCCGGCTATTCGGTTGTTAAGAGTGAAACGCAGCAGCCGGCAACGCTTCAAACTCATCTTTCCGGGTATGATATGGATGCAGTATCCGTAGACGAAATAAAAGAAAGGCTGCCCGCTGCTGGGCTGCCGGAATACGTACGGGCAAGTGATCTGCTTGCATATCTTCGTGATCAAAGGATCGATGTGCATATCCCCTGTGTAGATGCCGATACCTCGCAGGGAAAAACCGCGCTTGGCAAGCGTGCACTGCTTCTTGTCATGCAGATCTACCAGTTTTTGCGCAGCATAAAAGGGCTTTCACATATTGAAATCGATTTTATGGCAGAGGAGGTTGGTGTGCGTGAGACCAATCGCATTGTGGGTGAGCATATGATCACAGCCGAGGAATATATACACGGCATGCTTTATCCGGATTCCGTGTGCTATGCGTTTTACCCGATAGATCTGCACGTGATGCATGGCATTGAAAAGGTCTATCATCAAGAAAACGTTGTTTCTAAGGTGCCGTATTCTGCGTTGATTCCCAGAGGGGCGAGACGTATTCTGTGTGCCGGACGTTGTATCTCGTCTGACACGTATGCCAATAGTGCCATCCGGGTAGAGGCGACCTGTATGGCCACCGGGCAGGCTGCCGGGTGTGCCGCGGCGGTAGCTGCCCTGCAAAACGTGTGGGTAAACGAGGTCGAGTATGCCAATATCTGTAGAATGCTGGAGAAGATTCATGCCATTGTTCCGCATAGCTGAACTTTCAAAAAACTGTGTTGGGTCATCTGTAAACAAGAAGAATGAGGGAAAGAAGAACTTTCCCTCATTCTTGTTTTGTTCTTTTAAGTAGTATAGGGGTACATATTAACAGCGCAAGTGGTGAGAGACCTATCGAAGAGGCGCAGGAGGCGCTTTCCGTTCGCGTGGTTACACGGCCCGGGGCTGTTGTTGCCGCCCCTGCGGTGGTCGACTTCTCGGTTTTTTCCGGCAGTATCGGCGCAGATGTGTTGGTGTCCTCCTCCTGCGTGGGGGGAAGCACCTCTTCTTCGATCACAGGCGGTAATGCGTCATCGGGTATCTCCTCCTGCACGGGTGGTTGTATATCGTCCGTCCCTTCCTCAGGCGAGGCCTCTGCTTTTTCTGCGCTCAGCTGAATAACACGATCCTCGTTGTTCAGTAGATACCCCGTGATTTCTTCACCGTTAATGTGGCAGATCGCCTTCAGCCGCCCGTTGGCGGCTATCTCCGTTACCGTAAAGAAGGAATAGCGAGGCAGTAGATAGGTGTGTGCTTCAGCATCCTCGGTGAGAAACAAGTATTTTGCGGTTGTGGAGACGTATATGCCGGCAGAAGGACTCTTTCCGGTATAATCGATGGTGGTGATTTCTTGGTTTGCTGGATAGGGAAGAACGCCGTAACCACGTATGTAAGAGCTTGTTCGTGGGTAGCTTTTGAGGTAGACACCCCCGCCGTTGCTCTCTAAGCCTGCGGCTGGAGAGGTATTTCCTTCAACCGTATAGATGCGGTCCCCCTCTGTGTACAGCACGATGCCGATGTGGCTTTCCGTGCTTCCGTTCTGTGTAAAAAAGATCAGGTCACCCGAAAGTGGTGTATAACTGCCACCGAAATGGGCAGAATCAGAAAAATAACCGCATTGCCGCAGCTGGCTTGCCCATTTGCTACAGCTGACCTCGCGCCATATGTAGGCGGCATCACCCTCGTGCTTGCGGCACCAATCGGCGATTTTTGTCTGGTTGTGCGTGCCGGCCTGTAGTAGACAGAAGGAGACAAAGGAGGCACACCACGGATAATTGCTACCGCCGTAGCCGACACCAAAGGATCCCATATTGTAATTGTATTCGGTAAAGTTTTGATTACCGTTGCTCACTCCGCCGTAATCACCGTTGTCATTGCCCTCTGTATAACCGAGCTGAGAGAGCGCAACGGCAATCAGATCGGTTCTCCCGTCACCGGTATGCGGCAGGGCAGAGAGTCGATCGTAATACACGCTTTGTTGATACGCCGTGGACGGTGGATTGGCACCTTGTGTGTAGGTGAGCGCGGAGAGAGGCATCTCTCCTATCCCGCTCACTAACAGGCATAGTATCAGCCCTATGGCGGCAAGGTGTAGTCGTTTTCGTTTCATAAGCCCTCACTCGGAATTGGAATATATACACCATTATACCACACAACTGCCAGTTTTTCCATGGAAAAAACAAGAAAAAGCGCCCCAAAATCCTTCTTGGGGCGCTTGATCATATGAGACTTATAGGCTGCGGAAGTGCTTTATGCGGTGGAAGGTGCTGTAGTTTGCATCGTGATGGTTATGCGCGCCGTTGATGGCGGTACGGCAAAGATAGATCAGATCGTCACCGTCGATCATCAGATCAACGTATTGGAAGCCGATCTCGGCTGGATTTTCGTTTCGGTAATCCAGCAGATCCATAGAAAGCTCCCAATGCTCGCCATCCTTTGATTTCATCAGTGAAAGCAGATTGCGGGCGTGCTTATGCGCGCTATCCAGAATGCGGCAGATGATCGAGTAATAGTAACCGCCCACCTCATCCTTGACGATCATGCATTTGGAATGGTTACCAGGCATGGCGATCGGGCGGGAAAATTTCAGCGGAGCCTCCGGGTTTTCGGTGTTCACGGCAAAGGCAAGCAGATAGCCGAAATCCGGCGTGCACTTGGTCATATCATAGCGCATCACGTTATACAGCTTGCCATCCGGTAGCACAGTCAAGGCGCCTTCAATGTTACCGCTACTGGGGCCTTCTACCATGCCCGCTACCCATTGCGGGTCATATTTGATCGGGTCGGTAAAGCACCAGCTTTCTGCTACCAGCAGATCGGCATTTTCATCGATCGAGGCAACCATTGGCGCGTGGTACCCCTCGCCCCAGCTGCCCCATTCCAGCGTTTCCCAAAGGCGGCCACCGTAAGAAACAACAGGCTGCGGGTTTTTGTGCACACCAGCCACGCCGCACTTGCACGAGCCGCGCAGCAGCACGGTGGGGGTAGTAAAGCTCTTGCCGCCGTCGCTCGATTTCCCAATCAGCAGGTCGCCGTATTCGGTCGAGCAGGCCAGCATATACAGCTCGCCGCGGTGAATAAACATCTTGCCCCAGAAGCAGGGGAACAGCTCGCTGACGTAATGCCAGCTTTCGCCGTTATCATCCGAGCGGAAGATCAGCGTCAGGTTCTGCGGTGCTTGTCCGGCAAACAGATCCATCGAGGCCAACAGGTAGCCATCTGGGTGGCGAACCATGCTGGGGCTGCACAGATACCGGCCGGAAAAACGGTAGGCATCATCCTCGGGGTGTAGATAGTTGACCACCGTACCAACCGCCTTGCCAATACGCGCCAGGCGCACGCGGCTCTTTTTATCGCCGTGCGAGACCTGCACCTCGTATTCCTCGCCCTCGGTCAGGTCCTTGATGGTATAGCTATCCCCCGTGACAGAGGCAGAGCCGGTAAAGCTCGCCTCGCCGCGCTTGCGCCAGGAGACGAGATAGGTATCCTTGTCTTTGTCAAGCCATTCCAGGTGTAGGGTATCTACCCCGGGCACCAGGCGGCAGACGTAGGGATCGCCCGCCTCAAAAAACGGGGGTGAATACGGAGCATAGCTCCAACTGGTGACAGGCTTCATGGCATTTTCCTTATTTTGTCAGGCGTTCTTCAATATCCGTTGCCAGCAGGTGCAGCTGACGGATGCAGGACTTCTGATAGTCATTCAGCTCGTACTGCGAGCGGACACGAGAGAAGATGGAACTGATCGGCAGACCAACGATCTCGCTAAGGTGATACTTGGCCGTGACTGGGTAGGCCAGCTTTTCAACCATGGTAGCCGTGCAAAGAAATGCCTGCAACAGGTCAGCCTTTTCCGGCTCCTCTTCAAAGTGCTCGCACAGGTAGACGTAAAGCTGGGGGTGGAAGTTGGCCATCACACCGCAATAGCCGTGCGCACCAGCACGCAGCGTTTCCAGCAGGGTCTGTGCATTGGCGTTATAAAGCTGTACCGGGCTGCCCTTTAGAATCTCTACGCGCTTGGCGATCAGGGCAGCATCGCAGCAGGTATCCTTGATAAAGGCAAAGCGGCCGCTTTCTGCGCAGTAGCGCAGCATCTTTTCGGTCAGCAGGCGCTTGTAGGGAAAGGGGCATTCGTAAACGCCAAGCGGAATATCCGGCACGGCGGCGGCCAGTCTGTCGCAATCGCGGAACCACTGGTCTTCTCCCTCGTTTGGAATGTCCATGCGGTTGGTGATCAGGATCAGGGCGTCTGGCCCGGTCTCGGCCACGGCTCGTAGCTCGTGCACCTGCTGGTCATAGGTGCTTGCCACGTGGCCAGAGGCTACGATGGTCATCCTTGGCCGCTCCGGGTGCAGGGCAGATAGGCGGTTCGCCTCGTCAATCACCGTGCGGGTAAGCGCCACGCGCTCCTCCTCGGTCAGATAAAAGATCTCACTTGATTGGCAGGCGGCAAAAATGCCGTGGCAGCCCTTCTCATAATACCATTCGGTCATGGCGCGGGCGGCACCCAGGTCTACGCTGCCATCCGTATTGTAAGGGGTGATCATGGTCGGAAAAGCGCCGACCTTTTTTGTACAGTTTTTCATATATCCTCCCGGTATTGGTCACGGTTGCGGTCAAATGTCGTACCATGGCATAAATTAACAAATACATTATAGCGCAGAAGCAAAGTCGGGGCAATATCCGGATAAGACCATAAAATGTCAAATCGCGACATTTTGTTGACAAAACAGACATGGCATGGTATGATAATAGCAAAAAAGGAGGTGCATTTATGGCGGATAAATTGAAGGCTATGATGGCTGCCTCGCGCATTCTCAACCGCATACGTATTCCTGCCAGGCAGGAGCCCTTTCCCATGGAATTTCTTTGGTTTCAGCAGCAATACTATGTGCGTGATTACCGCCGTGTCAATCATAAAATGCATCGCCACACCTTTTACGAGGTGCATTTTCCCTTTGCGGGGGATGTAACGTATTTGTTGAATGACGGCAGGGAATTCACCGCGCGAGATGGGGATTATCTGCTGATTCCACCTGAGGTAGAGCACCGCTTTACCCGCAGCACGGCTGATTACGGCAAGTATTCACTTGGGTTTTCCGTTTCAGACAAGGATCTGGCCGCCCACGGCCTTTCGTTGCCAAGCGAAACGATATGCGATGTTACCACCCCGGAAATGCAGGCTGCTATTGCGCAGGCACAGTCGGCTGCCCTTCGTGGGGATTCCTTGGCACCTTTTTTGCTTCAGGATGCGGTATTTTTACTTTCCATCCTGATGGCGACCGATCGGACGCACGCAAGCCAGGCCGCCAAAAGCGCCGCGCGAGAGGATGCCCGCCTGGCGCGCGCCAAGCAGTTTATTGCCGACAATTGCACCCATCCCCTCACCGTTGGCGAGGTGGCTGCCTTCGTTCACCTTTCCGAGCGGCACCTGACCCGCCTTTTTGAAATAGAGGAGGGATGTACCCCCCTGCAATACCTGCGTCGTGAAAGAGGTGTGATCGCGCGTGAGCGACTGCTTTCTGGTAACGAGCCGCTTTCTGTGATCGCCGAGGAGCTGGGCTTCTCCTGCGAATATAATTTTATTCGTTTCTTTAAAAGCGTTGAGGGACTTACACCGGCTAAATTCCGCCGCTCGGCTCACATCAAGGGGGAATAACCTTATAAAGAATGAAAAGGCGTTGTGCCCATGGGCACAACGCCTTTTTTTACTTGTTAGATCGTTCATGGTGGCCGTGACACATGCCAGACATAGCGCACCCGCTACAGGAGCAGCCACAAGAGCCCTTTCCCTTTTTCTTGCCGCGGATCGAGCAAATGATGATGGCAGCTACGATCGCCACGATCACAGCCGAAACAATAATGGTTGGCCAATCCATAAAAACCTCTTTGTTTTACTTATTTTTCAGTAGAAATTCCCTTGGCCGGCAGCATGCCATTCTTATACTTGTTGGGGCGAACCAGCAGGTAAATCAGAGCCGCCAGCGCCACAAGCGCCAGAATGGTGAATACGCTAAAGGTCGCCTCGCCCGTGAACAGGCCGCCGATCTGATAAACGATCATCGAGATCACGTAGGCAAACACGCACATGTAGCCGATCGAGAAGGCAGTCCACCTCCAGTTGTTCATCTCGCGCTTGATGGCACCCATGGCCGCAAAGCAGGGGGCGCACAGCAGGTTAAAGATCATAAAGCTGTAGGCAGTAACGGCGCCAAAGTCCTTGGCTACCATCGCCCAGATCTCGTCACCGGC
Organism: Clostridia bacterium; assembly: GCA_017621755.1. Taxonomy (GTDB): domain Bacteria; phylum Bacillota; class Clostridia; order Oscillospirales; family CAG-272; genus UBA1740. The sequence continues at coordinate 69,349 of JAGASL010000011.1, forward strand.
CTCGCTCAGCTCACCGGCGTACTGATACAGGGTGCCTAAGGTCATAACGATCTCTTCCTTGGCGATCAGACCGGTAAAGGTGGCCACGGTCGCCTTCCAGGCCATGTCGCCCATCCAGCCAATCGGGTAGAAGATCCAGGCAAGCGCGTTGCCAATGGTAGCAAGCAGAGAGGTGTTGTTATCCTCTACCGCACCAAAGATGCCGTCGGTAAAGCCGTAGCCCTGCAGGAACCACAGGATAATGGAGGAAACAAGAATAACCGTGCCCGCACGCTTGATAAAATCCCAGCCGCGCTCCCATGTCGAGCGAAGAACGTTACCAACGTTCGGCGCGTGGTAAGGGGGCAACTCCATCACAAAGGGGGCGGGCTCGCCGGCAAAGGCCTTGAATTTCTTCATAATCAGGCCAGAGACGATAACGGCACCAATACCGATAAAGAAGGCAGAAACGGCAACCAGCGGGGAATTGCCAAAAACGGCACCTGCAAATAGGCCAACGATAGGCATTTTGGCGCCGCAGGGCATAAAGCCGGTGGTGATAATGGTCATCTTGCGGTCACGATCCTGCTCGATGGTGCGGGATGCCATAATACCGGGCACGCTGCAGCCAGTGGCAACCAGCATGGGAATAAAGGATTTGCCCGAAAGACCAAACTTGCGGAAGATGCGGTCCATAATAAAGGCAACGCGCGCCATATAGCCGCAATCCTCAAGCAGGGAAAGCAGCAAAAAGAGCACCAGCAGCTGCGGCACAAAGCCTAGCACAGCGCCAACGCCGGCAACGATTCCGTCTTGGATTAGGCTGTAAAGCCACGGGGCCACGATAGGATCACCCGAGGAATTGAGCAAAAAGCTATCGAAGAAGGCGGGTACCCACTCACCAAAAAGCACGTCGTTCGCCCAATCGGTGCCGATCGTACCAATCGAGATGACTGAGCTGCCCATAGCGATAGCGTATACCAAAAACATAGCCAAGGCAAAGATTGGCAATGCCAAAATGCGGTTGGTTATGATACGGTCTATCTTGTCAGAGGGGGTCAGCTTTCCTTGGTGCTTTTTCTTGTAGCAGCTCTTTAGGTGCTGGGCAATGTACGTATATCGCTCGTTGGTAATGATCGATTCGGCATCGTCATCCATCTCGCGCTCTACGGCTAAAATATCCTTTTCTATATGCGCCAGCTTTTCAGGGGAAAGCTGCAGCTGCTCGCGCACCTTTTCATCACGCTCAAACAGCTTGATGGCGTACCAGCGCTGCTGCTCCTCAGGCAGGTCATGCACGGCGGCTTCCTCTATGTGGGCAATGGCGTGCTCCGCGCTGCCTGAAAAATTATGCGGCGGTATCGTTTCGCCCGATTTTGCCGCTTGAATAGCCGCTTCAACCGCTTCCCAAACGCCATCTCCCTTCAGGGCAGAGATCTCTACGATTTTGCAACCGATCTCCTGTGAGAGCCGCTCAATGTCGATCTTATCACCGCGCTTGCGCACAACGTCCATCATGTTGATGGCGATCACAACAGGAATACCAAGCTCGATCAGCTGCGTGGTCAGGTATAGGTTTCTTTCCAGATTGGTTCCGTCTACCAAGTTTAAAATGGCATCCGGCCGCTCGCCAACCAGATAATTTCTGGCTACGACCTCCTCCAGTGTGTAGGGGGAAAGGGAGTAGATGCCCGGCAGATCGGTAATAATAACGCCGTCCTGCTTTTTCAGCTTGCCCTCCTTTTTCTCTACCGTAACGCCAGGCCAGTTACCAACGTATTGGTTTGAGCCGGTTAATGCGTTAAACAGGGTCGTCTTGCCGCAGTTGGGGTTGCCGGCAAGGGCAATTTTGATCGCCATGCGCTATATCCTCTCTTTCTTGATTAGCCAACGCTAATCGCACTTCAAAAAACAATGTGCTGTTAAGCGGCAGATTTTATTCAACCTCAACCATTTCGGCATCCGCCTTGCGCAGAGAAAGCTCATAGCCGCGCAAATACAGCTCCATCGGGTCGCCCAGCGGCGCCAGCTTGCGTACATAGATCTCCACGCCCTTGGTCAGCCCCATGTCCATGATTCGGCGCTTGATAGCACCCTCGCCGTGTAACTTAATAACCTTGACCGTTTCGCCCACCTTGGCATCCTTTAACGTTTTCATCTTCACCCTCCTGCGTGGTCGCTGCAATTGTAAGGGAAATATGACGATTAGCATACGCTAACCGCATTGCAAATTAAAAGTTAGCATATGCTAACCACTTGATATTATAGCAGGTTGTTTGCCGCTTGTCAACAGTTTTTTTCAAATTTTTCAAAATTTTTTTAAGAATAGAAAAAGCAGGCGCGGATGTGCCTGCTTTGGGTAGATCATAGTGTGATTATAGAAAAGGATGCTTCTACGTTCGTTTCGCCATCCTCACGCACCGAGCGGAAGAGCTGCTCGCCGCCCTCGCCCACCTCGCCAAGGATCTCCAAGTGGGTGCCAATGGGCGCCTCTTGGAAATAGTTGATCGAAAAGCGATTGACGTATTTGCCATGCAGATCAAGAAAGCCGCACAGCATATCGGCGTACATGGTGTTGTTCATGTGCTCGTTTTGGTCGGTATCGGCATAGCGCACGGTATATTTACCAAGCGGGGTAAGCCCCTCCTTGCCCAAACGAATGCGATCGGGCAGCGTAACGCCCGCATCCTCCTCACAGGTAAAGCCGGGCTGGTATTCGGTCACCCGCAGCGGCCGGCGGCTGGCCATATCCAACAGCGCCCACACGCTGGTCGCCTCGCAGATCGGCTGTCCGGCGCGCAGAATGCGGTGGCGGCGCAAAAAGCTAAAGCCGCGGCTTGGCACGGCCCAGGTCTCTGCCTCCAGCTCCTCATAAGCGTAGAGCGGGGAAGAAAGAGAAACGCCAATGCGGCTCAGCACGAAGAACTGACCGTTTTGCTTCATCTCCTCATAGGTAGGGCCGTAGGTCTTTACCTGCAGGTTGGCGGCCTCTTGCAGATAGGTCATCACGGCGCTGGGCCGCGCCACCCCGTTATAATCGCAGGAATGCGAGTTGATGGTAAAAGAATAGCGGTAGATCATCGATATGTCCTCCATAATATACCACCATTATATAACAGAAAAAGCGATTTTTCAATCGCTTTTTCGCATAAGATTGTGAATTTTTGTGTCGATCAAGGCTCGGCGCTGCCGTCAGCACGCGCGTATACACGCGGCGGCTGATTGGCGGCAGGGCTGTCGCTCAGGCCAAAGCTGACAGAGATCGCGGTGTTGACCTTGCGCATGGATTCATCATCTAAATGCCCCATCTTTTCCTTCAGGCGGCGCTTGTCAAGCGTGCGGATCTGCTCAAGAAGGATCACAGAGTCCTTGGCAAGCCCTACGCGGCTGGCAAACACGTCAATATGGGTGGGCAGCTTGGCTTTTCCCAGCTTGCTGGTGATGGCCGCCGCGATCACGGTGGGGCTATAGCGGTTTCCTACGTCGTTCTGTACGATCAGCACAGGGCGCAGTCCGCCCTGCTCGCTACCAACGACCGGGCTAAGATCGGCATAATAAATATCTCCGCGTCTTATGTTCATTTCTTGGTTTGACCCTTTCAGAAAAGTTCTTGCACGGATAGTTTTGCCGAAAGTGGGAGCCTCTTAATCAGGTAAGTGCTGGAAAATAGAAAAAGACCCCCGTAACAGGATATGCCATAGGCTTCTTGACAGATACAGCGGCATGTGCTATACTCACTCACGTGGGCATTCTCACATTTCGAGAGAGATTCTCGCGCTTTTGGGTGGTGTTTTTTCTGACGGGATGGTAGAATGATGGCAGGGCGGTGGGAAGCTGCCCGCAAGGAGGATACGAATGATGGAAAAGAAAACGATCGGTAAGCTGATCGCCGCCCTGCGGCGCGCAAACGGTATGACCCAGCGCGAGCTGGGTGAGCGGCTCTTTGTTTCGGATAAGACGGTCAGCCGCTGGGAGTGTGATGAATGCACGCCCGAGCTTTCGCTGATCCCGGCGATCGCCGAGCTGTTTGGCATTACCACCGATGAGCTGCTGCGCGGTGAATGTAATGCCCCAGGCGAAGCAGCCGGGCAGAGTGAGGAGGCCGCTGCGCGAAAAAGGGGCAGGGGAGAGCGACAGTTCAAAAGCATGCTGCAGCGGCGGGTCACACGCTATCAAAGCCTTTCGCTGGTCTCCTCCGGCATCGCGATCGCGGGCTTGATCACCGCGGCCATCGCCAACCTATGCTTCTCGCGTGCTCTGATCGGCTTTTGGCTTGGCGCGCTGCTGTTATTGGGCAGCGGTATTTGCCAGCTTTGCTTTGCACGTACGGCATATCTGCACGTGGAGGAAGAGGACGAGGTGTTTTTGCCCACCGCCCAAGTCGCAAATGACGGCGTGGTACGAACGGCAGTGCACGTTTTTGATTTGATCTTGGCGCTGCTTGGCTTTATGCTGCCGCTTTTGCTGGTTGGCAATGCATATCTTGGCCTGTCGTTTGGCTCTTGGGCAAGGGCTGGCTGTGCCTTCACCGTTTTGATGCTGGCGCTGCTCTACGTGCTGTATGTCTGTCTTGCGCAGCCGCTGCTGGTCAAGCGCGGTCTGCTGCACCCCACCGAGCAGGAGGGCGCTCTGGCGGCAAAACGAAAGGTGCTGCTGCAAAAAACGCTGCTGATCGTGGTGATCGTTTTGCTGGTGATTTTGGCGGTGCTGCTGCTATTGAACCATCTGCCACGCCGCCTGTTTGCCAAGGCTGCTGTTTTTGACGATTGGGATGCCTATTATGCCTTCTTGGAGGAAAACAAGCACGAGGGCTATACCGTTCGCTTTTCGGGTGGAGAAGGGCTTCTGCCTGCCACCGTCTATTCGACCGCCGCTATGCGCGCGGCCGATGCTGAGGTGGCTTATTATAGCCGGCTCCTGCTATTGGCCATTCCACTAACGCTGTTGCTGGCTGCGGCGGTGTACGCCGTGCGGCTGCATCGGGTTTGCCGGCAAAAATAGAGGAAAGACAAAACGCAGCATGCTTGCATGCTGCGTTTCTGTGTCATTGCGGTTAATTGCGGTGGTTGTACGGAGAAATACTGATGTTTTTCTTATACAAGCTTTGTTTTGTTACGGAGGTCAGAGGGGGGTGTTCGATAGTGAGCCTTAAAGCATTTTGAGAAGTGGTCGGCATTTTTAAAGCCTACGTTATGCGCGATGGTGGAAATGCTTTCATTACCACCGCGGAGCAGGGCAACGCTCCTTTGAAGGCGCTGCTCTAAAACGTATTTGTGAAGCGTTTTGCCGCTTTTTGATTTAAAATACTGGTTTATGTAATAAGGGTGATAATTGATAGCCCTTGCGATCTGCGCATTGCTCTCGATATCGGGCAGATTTTCGGCTATGTATGCGACGATCCGATTGTAAAGCTCTTCGTACGGGTGAAGATCCTGCTCTGATATACGGCAAAGTACATACTGTAGCAAGGATTGCGCCGCTTCACGGGCGTGAGGCGTGCCTCTTGAAAAGGCTTTTACAATTTCTAAAAAGGCCTCTTTGAATTCCTTTGCATGATGCAAAACAAAAGGTGTCTGATATATCGAGATCCCACAATGCAAGTGGCTTTCGTTTGCCAGCTCTGCTTTGAATTCGTTGGATGCGACTGGCGGCATTACCGAGCCGATGTGCTCGCCAGAATGGTCAAAATCGAAATTCAGTGTAACGAAATAAGGGGGTGCTTCGGCGGAAGGCAATGGCAGATATTCGGTTCCTGCCGGATAATAGACCATGGAGTTGGCAAAAAGAGCCTCGGCTCTATCGGAAAAGCGTATCTCCCCCTCCCCGGATGTGATAAATAGGATTCTTGCATCATAGGCCTTTGTAAACATGCGGTTTGGAAGATGATCCGTATATGCCGCATAGCGCAGAAAAACATGCATGTTCTATCTCCTTGTGTCCGCCCGAAAATCTTTGTTTTAGAAAGATATTGCTTTGTTTTGTATGTTCATTTTAACAAAAAAATATGCTAAAATCAAGGAGAAAAAGAAAAAATATTTGAAAGCAGGTAATGATATGAATCCCTTAATACCCATGTTAGCCATTACGGGAGCTCCTACAAATGAACGACTGGAAAAAATGTTGCTCTCTTATAAGATGGTTGGCATAGATACGGTTATGCTCTATCCGCGCGCAGGACTTGAGATAGAATATATGTCTGACGCCTGGCTGGATCTGGTAGAGCATATCTTGCTTTTTTCTAAGGAAAATGGTATGCGCATCTGGCTGTATGATGAATTCAATTGGCCATCCGGCTCGTGCAAAAATACCGTTATTGAGCAAGATCCTTCCTTTGCGGCAAAGCGGCTTGTGTATCAGAGCGGCACGGTTAAATTAGAAAGCATGATGCGCGGAGAGGCGCAACGTGTTTTTGCACCATTTGATAGCGATATGCTGAATCCGAAGGCGGTTGCTTGCTTCATTCAGCTTACTCACGAAAAATACTATGCTCGCTTTAAAGAATATTTCGGCAATGTAATTGCGGGCATCTTTACCGATGAGCCAAGCTTTATCTATACCTCTAACGGTGAGGGGATGTATCCCTATTATGACGGGCTATTTGAAGAATACACCGCCGCGTGCGGAGGTGATCTGATAACCGATATCATCGCCTATGAAAGCAAAAAAACGGTACCGGATTTTCCCTATACCTTCCGCACACTGATTGGAAAACAGTTTAAAAAGAGCTTTATCGACCAGGTTTCGCTTTGGTGCAGACAGCATCATCTGCCGCTTACCGGTCATACCCTGGATGATTCGGCACCTCTTTCGGCTACCCGCGAAACGGGAGAGTGGTTTCCCTTTATTGAACAGATGGACATGCCCGGAATTGATGAGATCCATACGCGATTGGGAAACGGAGACGAGATGCTTTTCTCTATGACGGAGAATGTGCGTTATAATGGTAAAGCGCATGCCATGGTGGAGCTTTTTGCGCTTGGCCCGTGCTCAATGCCATATGCACGACGCAGGCAGATACTTTGGTATGCCGCTGCGCACGGTATTGATCATTATTTCATTGCTATTTCGCATTTGGATGCAAAGGGCAATGTTGACAAGCCGGACTTTTTTGACAACTTCAATTACCACAACCCTGATTTTGCAGGTGTGCGTCTGTTGGCCGAAGAGGCAGAACGGGCGGCCTTATTTGCAAAGAAGCGGCCCACCGCCATGGTTGGTCTGCGTGTTCCGTATACCGCTTATCTGAAATCGCTCGGTCGGCACAATGGAGATGCCATTCAATCGGCTTTCAAAGAGATTGTTGAAAAAATGGTGTCCTCACAGGTGACCTTCCGCTTTTTAAGAGAAGAGGAGACGGCGGAAAGCCCGTTTGTTTTCTCCCTGTGCGAAGACAGTATTCTGGAGGAAAGGGGAGAAACGATCTACACCGGTATTGAAGCTGCCGTTGCGGCCGTTTGCCAGAGTACCGAAAGAGTAACGGTTACCGATAAAAACGGCGCTCTTGTGCGCAATATTCGCCTAAAAACCTATGAGGATGGTAGCGTGATCATCCTTGATAGAGAGAACAATGCGGTAGGCCGGCGCGAGTGTGTGTTGCATATCGGCGGTCAAAACGTGGATTTTGTGCTTGATAACTATGGCGTTGCCGTTTTCGAGCATGGGAAAATACAAGGCGCGGAGCAACCGCAGGGGAGAGAGGTGCCTTTGCAAGCAAGTATGCCTGTGCGGCTTTCGGAGGGGGTTTTTCGTCCGCATTTCTTTCGGGATCGCACATTCCATTTTGCTCTTCCCGCGCCTGTTCAGGCAAAAATCCATCGCCGTATTTATCCAGTTGCCGATGGCACGGTTTCTGTTGATGGCCGTGTGATTACTTTCGACAGATCCTGCGATATGCTTACCGATTGTTTTTCGCATCTCTACGATTCGGCAGACATCATGCTTTCGGCGGGTGAGCATACCGTTTCCTGCAATCTGCAAGAGCTTGGCTATTTGCCAGCGGTTTTGTTTACGGGTAATTTCTCGTTTGATGGTAGCTTTTTTGGGAATCTGAAAACAGAAGTGACATTCTGCATACCAGAAGACGCTGACCGCGCCTTTGTTACCATGGAGGATGCGCTTCTTTATGTCACCGCCGAAATAAGTGGGGAGAAAATAGGCGAATGCGTGTTTGCGCCCTATTATTTTGAAATTCCCAAAAAGTATTTTGGCAAGGAGGTCACGGTTGCTCTTACCTTCCATTCCACGCTTGCCCCCTTGTTTGGCGATCTTGATTTGTGGTCAAATGAAAGGATGGTTCTTGCCTTTGCCGGCCTTCCCAGATCAAGCCCGGAAAAAGTGGATATTGCAAAGCTGAATGTCAGAGGTATTGTGCTGTGAATCTTCTTTGGTGGATAGGTCAGGCAATCGGCCTTGCTGGGATTGCCCTGAATGTTGCTATTTATCAGCAACGCACACGCAAAAAACTCTTGCTTTTCAAATTCCTTTCCGACATCATGTGGTTTTTGCACTATGGCTTTCTCGGTGCATTTTCAGGCGCGGCGGTTGGTCTGATTGGTTGCGGCAGGGAATTCGTTTTTATGCATACGGACAAGAAATGGGCATCCAAAAAAATATGGGTTCCGATCTTTATATGTATCAGTATCATTTCTGCCGCTATGACTTGGAAAAGCATATGGAGTATTCTGCCCGCCTGTGCTTCGGTCATATCGGTGTTGAGTTTTGCAAGGTCTGATCCCAAGACATCGCGCTTTTTATGCTTTATCATTTCTGCGTGTATGCTGACCTATGATGTTACTTGTCTTTCTTATAGCGGCATGGCCAATGAAGTACTAACCGTCATTTCCGGCGTGATTGGCGTTATTCGTTATGACATCAAGAAAAACGATGTGGGGATCAAGGAGACAATAGAATAATCGATATTTCTAAAAAACCAAATGACAGGGATATTACCATTTTATGCGAAGGCAGAGAGAATATCGATACCAAGGTGACCTCCACCATCAAAAAACGTAGAGAGTCACCCCGTTAGGGTGACTCTCTACGTTTGGTGGAGACAGTAGGGCTCGTCTCGGCGCGGCCACGAAAAGCCGAGGGGATTTCGGCTTTTCTCCGCGCCTCGGTCATCGCCGGCTCTGACGTGCCACCGGCACGTCATTCACTACCGACTCGTTCTCGCCCTGCCGCCTCCACCATCAAAAAACGTAGAGAGTCACCCCATTAGGGTGACTCTCTACGTTTGGTGGAGACAGTAGGGCTCGAACCTACGACCTCTCGGATGTGAACCGAACGCTCTGACCAACTGAGCTATGCCTCCATTGCAAGATGCATTATAGCACAACTTGGCGGGTTTGTCAATGAGAAAACTAAAAAAATACCGTTGACAAACCGCATTTTTTTGGCTATAATAATAAAGCAACAGAATCATGGGGATGCAATGGTTTCGACAGGGATTCTGAGGCATGATAAGCGTGGCGGGCTGGCTAATCCCGTATAATGGCCAAAACTAAATTTAAACGACAACAATAGAGTTGCTCTGGCTGCCTAACCTACTGCCCCGATAAGGGGGAGCCGGTTGGCAGTGCCGCGGCCATACGCGCCGCCCGTTCCCCTTGGGAATACTGCGCCCCAAGGCTGAGCGTCAATTTAGCAGTGAACTTGCATCGGCCCTTCGCCCTTGAGCCGGTCAAGCACAAAAGGGCTACCAAACCGGGGAGCCTGCCTATCGGCGCCCTGGTGCGGAAAATCTAAATGACAGGCTGCCCACGGAGAAGGTTATGTCAAGGGGTTTTTGGACACGGGTTCGACTCCCGTCATCTCCACCAAACGTGTATTGGACGAACACCTACTTTTTTAGCGGCGGCTTCGCCGTAAAGGTTTCGCTCTGATACGAACAGAAAAACGCCATCTTAGATGAAAGTCTAAGGTGGCGTTTTTTCGTGCCCGCAGATTTGTCAATATTCCTCGCTTGTGGTATAATTATGTCACAAATCAAAGGAGATTGCTATATGGAAAATAAGAAGTTTGAAATTCAGGTTGATGATTTTGAGCATAGAATGCTCGTGCAAGCTTTGAGCGAGAAACGGAATGAGCTTATCTCGGAAGGTAAAAGCACTGAGGATATTAATGACCTACTACTTAGAGTCATTGATGCAAAGCCCGTCAAGAAGAAAAAGCAATGAATAATAGAATAGCCGCTATCTCGGCGTGTGTATCACGCTTTGATAGCGGCTATTTTTATGTTAAAGCCTTTGTCTTAATGTAGATAAAGAATCACTTATTTTATATGCGAATTATTTCTTCTTGTGTAAACCAATTGTTGTTTAATAACGTAGAGTAAACTATATCCACATCATCCGTATAATAGACGATTGCCAAACTATCCATTGCTCTGCTGCACGTTACATACAATAATCGTCTTGTACGATCAAGTGAGGAGTCCTTTCCTTCGGATTCATTTTTAATATCTGTATCCGATCTTGGTTGGAGTCCAAACAGTTTATCGTAGCTAAAAATATTAGAGCGAGCAGCATTATCATCAATTATTACCATTACTCGCTCAAATTCCAACCCCTTAACGCCTTGATGAGTATCAAAACTTGCTTGCCCATTGATGTATTCCCAATATCGTTCCACTTCCGAAAATGGAGAATTTAAGGCAGCAGACAAATTGAATATTTTTTGAAAATCTTCGTCACCTTCCGAGGGAGGATTTTCAAGCATTTGTTCAATATCTTTTGAGAGCGAAAATATATTTTTTTCATAAACAATGCGTAATAACTCACAACAAGAAGGATCTCTCCCCGACCAGCATGCCGATAAAGAATCTACGCTTGCTTGCAATTCTTGCAGTAATTCATTAGTTAAGACAAAGTCTTTCTCCTTGAAAATTAAAGCATTTTCCTTTACAATTTTCGCTTTTTCAAATGGATTATTATTTAAATCAGCTTGATGCAACGGTAATAAAATATGAGTCAATACTCCAACAACAGACAATGAACCATCCATTAATCCCTGTCTGTATGATGAAACATTATGAAGCGATTCGTAGAAATTCTTGAAGCCTAAACGGCTTGCAGCCATTTTATGTTCGAGTGTTAACGCCTTTACATTTTTTATTTGCTCCCACTTAGTGTCACCCGTAATCTGTGACATCTGATGAAGAATGGCTTGCTCTGTATCATAAGGGTTATCACGGAATGATACAAAGACTCGTACAAATCCTCCCGGTTTATCTTCTCTTGATTTTTGCTCAATCCCATCAACGGGTTTCCTTATTGAATTGCACAAATCAACGATTCTTTTCCTGCTACGGTGATTCATAATTTTTGTAGGAGTCTCCCAAGTGGTCGGAATAGATTTGTGTAGATCATCTTTTCCGTCCAAATAGATTCTCTGCATTATATCGCCGAGCAATCCAACGGAAAATCGTGTAGCATATTTTTCTTGGATCTGTAGAAACACGTTCATCAAATCCTTTTTGGTATCTTGACTTTCGTCAATCAACAAAATAGGGTATTTGTCAACAAGTATCTTTTGTAGTGTTTCCTTTTGGGATAAAAACTCTGCGGTGATTTTTATGACCTCAGAATGATCCAAAGAATTGTTTTCGACGTTAAGACCGTCGGGATTATAAATAAAGTGTTTAACAGAATCTAAATATTCAAGTCTTTGCGTTAATTTGGCAAGTTTCTTTTCGGTTTCCTTATACGTTTTCGTAGTTTTACGACTTGTAGCTAATTTTGTTTCTGCTTCTGCTTTTTTTACACTAATTTCTCGCTTTAACCACTCACGAATATCGCAAGTATGAGCACAAATCAAATTCCAAGCAAAGCTATGAATAGTTGATATCTCAAACAATGGATTATAGCGCGATCTGCGCTTTATCTCATCCCGTGCGGCATTTGTATATGTAATAACAGCCACATTTCTCCCGTTTAGTTTGAGTTCTCGACCCATCTTAGCATTGATATACTCTAAAGCAGAAACTAAACTACGAGTTTTTCCACTTCCCGCACCAGCGAATAAGAAAAAGCTTTTTGGATTTTTCAGATCAAAACAACTTTGGATAATGCTATCTGCATTACTATCTCTGTTATCATCAGTAACAACGCGAACATCCTCCATCATTCATCCTCCTTGTTCAAAAAGTCATTATTATCTTTCGACGAAATCTCTTTTTCCAACCATTCTAATGCCTCTGCTATGTATGCAGGTATCACTATGCTTTGTGGATCTCTGTTGTATATCATATCCAAAGCAAATTCAGCTTTTTTAGCAGTTGTGCTTTCAACCGCATTATAAACGTTAGTAGATATTTGAGTTTCATTTTCGGTCTTAAAAGCATTCTTGAATTTTTTTATCAGACCGATACCTTTCATAGTTTTGAAACTGTCAAAATTGGTATATGCTAAAGAGTCCTCAAATGTAGTGGGGATAAATTCATGCTCTGTTCCATCAGAAAAGGTGACATTTATAGGCGTCTGATAAGCCACTCTGGTTTTTGCATCATCAATATGAGGGTTAGATTCTACCTTGCTATCAAAGTCAAGATCAAGCAAATAGTCCAAATCCGTATTTTTAATGACCCAATTTTTAATGGTTGGATTAGATGAAAAGTATCCCTTACCACGTTTGGGTAAAACACCTGCGCCATGAGCGCCGTGAGCACTATCCAAATCAGCAATAACCAAACAAGAGATTCCTAACGTATCAATCAGTGGTTTCAGATAATGTGCATATCGTCCGCCAATCTCTAAAATGGAGATATAAGCATCATCCAACACTTCGTACGTATTAAGGAAATAGGGCATAAACATTCTCTCTCCCGCGCCCTCTATCAATATGGCAGCATCGGCAAAGAACAAATCACAATGAGTAGTTCTAAGATATCTTGTTACAAAACGAGATGTCTGTGTTGATACTCCAAATACATTAGACAAATTGATAACCACCGAGATTGGTAATCCATCAGCACTCTTAGTTCTTCTAAAATAACGGAGATTAGCGAATTCACACTCCAATGCAATGCTACTTGAATGAGTTGAAACGATCATTTGAGTACAGTAATCATTTTTGTTTTTCAATAATGGGTTGTTTCTTAAAATATCATACGCATTCTTGATAAACACTTGCTGAACTTGAACGTGCAAATGTGCTTCGGGTTCTTCGATCAACACAAGATGAATGGGTTGTATAGCCTCGATTTCCTCTTCGTCCGCCTTACGTCTATCTCCGTTAATCCAAGAATCTCTAAAGCTCATCAATTTGAAAGACATAGAAATCAAATTTTGATATCCTAATCCATTAAATTTTTCCGGGAGTTTGTACTTATTATCGCCATCTGAAAAAATCGGATATTTTACAACCGTACTATGGGATATGATATCACTTGTTTGTGTTTTGGCTTCGATTACAATGCCCGGATTATATTTGCCGGGATATCCGAACTTTGCCAACTCATCCATAGCACTTTGAAAACGCTTGGAAATCTGCTTATCAAACACTTCCTTGGCTGCTTGCATTTCAGTTAGCGCCCGTATATCAGATGCAGACGGTTTGCGCTCGGGATCTAATTGTTTATCATAGTAATCCCTTAACTGTGCGGACAGCAGATTACTTTCGATTGCAGAATCATTGTCATCTTCGTTAGAATCTTCAAGCCCTCGCTGCGCAGTGATAATATCTATTTTTATCAATTTTTTAAACGGATCAAAGTCTAACGGAGAATTCTTATAAGGAGTTTCTTGTGGCGAAGCTATACTATCTTCGGCAAGATCTACAAGCTTTGTGGGATCAAGAATATAAGCGTTCATAACAAAATAAGTTTTCATTTTATTATGAAGATAGTCAGTAAAATTCAAAGGCCATAATTTAGCCTTGTCTGATCTTGTGCGCGCCAACTTGTATGCAGATACATACTCTTGAAACAGTTTTTCTACATCTTTAGGTTCATATATCAATCGTATGCCAATTTTACCGCTACGCCACGAAAGCGTAGGAATAATATTAGCAACATACCTCAGTTCATCTTCACGAACATCGAGCCATACATCAATGAACGGACAGATATCTTTCCAATCATCGATGCTCGGCACGACGGGATTCACTTCGTCCACGTACCGTTCGCCTAAATGAGCTATAGTTGCCAAATTTGATAAAGTAAAGTCTTCTACGACAAGTTGACGTTTTCTTAAAAACTTGACAAGCGCGAACATTGCCGATGTTTTTCCACTATTATTTGCACCAACAAAAATAGTAGATTTAGGGCTTAAGTCAATTCTACAACTTTTTAATTTTCTAAAATTCTTAATTTCTACAAAGGCAATGTTCATTTTTTATGCTCCTTTATATTCTATCACCGTATGGTAATGATTTTATATAATTCTCCATAAATGTCCAATCGGGAACATATCCTTTTTCTGAATACTTATATGAAGCATCAATATATTCAGACCCATCCTGATTATATTGAATAGGCAAGTTGATTTTGGTTGCTTTCATATTTTCGAGAGTCCATTTTCTACCATAGGAAAATTTATATTTTTCTTGTTTTAAAACAGTAATGATAAACAAAGCTATTCTTTCGTTGAATCTTTCATAGTAAGAATACAATGCATTGACATCATCTGTTGCCCAATAAGGTTCTTTTTGATAAAATGCTTCTCCCACAGATCCATTGTAACTTAAAGATATAGTGTTGCCACTATGTATGGGCGCCTGTCCTATATGATTGGCTACTCCGTTATTTTTATCTATTGCGCCAATGTAATTGTAAGGTCCCTCTTCTTGATCTTCGGCGGTTAAGCGCTTTCCTTTTTTTATATCAAACAATTTGTCAAGTTGAAATTCTTTCCATTGACTTATATTTAAATCAAATGCCTTCGCTTTGTTGGAAGTTGTAATAGGTTTAATATCATAACTATTTACAAAAGTCGGAATTTCATCGGGTGCAGGGATATATAATTCTCCCAATCTTCCAACAGAACACTTTCTTCCATATCCAAATATTATTTTATTAAATTTTATAACAGACACATAATAAAACAGTTGTAGTTGTGACAATTTTTGCTTAGGTGTCAAAACCATTACTTTTTCATTACCACAGAACGGTATATTTTGAAGAAATGCATCACCATTTCCTCCATCTTTGCTTACGGTTAAAACACCTCCCGAGTATTGAGGCGGATAATCCACATAACACTCAATACCGTTATTCTCCGATGTTGTAGTAACATATGGAGTCTTGCCGGGATTTTCAAGAGCATAATCTCTGGAAATAGGATTTTTACAAATCTCAATATCAAACAAATCACTTAACTTCATAAACTTCACCGCTTTTTACCAAATATGCCAGATAGTCGTTAATGGTTTGTTGAAAATCCGCTTCCGTTAATTTTGAATAGTCTGTTTTCATATAAGCTTCGCATAACCATTCATTAGTTCCATCTACAATCGCTTTAGCCGACAGACCATCAACAACGTTTTTGTTTCTGAATAGTGAAAGCCATTCGCCTTCAATAGATCTCCACTTAGAATCGCCATTGGCATCAAATTGCTCCACACGCCCAAGGTTTTTCTTTTTCTTAAAACCATCTTCTTTGTAATATCCGAAAAAGGTCTCATTTACCGTTCCGTCAGCTTTTTTGTGAGGCTTTCCCAAAGTGAACAACATACAGCACGCTGTAACAGACGCGCCGGGATAAAACACTTCGTTTGGAAGAGTAAACACTGCTTCCAAAGTGTTTTCTTCGAGCATAGCAATCTTCTCATCTTCAATAATGCTACTTGTGCCAATTGCTGCGGACACAGGCAATAAAACAGCTAATTTTACTGTTTTTCTTGGTTCTCCTTTGCTTTCTCTTTCATCGTTCATTTCTTTCACAACATCTGAAAGGAAATGGATAAAAACGAATCCTTTTGTAGGATCCTCTTTGCCATCTTTTGCTTTACCCCAATTCTTTTTGTATACTTCGGGTATACTAATCGGCTTTGCGTTATAAGGCGGATTCATTAATATGACATCCGGATCAGCAGATTTTATAAAAGACTTACATTTAAAACAACTTTCAAATTTTATATTGCTGTTACCGTCACCGTGAATGAGCATATTGGTTGTAGAAAGTCCGTATGCTTTTTCTTCATTTTCAATACCATAAATATGCTTTTCTTTAACAGTTTTCATAAGAGTTATAGCTTCGGTTTCTGTTTTCCCTCTGCGGCAATCAGCTAATTCTTTAACCATTGCTTGCACCAAGAAAGAACCACTTCCGCAAGTGGGGTCTAATACAACAGTATTTCGGTCAATATCAGTTAGCCTGCACATAAATTCAGTAATATGATCAGGCGTGAATGCTTGGTTTTTATCTGCCTTACCCGTGTATTTATTAAATGCTATAAAGAACAAATTTAAGATGTCTTGTCCTTCTGAGCTATCCGCATCAATATAGCGGTATATGTCAGTGATAATAGTATCTAAAATATTTATCCAATGCGTCAAAGAAAGCTTCTTTACCTTTTGATCGTTAAGTACATTCTTTTGGAGCAATTCAATCTTTTTCGCCTTATTATCAGAACCGTCCAATAAGTCATCCAATGTTTTCTTTATAGCGGCTCTTATTTCATCGGCAGACATCATACTCCAAACCGCATTGAGCTTCTTTATGAGTTCATCATCAATGTTAGTAGCACCAGATCTCTTTAACATATCTTTGATATAGAGAAGAGTTGTTCCAACAAATTGGCTTCTCAAATCTTCCTTGATATCCATTTTGTGAAGAAGTTCATTGAGATCATATGTGTTCTTGAGGACTTTTTCCCTATCATTTTGTTTGCTAAGATCAAACAATTTCTCATAGTGTTCCATGGCGTCAAGAACACTTTCATCAGAGAGAACAAATTTATCTTCAACAAATGATTTCCACACTTTTATTTTATCATTGTTAGTGTTTGCGAGAATACAAATAATTTTCTTGCTCTTGTGTAATGCGCGTTCCTCTTCCAAATATTCAGCAAGCTGTGATTCATCAGCTTTTTTGAATATTTGCTTTGTTTCAACAAGAATAACAATATCGCCTTTTTCAAAACGAATATCCAATTTGAAATGGGTGATAGGATGTCCGACTGCCTTTTCAAGTGCTGATTTTGAACCCGCTTCTTGCACATAACTATATTCGCCGCCTTCAATGTTGGCTGTCAAGTATTGCTTACCGATTCTCTCTATCATATCATGACGTGTCATAGTAATTCTCCTAATAAAAATTATGCTTTCAATGCTTTATTTCACATATACTTTTTCGCTTCCGCGTCCAACGACTTTAATCAAGCCGTAATCTCGCATTTGTTTTGCGAGGGTGAACGCGCGGGTTTTCTTAAGTCCGAGCAGGTCTTGGATTTCTAAATCGGTGATTTTTCCGTTCTCGTCTATATAATCAAGAATTTTCTGCATTTGCGCCGTGATGCCCGTTCCGTTTTCCTTGGTGGTTGCGCGGTTCATATTGGGCAGAATAATTTTGAAGGTATTGGAAGTAACCTCAATTCTCGGTTGCTCGGAGCAATTCGCATACAGATTGTAAATCTTACGAATCCCCGTGCCGTAGGACTCAATCAAGTGCAGACGGTGGAAAATATCAGCGAGATTTTTGTTTCTCGGCTGAGAAATACCGCTGCGGATATCGTCGGGAGAAAGACCGGGCAGAAGTCCGCCGATGGAGATAAACTCGATCTCCTTGTCATTTACATTGATAATAATACTACCGCTAAAGCTGTAATCGCGGTGTACGAGCGCGTTCAGCAATGCCTCGCGCAGAGCTTCTTCGGGATAGTCAACCTTTTCGATGCGTTCAAGCCCTTTGAACGTAGCGGTGGTTTTGTTACAAAGAGCAAGATACGCGAATGTGCTATCAAGCTGCTCAAAAATAGAACCGTCGAACTCCTTGCTATCACGGAATTTAGTGTTTGCTTCGTCCGCAAAAACAGCCACCTTGGTGGTATGAGAGCACTGATCGGAAATGATAAGCGCCAAATTGCTATACATTTCTTCCGATTGAACGGTCACGCCCAACGCGCGATATTTATTAGGCGCGAACTCTACGTTGTAACGGTCAAATGCTTTTTTCGCGCTCTCGAACGTCAGCTCCTGCTCCATAGAACGCATACTCTCAAAGTTGTCGCCATCGGATTCCTTAATCATTGATCTGATCTGCTCGGGAGAGGCAGGAACAGAGGACGTGCCTTGACGAACAAAAACGCCACTCGGCTTTAGCCCCTTGGATTTCAAATAGTAAGGCTTGAAAGAACCTTCACTAACCTTAATACGGATCGTGTGATTCTCTTGAAGCGTATATTTTACAAACATTGTAACGTCGGGCAGAATGGCATCACGTATTCCGTTGGTAATACGGGTATATACCTCATCCACGTTATCAAGCTCGGTTACGTTTCCTTCGTTATCAATTCCAATGTAAATAGTACCGCCATCGGTGTTAGCAAATGCGATGACTTCCTTATAAAGTTCATCCGTAACTTGCACCTTAAATTCAATATTTTCGGTTTCGAATTTCATACCGATTCCTCCGCATAATATGATTGCTATTATTATACACCAAAAATTCACTTTTGTCAAGCGAACAGAGCGAATGTTCAGCGAATTTTTCTGAATCGGAGCGAATTTTAGAGTTTTTTAATAAAAAGGGTACGAATGTAAGCACTAATACATTTTTTATTCATTTATCGCCGCTTTTATCGCTACTTGTTTAGGTTATCGCTACTTTTATCGCTTGTTTTTGTCGCTTGTTTTCAAATGCAAGCGATAAATATATTTTATAAAAAGCGTCAGAATTAACGATGCCGTTAATTCTAATCGTTAATTCTCAGTTCTTTTTGACAATAGCAAAGCGGCGAGGATGATCCCCGCCGCGTAAATTATTCAGTTAATGTTTCAATGGCAATCTGCATCCCGAGTTTGAAAGCGTACTCAAATATAGCCGCTTCTGCCAAGCTCATATACTCACTCCAGCAGTCGTGGAACTTTTCGAAGGTTTCTTTCTGCTCGTCTGTAAAGCTCTTTTCCAAATCCTCATGATGCCTTGACATATATCCGAGCAGTTCTTTCATTTCTTTAGAGTTCGTTCTGCTGTCCTCTTGGGGAATTATGTTTCCGTGCCATAATTCGTTGATAACCGACCTCATACGTATACCACCTCCCGCAAGACAATTTCTTCTGCGCTTGCCTTGATGTTGTTCATTTCGGCAGCCCAACGGAGCATATCGCGAGCTTTCATATTTTCGTCAATACCTCTCTCGGTAGCAAGGCGGGTGATAATGCTTTCAAGCATCTGCTTGGCTTCAAGGTCAATCTCATAAAGCCTTTGATTGAGTGTACCTTCCGAGAGAAGATTGGTATAGCGACCTTTGCGATGCTCTTTGAGGTATTCGAGGTGCAATCTTCCGTATTTGCCAACCTCCTTTTGTTCGGGGAGTTCAAGCAAGGGGTAATATTGCTCGCCTCTGAGTTCGTAGGTAATTCCGTTTTGTTCAATGTACTTTTCCATATATTGCACCTTCCTTTCCTTCGGTGCTTTAAGTGTACTACAAAGGCGAAAATACTGCAAATGTACCGATTAAAAAATACGAGAAACGTCCGAAAAAACGCTCTCGTATTTTTTATTTTTTAGATGTTTAATTTTACGCGGCTCACGCCGTTGCTGACCTCCCGGGAAAGAATGGTGATTGGGATTTTACTAAGCCACTTTTTGCTGAAATTCGTATTACCGTAATAGCAATCGAAGTTGGCTATAGGGAGGACAACCCAATCTGTGTCGCTCGGCTTGTTTGCTTCGCAATAGGCAACCACGTCGCATACGACCTCAAACGGAACACCGCAGAGATCAAGTGCGGCAATAGCGTTTTCTTTTTCGGGCAGTAAAATATATTCCTCGGTTCGTAACGCGCCAAGCTCCAAAGCATCGGCAAGTATATCGTCGAAACGCAACGCCCACGCAGCTTTCGTGTTGAGCGCGAAAATCGGCACTTGCAACTGCCGCACCTTCTTTTTCCATTCTGTCTTAAAGCCTTTTGAAATCAGAGCGACGGTCGTTTTCGCCTTTTCGCTTACGGCTTCGGGGTTCTTTTTTACAAACTTCACGATATTCTGCACGTGGCGGTAATACCATCCCTCGCCCTTAGTATTTACAAGTTCGGGAAAGTCCGAGGATAGCGCGCCGAAATTGGCGAACGGCTCGTCTTCGTTTTTATCGGGAATACTGCACCACGCGCAAAGAGCCTTTCGTGCATATTCCACGCGTTCGTAAGGATTACCCTCGTGTAAACTGCCGTCTTGATTGTGGAATAAATATCCTCGCGCGATTATCGTCAGTATTCTTCCGAAGCCCTCAAAGTCGGTAATGGTCTTGAACGCGAACCTGCCGAGATAGGAGAGGTCGTGCTTGCTTTCAGCGGTATAGGTCGGCTTTTGAATATATGCTTGAAATTCTAACCACTCGTTCGTCATTTCCAAAACCTCCATTTCTTCTTTTTCGGTTTTTCCACCTTAAAGACGTGACTGCGATCGAGAGTAAGGTCAAGTACGGTAGCGGGCAATACCTCCAAAGCGAACTGTCGCTTACCAAGAGCAACTGCGCATTTTACGACCTCATCGAAATCAAGCGCGTTACGCCTGCTCAAAGGGCGAATAATGTTGATACAGTTACGAATGATATGCGCTTTGTAATCGTCGGCACGTTCAATGCCCATAAGCATTCTTTGCAAATCTTCGCTATCGCCTTTTTGTTTTGTGATATTCGCCTTTATGCCTTTATTTCGGTGCATATCGTCAAGGTCGCAAATTATATCTCCGACGATACGATAACCTCCGTGACGGAAATCGCAGAACACGTCCAAATAGTTATAAAGTCCAAAGGTGTTGCGACCGATATCATAAAGAACTCGTTGTCGTTCCTCCGGCGGCACAATATGCCACTTATATTCCTCCAATTTGTGTCTTGCTCTACGGATAGCTTGGGGCGACATATTTTCAAACACGGAGTAAAATTCATCGACCGTGTAATCGTTTTCTTGTCCACGAGCGTAGAGAATGCGATAAATATCGCCCTTGCGCTTCATTTCGGATGGAATGTGATTGATATAGCGAATACGTTGTAACGCAGTTTCATAGTCGCGGATAATAGATGCCACGCGGTCAAGCGTTGTTTTATCAAGCCGTTCTTTCCAATTGGGCGATTGAGCGAATACGAATAAGCTTTCATCACTTACGGGAAAGATTTTAACCTTTTCGGTTTTATGCTCCAACATATATGCAAAATAAGGGAGCTTTTCAAGGTTGGAGCTGATGGAGTTCCAATCCACGCTCTCAAAATACTTTTTGAGTCGCGCATTTTTGGTCGGCTCGTACCATTTGTGCGCCTCGTCACTTTCGGCAATCGTCTTATAGCGCAAGAAGATACTGCGTCTTGCCGTCTTATTTTCGATATACTCTGAAAGGTCGGGTTTGATGCCGCTTTTCGCGGAGTCAATTTCAAGTCCTGTCAGTATTGCAAGCGTTTCTACGTCTTGGTTATAATGCACCTTATCCTCGCTCGTTGTATTTTCATCGTAGGCGAGAACACCGCGATTGAGTGCGGCGTTACTGATCTGACCGACGCGTGAGGAAAAGGTGTTCCTTACGGTGATAAATCGAGCGTACCAATCGTTTGCATCCGAGATCAGCGGCTCTGCGGTAGGTATTTTCAAAAGCGGCAGCTCGGTACTGCTACGAATCACGCATTGGTTAATAAGCGGATCGGCAATGGTTTTGACCATATCTCCGTCGAAGTCCGCGCCGCCAAGTCGGTCGGGAACAAGCGAACGGGAGTCCACCATTATCACGTAGCCGAGGTGCGAAAAGTATTTCTCGCGCAACGCACCCGCTTTCATCGGTTTTACAAGCGCTTCTTCGTTTCTTGCAATGTGAGGACTTCGGAGCACGGTATAAAATTCATTTTCGGCATAGTGCGGAAGCGGAGCGTATATCTCGTTTCCACTTATAAATTCAGCTTCAAGGCGGCGGTATATATCGTCGCCTTTTTCTTTTAGTGAATTTTTTACGATAAATGCAATCAAGCGCAAAAGATCATCGGACAGATAGCGGTTATCTCCCGTGACTAAAAGCTTTCCTACCGCGTACTTGGAGAGAATATTCTCAGCAAGGTCGGATAGTTCTTTGACAAATATCGGCTCGTCGATAAACATTCCGTTCTTTGCAATCAGCTCGGCTCGGTACTGTCTGCGCTCAGTTGCTATCTCTACGTCCTGCAATTCATCAAGAAAGTATTTGCGGCGTGCGCCGTTGTCGGCAACAAGACGGTAATAGGCAACCTCGGTGGTTTTCGTAATCCAATTAGCACTGTTATACTCGGGAGAGTCGTGCCAACCGAGAGGCAGCTCATTTGGGCGAAATTCCTCGTCGGTGATGGAGAGAGTGTTTAAGAACTGATAGTTCAGCTCGGTCGTATCCTGCGCGCCGAGCTTATCCTTGCCCGACACGTAAAGCGCGTGTCCATACTTGGCACATCGGTTAAGGTATTCTCGCCAAGTGAGATTATTGCTTTCCATCCACTTGCGACCTTTGAACATACTGTCGGTCAAGATCATATCTACCTCGGCGGGATCGTGTCGTTCGCCCCACATATCTACGATATACGGAACGCCAAGTTCGTCGAACAAAGATGCAAAATTCACCTTATGCACAACGCCCTTGATATATGGCATACGGATCTGAAACGAATTATGCTCGCGCCCAAGCGCTTCGGCAAGACGCGGTGAAATAAAGCCCTCGCCGTCAAACTCGGTAATCGTAATATCCGTTGTTTTCTCCACGCGGGAATATTTGCGCATCGGGTTGTCGGTGCCGTCGTCCTCTACCGTAATAACGTTTACGTTCTCAATAGTAGATTGCGGATTTTTGATAACGATGATTTTCTTATCGGAAAGAATGCTTGTATTGTTATATCTCGCTCCGCTTGTGAAAAGCAGCGCGTTATAGGCGTAGAGCTTGCTGAGTTGGCAATCCCCGATATTCATACCGAGCATCATACGCTCCCGAAGCGGCTCGTACACGTCGGCGCGCACAAACGCGAGGCGATTCTCACGGCTCATCGAAGCCGAGCGTTCAAAGGCGATATATACGTGATCCTCTTTGCCGAAGTTCATTTTAATACCTTCGGGGCGGAACATATACTCGGCAATCTTTTGATGCTCTAACACTCTGCCCACGGGCTTGCGGTCAAAGATGCCCGAAAAGTCGATATACACAAATACGTCGCTGAGCGCGTCGGAGATAACATCGTTATCAAGCTTCTTGCCTAAAACAAGCATCGCTTGATAGAAGATCGGGCAATCGTCCTGTAAGGTTCTTTCCACCAAATATTCCTTTGAGGGATCGGTGGTATCAAAATAAAAGCTATAACCGTCACCCGCCTGTCGCGCTGAAGCAATGATGCTCTGTGCCGATATTTCGGGAATGATATATTTTTTGTTTCTCATACGGTTCTCCTTTGATAGAGAGTGGTTTAATTATACAATATTTCCTCCAAAAAGTCAATATGCAATTATTTGATAACTGCCCCCACAAATTCAAAAAAGTGTGAGGAATATCCGTTATCAAATTCAAGAAAAAGGAGGAAAAAACTATGCTGAAAATTACCCCAAGGCAAGCGGAGAGAGTCAACCGTCTTGTGTTAGAGTTATGCGCGAACTGTGACCAAGACGGCAACTGCGTTCTGCTTGACGACGGAGAGGCACACCGCTGTGTGCAGCTCATCTCCGTGTACGGCATCTACTGCAATTATTTCAAAAATGCGGTACTGCCTACGGACAAAGAACTACACGAAGAAATCCAAAAACAAAACCACAAACAGTAAAAAGGAGAAATGAAAGTATGAAGAAAATGAATCAAACCTATCTCATCGGTATCGACCACGGCTACGGCAATATGAAAACGGCTAACTGCTGCTTTCCCACGGGTGTAGTGAAAAGCGATACCGAACCCACCTTTGCATCCGACCTACTCGTATGGAAAGAAACGTATTATTCCATCGGTGTCGGGCACAAGGAATTCAAAGCCGACAAATTTAATGACGAGGATTACTATGTCCTCACCCTTGCCGCGATTGCACGGGAGCTTTGGCGAGAGCGCATCACCGAAGCCGACGTCTATATTGCGGCAGGTCTGCCTCTTACTTGGGTAAGTGAGCAGAAAAGCGATTTTAAGAACTATCTGCTTCAAAACAGTGAGATCGTATTTACCTTCCGCGAGGTGGAATACCGCATCAATATCGTAGGTGCTGAGGTTTACCCGCAGGGGTTCGCCGCCATCGTCAACAATCTTCCGAGCTTTACGGGCGTTACGATGCTCTGCGATATTGGAAACGGCACGATGAACCTGCTCCGTATCGTCAATAAGAAGCCCGATGCGCAGAGAATGTTCACCGAGAAATACGGCACTCATCAGTGTGCGCTTCTTATCCGTGAGGAAATGATGAAGGTTCACCACGCGAGCCTTGACGATGCTATCATTGCGGAAATTTTGAAGAAAGGAACGGCGGATATTGACGGCGCGTATCTTGAAACGGTTGTAAAGACCGCAAAGCAATACACGGCGGGTATCTTCCGTCGTCTGCGCGAGCACGAATACGATCCCAAGCTGATGAAGCTCTATGTTGTAGGAGGTGGCGGTTGCCTTATCCGCAACTTTGCCGATTACGACGAGAGCCGCGTGACCGTCAACGACGATATTTGCGCTACTGCAAAGGGATACGAGCGTATGCTCGAAATGCAGTTGCTCCGTGGCGGTGGTCGCGTATGACAAAGCGGTTTAGCCTACGCTTCAATTTAGATAATGGAGCCGACCGCAAGGCTTGGGAGCATCTGCAAAGCGCGCCCGACTCAAAGAATAAGGCGATTATCTCTGCGATAAACGCTTACTTTGAAAGCGACGGCAATTTGGAAAAGGTGATACGGGAAACCATCAGAGAGTGCTTAGAGGATATATCCGTCGTGAAAACGGAAGCAGCTCCTGCCGAAGAAATATCCGAGGACGAAAACTCCCTTATGGATTCTCTCGATATGTTTCTGTGAGTGGCATTATTGTGATGCCGCTTTTTGTTATCTCAAAACGAGAGGCGGCATCACTTTGGCATTATGAAAATTTAGGAGGAAATTATGATATGAAACGAATACGAGAGAACGAAGAACGGAAGCTCTTATCTTCGAAAAAACACGGAGATACGAGTGTCTTACACCGTAACAAGCAGGACGTTTGTGTGCCAAACGTCGCCCCGCCACAAGGCTTTTGTGGCAGAGATTTTAGGGGATGCCCCTAATACCCCGAATGAAAGGATGGTTTTATGAAAAAAGAAGATATAAGAATCGTTGCCCGCGTAACGCAAAAGGAGAAGGAACGTATCAACTCCATAGCTGAAAGGTGCGGGTTAAGCACAACAGAATATATCCGTCAAAGAGCGTTGGGATTTGAACCGAGATCGGTTCCACCCGGCGCTCTTTTTGCTTTCTGTGAGAAATTGGATGCGCTCGTCGAGCCACCGTTTTCAGCAGAGGTCAACGCGGCGGCGCTCGCATTGCTGAGGGATATATCCGACACTCTGATCGCGCCGAGAAAGGAGAATATGCGCAAATGGCAACCACAGGATTCTGGCCCGTCAAAGGACGGTTGAAAGAGGTTATCGACTATGCGAACAACCCCGACAAGACCACCGCCAAGGAATATCTTGACGAGGACTTATACGCGGCAATTCGCTATGTAGAGAATGACAATAAGACCGACCACACGGCATTCGTTACGGGTATCAACTGCTCCAAGCACAATGCCTATCGCGAAATGATTGCCGTGAAACGCCGCTTCGGTGAGCGCGGGAAGAATATAGCCTACCACGGATATCAAAGCTTTACCGAGGGCGAGGTTACTCCCGAGGAAGCGCATCAGATCGGTGTGGAAACCGCGCGGAAAATGTGGGGTGCGAAATATCAAGTGGTCGTTACCACCCATCTCAACACCGATAACATCCACAACCATTTCGTAATCAATAGCGTTTCCTTTACCGACGGAAAGAAATTTCGTAACAGTATTGGCGACCGCTTGGAGCTTAGAAAGATCTCCGACGCTATCTGTGCTGAGAGAAGCAAATCGGTTATAGAGAGCCATAAGTTTTATAGCAACAAGAAGGCATATTGGGCGCAAAAAGCGGGACACGTTACCCACCGAGAAATGCTGCGGCGCGACGTGGAGGAAGCACTATCAAAGTGCATTACCCACAATGAATTTATGGCATATATGAAAACCCTTGGATATACCTTTACGAGAGATTTCAGATACGACCATCCCTCCGTCATTTCGGCGGGGTGGTCGCGCTCTGTCCGTCTCAGTAGCTTGGGTGATCGGTATTCAAAAGAGAATCTTATTAAC
>JAGASL010000045.1 GCA_017621755.1 Clostridia bacterium
CCGCATGACACTGTAGGGACAGGCTCTCGCTGCGGCTCGGTCACGCTCGGGGTCTGACAGCCCACCGGGCTGTCATTCAAGACCCTCGCGCCGCTTCGCTACCTCGACTGTCCGCAGGTGGCATAACGAACGCTATGACCGGAATTTTATTGCGTGGTTGCCACATTCGGTACCACGCCGAAAGTAGGCTCCCCGACAGGGTGACGGGACGAAAGGTAATGCTTCGTACTGGGGTTAACCGCATGGAACCTGTTTGCGTTCCGCAAACGAGCACCGATCTCATGCTTCTGTCATTCTGAGCCGCCAGGCGAAGGATCTTTTCGCCGCCAGGCGAAACAGGGAGTAACAATATGAAGAAAGTTCCTCGCTCCGCTCGGAAAGATCCTTCGCTAACGCTCAGGATGACAGTAAGTTGAAGACAGTCGCTTCACTCTTATACCGACAGCTTCTCTTCCCTGCCCTGCGAGCGATACATGGCCAGGATGGCACGTACCACGCGCGCGCCCTCTCTGCCATCAATGGCGAAGGGGCGGCTTTCCTGAATGCTGGTATAAAAGTCGGTGATCAGCTTGGCGTGGCCATCGCCCCACACGTCCTTGCCGTAGCGGATCTCGCCGCTGTCGCTTGGGCGGATCTTGCCGTTGATCGTAATGGTATCGTTGGCGGCTACGATGGTCTGCCCACCCTGGGTAGCAACCATCACCTGCACCGGAAAATCAGCGGCGCTGGCAGTGGTGGCATAGAAGGTAAAGGCGCGCCCGTCGGCAAAGCGGAAGAGGGCCGAGGCGGTATCCTCTACCTCGATCACGCCGGAAAGGTGGCGGTTGGCTATGTCAGCCTGCACCGTCTCCGGCTGGCCCATCAGCCACAGCAGCAGGTCTAAGGTGTGCAGCGCCTGGTTGATCATCACGCCGCCACCCTCGGTATCCCACCGGCCACGCCAGGCGCCGGAGGCGTAGTAGCCCGCGCCGCGGTCCCACACCACCGTGCCAAAGCCGGCCTTGGCCGGGTCTGCTTCTACGAGCGCGTGGGTGGCCATATTGCTTTCGTTATACCGGTTCTGATGGCAAACGCCCAGGTGGCGGCCACTTGCCCGCTCAGCCTCCAGCACGCGGGGAATATCCTCCTCACGGATGCAGAGCGGCTTTTCACACAGCACGTGGTGCCCGGCCTGCAGCGCCGCGATCACCATCTCGGCGTGCAGGTAGTGCGGGGTACAGACGTGGATCACGTCAAGGCTTTCGTCACGCAGCAATTCGCGCCAATCGGTGTATCCCGCTGCCGTACTGCCTGTTTTTTCACGAAAGGCGGCGATCTTTGCCTCGTCTACGTCACAGATGGCGGCTACCGCGCCGCCCGCGCGGCCGATCGCACCGTAGTGCGTGGTGCTGATGGCACCCAGGCCTATGATCGCGGCTCTCATTTTTTGCCACCACCCGCATAGGTGCTGGAGGTATCGAGAACCACGCCGGCCGTATCCTCCTTCACGCGGCCGGTGGCCACGCGCTTTTGCAGCTCGGCATAGTAAGCATCGTCATCAAACGGGATCGGCACCTGGTCGTTGATAAAGGAGGAGAAGAGCATCGAATCCATCAGGTATACGCCCTTAATGCCCTCGGTACCGTCTACAAACAGCTCCTCCTTGCCGAGCAGGTAGTTGGTAAAGTTGCGCAGAATGCCCACGTGCTGCAGGTTCTGGCCATCGGTCTCTACGGGTACGTTCTCGTACTTCGGCTCGCCAAAGCCACCCGTGTGGGTAACGCAGAATTCGCGCTCGTTCGGCTCGCATTTGGTGTAGGTCAGCTTATCATGCTCGCAGACCAGCTTACCGGCGGTGCCTAAGATCTCAAAGCGGTTGGTGCCGGGGGCATCAGCCGTAGAGGTGATGAACACGCCGGTGGCGCCGTTTTCATATTCAAAGTAGGCGGTCACGTCATCCTCTACCTCGATATCGTGCCACTTGCCGAAATGGCAGAAGGCGCGCATGTTGATCGGCATCATGCCGACCACCCACTGCAACAGGTCGAGCTGGTGCGGGCACTGGTTCAGCAGCACGCCGCCGCCCTCGCCGCGCCAGGTGGCGCGCCAGGAGCCGCTATCGTAGTAGCACTGCGCGCGGTACCAGTTGGTGATCATCCAGTTCACGCGCTTGATCTCGCCTACGCCGCCCTCCTGCACGATCTCGCGCATCTTGCGGTAGACGCAGTTGGTGCGCTGGTTAAACATCATGGTAAAGGGCACGCCGGTCTCCTTGGCGACCGCGTTCATTTCCTTGACCTGCTTGGTGTATACGCCGGCAGGCTTCTCGCACACCACGGCGATGCCCTTCTTCATGGCGTAGATGGACATTTCAGGGTGGAAGTAGTGGGGGATAGCCACGATCACCGCGTCTACGTTGCCGGCGTCGATCAGGTCCTTACCCTCGGCATAGCAGGCAAAGCCGCCATCCGGGAATTTTTCCTGCATGCGCGCCAGCTTGCTTGCATCATGGTCGGCAATGGCCGTGACGCACGCGTCAGGCACCAGCCCCTTCTGGAAGTTTTCAAGATGGGCGCTACCCATGTTGCCTACACCAATAATACCGTAACGAATCATTTTCTTTACCCAACCTTTCTCTGTTTCCTCATAGCCGCAGTCGGCAAGCACACGGCGCAGGCCGGCACAGGCGGCATCAAAGGAGTCTTGATTATTTTTATACACATATTTGTTTTTCATTTCCCGATTATCGATCTGCCCATAGCCGGCAAAGACGGCCAGGTGCGGCTCGATCGTCAGCGTGGCGTCGCGCGGGATACGCGCGATCAGCTCGCGCAGCATGCCGTCGCCCTCGCCGGCCGGCACCAGCTCGCCGGTCTCGCGAATGACGTCCTTGATATGGAAATAGCCGATCTTGCCAAGCAGCTTATCCATAGCGGCCTGCATATCCTGCCCGCACTGGATAAAGTTGGCCGGGTCGTAGATAAAGCGCAGCCCGGGCACACGGCGGATCAGTCTTTCTACCCGCTCGGCCACCTCGCCAAAGATTTCCTTTTCATTTTCGTGGTAGAGGTGAATGCCCTCACTCTCTGCCAGCGCTACCATGCGGCACAGGCGAGTAACCACCTCGTCCTCCTCGCCGTCGCCGGCCTTAAAAAAGCTGAACATGCGCACACGGGTGCAGGAAAAGATCTTGCAAAGCGAAAGAATATGGCGTACCTTGCCAAGATATTCCTCAAAATCGCAGGTGATATCCACCTTGCCAAGCGGCGAGCCGATGCTGAACACCGTGATGCCGGCTGCCTGCAGCTCCTTGGCGTAGGCGCGCGCCTCGTCCTCGGTAAAATCGAGCACGTTTTTCCCGTCTATTGAGCGAAGCTCCAGGTTCGGGATGCGGTTGCGCTGCAGGGCGGCTATCTGCTCGGCAAGCGAGTTGCCTGCTTCATCTGCAAAAGCACATAGCTGTAGCATAAAAAATCCTCCCAACTTTTCGGTAATCTCATTATATAATAGTAAATAATAAAAAACAATGTTATTTTTTACGGTTTGCTATTGCATTTTCTACCAAACCGTGATAAGATGATGCAAAAGGGGGTGAGGGCATGCAGGAAATGAAGCTGACGGACAAGCACTGCGCCATGACCTATATGGTCTATGACGAGCCGCAGATCGAGGATTTTTCTAAGCATATGCATCTTGATTACGAGCTTTTGTATTTTGTGCGCGGCGAGGCGGAATACCATATCGAGGCCCAGGCCTTTACCCTGCGCCCGCACGATCTGGTATTTATTCCCCCGAACCAATACCACTATCTGCGCCCGCTCTCGCAGGCGGCCTACGAGCGGTACGTGATCAATTTTGAGCCGCGCATCCTGCCCGGCGAAAACCAGATGCGCATTGACGACCTGCCCACCGTGATGAATATTGAGGGCAATCGCCTTTTGCGCGATTGCTTTGAAAAGCTTTCGGACTATACCGTGCGCTTTTCAGAGGCGGATGCCCGGCTGATGCTGCGCGGCGCGCTGCGCGAGATTCTGCTTTGCCTGCTGTATGAAACGCCGGTATCGGAAAGCAGCCGCATCCGGCACAACCCGATCATTGACCGCATCATTGCCCTGATCGACGAGCACCCGGAGCGTGAATGGAGCGCCGAGGCGCTCTCGGCCGAGCTCTTTCTTTCCAAATCCCACATTCAGAACACCTTTAGCCGGTATATGGACATCGGGCTAAAGAGCTACATCAACAGCAAAAAGGTGCTGTACGCCCAGGCGCTGCTGCTGGCGGGTGACCGCCCGGCCGACGTGTGCGAGGCCTGCGGCTTTCACGATTATTCTACCTTTTACCGCCTGTACCGCAAGGTGACCGGCACCACGCCCACCTCCACCGGGCGGGAATAACGGTGGGCCAGCCGATAACAGCCGCCATCTAACGAAGCCTCCCTCCGGGAGGGAGGTGCCGAGTGAAACGAGGCGGAAGGAGTACCGGGTAGGAGAGTTTACAGAAAGAAAAAGAATATTCTTACGTGTAAATTCTCTTGATAGGTATTCTCTTTCCCGGTTGATATGGATTACGAAACAAAGCAAGAATAGAGTTTATTTCTCTGCCTGTTGTCTCTACCCGTTACTCCCTCAGTCACGGCAAGCCGTGACAGCTCCCTCCCGGAGGGAGCCTAAGGAACTCCGGGAGGGAACCTAAAGGTTGAATAAAGCGGGGGCGGCCATTCCGCCCGCGCCCGCCATGCAAAGAAAAAAGAGCCTTGCGGCTCTTTTTTCTTTTTTTGGTTAATCCTCGCTATCCGGGATGAGCGGGAGGCCGTCCATTTCCACGTCGGAGCCGAAGACGTTCTTATTACGCTCGGCAACCACCTGGAACTGGATAAATTCGGTTTCGGGGAATCGGTTGCCCGAGATCTCTACGTTCATGGCACCGTTGATGTGGATAACGGGCTTCGGATTATCCATAGACTCCGGCTCCTCGGGGAACTGACCGAAGTCGTTGCCCACGAACTCGCCAAAGTAGTTATCCTTGATCACCACGTCCTTGGCCGAGTTGATGAACACGGCGTAATCGGTGGTACGGTTGATGATCTTGTTATTGGTGATCACGATGTTCTTGTAGAGCAGGTAATCCTCTGCTACGTTCATGCCAAGACCCTCGACCGATACGGGCGAGTAGCGATCCTGGTTCTTGAAGTAGCCGGTATGGTCGATGAGGTTACGGTCTACCAGCATGTTCTCGGTAACGCCGGATTCGCCCCAGTAGATCTCGTACAGGATAGCGGCGCAGGCCATACCGATGTTGCGGAAGGTACAGTTCACGATCTTACCGCCCGATGCCTTGATCAAGAGGCCACGGGAACGGATGTTCTGGAACTTACAGTTATCGAACACGAAGTTGTTCGAGGACATATCCATGTTGTCGATCAGCACCTTCTGGGCGGCCTTCCAGGAATCGTCATCCAGGTTGAAGCGGGCAAGAGCATCAAAGTTCACCGCGTCGGTGGCGACCTTAACGGTTCTGTATTCCACCTTAACGGTGGCGCCGCCCTTCACGCCGTACTCGGTCCAGGAGAAGGTCTTGGAGCCGGCGTTACGCTTGGTGGCGGAAAGAGCCGGGGTATCGGCTACCAGCTGACCGTCAGAGGTGTAGATGAATACGCGATCACCCTCTTTGAAGTCATAGCAGAAGCCGCTGGGGGTGCCGGGCTTGCCCTCAGAATACCCGTAGGAGTACTCTGAATAGTTGCCCTTGTAGGTAATGGTGGTGGTGCCATCGCCATTGTCAACGGCAGAGGCGATACGGCCGTGCGTTGCGTTCTGGTTGGTGGCATCGTCACACATGTTTTCAAACAGGCAGGAGGTAGCCAGCGAGCCCTCGCCACAACGGGTGGTATGGGTCGCGTCGATCGAGCCGATGTGCGCGGGCGAGCCACGGAAGCGGCCAAGCTCGTCGATCTCTACCTCGAGATCCACGCCGTACTTTTCCTCCAGCGCGAGGTAGGCGTTGTAGGTTGCCTCGTCAATGATCTCACCGCTGCGGGTGGTATCACATACGCGGTAGTAGGTGGTAGCGGTCAGCGCATCCTGCTCTACGTAGGCAAAGCCGGCTGCGGCACCGTAGATATTGAAGTCGATAAACTTGACGTTCTTGGTGTTGGTATGGATGCCAATGGTGGTACCGCCGTTTACGGCACGGCAGGTAAAGATATCGCCCTTGCGATAGATCTCGTACCAGTACTTGGTAACCTCCATCTTCATAACCGGAACGCCCTCGTCCTCAGGCAGCTTCTGAATATTGTTGAAGCCGGCGTCTGCATAAGCGTAGAAGGTGCCCATTCTCTGTGCGCCCATACCGGTGGTATCGTAGTATCTGGTATCGGTATTGCCAAACTCGTTCATCATGCCGGCACCGGTTACCACCAGCAGGTAGTACTTGCCACCCGTGGCGGGCAGCTTATCCAGCACGTAGACCTGACCGCAGGACTGCTGCTTGAAGCCGATGGTCATGCCCTTGATGGTCACGTTCTCTACCGAGTTGTAGTTCATCAGCTGGCCAAGGCCGGACTGGCGCTCCATGTATACGCCGTAGGCGTAGATGGTGGAATTGCTGTGCTCAGCACGGAAGGGGAGCGAGCCATCGGTTGCGTAAGCGCCGGGGGCGATGATGATATGCTCATCGGTCTTGCAATGCTCGAGGATGTAGTTGGTAATGGTAACAGGCTCCTCGTCCATCAGGTCCTTGACCTTATCCTTGCGCTCCATGCCCACGAACTGGTCGCGGTTGATGTGGGGCAGCAAAGCTTCATCGGCACCTACCTCAAGGCGGGCGTCAACGTCCATCAGGGTGTTACCGTTGTGGTTCTGGTTGCCGGTCTGCACGGTCTCGTGCGACCATTCATCCTCGGGGAATACGTTATCGTTAGCGAGGAAGTAGTTGTTATTGTTTGCCGTCAGGCGGCCACCCATCTGGTTGTCGCAAACGTAGAGGTTTACGTTATCGTTTGCCTCTACCGATACCAGGCTGGAAAGAATAACAACGGTGTTCGTCGTTTCGGTCAGGGAAACCGACTTCTGCGCGCCGGTGATCACGTTCAGGGCGGCGATGGTGTTCAAAACACCCTTGCCCAGCACGATACCGGTATCAGCCTCGCCCATGGTGATGGTGAGGTTCTTGTAGGCAGCCTCAGAGGCGACAGAGTCAATGGCGGTGCCGCTGCCCTCCAGCACGCAGTGCTGAACGGTAGTGCCCTCCTCAGCGGTGTCAACGATGCCCTTTTCGGTAAAGGCAAGGTAGGAATTGAGCACCACGCTGTCGTTGCCGGCCATGGTCAGGGCGGTCTTGCCGGTCAGGCGGCAATTTGCCATCTTAAATTCAGAGGATTCAGCATCGAGCGAGAGCGCAGTCGCATCGCTGATGATCTCTACGTTTTCAAACGTCAAGGAAGCGGTGCCCTTAACGCTTACCGGGCCAACGATGACCAGGTTCATCAGCACGATGTCATGGCTGGCACTGATCTCAAGGCCGGCGGGGGTAATGAGGATCGAGCCCTTGCCGTCGTAGGTCTGGCCGGCAGAGGAGCTGATGGAAACGGCCTTGCCATCGCTTACCTTGAACACCTTGCCTGCCTCTTTTACAGCAGAGCGGAAGAAGGCGTTGCTCTTCACGTCCTCAGCCGTTGCGGCATCGTAGGTGGTAGCGGTCAGCACCTTGCTGCCCTCAGGCAGGGTTGCGCCGGCGCCTTCTACGGCACCGCCGTTGGGGTACGCGGCGGGCACGTTCTTGTCGCCCTCGCCGGAGCCAGAGCCGCCCTCGCCGGAGCCAGAGCCGCCCTCAGAGGCGCCGCAGACAGAGCAAACGCCCTCTACATACTGGTGTGCCGCCAGCGAGCCGTAGGTCTCGCCGCATTCGTCACATACGGCCTTTTGCGTGCAGGTAGCCGTGCCGCCGGCATGGGTATGCTCCGGCGTTTGGGTCGGGCCACAGGCACAAAGCGAAAATACCGTGCAAAGCGAAAGCGCCAGGCACAGCATACGCAGCCATTGTCTGTTTTTCATGGTGTAATCTCCTTTTCTGTGGGGGTGTCGAAAAACCGACACCTGTTAGGGAAATTATAGCATATTTCCGCCGTTTTTGCAAGGCCGCGGCAGGTAGAAAAAAAGCACCCGGATTTGTGCATGTTGCACAAAAACGAGCGCCTTTTGTGAATATCTTGTGAAGTTAAGCCCTGCTGCTTCCTGCCCGCTCCAAGAGGCGCACGATCACCGGGGCAAAAACGACCGAAAGGCCCAATTCA
The DNA here is from genome assembly GCA_017621755.1 of Clostridia bacterium. Taxonomy (GTDB): domain Bacteria; phylum Bacillota; class Clostridia; order Oscillospirales; family CAG-272; genus UBA1740. The sequence goes on from JAGASL010000045.1 coordinate 8,270, forward strand.
AACAGGAAATTGGCCATGGCCAGCGCCCAAAAGACCGCCATGCCGGAAACGCCAAGCCCCAGCGAGGCAGCAATGGCATCAGCCGAGGGGAGAAAGAAGATGGCGCAGCAGCCAAGAAACACGCCGGTATTGACCACCGGGCAAGCGGCGGCGGCGGCAAACACGGCCAAATAGCGGTTGACCCCCTTTAGCAGGCGATAGATCAGCCCGGCAGCCAGGCCGCAGGCCGTGCCCTTGAGGAGCACCGTAATGATCGAGCCGGGAATACTGAATACCCAGAACAGCGCGGCGCCGCCCGTCAGCAGCACCACCATGCCAAAAACAAAGCCAAGCCAGGCGCCAACGCTCGCGCCGCACAGCGCCGCACCGATAATAATGGGGATCAGCGCGATGGCCGTGGAAAAGGGGCCAAAAAAGGTGGTATAGGTGCTCAGCAGCTGAAAAACGATGACAAAGGCCGTCATCACCGCCCCCAGCACCATGGTCTTGGTAGACATACGTTGATTGGTTTTCATGGGTTCCTCCTTTTTTCACTCTATTGGCGATAGCCGCAGAGCTTATGCGTTCAACTCTTTTCGGCTATAGTATAGCACAAGCATGGCCAAAATGCAAGATTTTTGTGGTGATTTTGTCGTCCCCTGCCCCGGTGCTCGTTTGCGCCAGCAAACAGGTTCCGTGCGGTTATGCTGTTTAGAGAACCGGGCTGTGGCCGGCAATCCCTCTTTAACCTATATCGGCGTGGCACCGAATATGGCAACCACTCGAAAAATTGCGGCCATAGCCTTCGTTATGCCACCTGCGGACAGTCGAGGACGCCTGTCCCTACAGTGTCATGCGGGCACATAATCCTTTTCCCAAAAGGTTTTTGCGGGGTTTGGGGTGCTTTTTGCAAAAAGCACCCCAACGTTCCCCTCCCCCGTCACGCCTTCACTCTTGCCACGCCGGTCTTGATCGCGCAATCGTACACGGCCTTTGCCACCGTTTCGCCTACGCGGGGGTCGAAGGCCTTGGGGATGATATAATCGGCTGTCAGCTCCTCGTCTGCAACGAGCGAGGCGATGCCGTAGGCGGCGGCCAGCTTCATCTCCTCGGTGATGGCGCGCGCACGCGCGTCCAGCGCGCCGCGGAAGATGCCGGGAAAGGCCAGCACGTTGTTGATCTGGTTATTGAAGTCGCTGCGGCCGGTGCCCACCACGGCGGCGCCCGCCTGCAGGGCGGCCTCGGGCGCGATCTCGGGTGTGGGGTTGGCCATGGGGAACACGATGGCGCCCGCGTTCATCGAGGCGACCATCTCTCCGCTGACGATGCCGGGGGCGGAAACGCCGATAAACACGTCAGCGCCGCGCATAGCGTCGGCCAGGCTGCCGTCTATGCGCGCGCGGTTGGTCACGGCGGCCAGCTCGGCCTGGGCAAAGGTCATGCCCACCTTGCCCTCAAGCAGGGTGCCGGCCTTATCGCACAAAATCATATCGCGCACGCCTAGTCGCAGCAGAAAGTGGGCAATGGCCACGCCGGCGCTGCCGGCACCGTTGATCACCACGCGCACCTCGCCGATCTGCTTGCCAACCACCTTTAAGGCGTTGAGCAGGGCTGCCCCCAGCACGATGGCGGTGCCGTGCTGGTCATCGTGAAAGACGGGAATGTCGCACAGCTCCTTCAGCCGCCGCTCTACCTCAAAGCAGCGCGGGGCGGCAATATCCTCTAAATTGATGCCACCAAAGCTGCCCGAAAGCAGGTAGATGGTACGCACCAGCTCGTCCACGTCCTTGGTCCTCAGGCACAGGGGAATGGCATCTACCCCGCCAAAGGCCTTGAACAGCAGCGCCTTGCCCTCCATCACCGGCATGCCGGCCACCGGGCCAATGTCGCCCAGCCCCAGCACGGCGGTGCCGTCTGTGATCACGGCTACCGTGTTCCAGCGGCGGGTCAGGTCAAAGGAGCGGCTCTCGTCCCTTTGTATCTCTAAGCAGGGCGCGGCCACGCCGGGCGTGTACGCCAGAGAAAGATCCTCGCGCGTTTTGACGGCCACGCGCGGCGCAATCTCAATCTTGCCCTGCCACTCTTCATGCTTTCTAAGCGATTCTTCTGCGTAATTCATCGTTTTCTCCCTCTGTGGATTGATTACCTATATAGTAATCCTTTTTTGCGCGATTGTCAACCGTGTAAAGGGAGCGCAAGGAAAATTTTTGAAAAAAGAAAGGGGAGCGCTGGGGTCTTTTTGAAAAAAGAGGGGGAGCGCTGGGGTCTTTTTGAAAAAAGACCCCAGACCCCCAAAAACTTTTTGGGGGAAAGGGTTTGCGCCCGCAAGACGTAGGGCGGGGGTTTGCGCCCGCAAGACGTAGGGCGGGGGCTTGCTCCCGCCGCCCGCATAGGGCATAACGAACGCTATGGCCGCAATTTTACCGGGTGGTTGCCCCATTCGGTGCCACGCCGAAAGTAGGCTCCACGGCAGGGTGACGGGGCGAAAGGTAATTCTTCGTACAGGGGTTAACCGCACGGAACCCATTTGCTATCGCAAATTGGCACCGGGGCGGATGTTACTAAGCCTCCCTCTGCTAACTAAGCCTCCCTCCGGGAGGGAGGTGGCATTTTGCCGCAGGCAAAATGACGGAAGGAGTACCGGGTAGGAGAGAATGTTGATAGGAAAACATATTCCTACGTGCATATTCTCTGATAGGTATTTGTTTATCCGTTAGAACTGATTTACGAAACAAAGCAAGAATAGAGTTTATCTCTTTGCTTATTGTCACTACCCGTTACTCCCTCAGTCTCGCTTCGCTCGACAGCTCCCTCCCGGAGGGAGCCTATTTCGCCTGTCGGCGCGTGGGTCGTTCAACAACGATCCCCCGGCGCCGTGGCGCCGGGGGATATCCTTACAGAGCAAAGTTTTGCAGGCGGTAGATCTCCTCAACGCCGGCAAGCGCCTCTTCACGCTTGCCCTCGTACACCAGGTCAAGCGAGCGGCGGATCAGCTCGTTGTGCGCCTCGCAGGAGAAGACGTTCTTGGTGTGCACCAGCTCGGCCAGCTCGTCCAGCATGCCGGCGCGGAAATCACACACCGCGCCCAGGTAGCTGAGCTGGTTGCCCACGCCGATGCCGGCGATCATGCACCAGCTATCAAAATAGCGGCGCATCTGCGCCCCGTCGCCAAGCGGCGCGGAAAGCTCGCGCACGTAGGCAAGCAGCTTTTCCTTCTCTGCCCCCTGCAGCAGGGTGTGATTTTCGTGGTCGAATTTGTAGGGGATGAGCTCCATACTGACGCTGCCGTCATCGGCAAAATCCAGCATGGTCATATAGCCCATGCACCAGGTCGAGAAGCGGGCATCGCCCCCCACCCGGTTCGGCGGGAAGAAGAAGTTGCCCATGCTGTACACGATGGGCGCCCCCCGGTAGGTCTCGCAGCCCTGCGGGCAATGGGTGTGCATGGCCACCACCGCGGCAGCCCCCAGGTCAACGAAGTGGCGGTAAAGCTCCAGCTTGCCGGGCGAGGGAAAGGGATTGCGCTCGTTGCCGCCGTGGAAGTAGATCACCGGCAGCGCGCCGCTTGCCTTGGCCTCGAAGATGGCCTTGGCCGCCAGGCCAAGGCGGTAGCCGGCCGTGCCGCTTACGCCCTCGCTTGCAATGCCGAACTCGTTTTCACAGATGGCGATCACGGCGACACGCCTGCCATCCTTTTCTAAAACGGCGGGGCGATAGGCCTCGGCAATATTCTTGCCCGCGCCGATCACCTGATAGCCGCGCGCACGCAGCATATCCATGGTATGGTACATCGGCCCCTCGCCGTAATCCTTGGTATGGTTGTTGGCCAGACCCACCACGCTGGGCGAAAGCGCGTCTACGTACTCGATAAACGCCTCGTCCGAGATCAGGTTCGGGCCGCTTTTCGTGATCGGCTCGTGCGCCGCGCGCACGCCAAAGATATTCTCTAAATTCACCACGCTGAAATCGGCCGTACGGAACACCCCGGCCGCCTCGCGCATGGTCTCTCTTGCTGCCTCCCGCCCCGGGAAGGAGGCCATGTAGTTAAAGGACATATCCGAAGCAAATAAGATCTTCATCGTTTTTTACACCTCGCTGATCAGCTTTTTGTTTTGGTAATCAAAGCAGAACGCGCGCTTCACGCGCCCCATTTTATCGGTATTAGCGCCAATGCGGATCACGGTCAAGAGCCCGCGCGCGGTATCCACCGACACCACGTTAAAGCAGTCCTCAGACCGCTCGCCTACCACGCGCACGGTATCGCTGATGGCATCCCAGGTGGTGCCGTTTTGCACCACCAGATTCAGCACACCCCGCTCGGTGGGGCCAAATTCATCGTGGTGGTCGTGCCCCGCCAGGTTGCACACGAACTGGCCGCCAAGGGCGATATGCTCGGCAATGATATCCTCGTACAGCACCCGGCCGCGGTGGTCGAAATCGTAGGCGGTGCGCGAAAGCTCGATCTCGCGGAAGCGGGTGTTGATATCCTCATAGGTGTGGTAGCGCACGCCGTAGACGTTTTCCACGTAGCCGCTTGGCTCGTGCTGGGCGGTGATAACGTGCAGACCGCGCTCGCGCGCCTCGCGCAGGATGCCGCGCAGCCAGGCGCGGGTGGGCCAGATATCGTAATAATCATCCAAAACGATCAGGCGAACGTCACCCATATCCTTATAATAGCTCATGGAATGGGGGCAATCGAAGAAGGTAGCGCCCCAGTCCGCGGCGTGGTTAAAGAGCAGGCCGTGCGCCACGGCCTTTTCGCCAAGGTGCCAGACCGGCCCACCGGGAAAGCAATCGTGGTTGCCCACGCAATTGTAGATCGGCCGCCGGCAGGGCGAGGCGGCATACATATCGGTATAGATGCCCTGGTAGCCGCCGCAGTAGTCGCCCGTGTGCAGGGCAAAGGCGATCTTGTCGGCATAGTGATCGATGTAGCGCACCATGCGCGCCCACAGCGTGGGCATGCCGTGCATATCGGCCGTGTGCACGAAGGTCAGGCCGGTGGTCGCAAGCAGCGCAGGCTCTACGTCCCGGTTCAGGGCAACGATGTCGGTGCTGGTTTCCTCTTCCATAATGGCGCTCCGTTTCTTGTTATTACCCCCATTATAGCACGCCCCCTCGCGCTTTGCAAGCCGAAAAGGAAAATCCGCCTTGCGGACACAAATGAAAAAATCCTGAAAGCGATGCTTTCAGGATTTTTTGAGGCGCGTTGACAAAAAAGATGCCGCCGCGTTATTTTTCCAGCTCCACGTCAAAATACAGTATCGTATGTCTGTTATGCTCAATAACAAATTTGATATGGCCGTTTTCGTAAAAGCCGTCGGTGTAGGAATACGCGCCGGGGAAGTCTACCAGCGTTGTTTGGTATTTCCAGGTTTTCATGTCGTCATCGGATATCCAAAGCTGAAGCGGATAACGCTTGGAGGAATTTGGCGTGTGAATAAGCGCGATCCTTCCGCCGTCCAGCATAAAGAGCCTGGGCTTGTTTGCAGGGTTGGGGATATCCGTCAGATAAACCTCGCCCCACGTCCTTCCGCCATTCTCGGAATCGCATCGACACAGCACACCGCCGTTCTGCCGCAAAAGCATAGCGATCCTTCCGTCCGAAAGCTCTGCCAGCGTAGGCTCCGACCAGATCCATCCGTCCGACAGATCCATTCTGCACGCCTCGTGCTTTTCATAGCTTCTGCCCTGATCTCGGCTCTCAAGCACACCCGATTCACAATAAGGCGTCTTGGTGCGCGTAACGCTCTTGTCCTCGTACTCCCTCATGACCCTATCGTGCTCCTCTTTGGTTACGGGGTAGGTCTGATAAGGTAAAAGAATACGCCCGTCAGAGGTTGTGAGGCGCGCCCTCATAAACGTGTATTCCGGGAAGAATGGGGGAGCGCCGAAATTTTTCCACGTGTAGCCGTTGTCAAAGCTTTTCATCATAAAGCATTTCCAATCAAGAAAGCGGCCGCTATGCACCGTCAGATACGCGGTGATCTCCTCGCCGTCAACGGTAAGCTCCGTGCAGTATACGGCTTGTCCGTCCTCTGGATAGATGCTTTCCTTTTTCGACCAGGTCTTGCCCTCGTCCCGGCTGTGAAATACGTATACCCTGTTTTCGGGATCAGGCTCTCTTACGCCTCCGCATTGGCATACGCACAGCAGCTCACCGTTGGCCGTTCGCTCCAAAAGCGGCTCGCAGCTCAGCGAGGCAGTATCTATTTGATGGATAGAGATGTGTTTTACCATTTTAATATGTCCTCCTTTATTTTTTTACACCCGTTAATAAGCATATTCAGCTCACTTCCTACGCTGATCATACTGACGCTTTTCTCTAAGGAAGCGCGGATCAGTGTGGGGTCGCCCGTGATAATACCAAACGGCTTGCCTGCGGCGCGTGCACCGGCCGCGATCCTTTCGATCATCCGGATCAGCTCTGATTTATTGCCAATGCACTGCATATCCACAGAAAGATCGTTTGGCCCTATAAAGATTCCGCAAACGTCGGGTACAGACAGTATTTGCGCAACGTGTTCTACGCCACTGAGCGTTTCGATCTGCGCGTATATTTTCATTTTCTTGTTTGCCGCGGCCATATAATCCAAAAGTGGCGGTGGGTCATAGTGGGTGTGCGCGCGTGTCGTGGAAACACCTCGCTCTCCGATCGGGGGGTATTTTGCATATCGAATTACCTTTTGGATGTCCTCCGGCGTATTTGTCATAGGAAGCAAAAATCCGTTTACGCCCATATCCGCAAGTTTCGTGATGTGCCCTCGGCTGCTGTCGCCGATCCGCACGATCAGATCAAGCCCCACAAGGTTTGCCTGTACGGCCAGCTGCGCAATATCAGAATAATCAAAGTAGCCGTGCTCGTTATCTACAATAACAAAGTCCAGCCCGGTGTTTTTGGCTATGATCGGAAAGTTTGAAAAGCAAATTTCGGAAAGCATCGTTCCAACCCGTATCCCGTTATTCTCTGCAATCATTTTTAATCCCTCCATCCCGATGTTACCTTCGGTCAAGCTGCATGTTAAGCCTATTTCTTCAAATCGGCGGGATAAAAGACGGTAACACTGCCCACCGCCACCTCCGCCAAACAGGATCTCCTTTTTTTGTGGGAGGCGACTGATCGCATCCCTGACCTGAGAAAAAAGCCTTTCGCGCCCCTCGCCCTTGTGGATGATATCTCCACCGACCAGCCCGCTGACCGTATATAGCCTGCTCCGATCAAAATAAGGGCGTTTTTCATAGCTCCCGTTGGGATAATCCGCTCCGTGAAGACATGCGATCTGCGTGGCGGTGCCAACGTTCAGCAGGTATTTTTCAGTTGTTGCTCCACTGCCCAGAAAGCTTACCTGCTGGTCACCCATGGGCGGATAAATGATCATCTCCTCATAGCTGCCGATCGGCGTTATTTGCATACGTGCAGACGGCATTTTTAAATTTTTTGCATACGTATTGCACCTTCCCGTTTCAGAAAAGAAGAAGCCCGAAGCACAAGCGTCGGAGATGTGCGTTGTATTATTTCCCGTAAGCCACCATGCGATATAAGAGCCAAGGGTGAAAAATTCTCCCTCATTATTTTGAAAAGCAAGCTTTACAAGCGGCAAATTGCTTTTCAGCGAGGTCCCCATCAAATTAAAATCGATCTCGCCGAAGCGAGGATCCGCGGTGTTCCCGCTCTTGTCTCTCCAAGAAATGTAATCAGAAAAGCTGCCATCCGTGTAGCGCAGTATAAATCCATGCATTTGTACGCTGAAAAAAGCCTTGCTGCAGCAGTAGGGCTTGCTTTTTTGAAAGATATGGCAGAGGCTCTCCTTTATTTTTGAAAGAGAAACCAAAAAACGTATGCCATCGTTTACCTCGGCGCTTGGAAAGGGGATCGAGTCCGACAGCAATATCGCTTTTTCCTTTTCATCATAAACGCTGTATTTTATAAAGGTGCTGCCAACATCGATCAGCAAGCATGCCATACGATCACCTCCCTGATGGATACTATATCATGATTTTTCTTCAATGTAAATTGCATTTGCTCCGAAAAACATTGATTTTTCTGCTTTTGCGAGGTATAATCGTAACGAGGTGATTTTATGTCGGAAGAATTTGCAAGGGTTATCGTAACAAGAGATATCCGCTTTAAGCACGCAAAGGGAATGCGCGATATTTACGGAAAGGAGCTGCACGTATATCACGAGATCTTCTTTTTCATCGCCGGAGATGCGGCGTTTGTGTCGGAGCTTGGAACCAGAAAGCTGTCGCCGTTTACCACCGTGATCATTCCCAAGGATACGTTCCACAGCTTTGTTGTTTATGGAAGCGAAGCGGATTATTGCCGATGCGTTTTGAACTTTGAGAGCGTTTCTGAGCTTGATGAGCTGATCAATGCCAAGCTGAAAAACGTTTTTGTAACCACGGATATAAACGTAACGGAACTGTTTTTAAAAATGCAAGCCTTGGAAGGCAGCGCATTGTCACAGATGGAACGTGAGATCCTACTAAAGGCGCTGTTTGCGCAGCTTCTTGTTGTGTTAAACGAGAAAGAGAGCAGCTTTTTTGACGTTTTGATCAGTCCGCTTACAGAGCAGGCGCTTGCGTGTATCGAGCAAAATATCGAAAACCCGCTTTCCGCAAAAAAACTGGCAAATATGCTGTATATTTCCGAATCCTATCTGGCACACGTATTTAAAAAGGACCTGCATATCTCTATTCACAAATATATTTTGGAAAAACGCCTTATTCTTGCCAATAGCAAAATAAAAAAAGGCCTCCCGGCAATGCAAGCTGCTGCGGAGTGTGGGTTTCAAGATTATTCCGGCTTTTACAGACAGTACAAAAAAATGTTCGGGGTCTCTCCGCTTGATTCAAAACAAAAGCCTTAACAGAGGTCATAGCGACCGACTATGCTTGACACAGGAAAATCGGCAGAGACGTTGTTTTCTCTGCCGATTTGCGTTATAATGGGGTTACATCGTAGGGCGGGGGTAGCGTAGCGGCGCGAGGGTCTTGAATGACAGCCCGGTGGGCTGTCAAAGGGGTTCCCCGAAACGTGCATTGCACGTTTTGGGGGTCCCTGTCAAACCCCGAGCGTGACCGAGCCGCAGCGAGAATTGCTCCCGCCGTTATCCCGGAATTTCACGCTTTGTGCGAATTGGATGATCATGCCACAATTCCGGAATCTCGCCCTGCGTCTGGTGAATGCCTCGCTGCGCGAGGCGCAAATTACATACCAATCCTTCGGATTGGATAAAAAATTAAGCAACCCGATTGGGTTGCTTAATTTTTTGAGGTGTGTTGACAAAAAAGATGCCGCCTAAATCAAGAATTTTTTAAATGAATTATTTTCCGGCTTCAATTTCGGATTTCAGTTGCTGTTTTTTTGCCAAGAGAGTTTCTTCAATGGCTGCGATATCTTCTGCATGTGCGCTTTCAAATTCCGCAAAGAACCCGTCCTTTGCAGCATTCAAGCTCGCCTCGATCTCGGAAGCCTTTTCCTGAAGCTTTGCTTCAATATTTTCATCAAACAAGGTATCCTCAAGCTCGGTAAGCTTGCTTTCTGCTTGTCTGAGCTTTGCAATCAAATCTTCAAGCGCGGCGTTAAGATCTGTACCGATCTTCTCGTATGCCGCAAGCATCTTGTTGTAATTTTCTTCGCTTAGCTGAAGCGTTACGGTTGCGGACGCATATTCCTCACCGTTTACGTCCAAAGATGCAGTGTAGTTCTTCTGTTTCAGAAGCTCGACCTTTGCCTCACGAAGCTTTGTCAGCGATCTTTGATACTCGGATTCAGGAGAAACGAGCATTTCGTAGCGGAAATCATCAAGCTCGGTAATTGCGGTGCTGTAAACGTCAAGCGCAGTTTTGTACGCAGTATGTGTCAAATTGTAAAGGCCGCCCAACTCTTTTATAATTCTTGCGGTTTCCTCTCTCTGTGCAAACGAGATCTTGTATTCCTTGGCAGAATAATATGCGCTTCTCATTTCTTCGGTCAAAAGAAGAGCTGTTTCTATACGGCCGGCGGAAATGACCTTGTAGAGCTGATCCTCATCCATAGCACTTATCTCTTCCTCGGTATACAGCGAGGTGGAAAGAGCCATCTGACGAAGCGCGTCTATCTTAAGTGCCTCTACTTTTTCAACCGTTCCATTAATATCAAGTGCCTTCAATGTATCATTAGCTTTTTCTGTGATATCCTTTTTAAGCTGCTCTGCATATTTGGAATCACCCGAGATCGAAATCTTTACGGTGTTTTCGGAAGCCTCTGCATTGCCTTGTACAAGATATCCTGTATCAGACGCAAGCGTTACCATCATTTCAACGGCTTCCTCAGGAGTCTTTCCCACAAATGCTTCTCCAACTATGAGAATGCTTCCTTCATCGTTGAGCGCTGTAACGGATACGATTTTGTTCTGATCGTCGATCATAAATTCAACACTGGGGTTGATGTCCACTGTCATTCGCGTTACGCTGCCCTCTTCGGGTTTTGCGTTTGAGCAAGATGTAAATGAAATGGCAGATAACGCGATCGCAAATAATAGAAAAATACCGATAAAACGTTTTTTCATAGTAGTTATTTCCTTTCATTAGTCATAATTGTACGGCCGCCTGCCGTCCGTTTACAATATATCACACAAAAACCGATTTCGCAATAATCAAAATTTTATCATTGATAATATTTTTATCATTTTGCACTAAATGATTGATTTCTAAGAGATCTTGTGATATAATATACAAGAAGCAACACAATACCATGGGAGAAAACTCTATGTCAAAATTAGCAAAAAAGGCGCTCCTGCAAGCATTCGGAGAATTGATCGAAGAAAAGCCCTTCAACAAAATAACCATAACCGATATTACGGCAAGATGCGGTTTGAACCGTATGACATTTTATTATCACTTTGATAATATTTACGAATTGATGATATGGGGACTTGAGGCGCAGCTACACAAGGTAAGTAAGGACTATATCAACTACGAAAACTGGAAAACAGGCTACCTTCATATCTATTATTTTGCGCTTGAGCGCAAGACCTACATAAAAAAGATCTTTCAAACCCTAGAGCAGGAGAACCTGGAGCATTACGTCAATAAAATCGCGGAGCGTATGGTTACCGCGGTAATCGACGATAAGCTAGGCGACAAATCGCTTGACGAGGACGAAAGACTCTTCACCGCCCGGGTCTGCTCCCACGTGCTGACCGCAACGCTGATGAATTGGGTAAGCCAAGGTATGAAAGAGGATCCTGAAATCATGGTAAAACGAACTGGCAGACTGCTTGACGGAATGATTGAAAAAACGCTAAATGAATAAAAAACGGGGATATATTTGCGATAAAAAATCTCAAATATATCCCCTAAATAGGCAAGGGAAAGGTTCACTTCTACTCCCTTGCCTGAAAATGCCGATTGGCATCTTTTTTGTCAAGACGCTTTGGAGGTGACGATCCGCACCAGTCGCATAGTCGCCCCAGTTCGTATTCCATATAAAAAATTCCTTTCGGTTTGTGGTAAACACCATGATACCAAAAGGAAGTCGAAAGTCCGGATAAGTTTTTGAAAATTATTTGTTAGCAAATTCCGCAGTTTTGTCAATGAAGCATTCGCTTCGCGAATATGAAGCAGAAGCCATACGGCTTCTATGAAGCGGCGGCAAAGCCGCCGTGAAGCGAAGCGCACACTAACTTCTCCCTGAGCCGAAGGCTCGCTTCATAGGGCGAAGCCCTGCTTCATTTTTCATGCACCGTAGGTGCGCTTCATTTCCAAACAAAAGAGCACTGCTTTCGCAGTGCTCTTTTGTTTGAGACGTGTTGACAAAAAATGCCAAGGTATATTTCTACATATAACGAACAACAGAGCTTTACACAAAAACTCTTTTTAGTTGCGATATTTTTTCTTTGCTTGGCACGGAAAATGTCTGCGCTTGCTTGCCAATCGCGGCATATTTATGTTCTCCCATAG
>JAGASL010000046.1 GCA_017621755.1 Clostridia bacterium
ATGGTCGCAGTGATATTCTATTCGCCTCTCAAGCTCGCGAAGCGAATATCACTCGGCGATAGCCGAATACCACTGCGAAGCAATAGAACTCGCCGCAGGCGAATAGAACTGGCGCACCTGCGATAGAGCAGGTGCGCCAAGGTGGGTCTTAGAGATAATCTATTGCTTTTGAAAAACTATTCCTGCGGTGCCTTGCGGTACTGCAGGGGGGAAAGGCCCTTTTGCCGCTTAAAGCAGCGGCTGTAATAGGCCGCGCTTGAAAAGCCGACCGCTGTGGCGATCTCCTCGACCGAAAGGCCGCTCTCGCGCAGAAGCGGCAGCGAGCGCTCAAGCCGCCGCGCGGTGATAAATTCGCCCAGCGTGCAGCCAAAGGCCGTGTGAATGGCCTTGTAGATCCCGCTTTCAGAAAGGTGCACGTGCCGCGCAATGCGCCGGGCTGTCAGCTGCTCGGATAGGTGCGCCTCTACAAAGGCGGCTACCGCCTCGGCCGCGTTGTTGGCCCTTGGGCGGATCATGTTTTCCAGCAGGATGTATTTGGTCAGCATCACCGCAATGTGCATGATCGAGGTGATGGTCTCCTCATCGTGGCAGGGCAGCTCGTTATAGCGCGCGCGCAGCTCGGCCTGGTCTAATTCCAGCGTGGCCGCCGCGGCAGGAAAGGCCTCCTCACGCCGGATCTGCCCCAGCATCAGATAGCCAAGAATGTTGCCCGCGTATAACAGCGGCACCGCAATGTCTACCAGCCCCGCGCTGCATACGTGGCGCACCGGCTCGCGCTTCTTTTCGCATAGGCGCAGCAGGCCGTTGGTCGAGCGGCTGCAGGCAGATGCGCCGCGCGCGGTGGTGCCGATCAGGCTGCAGTAGCGCGCCGGCTGCGTGGCCTTTTGCTTCAGCGGCTTGAAATCCACGCCGTAATAGGTGATCGATACGCCGGTCACCCGGTAGAAGTCGTATAAGGCTTCCTCTAATTTTTGTAGGTTGTAGGTAATGTGCATGGTGTGCTCCTCGTCACCCTGTGGTGGTGGAAAATTACGCGATCACGCCGCCGCCGGCAACCACGTCGCCATCGTACAGCACCACGGCCTGGCCGCGCGTAATGGCGCGCTGCGGCTCGTCAAACTCTACGCGCAGCGTGTCCTCGTCGATCTGGGTAACGGTGGCCGGCTGCTCCTTTTGCCGGTAGCGCACGCGGGCAGAAAGGCGCTGCGGCGCCTCCCACCGCGCGGCGGTGATCAGGTTGATATCCCTTGCCAGCAGGGTCTTGGTATACAGGTCGCTCTCCTCGCCCAGCAGCACGCGGTTGCCGGGCAGATCCAGCGCGCAAACGTACAGGGGTGCCGGCAGCGCCAGCCCCAGCCCCTTGCGCTGGCCGATCGTGTAGCGAATGATACCGCGGTGGCGGCCAAGCACGCGCCCGTCTGCCGTTACAAAATCGCCGGGCGGGTAGGTCTTGCCGGTGTACGCCTCGATAAAGCGGGCGTAGTCGCCGTCCGGCACAAAGCAGATATCCTGGCTGTCACGCTTGCGGGCGCTCAGAAAGCCCAGCTGCTCGGCCCTGGCGCGCACCTCGGCCTTGGTCATCTCGCCTAAGGGAAAGCGGGTGTGGGCCAGCTGCTCCTGGCGTAGGCTGTACAGCACGTAGCTTTGATCCTTGGTCGGGTCAGCGGCGCGCAGCAGCAGGTAGCGGCCGCTTGCTTCGTCATAGCGGATGCGGGCGTAATGCCCGGTGGCAATGGTATCGTAGCCGTGCGCCTGGCCATAATCGTACAGCGCCTCAAATTTCAGGTAGCGGTTGCACAGCACGCACGGGTTGGGCGTTCGCCCGGTCTCGTAGGCCTCGATAAACGGCGCGATCACCGCCTCGGCAAAGCGCGAGGAAAGCTCGCACACCTCGTGCGGCATGTGAAGCATGGCCGCCACGGCGGCCGCGTCGGCCACGTCCTGCTCGGTGCAGCAGCTGCTTTCGCCGCCGTGCAGCTTCATGGTCACGCCCAGCGCCTCGTGGCCGGCCTGCTTGATCAAATAGGCCGTCATGGCCGAATCTACCCCGCCGCTCATCGCGACCAGGGTGCGGTTAGATGCTGACATAAAAACCCCCGAAAGAGAAGTAATAGGTAATCGGGAAAAGGTGAAGTATAGCAGCCTCCCTCCTCAGAGGGAGGCTTAGTAACACCCGCCCCGGTGCTCGTTTGCGGTACGCAAACAGGTTCCGTGCGGTTAACACCGTTCAGAGCGCCGGGCCGTGGTAGGCAGTCCCTCTTTCACCTGTATCGGCGTGGCACTGAATATGGCAATCACCCGGGAAAATTCCGGTCGTAGTGTTCGTGAACCTCCTGCGGACCGTCCGGGAGGCCGGTCCCTACAGTGTCATGCGGGCGCAAAGCCTTTCCCCAAAAAGTTTTTGGGGGTCTGGGGTCTTTTTTCAAAAAGACCCCAGCGCTCCCTTCTTTCTTCAAAAAGCCCCCCTTACGGGCTGATATTCCGGCGGTACTTCGCCGGGGAAAGGCCGTAGCGCGCGCGGAAGGCGCGCGAGAAATAGAAGCGGTCGCAAAAGCCGAGCGAATCGCTGATCTCGCGGATGGTATGCTTAGAAAGCCGCAGCTTTTCCTCGGCCACGGTGAGCACGCGCGCGGTCACGTAGCGGCCAAGCGGGGTGCCCATCTCCTGCCGAAAGGTCTTTTGCAGCCGGCTTTCAGAAACAAAGAGCGCGGTCGCGATCTCGGCGGCGGTCAGGTCGGCGCGCAGATTCTTTTCAATATACGCCACCGCGCCGCGTATCAACGGGCTATAGGTGCGTATCTCGGCCGTGGTGTGCCCGGCCTGCATCACCGCCTCGGTGGCCGTGTGCAGAATGGCCTCCTTCAGCTGCAGGGCGGCGCGCACGTCACCCGCCCGCCATAGGTCAACCACCCGCTCGATCTCCTCCTTGCGGTCAGAAAGCACTACGCAATCGTGCAGATCCTCTAACAGGTCGGCCCGGTTATAGCAAAACAGGTTTACGTGGCAGTACAGCTTTTCAAGCGAATCCTCGCAGCTGTAGGAAAAATCAAGCCCGGCCGGGATCACGTAAATATTCCCCGAAAGCAGCGCCACGCGCCGCCCGCCAATGCCCAATTCGCCCCGCCCACGCTGCACGTAGTAGATGCGCGTGTAGGCGGCACGGGCGTTTTTGTTGTTCCAATCCCGGTCTAAATAGGCGTAGGCGATGTCCGAAATATGCATATTGATCTTTTCGGTTTCTCGCGCAAAGGGCGGCTTTCTTTCGATGATCATGCCAAATTCTCCATATTTTGTGATGCTTCGCGCAGGTCGTTTTTCTTCATTATATGCTATCCTTGGTGTAAAGTCAAGAGAAAGGGGGAATTTTTTATGTCCTCTTGTTCCTATAAAGTAGAGTATAGTGCAAAAAAAGTACAGAAAAAAATCGAAAAAGCCCTTGCAAAATGGAAGAAGGGCTGGTATACTGGTCTTGAACCCCACAGGGTTTCATTTTACAAAAAAACGAGGATTTTTGCCATGAAAAAGCAGCTTTCTGTTGAAGTAGCGGTAGAGCAGTGGAGCATCCCTACCTACCCGATCCCTGAGGCAGAGGAAATGCCCATGTTTGCCGAAACGGCAAACCACCAGGGCACCACCGGCAACCCATATCCTGCCCGCGTTGTCTCCTCGGCAGACGGTGAGCACCGTGCCGATAAGGAATGGACGGTCATCCGGCTGGAGAACGAGTACATCCGCTTAGCCATCATTCCGGCGCTTGGCGGCCGTATCTTCGAGGCCTTTGATAAGGTCACCGGCTACGACTTCCTGTATCGCCAGCACGTTATCAAGCCCGCCCTCATCGGCGCCTACGGCTCTTGGATCTCCGGCGGTATCGAATTTAACTGGCCCTTCCACCACCGCCCCTCTACGCTGATGCCTGTTGATTACGAGATCGAGCAGGAGGAGGACGGCTCTGTCATCGTATGGCTTTCCGAGCATGCGCCCAACGACCGTACCAAGGGTATGGTAGGCGTGGTGCTGCGCCCCGGCTCCTCGTATTTTGAAACGCGTATGGCCGTTACCAACCGTACGCCGAACAAGCATAACTTCCTGTGGTGGGAAAACGCCGCCGTTAAGGTGCACGAGGGCTACCGCCTGGTATTCCCGCCGGACGTTACCTGGGTCCACCACCATAACGATGCCGGCCACACCACCTTCCCCATCGCGCAGGGCCAGTACGGCGCCGATAACATCCAGGAGCCGAAGGATATCAGCTGGCATAAGAATTCCCGCCTGGCTACCTCCTATTTTGCCGCCCCCTCGAAGTACGATTTCTTCGGCGGCTTTGACTATGTAGAAAACTGCGGTGTGCTGCACATCGCCAACCACCACGTCTCGCCCGGTAAAAAGCTCTTTACCTGGGGCTATGGCACCAATGCGAGCAACTGGGAAAAGAAGCTGACCGATGCCGACGGCCAGTATGCCGAGCTGATGGCCGGCTCCTACACCGATGACCAGCCAGACTTCACCTGGCTTGCCCCCTACGAGACCAAGACCTTCTCGCAGTACTGGTACCCCACCCAGGGCATTGGCTATACCAGCTACGCAACGCTGGATGCCGCCGTGGCCCTTCTGCGTGAGGAAAAGGAGATCCGCCTGAACGTGACCGCGGTGCAGAACGGTGCCCGCCTGACCGTGCTGGGCGAGGATGGCCGCACCCTGCTTTCCGAGGTGGTCAACGCCACCCCCTCGGCCGTCGTTTCCTTCCCGTTTGAGTACCCCGCTGATGAGAAGCTGACCGTTCGCCTGGTTTCCGAGGGCGGCGTGCTGCTGCTTGCCTACACCGAGGAGGAGCCGGATTACATCCACATCCCGAAGGATAATAAGGGCATTCCGCTGCCGGATAAGCTCAAGACCCCCATGGAGCTGGTCACCGCCGGTCAGCACCTTGACCAGTACCGCAGCCCCCTCTATAAGCCGGACGTTTACTACCTCGAGGCCCTGCGCCGCGAGCCGGACTTCCTGCCCGCCCTGAAGGGCCTGGGCGAATACTACACCCGCACCCTCTGCTTTGAAAAGGCGCTCACCTACCTCGATCAGGCCTGGAAGATCGAGTGCCGCTATAACCAGAACCCGGAGGATGGCACCGTTGGCTACATGCGCGGCCTTTGCCTGCGTGCGCTCGGCCGGCTGGACGAGGCCTATGATGCACTTTACCGCGCCGCCTGGTCGCAGAACGTCATCTCCCCGGCTATGACCGCCCTGGCATCCATCGATGGCCGCCGCGGTGATTACGCCGCCATGCTTGGCCACGCGCTGACCGCTATGGAAAAGGAGAGCCGCCATCCGCTGGCCATCCCCTACGCCGCCCTCGCCCTTTGGAAGAATGGCGAAGGCCGCCGCGCGGCCGATCTCTGCCGCCACGCGCTGGATCTGGATCCGCTGAACCACCTGGCAAGATACGCGCTGGCCACCATCACCGGCAAGGGCAAGACCGCCTTCTACGAGGCGCTCAATTCCAACCCCGCGCAGACCGCGCTGGACCTGGCAAGCGACCTGCTGGATGCCGGCTTCTATGCCGAGACGGCAAGCCTCATCAACGGCGTGCTGCCCTATGCGGAAAATGACGCCATGCTGCGCTATACGCTCGGCTACTGCTACGAGCAGCTGGGAGAGGGTACCCGTGCTTCCCGTCAGCGCTCGCTGGCTGCCAAGCATATCATCGTGGATATGTTCCCCATCCGCGCGAATGAGGGCGTCGTGCTGGAAAGCGCGCTCAGCGCCAACGAAAAGGACGGCTTTGCCGCCTACCTGCTCGGCTGCCTGCGCTACAACTCTCAGCTGTATGACTGTGCTGCCAAGCTGTGGGAAAAGAGCGTCAAGCTGATGCCGAGCTTCTACATCCCCTACCGCAACCTGGCGCTCTGCTACTTTAACCATATGGATCGCGGGGCCGAGGCGCTGCCGCTGCTGCGCCGCGCGGTCGAGCTGCACCCGAAGGATGCGACCCTCTTGACCGAGCTGGCCACCGTGATGCAGAAGCTGGGCGGCTCGTTTGCTGAAAACGCTGCCTTCCTTGATGCCAACAAGCCGGATGATATTACCGACCAGATGCAGCTGACCATCGCCCGTGCCTACAACGCCGCCGGTCAGTACGACCAGGCCGAGGCAGCGATGCGCTCGCACATCTTCTCCCCCGGCGAGGGTGCCGAGTACGCCACCGCCGAGCCGTATATGTACGCCTGCTTTGCCCGTGGCCGTCGCGCCATGAAGGAGGGGCGGTACGAGGAGGCGCTTGAAAGCTTCCGAGCCTCGCAGAAGATGCCCGAAAACCTCAACGTCGGCTTCTGGAACGAGAGCGTTATGATGCCGTATCAGTACTACGAGGCTGCCGCGCTGAAGGCGCTTGGCAGGACCGAGGAGGCTGAGGTCATCATCAAGAAGCTCTCTGGCATGAAGGACGTCGGCATGTGGAACATGGGCGGCGAGTTCGTGTACTATTCCGCCATGGCCGTGCGCCTGGGCGGCGAGGAGATGCGCGCGCAGAAGATCATGCGTGATGCCATCCTCTCCTGGGAGCGTGAGCTGGAGGAGGGCTGTAAGTACCACCGTGTGGTCGGCTCGCTCTACAACTGCTTCATGGGCAACTTCACCACCAACCGCCTGGCCACCCTGTACGGCATGCTGGGCTACGGCAAGCTGTATAACGGCGACGTAGCCGGCGCCAAGGAGCTGTTCTCTAAGTGCGTGGCGCTTGACCCGTCTCCCAAGATCGCCTTCGAGCTGGCGCTGCTCGATTAACGCATAAACAGAAAAAACGCAGGAAAGGCGTTGTGTTCCTTAGGAACACAACGCCAACTCTATTCGCCTACGGCGAGTTATATTGCTTCGCAGTGATATTTGGCTTTCGCCAAGTGGTATTCGCTTCGCGAGTTTTTTAGGCGAATAGAATACCACTGAAACCGCAAGGTTTCAATATCACTACGAGCAGGGCGAGTAATATCACGCTGTCGAAGACAGCATATCACTAAACACATAAAAAGTACACTTGCTCACCGCTGAAATCCGTGAGACAATGGAAAAGAGCCGATACGGAAGCAATCCGTATCGGCTCTTTTGACTGTCCTTTAGCATCCGAAGCTATTTTCCTGCGTTTTTTCTTTCCTTGTAAGGCACAGCCGCGCCGCTATGGGGCCCTCTCCGTCACGCCACCTGGCGGTGCCGCGACACCTCCCCCACAGGGGGAGGCTGCGAGCCGCCCATATTACTGTAGGGCGGGGGTAGCGCAGCGAAGCGAAGCGGCCGAGCGGTAGTGAATGACAGCCCGGTGGGCTGTCAGAGCCGCGAGGTGACCGAGCCGCAGCGAGAATTGCTCCCGCCGCGCCGCTCTTATGCATTCCCCTCCGGCAGCAGCACCACCGTGGGCAGGATAGAGAAATTGCTCCACCCCTCCTTGATCCTGGCTACGAAATCAAGCGTTTCGCCTGCCTGCAGGGTCACTTCTACCATGTAGAGCGCCTCCTCCAGCTCCTGCAGCGTGGTGGCGGTGCTGATGGGGTAATAGCTGCCGGCCGAGGAATAGCTGCCGCCCGGCGCGGGCCAGACCATCTCGCTACCCCTCGCTATGCCAAACAGGCCATCGTGCTGCCCATCCCCCCGCGGGGCAGAGAAGCTGCCTGCCAGCACGCGGTAGGTGCCTGCCGTGGGCGCCGTAAAGCGGATCACCACGTTGCTCTTGGCCGAGGCGGCAAAGCCGCGGTTGTTGCCGATCCAAAAGCCGCCCTTGCCCTGTCCACCAAAAATGCTGGTGCTGCCGTGGCTGATCCAGCCGTTGTTCTTATCATACACCGTATAGGGCGAAAAGCCCTGGCCGGTGGTGCGGTCCACGTGGCCGATCTGCCACGGGCCGTGGTGGGTCACGTTGCCTGCCTCGTCCCAGGTGGGCAGCTCGCTGGCGTAGGCGTATACCCGGCCCGTCAGCAGCACGTCCTCTGGGTAGCCCTCAATATCATTGCCAGCCAGCCACTTGTAATAGCGGGCGTGCACACGCTGCTCGCCCGTCTGGCAGCCGGCAGGGAAGATATTGTCATATATGGCAACGCTTTGCACGTATTCCAGCCGCACGGGGGCAGCGCAATCATCCGCAACCCCCTTGCGGGTGCCGAAATCGTTATCCTCGATCAGTATGCTATCCACGCCGGAGATCGCCAGCGCGTAGGTGGTGTTGCGATCAACAAAGCGGTTGCCGCGGATCTCAAAATCATGGTGCAGAAAATACCGCTCGTCATGGGCAGAGGTCATGGTGTAGATGCGAATGGGGGTGTTTTTGATATCATCGTCATAGTGGCCGTTGTTTTCAAAATAGTTGAACAGCAAGCGCACACCAAAGGACATGCCGGATTCACCCCAGCTAACGTCATGCGAGACCAGAATGCCCGCCATACCGGTAGAGACCAGCGAGCAGTGCTTGATGGTGCAATACGGCGCCTGCACCAGCAGGCCGCGCGAGCGAACGTTTTGCACCTTGCAGTTATCAAACGTGGCATCGATCGAGGCCCAGGAGTGGTTATCCACCGCCACGTAGGTCACCAGCGGGTGCGAGCGGCTAAGGTCTACCCCCTCTAAGGCTGAAAGGTCGATCGCCTCCTTGGCCATCAGCACCGAATATACCGTTTCGCTGCTGCCAAATTCGTTCATCTGGGTGCGCTCCCGCTTCGTGTCCGAAAGCGCCGGCGTATCGGTACATACGCGCCGCCCGTCGGTACGGTAGAGCGAGATCATCTCGCCCTCAGAGAAGGCGTGGCAGTTGCTGTTGCCGTAGCCCTTGCTGCCCAGGCCGTAGGAAACGGCGGACATGTGGCTCTTATAGAACAGCTTGATGGTGCCGTTGCCCAGGTCCTCCCACCCCGCCATGCGGGCATGGGTGGATTTTTGGTTGGTGCCATCGTCGCACATCGATTCAAAGAGGCAAGAGGTAGCGGTAATGCCCTTTTTGCAGCTGCCGGAATGGGTCGCGTCTACCGTAGACATCTTCATCGGCGTGCCGCGCATGCGGCCGCCCTCGTCGATATACACGCCAAGCGAAACGCCGTAGCGCTCCTCTGCCTCGCGGTAGTCGGTATAGGTTTCCTCGTCAATGATAAAGGCCGGCGCCGGGGTCACCAGCACGCGGGTCAGGTGCAGCCCATCGCCCACGCTTTGTGAATCGGTAATGGCAAAGCCGGCCGCGCCAAAAATGGTCACGTCCTCTAAGGTCAGGGTGTCGGACTGCATGGTCTGCATGGCAGAATTGCCCACGCCGCGGCAGGTGATGGTGTGCCCCTTTTCGATCATGGCATAGGTGCTGGCATTCACCTGCAGGGTGATCAGGCCGGTGGCAGGGTCATAGCTTTGCCCCATGGTGCCCATATCGGCATAGGGCTCCGGGTGGCCGGGCAGGTAGCCGTAGATGGTCTGCGTCAGCCCCGTAAAGCTGTAATAGTTCGGGTCAGTCCAGTCGCGGATCATGCCGGCACCCGGCATCAGGTCAATGTATTTGCCCTCGCGCTTGGCCACCACCACGCCAAGGCCAGAGGAATTTACGGCGTGGCCGGTAGAAAGGCC
Organism: Clostridia bacterium; assembly: GCA_017621755.1. GTDB lineage: Bacteria > Bacillota > Clostridia > Oscillospirales > CAG-272 > UBA1740. The sequence goes on from JAGASL010000046.1 coordinate 9,583, forward strand.
CTTGATCGTCAGATGGTCTGTCCCGTCAAAATAAAGGGCGTTATCACCGTAGCTGGTCTTTTCCAACAGCACGCCGTAGGCGTATACCGTCACGCCGGCGCGGTCGCCCTTCAGCTTGATCGCCGCGCCCTGCGTATAGGCACCGGGGGCTAAGATCACGATGTCGGCAAGGGCGGTCTCCTCCTGCAGATAGCTGGCGGCCATACGCTGGCTGCCCGCCCGCTCGCGCACGTGGCTCTTGCGCGGCATGCCCACAAAGCGGTCGCGGTCTACCTGGGGCAAAAGCGCCTCGTTCGCCCCCACCTCGGCACGGGCGTTGATATCGGTCAGGTTGTCACCGCTTGGGTGGGTGGTGCTCGTCTGCCGGACCGAAAAGCCCTCCGTCAGGCGGTTGCCATTGGCTAATATGTAGTCATTCTCGCGCGAGATCAGGTCGCCCGCGAGGCGGTTTTCCGCCAGGTAGACGCTCTTGCTCTCCGCTACCGTCACGCCGGTCGCGCGGTTCAGCAGCGCTACCGAATTGTAGGCCTCGCGCATCTCGATCGAGGTATTCCGCCCGTAAAGCGTGTTTTGCGCCAGCAGCAGGTTGGTGGTGCCGGTGGCACGCACGGTGCCGCGCAGGGTCGAATACCAAAGGCGGGAATCGTCTGCCGTGATGGCCACGCCGCCATCCGGCGAATTGATCAGGCAGTTTTCTATATAGATATCGTTGCCGCCGGCCGTAATGCCCACGCCGCCGGCCGCAATAGCGGTATCATATACCGTGGCGCTCTCTACGCCCTCCAGCACCAGGCCGTCGCCGGTGGCGATCAGG
>JAGASL010000047.1 GCA_017621755.1 Clostridia bacterium
GATCGGCTATGCCGACGGGCTGCCCCGCGCGGCCACGGGCGCCACCCTGCTGGTGCGGGGCAAGCCGGCAAGGATCATTGGCCGCGTATGCATGGATCAATGCATGCTGGCGCTGGGCAACACCGAAGCCGTGGTGGGCGAGCCGGTCACGGTGCTGGAGGAAAGTGGGCGGCAGCTGCAGGCGCTTGCGAGACAGGCGGGCAGCATCCCCTACGAGCTGCTCTGCCACCTTTCCCGCCGGGCCGAGCGCATATATCTTTCCTAATATGGCGAAAGCTATTGACTTTTTTGGATAAATATGCTATCCTATCGTTGCGCACGCAACTGTTGCGTGCGCAACGATACTGACAGAATAGGATGACAACGCTATGACGAGCATCATGCGCCACATCAACATGCTTAGCCGCGCGCAAACCGTTTACCGGGCAGACAAGCTGCAGCAGCCCGGCCTTTCCCCCGGGCAGCACAGCTACGTGCTGGCAGTCTGCCACCACCCGGGCATGTCGCAGGAGGAGCTGGCACGCCACCTGTGCGTCAACAAGAGCAACGTAGCGCGTGCCCTTGCCTCATTAGAGGAAAACGACTACGTTGAGCGCCGGCCGGACGAGCGCGACCGCCGGCAGTTCCGCATCTACCCGACGGCGCGCATGCTTTCTCTGCTGCCGGCGGTGCAGGTGATCGTAGAGGACTGGAACGATTACCTCACCGAGGGGCTTTCCCAGGAGGAGATGACTGCCTTTCGCGCCACGCTGGAAAAAATCTCGCAAAGGGCGCGGCAATACGTAGGCGGCAAGGAGGATGGCGAATGAAGACCCTGCTTCGCTACCTGCGCCCCTATACGCGCCGCATGTCGCTTGGTCTTACCATTAAGGTAGCCGGCACGATGGTAGAGCTGGTTTTGCCCTACATACTGACCCATATCCTGCAAAACGTGGTGGCCAAAGAACGGCTTGACCACATTCTGCTATGGGGGGGCGTGATGATCCTTTGCGCGGTAGCAGCGCTTGTCTGCAACATCGTGGCCAACCGCATGGCCGCGCGCGTTTCGCGCGCCTTCTCTCAAAGCGTGCGGCGCGATCTTTTTGCGCGCACGCTGCGCCTTTCTGCCGCGCAGACCGACCGCTTTACCATTCCTTCGCTTGAATCACGCATCACGACCGATACCTATCACGTGCACAATTTTGTGGGTATGATGCAGCGCATGGGCGTGCGCGCACCGATCCTGCTGATCGGTGGCGTGATCATTACCCTGCTGATGGACCCGCGCCTGGCGCTGGCCATGATCGCCCTGCTGCCCTTTATCTTCGTTACCGTTTATTTCATCTCGAAAAAGGGTGTACCGCTGTATACGCGGGTACAAAAATCGGTAGATCGCATGGTGCGCATCGTGCGTGAGGATGCCCAGGGCATTCGCGTGATCAAGGCGCTTTCTAAAAACGATTACGAGCACCGCCGCTATGACCAGGCCAACCGCGCGCTGGTTGAAAGTGAAAAAAAGGCCGGCATCACGATGGGGGCTGTGAACCCTATTATGACCATGCTGATGAACGGCGGCATCGTGCTGGTAGTAGCGCTGGCGGCCGTGCTGGTTGCAGACAGGCGCTCGCACCCCGAAACGGTGATCGCCTTTATGCAGTATTTTACCCTGATCTCGATGGCGATGATGTCGGTAAGCCGCATTTTCGTTATGTACACCAAATGCGCGGCCTCGGCCGGGCGCATTGCCGAGGTATTAGAGGCACCGCTTGACCTGGGTGTGGCGAGCGAGGAGGTCTCCCCCCCCATCGAGACGGCCGAGCATATCGTCTTTCGCGACGTCTCCTTTTCCTACGTGGGGCGCAAAAACGATCTTTCCAACATCTCCTTTTCCCTGCCGCACGGCGGCTCACTTGGCATTATTGGTGCCACGGGCAGCGGTAAATCTACCCTGATCAAGCTGCTGCTTCGCTTTTACGACGTGACAAAGGGCGCCATCTATATTGATGGCAAGGACCTGCGCAGCATCAAGAAGGACGAGCTGTACGCCATGTTCGGCACGGCCATGCAGCAGGATTTTCTGTATGCCGACACGGTAGAAGAAAATATTCGCTTTGGCCGCCCGCTATCGCACGAGGCGATCGCCACCGCCGCGCGCATTGCGCAGGCAGAGGAGTTTATCACCGCCTTCCCCACCGGCTATGAGCATCAGCTTTCCTCTAAGGGCACCAATATCTCGGGCGGGCAAAGGCAGCGCCTGCTGATCGCCCGTGCCCTGGCGGCCGACCCGGCCATTCTGGTACTGGACGATAGCTCCTCAGCCTTAGACTATAAGACCGATGCGGCCCTGCGCCGCGCCCTGGCAGCCGAGCGGCCGCACACCACCACCATCACCGTGGCGCAGCGCGTCAGCTCGGTCAAGGGGTGCGACCTGATCCTGGTGCTGGAGGAGGGCGAGATCATTGGCGCTGGGCGGCACGAGGAGCTGCTGGCCACCTGCCAGACCTATAAGGAGATCAGCGATTCGCAGATGGGAGGTGCGTTTCTTGAATAAGGGAGGCATGCCGCCCAAGGGCGGCGCACCTGAAAAATTAGACCGCAAGCGCACCGGGCGCGTGCTGCGGCGCATGGCCGGCTACGTGCTGGCGCATTGGCCGCTGTTTTTGCTGGCCATTGCGCTGACGCTGCTTTCTAACCAGCTTTCGCTGATGGGGCCGCTGTATTCCGGCGCGGCCATTGATGCCATTGCGGCCGAGGGCGGCGTGGATGCAGCCACCGTTTTTGATAACGTGCTGCGCATGCTGGTCTGCTACCTGCTCTCTGCCGGGCTTTCTTACCTGCTTTCGGTGCTGATGATCCACCTCAGCCAAAAGATCGTTTACACCATGCGCCGCCACGTGTTCGAGCGGCTGACCACCCTGCCGGTGGGGTTTTTTGATACCCACGCCACGGGTGACATCATCAGCCATATCTCCTATGATATCGATGTGGTGAACGCCTCGCTCTCGCACGATCTGGTGCAGGTGATGACCAGCCTGTACACGGTGATCGGCTCGCTGCTCTTTATGTGGCAAATCTCGCCACCCCTGATCGCGGTATTCGCCCTGACCGTGCCTGCCTCGATCCTCTTTACCCGCTACCGCTCGAAAAAGGTGCGGCCGCTCTACCACCGCCGCTCGCAAAAGCTGGGCGAGCTGAACGGCTATGCCGAGGAAATGCTCTCCGGCTGCCGCACCATTGCCGCCTACGGGCGCGAGGAGGAGATCGATTCCCGCTTTGAAGAGCACAACGAGGATGCCATGGAGGCCTATTACCGCGCCGAATACTACGGGGCCGCCATGGGGCCAAGCGTAAACTTTATCAACAACCTCTCGATCTCGCTGGTCACCATTCTGGGCGGTATTCTATACATGTATTCGCAAAGCGGCGCGGTGGCAGCCGGCACGCTGTTTTTCATTACGCTGGGTGGGGTGGCGCAGTTTGTACAGTATTCGCGCAAGTTTGCCGGCCCGATCAACGAGTTTGCCAACATGCTGCACGAGTTTCAATCTGCCTTTTCGGCGGCTGACCGTGTTTTTCGCATCATAGACGAGGAGCCGGAGCCGGCAGACAAGGCCGATGCCTTGACGCTTTCTATCCTACGCGGCGAGGTGGATATCGACAAGGTCAGCTTTGGCTACGTGCCTGAAAAGACCATTCTGCAAGAGGTCTCTGTCAAGGCCTCGCCGGGGCAAACGATCGCCATCGTAGGGCCAACCGGCGCCGGCAAGACCACCATCATCAACCTGCTGATGCGCTTTTACGATGCTACCGCCGGCGCCATATACGTGGATGACAACGACATTCGCGAGGTCACGCGCGCCTCACTGCGCGGGGCATATACGATGGTGCTGCAGGATACCTGGCTCTTTCACGGCAGCATTTTTGAAAATATTGCCTACGGGCGCGAGGGCGCCTCGCTTGAGGAGGTCAAGGCGGCAGCCCGCGCAGCGCGGATCGATAGCTATATCGAGCACCTGCCGGAGGGGTATGACACCATCCTCTCAGACGATGGTGTCAATATCTCTAAGGGTCAGCGCCAGCTCATCACCATCGCGCGCGCCATGCTGGCCAACACGCAGATGCTGATCTTAGACGAGGCTACCTCAAACGTAGATTCCCGCACCGAGATCAAGATCCAGGAGGCGATGGGCGAGCTGATGCGCGGCCGCACCTGCTTTGTGATCGCCCACCGGCTCTCTACCATTCAGAATGCCGATCTGATCCTGGTTCTGCAGAACGGCCGCATCACCGAGCAGGGCAACCACGAGCAGCTGATGCGCCGCGGCGGCTTTTACGCCGCGCTGTACGGCGCGCAGTTTACCTGATCGCACAGCCATTCACCCAATAAACAGGCCCCCGTGTGTTGCACGCAACACACGGGGGCTTGTTGTTTCTGAGCCCCGCCCCGGGGCGGGGATTTTATTAAGCGGCATCCGCAGGCACGAAGGGCTCTAACTCAATGGAGAGAAACCATTCCTCTGGGGGGCATTCATCAAAGCCAAGCAATACACCGTTATATAACTGGCCATTTTCTTCAATGAAAAAGCTGATTTCCCCATTGCGTTTCCACGCATCTGTTTCTTCGTGCTTCCAATACGGCTCTATCACGTGCACGGACTTATTATCCTTACAAATCGTGTACTTAACGTCCTTGAAAAAACCACCGTCACTATGATGCTGATAAATATATTCCGTTGCGTTTCTGTAATCTATCAGCTGTACGGAAAGCATGACTGAATCCACATCCCACGTCGAGGCGCCAAGATAATCGCGGTAATACATCCACCAGTTTACCGATACGTAGCGTTCGTCATCATTCGCATAGTTCAGGTCATATTCCTGCTCCGGTGGATAGAGCATAATCTTTTTTTCTTCTGTTTTATTCTCATATTCATGCAGGTACATGTCGCCTGTCCATATCACATGATAATCATACGCCTCCATGTCGAGATCTTCCAACGGAAGGCTTACGTTATATAAGCGATCCAACTTGATCGTTTTGAAGCGAGGCTGCCTGGTCATGTGCGAATCAAACAACCAACAAAATGCAGATAGATACGCCCCCTCCAATCTCTGCTCGTGTATCAAAACCTGGTATAGGTGATCTAATGAGGAAAAGGGAGGGTATGATTGGCAATGATCTTTTCCTATTTCAATATCGTGCTCAAAATACCAGTCATCCCCCTCCTTGTAAACGCGAAAGCTGCCTTTGGCCGATTGACAGGAGGATAATGCTACAGCAAAGATGACGATGATCAGTATTAACGTTCTTTTCAAATGCGACATAGTTATGCCTCCTGTGGCGGTGGGATATGCTCGTCGAAGAAAACCTGTTTTTTATGCCTTGCCCGGGTGGGGGAAGTTAGAGTAAAACTTTTTCAAAGGTCAGCCCTTCTACAAAATGAATCCACTCCTCCATTTCCATCGGGCTTTGGCAATACGCCATAATTTTAATATCACCATAATATGCTCTCATAAGCGGCACACCACGCGTAATCTCTCCATTCCCTGTACACGAGTCCCAAAAGGATGGCGTTTCAAATTCTACTAAAGCCACAACCGCCGGCTCTCCATTCTTCATCGTAACAGAAGAAATACGTGCATACTGATCTCTTGGATAATATTCATCGCTAAGATCGCGGTTTGAATCTTTTTCTGTTCCAATAATTTTTATATAGATCCAATGACCTTCATGCTGTATTTGGAAATAAAAATAATGAGAATATCCCATCTCTTTTATTTCCAAACCGGTTGGTATGATCACGTAGCCGGTCTCTTTGAGCCATTGATAATTGTACGGTAGGGTTGCCTCACCCCAGGCGCCCCAGGTTTTTTTTGCAACGCCTAAAAAAGGATATTTACCTGTACCGAGAATAGGATGGGTTTCTATTGTGCCCTCCTGATTCGCCCCCAAATGCCCTTTTTCTTCTTCATATCTTACCCGCTCGGCAACCTCTTCATCCCTTAAGAAAGCAAGCCACTCGTCAATTGTTTCAACTGGATAATACTCCACGCGAGATAAAGCATGTACTAGTTCAACATCTTTTTTCATACCAAAGAAGTCAGGCATGATCAGCACGAAAAGCAGAAGAGTCACGAATAGGATACGTTTCCATATTTTACGCATAACATATCCCCTTTCTGGCGGGTTAATAATGTTGAATAAGTATTATCGAAGTATATAGAGGATTGCTCTGTTGGCGTTCCATTTTTGCAGGAATTATACAACGGTGTACTGTCAAACGCATTTGTTGTGCTTGACCAACTCATCGTAATAGGATAAGCTGTAATCGATGCGTTGGGATAGCCAGCAACTGTGTAACCGCATACGAATAACGAGACAGAAGCAATTTCATATTGATTAAGGTCTGTATAAGTGGGCTGCAAGGAATTTTGTATAAAATGTGGGAACTTATAAATAATTCTACCAGATCCAACCCCAGAAGAAACATTGCCAAGATGATGAAACTGATCTTTATCTGCCGGATGTACCGTGCTGCTATATAAGCCGTAATCTAAAATTGCAGCTTCATAACTTCCTGTACTGGGATTATACGCCGTCTCATCGATCGTTGGATCCACGGTAACGGGGTAGACGGTGGTGGGAGCGGTGAGAAAGGCGCGGTCAGCGTGGACAATGACGGTGTAGATGCCGGCAGCCGTCTCGGTGACCGTCAGGCTGCCAAGGGCGGTATGCCCGGCGGCATCGGTGATCAGAATATCACCAAGCGTCGCCAGCGGTAGGCCGCTCTCATCCACAAAGGCATAGGTGCCATCGCGGTTTTGGAAGAGGATATGAGAAAGCCCCTCCTCCTGCTCAAAAAGTCGGTTTACGTGCCCCTTTTCCGCGTTTTATTGAAAAGTCTATTGCCGTGCGGCGAATATACTTCCGTCTATAGTATACCATATTTCACCAAATGCTGTCAATACCGCATCATGCACAAAGATATTGTTCATAAATTGTGCATAGTATCTAAAAAATCCAGATAATATGAATAATGTAAAAACAAATTATGCATTTTGTGCAAAAAAGCAGCTGCCCTTTGCGAAGGACAGCTGCTTTTTATACCAATTAAAGAACCAAAACGCCAAGGTGCTCTAAAAGGATCTTGGCACCGAGGAAGATCAGCAGAATGCCGCCAAGCAGCTCTGCCGCGAAGCGGTAGCGGGCGCCGAAGATCGAGCCGATCTTCACCCCGACGGCCGAAAGCAGGAAGGTGATACCGCCAATCAGCGAGAGCGCCAGCGGCAGATTGACCTCGGGCAGCACGCCGAAGGTGATGCCCACCGCCAGGGCATCAATGCTGGTGGCCACGGCCATCAGCAGCATGGTGCGAATGGCAAAGGAGGCATCTGCCTGCTCGCCATCCTTATCAAAGGCCTCGCGGATCATGCTGATGCCGATCACGGCCAGCAGCACAAAGGCTATCCAATGATCGAAGGCGGAGATATAGGTAATGAAGGCCGCGCCGAGCAGATAGCCGATAAAGGGCATCAGCGCCTGAAAGCCGCCAAACCACAAGCCGCAAAGGCCAAGGTGCTTTGCCTGCACCTTGCCGCAGGCAAGCCCCTTGCAGACCGAAACAGCAAAGGCATCCATTGCCAGGCCGATGGCCAGCATGATCAATTCTCCCAGCTGCATAAAAAACCTCCATACAAGAGAAATGCCGGCACTAAGGCCGACATTTCTTAAAAGCTATGTAAGAATTTGCTTATCTGCCAAGGAAGATCCAGAGCAGGTTCATCAGGGCGGCGGACAGGGTGCCAACGCCCATGAGGATATAGTAGACCTTCATCTGCCACTTCTTGCTATCGAAGAACCAGAAGATGACAGGGCTGGCTGCAAAGGCCAGCGCGCAGATCGCCATCAAGATCACGGCAAGCGCCGGTGCGAAGAAGAAGGCATTGAGCATAGCGTAGATGCCAAAGAAGATCGAGCAGGCCATCACCATATAAACGAAGGAGCCCAGCATACGGAACTTCTTGGTCGAGCAGAGCGATGCAATAAAGAAGAACAGCGAGAAGAAAGCGATGAGGCCGAAGAGCACCCAGCCGGCTACGATAGAGCCGTTTTCATGCACGTCCTGGCGGATCATCAGCAGGGCGGCCGGCGTGTAAGCGCCAACCAGTGTCAGATACACAGAGGCATCAGAGAAGCGGGCAAGCAGCTTGCTGTGCGGCAGCTGGTAACGGAAGAAGGCCAGCACGAAGTAGGCGATCAAAAACAGACCAAAGGCCAGCGTGGACCAGGTATATGCGGGGCCAAAGCCTACCAGCGTGATCAGCATGATCACAAAGGTAATAAGGGCAACACCGGCACCTGCCAGGCAGGAGATCTGATAAAACTTCTTGTCGTTTGCCTCAATATCGGTAGGCTTCACGGCAGTGAGCTTCTTAAAAAAGGACATGTCAAACACCTCCGCATTTGCGTAGAAATATGTGCATGTATTTATTATACAACATAAAAGCCAAAATGGCAAGGGGAATTGCAATTTTTTTTAGCAAACAATGTAAATTTTATGAAAACAAGCCGTCTGCTGCCAGGATACAAATTTACCCTTGACTTCCCGCAGGATAGGAATTATACTAATAGTACCGACATTGAAGGAGGTTCTTATGTCTTTTTCCCCTGTTTTAGCATTCGCCCGTGAGGAGCTTGCAAAATATTTGGATAGGCTTTCTGTCAAGGCCGAGATCGCCCTTGGTCTGTTCGCCGAATTTGGCCTTTCCTGCGAGGTCCATGATCCCTATTTTGACGATGCCTTTTCTATCTCTGTACAAAATGGGCATGGCTATATTGCCGGCTCAAACGAGCGCAGCGTGCTGATCGGCGTTTATCGCCTGCTGGCCGAATGGGGCGTGCGCTTTGTGCGCCCGGGCAAAAACGGCACCTATTATCCGCCAAGCATCAAGGCGTGTGACGTTCACCTGACCGAGGCCGCCGCCAAGCGCCAGCGCGTGATGTGCATTGAGGGCGCCGTGAGCTTAGAAAACGTGCTGGATATGATCGAATGGCTGCCCAAGGTAGGCATGAACGGCTACTATATTCAGTTTAAGGATGCCTTTATCTTCTTTGACCGCTGGTATTCCCACCGTGGCAACCCGCAAAGAGAGGCCGAGCCCTTTTCACCGGCGGTGGCCGAGGGCTACGTGGAGATCATGACAAAGGAGATCAAACGCCGCGGCCTGCTGCTGCACCGCATGGGCCATGGCTGGCACAGCGACCCGTTTGGCATTATCTGCCATGACTGGGATCCGGTTGACCCGGCTACCATTCCCAAGGATTACTTAGACCTATGCGCCCTGCGAGACGGCAAGCGTGGGCTTTGCCGCAACATGCCGGCCTTTACCCAGCTCTGCTACTCGAACCCCCGCGTGCGGCAAACGATGGTGGGCGCCGTGCTGGCCTATGCCAAGCAGCACCCGGAGACCGACGTGATCCATTTTTGGCTGGCCGACTATTTCAACAACACCTGCGAATGTGAGCATTGCACGAAATACCGCGTCTCGGATTATTACCTCGACATGGTCAACGACGTGACCGAGCAGCTGCACCGCGACGGGCTGAAGACCCAGATCGTGTTCGGCTGCTACTGCAACAACGCGCACCCGCCCGTGCGCGCCACGCTTACGAGCCCGGAAAACACCATGCTGATGTTTGCCCCCATCTCGCGTACCTTTGCCGAGCCCTTTCCGGCCGGCTACCCGATCAAAGAAACGCCGCCCTACCGTGTAAACGGCTTTGATACCCCCCGCTCGGTAGAGGAGAACCTGGCCTACCTTTATAACTGGACACAGTATTACCATGGCGACGTGGTGGATTTTGATTACCACCTGATGTGGGACCATATGTTTGATGCCGGTGGCGAGGGCATTGCCCGCGTGCTGCATGAGGATGCAAAGAACTTTGACGCGCTGGGCATTAACGGCTTTATCAGCTGCCAGCTGCAGCGCAACTCCTTCCCCACCGCGCTCGCCATGACCGCCATGGCCAAAACGCTGTGGAGCAAGGATGCAGATTTTGATGCCATCCGACAGGAGCTGTATACCGCATCCTTTGGTGAGGAGATGGCAGAGGAAATGGGCGAATACTTCGCCACCCTCTCGCGCGGTTTTTCGATTGGCGCCATCCGCAGCCAGATCCCGGTCGAGCGCGCCGTGTTCCTTTCAGATATGCAGGCGGCCGTGGCCGCCATCGAGCGCATGGCACCCGTGATCGCCCGGCATGCCGCGGCCGAGACAGACCTCTGCCGCCGCGAATGCTGGCAGCTGCTGATCCACCACGGCAAAATCTACGGTCTGCTTGGTCGGGCGATCGTTGCCCACCTGCTTGGCAAGCGCGAGGAATACGACAGTCTGCTGGCCGATTCGGTACGCGTAGCGTGGGAATGTGAGGACGAGGTGCAGGGTGCCCTTGACTGCATGTTCTACGGCGACATGATGTACGACCACCTCAATCTTGACGGCCCCAAGGCCTTTGACGATTTTTGATGCAAGAGCCCCGTTGCCACACCGTGGCAACGGGGTTTTCTTTTTGAAATATTTGCACATTTCCGAAAAAAGACCTTGACAAACAGGCTTTTGCATGGTATAATAATTTTCGCTTGACGGGCAAAAGCCCGAAAAGGCATCGAGGTGTGGCTCAGTTTGGTAGAGCGCTACGTTCGGGACTCAATCACCACGCTCGGCGTAGAATTTTCGAGAAGAGCCGAAAACCCTTGAAAACACTGACTTTTTCGGCTCTCCCGAATGTCGAAAAACCATTAAATCTTCGGTCTGACCACATGTTTGACCACTTACAAAAAAATCGAATATTTTTACCACATCGAGGTGTAGCGAAGGTGGTATCGCGCATCGTTCGGGACGATGAGATCGCAGGTTCGAGTCCTGTCACTTCGACCAAAAAACAGCCGAAAACAAGCTATTTTGACTTGTTTTCGGCTGTTTTTCTATGTCTTTTGCACAA
>JAGASL010000048.1 GCA_017621755.1 Clostridia bacterium
ATGGACGTAAAGGTTGCTGTTGCCAGCGGCGCTAAGGCTGCCAAGGAGGTCATGGACAAGATCGCTTCCGGCGAGGCTGACTGGACCTTCGTTGAGATCATGGGTTGCCCCGGCGGTTGCGTAAACGGCGGTGGTCAGCCGATCCAGCCGCAGTACGTGCGCGACACCACCGACATCAAGGCGCTGCGTGCAAAGGCGCTCTACGATGCGGACGAGGCTGCCGTTCTGCGCAAGTCTCACAAATCGCCTGCCGTTTGCGAGCTGTATGGCGAGGGCAAGTTCTTCGAGTCCTACGGCTGCCACAAGGCACACGATTACCTGCACACCACTTACGTAGCACGTAAGAAGTAATTTCTTATAACAGAAAAGCCGACGGGAAAGGCTAATTCTCATAAGGAAGTTTACTTGCAGGGGGCAGTTCACCCCGCAAACAAACAATTAACCCCGACAGATTTTTAAGGTCTGTCGGGGTATTTTTATCCATTAGGTAAATTGCCATTTACGATCTCGAGTAGTAATGACGAACAAATAACCAACTTTTCTTTTTCTTCTCTGTTTTATGCTCAATCTCGAAATTGCTACCACAAAAAAAGAACGGTTATATGAACTCTATTATTTTCACTGTTAATGTCCTGAATCAAATTTAACACATCACAATTATCCTCGTGGAAATGACCAATTTTAAAAAGAATACTTTTGCGATTTGCATATAAAACAGTAGTTTCTCTATTACCAATAAGAAAGTTTAGAATGACACCATCTAAATCCCATAAAAAGTTGTCCTCACCTTTTATTTCCACATTTCCCTTTAAGTTTGTAGACTTGATATATTCCATTATATCTAAAACTTTATTAAGCATATTTCCACCCTCTGCCGAATTTTAATTAATCGTTCCGCTTTATCACACCAGCTTCTCCCTTGTATTACAAACTCGCAGAGTCAGCACACACCCCTATTCTTGTTTAGATTTAATGGTATTCAAGGAAGCTATCAACATTCTGCGTATCGCACCACAATCATTTTGAATTGACTTATAGGTTGGTTCTTCGATACAACTTGTTTCATATAAAAGTTCAAGCCAATATTCGGTTTCGTAACATTCCTTTTGCGCTATTTCAAGCTTTGATATAAAATCCTTTGTGCCTTGCGCATACTGAGCCTCGTGAATATTGGCACCGATAGAGGTACCAGAACGTAATAATTGATTTACAAGCACCATTTCTTTGTGCTCTGCCTTCATATTACGACAGAGGAAGACAATATTCTTTGCAAAATCCTTTGCTTTATCTCTCATAATGCTGTTTGACATAACATCACCTCTGCAAATATTATACATCAAAATCGATAGTTAGTCAAGTTGTATTCCGACTTCGTCGGAGTGATATTGTCGCCCAGGCAACAGTGATATTAAAGCCTGCGGCTTTAGTGATATTTTATTCGCCCCAAAACTCGCGAAGCGAATACCACTCGTCGTAAGACGAATATCACTGCGAAGCAATAGAACTCGCCGCAGGCGAATAAAACTGCCCAACTTCCTTATGAGAAGTTGGGCAAACCGTCGGCTTTTTGTTTGTAAATATACAAAATGTACCATAAATATTACAGGCATTCGTGTACACAATAATAGCAGAGATCGCGAGTGCGTTCTCAATAAAAATAGATTGATACGGTGAAACAGGAGATATTACCATGTCTAAGAATAAGGTTGTTGTTCCCGAGGCAAAGGCTGCCCTCGATAAGTTCAAGATGCAGGCTGCAAGCGAGGTTGGCGTAAACCTGCAGAACGGTTATAACGGTGATCTCACCTCTCGTCAGGCCGGCTCTATCGGTGGCCAGATGGTAAAAAAGATGATCGAGTCCTATGAGAACTCGATCAAGGGCTAATCAGCTGCCAAGTAGCTGATGAAAATGGCCACGGGCAACCGTGGCCATTTTTTATCAATAAAGCGTATTCAGCAGAATTTTCATGCTGACTGCCTGCTGTAAGCGGTATTGGGGATCAAAGCTGAAAAGCACGATCTCCCCCATGCCAATCGGCATGCACAGGGCGGCGGCGCAGCCGGCAATGTGCTCTTCCCCTACCAAATACCCATTCGCCAACAGGTCTTTTTGCGCGTAATGAGCCAGCACTGTACAGGGGATATCCTGCGGTATAGAAAACACCACCTTATCCCGATGGTAAACCGTGCTCTCCTCGGGCAGTCCAAACGTAAAGGCGGAGGGCGCATAACGCACCCGCAAATGAGAGCCGCCTGTATGAAATTCTTTTGTTGTTTTTCCCCATGTCGGAATTGTGATGCCAAGCTTCAAGTGCTCATTCAGATAAACGGCCGTTTCTCCCCAGGCGACCAATCGGCCGCCACGCGCCACAAAGGCGCGTAAGGCCGCATCTCCCATCTCGCCAAGCCCTGCATAATATTCGGAAGGCATCGTCACATACCCGCTTCTCAAAAGCCCCAGCGGCGGCTGTGCGCCCCCTACCAGCTTGGTGTATTTTTCTCCGGCGATAATCAAGATTGCAATATCATCCGGCACGCCCTGCTCGCAAAGCTCTTTTTGTAGAAGGATACGATAATCAAACTCTCCATGATGCAGTAGATTACGCACGAAGCCCTCTTCTTCATTATCCTGCTTATTCATTTTCAGAAGGCCGATTCGTTTGCGGGTAATCCTTTGCCTGCCGGGAGCCTCTGCTTGATAAAAATCACCACACTCGTCGCGGAAAACGGACTGCCCCGCCGCCAGCAAGCGGCTGGCCTGCATATAGCTTTCGTTTTCACATGCACGCATACTGCACACATAGTCTTCCTGCACGTATGGTACAAGAGAGGTCAATGCTATTTCTTCGCCCGCCGCGGTGGCTGTAATACCCATAGAGAGTGCCAGACAAACGTTGGCATCATCATCCACCACCGGCATGCCGTAGGCATCCTTTTTTACAAATCCGCTGACCGGGTATGGGCGCTTACAGCAGAACATATCGACTACCGCATACTTAGGCTGTGCCAACGGAATAACAACCGTTCCCGCTTGATAGACTTGCCCGCCTATCACGCGCTCTTCCGCCAAGCTATACATCTCCACCTGCTGTGCGGCGGCCAAGGAAAGAAACCGATGGCGCGCAGACATATCGTGCTGTGAAAGGGGAATTAAATAATATTGTTCTGCCGATGCCGCGCCGCGCGCCGTTTGCAAAAGCGCCTTTTGTGCCATGCGCCGCAGTACCGCCGCCGGCTCCTTTGCTACCGCGGCAAGGAGTGCAAGGCTGGCCACCTGTATCTGCTTGACAATATCGGAAAGATGCCATTCCCCGCCCGGCCAGGGTGCCGGATCATTTGCGGTGACAATGCCGCCGCGCTTATCCATATCGATCACAACCGGGGTTGCAATCGCCGCATCAGCATTTTCTGTCAGCATACCGCAAATATTATGCAGCTTTGCATTGCCGTAAAAGGTGCTGATCGGATAATCCGGAAAACGATCGTCGTTGCCAAGGACAACACCACGGCAGCCGGCCGCCGTCAAGGCGCAGGCCATTTCGGCGCCAAAAAGCATCTCCTCCCGTTGTACAAGCGGCGAGGTGGACGGGTAAACGGGGTCACTCTGTACCGAAAGATTCATACGCGGGTCACGCGGACATTGATGATGATGATCCTGGAACACCTGTGGCATCCAGGAACGAAGCAGCACATCATTGATATAGCGCGACTCCACCACACATTCATTCACTGCATCGCGGTTGTTGGAATGACCGGCAAATTTATGGCGGATATGGGGCGAATAGCACCCCTCATATTCCGTGCCCAACCACTTGTTATACCACTCGGTAAACACGATCTGTCCATCCGGCTCGGCACAAGGGGTCATAATAAAGATCACATTTTCAAGAATCCTTTTCCGGTCGCCGTCCACGGCGGTGATCAGCTCATAAACAATGCGCGGGGCGGCTAAAGCGCCCCCTACCTCATTGGAATGCAGGCTGTAATTCTGCATACAAACAGCACGCCCCTCCCGGGCCAGCGCATCAATCTCTTCATCACGCAGGCCTCGCGGATCGGCCATCTTCATCGAGATCTGCCGATAATGCTCTAACTGCTCGATATTCTCCTTTTCGGAAATATATAGCTGCAAAAAGTCATTACCCTCTGTCGTTTTGCCAGCCTCAACCAGCTTTACACGCCCACTCAGGCTATCCAGCAGCCGATAATAGGCACACAAATCATTCCAATGGATCATGTGCCGGTCTTCCCCCGGCTCAAAACCGAAAAAATCAACAGGGGACGGTATATGCTTCATAGCTCCTCACTCCTCGACCTCTTCATTTGTAAGATTATCATACTATAAAATGCCGCCGAAGTCAATCACAACATTTTGCGCAAACTATAACAAAATTGCAAAAGGCCGGTGCTATACAGCCACCGGCCTTTGCTGTCTGTTTGCCATAGACAGCCTATTCAACAATATCCAAGATCAGCGGGCGGGCAGCGGGCGGCTCGGCACCGATCTCGGTGGCGGCCTGCAGGCGGGATTCCGCCTGTGCGAACAACCGCTCATCGTTTGCGTAGAGGGTGGCAAGCGGCTCTCCCTTTCGCACGTAATCGCCGGTTTTGGCGACAAGGCGGATGCCGGCTGCATAGTCGATCTTGTCATCCTTGGTATTTCTGCCGGCGCCAAGCAGCAGGCTGGCAATGCCGTATCCCTCGGCGTCTGCCTTGGTAATATAGCCGTCGCGCGGCGCGCTGACCGTATAGGCATGGGCGGCTTTAGGAAACAGCGCGGCATCATAGATCCAGGTCGGGTCACCGCCCTGTGCCCCTACCATGCGGGCAAGGGTAGCAAGCGCCTCGCCGCTTTCGATCACGCGGCGGATATCGGCGCGGCAGGTCTCTTCATCCCCGTGGCCACTAATGACCAGCATATGTGTGGCAAGCGCGGTGCAAACCTCGGTCAGATCGGCAGGCCCCTTGCCCTGCAGCGTTTCGATCGCCTCGATCACCTCCAGCGAATTGCCGATGGCGTAGCCAAGCGGGCGATCCATATCGGTGATCAGGGCGCGCATCCGCTTGCCGGCGCGGCGGCCGATCTCTACCATCAAGGTAGCCAGCTCGCGGCTTTCCTCTACCGTTTTCATAAACGCGCCGCTGCCGGTCTTTACGTCTAACACGATGCAATCATCGTCTGCCGCCAGCTTTTTGCCCATAATGCTGGAGGCAATCAGCGGCATGCTGTCTACCGTGGCGGTTACGTCACGCAGGGCGTAAAGCAGCTTGTCTGCCGGCGCAAGCGAGGCCGTCTGCCCAACGATGGCAATGCCGTTTTCATTGACGATGCGAATAAACTCCTCGCCACCGATATCGGTGCGAAAGCCGGCGATCGATTCCAGCTTATCGATCGTGCCGCCGGTGTGCCCAAGTCCCCGGCCGCTCATCTTAGCCACGCGGGCGCCAAGACAGGCTACGATGGGGGCCACGACCAGGCTGGTCTTATCCCCTACCCCGCCGGTGGAATGCTTATCTACCCGCACGCCGTGAATAGCCGAAAAATCCAGCCGCTCGCCCGAATCGCGGATGGCCAGCGTCAGCTCGGTGGTTTCGGCGGCATTCATGCCTTGGTAATAGATGGCCATACAAAGCGCGGCGATCTGGTAGTCGGGGATCTCCCCGCGCACGTAGCCGCCGATCCAAAATCGGATCTCTTCAGCGGTCAGAATGCCGCCATCCCGTTTCTTTTTGATAATATCATACATTCTCATAGGTGTACCACCCTTTGCCGTTTTTTATAGTATATCACGCGCGCACGGTTTTATAGCGAAAAGGAATGCGGCAACAGCTCCGCCAAGGTGTGCACGGTCAGCGTCTCCTCGTTACCGAGCAGGATGAGAAAATCGCCGCGGCAAAACTCGGCCATGACCTGGCGGCAAACGCCGCAGGGGGTGCAGTGCTCCGCAGGTGCCTTGCCGGCCGGGCCGCCAGTCACGGCAATGGCTGAAAATTCACGCTCGCCCTCGCTCACCGCCTTGAAGAAGGCGGTTCTTTCGGCGCAGTTGGTAGGTGAGAAGGCTGCATTTTCAATATTACAGCCGGTGTAGACCTTGCCGCCCTTCGTCAGCAGTGCCGCACCGACAGCAAAGCCCGAATAGGGCGCGTAGGCCCTCTCCCTTGCCTCACACGCAAGATGCATCAGTTCTTTATGTTCCATAAGCCTGCCTCCTTTTTATTGTATTGTAACACAAACGATCGCATTTATCAAGATGCAGCAAAAAAAGCAAGCCTTGCGGCTTGCTTTTTTCTTTACGCAAAGGTCACGTAATCGCGCAGGGCGACCTCGCTCATAAGTTGTTGGATAGGTGCATCCACATCCCACAGCATTTCTGCATAGAGGGCAACGGGATACATGACGTTTTCTTCAAGCATGCCATCCTCAACCAAGGGGGTCGCGTAAAGATCGCCCTGCTTCAGACGGCACATCAGTGCTACCATCTCTTGTGCCTTATCGGCGTTTTCAAGCCAATAGGCCTGGATATATTTCCATATTTTGCTCTTCCGCTCGACCCTGTCGCGCTTCATTCTACGCGAGCTGACCCCCAGAAAGACCGGCTGCTCGATATGCGTAAAGCTACCCCAATCCAACTTGGTAAAGCCCTTGGTCACCACGCCAAAGCGATCCCCCTCGCCACGCAGCGTAGCAATCTCTTGCACGAAGGCAAGCGTCTCGTCAAAGTGCGCCACGTCTGCCGGAATATACGAAAATGGGAAGGCCCCACAGTTTTCCCACACGATGCGAATGCGTGGATCTACAGCGCGAAGATCCTCTAACCCGCTTTTGACCGAGGTGGCATGCAGACCGAACTGAATTTCAAGCGCAGGATATTTTTCGTAAAACATAGCGGCCGTTTTGTTAACAAAATCAGTCACCGCCTTGGCCACGGAAATACCGCCGATCTCCTGCTCCTCAAATTCGGTGGCGGTCTGAAAATATATGCCATCCCCACCAAGTGAGGCGTATTCCCTCTCATAATGGGCAAAAATTTCTTCACTGTGCTCGCCCATATGCGCAAAATCTACCCTCTTACAATCGGTATCCCACAGCCACGAAAAGCCCCAGATCACCTTGACCCCGCATGCATGGGCGTAGGCCACCATGTCTGCCGCGTTGGCCGGCACGTGGTCATTCCACACGGTAAGGGTGTTCATCTTCAGCTTGACCATGTTATCGATCAACCCGCGAAAATCATAGATCACGTGCCCCCACGTCCAGATACCGCGATTGGCGACCGAGGGATACGCGGTGTAAGAGAAATCCCTTAGCGGCTTGTCAAAGCAATTGATGCGGTAACGCGCGTCATCGTGCGGGTACTCTTCCCTTAGCAGATATTTGTTGTAAAAATCAAGGCAGCCGTACAGGACACCGGCATCGTCATATCCCTCGATACAAACGGTATCGTTTTCTACCCAAAAGGCATATTCCTCCCGGTGCGTAAGCATGTACGAGGAATGCGTACGAATGTAGGCATTGTTCTCCTTTGTGCCGATATAAATGCAGCGGTAGGCCTCCGCCGCGGCATCACCGCACGAAAGACAATACGGGTATTCGTAGGTATAATCCAGGAGCAGCTCGCTGAGAATAGCAATGGCCTTTTTTTGCAGGGGCGTTTTCTTTTCCCCATAGACGATGGCAAGCTTTTTCATATGGTTGTCCTCCTTGACAAAAAGCACGGTATCTGTTATAATTGTATAGCATAAAAACAGAAAAATCTATGAAAAAACAGACATGTTTTGTAACTATATTGACATGAATAGGGAGGCAGGTCTTGTTTAACGATACCTTCAAAGGTCGCTTTCGCGGCATCCCTCTAGCCGTGGCGCGCACAGACCTGATCAACGAGGGGAACGACTACCGCCTTTTGAGCCACCAGCACAAGGAGCTGGAGCTGATCTGCATGACGGCGGGCTGTGCCGATTTTTATATCAACGCCGCACATTTTCATTTGCGGGCGGGAGACGTGCTGATCATTCCCCCCTACGCCATTCACCGCGCCACCGCAAGCATGCGCGATGGCAGCGCATGGGAATGCCTGTGCTTTGACCTTTCCCTGCTCCACGATGACGCCCTATGCACGGGGTTAGAGGATGGAAAGCTGACGGCAAAGCCACATATAACGGCAGATGTTCCGGCATCCGCCGCCCTGCTTTCTTATGCGCGATCTGCCTTTACCGCCTATGAGAAGCAAGCGCCGGGCTGGGAATTAGAGGCAACAGGGCTTATCCTTCTCTTTTTTTCCACACTCAAGCGCGAAGGTCTACTGTCACGTACCGATGTGCCCGGCCGGGGCAATGATTTCTGCACGCGCGTGATAAAATTTATCGCTCACCATTACAGCGAGCCGATCACCTCGGCCACGCTTGCTGCCCATCTGTACATGAGCCCGGCCTATTTCTGCCGCCTTTTTAAGAGGAATTTCGGCGTGCGCTTTGCAGATTATTTAGCCGCCTACCGCATAGAAAAGGCAAAAGCGCTGTTGGCGGAAAAGACCTCTATCTCTGAGGTGGCTACGCGCACCGGCTTTCAGAGCTTTAGCTATTTCAGCAAGACCTTTCACAAGCTATGCGGCTATACGCCAAGCGAATACAAAAGCAGACAAGCCCTCTGACTTGTCTGCTTTTCTCTATCAAACAAAAACGGCAGAAGCGCCCAATGGGTGCTTCTGCCGTTTGGGCTCATAGTACAAATGCAACTCGAATATTTAATGAAATCGTGCTACGCACGGTGAAATCCTCGCACAGCTCGGATGAAATCTTCGGCGTACCGCCTCAGATGAAATCAAATCCACCCATCCGCCGTCGAGGCGGATTTCATCCCCGCAGGGGATTTCATCTGCGTCAGCAGATTTCATCCACCCGCAAGGGTGGATTTAGTTGAAAAAAGCACTTGCCGAAGCAAGTGCTTTTTTCTGGTGCGCGAAACGGGACTTGAACCCGTACGGTAAAACCACACGCCCCTCAAACGTGCGCGTCTGCCAGTTCCGCCACTCGCGCAAGAACAGTAGTATTATAGCAAAAAGCCGTGTGTTTGTCAAGCCCTTTTTTGAAAAAAGTGGCTTTTTTTATTTCCCCTCCGCATGGCTCTTACCCGGTAGGCACTGCACGGCTTGGTGAAAAAAATTTCTTTCTTTTTTTCAAAAACCCCTTGACATTTCGATATCATTATGATATCATATTGATGTCAAAAAGATTATAGGAGAAAAGCGGCGGCTTGCCGCGCCCGGCCACGGCCGGGGAACAAACGAATGGCAGGCGAACAGAAAAAACAAGTCCCCCTGCGTCTTTCCAACGCGCTGTATACCGATCTGGCGCTGTGGGCAGAAGAGGATTTTCGCTCGATTAACGGGCAAATTGAATTTTTGCTTTTCACCTGCGTGAAGGAGCGCAAAAAAAACGGTGCCCTGGCACCGCGCGAAGAAAAATAATACTATTGCTTGTTTCCGGCGATGCCCTCGGGCGCTACTACTGTGGGGGGAATGCCTATGGGGCATCGCCGAATTTCCCTCCCCTACCGCACCGCTGCATCGGTGCGGTCTTTTTTTGCACATTATCTGTATTTTTTGGCACGGTTTTGCATAATGCTTGCAAAAACCTGCACAGCATGCTATAATTTTCATAACGAACTTTGTAACCGGAGGGTGAGAGGATGATCAAAACAGTTCAAGCCGACCTAACCGTGATCGGCGGTGGCGTGGCCGGCATGGTAGCCGCCCTGACTGCGGCACGCCACGGCCTGCGCGTGGCGCTGGTGGAATGGCAGGACGTGCTGGGCGGCAACAATTCCAGCACCTATCGCGTGCATTTTAACGGGGCAGCCAACGTAAACGCCTCGTTTTACGCGCGTGAAAGCGGCATTGTAGACGAGCTGAAGCTCTCGGTCTTTCACTACAATCCACGCTATAATTTTAAGGATGACTATGACCTGACCGATATGGCCTATCTTTCGCTGATCCGCGCTGAGAAGAACATCGAGCTTTTTCTTGGCACGGCTGCCTATCGGGTAACACGAGAAGAGGGGCGCATTACCGCCGTTTACGCGCGCAAGGCACGCACGGAGGAGGCGTTTTGCTTTGTCTCGCCCCTGTATGCCGATGCCTCTGGCGATGGTATCGTGGCTGAACAGGCAGGCGCTGCCTACCGCATGGGGCGCGAGGCACGCGAGGAATATGGCGAAGACCTGGCGCCCGCACAGGCAGACAACTGCACCATGGGCAGCTGCATTCTCTTTACCGTGGGAAAGGCGGATCATCCCGTTCCCTTTGTGAAGCCAGATTTTGCCTATGATTACCAAAAGGACGATATTCTGAAATTCGTCGAGCGGCCACAGACAGGCCGTTCCCTGCCCAGGTGCCTTGACGGGGTAGACGGCATTTGGTGGCTTTCGATCGGCGGTATGGAAAACACGATCAAGGATAGCGACAAGATCGACCTGGAGCTGAAGCGCCTGGTTTACGGCTTCTGGGATTACGTGAAAAACAGCGGCGCCTATGAAAACACCGAGCACTATTACCTGAAATGGGTGGCGCCGGCACCGGCGCGGCGTGAATCGCGCCGGTTTATCGGCGACTACGTGCTGAACCAGAATGACCTGGTGGGGCAGACCGAATTTTACGACCGCGTGGCGACCGGCGGCTGGTCGATCGACGTACATGACCCGGGTGGAGTATATGGACAGTTAGCCACCTCGTCCTTTGCGCCGGTGCATGGGCTGTATAACATCCCCTACCGCATCATGTATGCAAGAGACGTAGAAAATCTGTTTCTTTGCGGCCGCATTGCCAGCATGACGCACATTGCCCTTGGCTCGCTACGCGTGATGCAGACCTTGGGCGCCATGGCGCAGGCGGTGGGCACGGCGGCCTATCTATGCAAGCGAGACGGGCTGCTGCCGCGGGACATCGCCGAACCGACCCGCACGAAGGAAATGCAGACCATCCTGCAGCGAGACGGTCAGTATATCAAGGATATGCGTGAGGACGTTGGCCTGGCCGCCAAGGCATGCGTGTCGGCAAGCGAAACGTCCTGCTTTGAAAACACGCATACCGATCACCTTTTCCCGCTTTCGCGCACACACGTGCTGGCACTGCCGATCGAGGGCGAGCGCCTTACGAGCGTGGAGCTGGGGCTGAAGAACGAAACAGACAAAGAAAAGACACTTACCGTGCGCCTGTTTGCCGCACGCCGGCAGGATGCCTATGAGGCAGAGCGGCCGATCGGCAGCACCACGATCACGCTGCCGCCGCGGGCAGATGGGTTCTTCCCTGCCGTGCTGGGGGCAGAGGGGATCCCGCATCACCTGGCGCTTTTGTATATCGATGCCTGCGAGGGCGTTTCGGCCTACGTAACGCGCAAGCACGTCGTGGGCGCGCCCTGCTTCGTTACGGTGAGTGACCGCATTTCAAGCCGCCTGGCACGGGATGAGGAGCCAAAGGTACATCAGTATTACGCCATCTGCTTCCGCCATCTGATCCCCTGCGGCGAGCTGTACGCCCCGCAAAACGTGATAAACGGCTGGCAAAGACCGACTGCGCTCCCCAACCTGTGGCGCGCGCCGCTTGCCCAAACGCCCACGCTGACGCTGGCCTTCAGCGAGCCGCAGGATGCAGAGGAAATTCAGATCCTTTTCAACGGGCAGACCGAAAGCGACCATTTCAGCACGGTGGTAGACACGCTGGTGCGGGATTTTGACCTGACGATCGAGCACGCAGGCGGCACCGAAACGGTTGCCGTAAGGGGCAACTACCTGGCCCTTTACCGTCATGCCTGCCGCTACCCGGGCGTGCGCAAGATCACGATTGCGGTCAAGGAGGCCTACAACAGCCCCTATGCCGATATTTTCTCGGTGAAGGTGTTTTAATGCAAAAAGAGCAAGCACGATGTGCTTGCTCTTTTGTACTTAAAGCTCCAAATCAATATACGCCGGCGAATGGTCGGAAAGCGGGAGATAATAATCGGGCGAGAAGCGTTCAAACCTCTTCACGGCCCCCTCCGGCATGCCGCGCAGCAAAATATGGTCGATGGCGGTTTCAAAGGGGGTATCCCGATAATACGCGTGGTAGCCCCAGGCAAAGCAATCGTGATAGCCCATGGTCTCATCGGCATGCTCGGTAGCCACGTCATGCGCGTGCACAAAGCCGTGTGCAAACGCCGCCCCGACCGCAAGCGATTGATAATCGGCATTGAGGTCACCCACGATGATGGCGGGACAGGCGTATTTTTCCTGCAACGCATCGATGCGCGCGATCAGGAGCGACATCTGGTAGGCCCTTGCCTCGTCTGAATACGGCTGATAGTTGGGCGACGAGGGCTTGCCGCTCTTCCACCACAGGTGGGTTGAAGCAAAAATGAGCAGCTTACCGCTTTCCTTGACCCGGAACACGGCAATGCAGTAGGACTTGGTTTGGCTGTTATTAAACACCCCCTCGTGCCCCGGAAATTCATCGGGGTAGAGAGAAAATTCCGAATCCACCAGCTCCAGCTTGTCCGGCCGGTACAGAATAGGCGTATCGCGCCCCCACAGGAGGGCGTAGCGCATCCCGTTTTCGGCGGTGTAACGGATCAGCAAGTCGGCCATGGTGGCAGACACCTCTTGCCCGCCGATGATATCCGGCAGCGTTTCGGCATAGACACGGGTAAAGCCGCGCATGCGCACAGCGGCAGAGCAATCCTTCCCCTGCTCGACCCAGGCAGGCAGATTATCATCGTTTTTCCATTGATTGTGCGTCATGATTCTAAGCATCATTCGTTCTCCTTATCGTCTTCATCCAGGTAGCGGCTGGCCTGGGTGGTAAATAGGCGGTGGTATTTGCCCTTTTGCTTCATCAGCGCGCGGTGGTTGCCACATTCGATGATCTTGCCGTATTCCAGCACCACGACCTGGTCGGCCACGGTAGCGCTGGAAAGACGGTGAGAGACAAAGATGGTGATCTTATCATCCCCCAGGCGGCTGAACTGGTTAAATACCTCCTGCTCGGCCAGCGGGTCAAGCGAGGCGGTAGGCTCGTCAAGGATCAGAATATCCGATTTCTTATAAAAGGCGCGGGCAACCGACAGCTTTTGCCATTGGCCGATCGAAAGCTCGGTACCGTTTTCCTCAAAATAACGCATCAGCGGCGTATCATACCCCTCGGGCAGCGCCTCGATAAATTCAGCGGCGGCGCTTTCACGCGCGGCGGTGCGAATGGCCTCTTCCTCTATTCCGCGCTCTACGTCGCCAAAGGCAATGTTCTCGCGCACGCTGACGGCGTATTTGCCAAAATCCTGGAACACGATGCCAAAGATCTTGTATAGCTCCTTCACGTCATATTCGCGGATATCCCGCCCATCCAGCAATATCACGCCGGAGGTGGGATCGTAGAGACGGGTGAGCAGCTTGATCAGGGTGGTCTTGCCGGCACCGTTCAGACCAACGAGCACGGTGATCTGCCCGCTTTCCAGATGCAGGTTGATATGGTCAAGCACGTTATGCTCGGTACCGGGGTAAGCAAAGCAAACGTCACGAAATTCGATCGTGTGATGACCGCGGGTCGGCGTAACCGGCGCGGCGATCGAGGGAATAATGGTCTCTTCCTCACGCATGAAGGTCATCATGTTATCAATAAACAGGGTGCCCTCATAGATCGTGGCCGTCATGGTGACCAGCGTATTGACGTAAGAAACGATAGAATTGAGTGCCCCGGTGTAGAGCGAATAATCGCCAAGCTGCAGGGGGCCGTAGGCCACCTGGTGCGCCACGTAGACAAAGAGCACGGCATTGGCCAGCACCGTGGCCAGCGAAATGGCCATGTGCCAAAAGCCCTCGTGCAAAATCAGGCGCTGGATGCCGGCGTAATACCGGGCAAACACGGTCTTGAACTTTCCGATAAAGGTATCGGAAAGGCCCATCAACCGTACCTCCTTGACCATATCCTTGTTGGTCATCACGGCGGCATAGTAGTTCATCTGGCGGCGATCCTTCGAGCGGTGGCGCATATACAGAAAGGTCTTGCGGCGGTAGATGTAGTTGATGATCGCGCCGGGCAAGGCCATCACCAGGATCAGGAGCGGGGCACCGGGGTGCAGCCCTGCCAGAATGACGATAAAGCTGACCACGCTAATGGCAGCGCTGACCACACTGAAGGTGGCCGAGAGGATCTGAATGGGGCGATGCCCTGCCTCGCGGTTGGCATTTTCCAGCTTCTCGTAAAACTCGGGCCTGTCAAAGCTGCCAAGATCTACGTTGCGTGCCTTGCAGATGATCTTCAGCCGGATGTGGTTAGAGACCAGCTCGCCCGCTATGCGGGTGGTCATTTGACTGATACGGCTGGTGATCTTGTTGAAAAATTGATGAAGAAACAGCGCGATCAACGGATAGAGTATCTGGGTAAAGCTCTGCAGCTGCCCGGTAATGGCCAGCCCCAGGCGGTTAAGCAGCTCTGCCCCGATGTAGGCGCCAACAACCGGCAAAACACCGTCTAACAGGCAAAGCAGCGCCAGCACGAACAGGATGCTGCGCTTTGCCTCCCAAACTAAGGAAACGATGTATAGCAGGCGGCCAAAGAAGCCAAGGATCATATCCTTGAAGAAATAGCGCAGGCCGTGCCTTTCATGCTCATGGCTGCCGTGGTGCGGGGGTCTTTTATTCGGCTTCATCACAAGCCTCCTTTATAGACAATGTGCCTCGGCAAATTCAATGATCGGGGTAGGATCCTCTAACCCGTGGGGGTGGTGGCCGCAGCCGGGCTTGCCGATGGCAACCAGATCGCCGCCGTTTTGCCGGTAATAGGCCTCAAGCAGTGCGCCGTTTTCCGAATAGGGCACCACATCGTCACTATCCCCATACACCAGCATCACGGGAATGTGGTTTTCAAGCAGCAGATGCATTTGGTCGATCGGGTGCTGGCGGTAGCAGATCAGCTCAGAAAGCCCCATGCCTGTTGCCGCTATAAATTCGGGCAGCATGTCGCTGCCGCATTTGCCGCCAAGGCCAGCCGGGCAGGAAAGCAGATTCATGACCGGCGCATCCAGGTAAAGCGCCGTAACGCATGCGGGGTGACGAGCGGCAAACTTTGAGCCGATCAGACCGCCGCAGCTCATGCCCACGGGTATGCACCTCTGGTACAAGCCATATTCCTTGGCCAGGTAGGCAACAAAGCGCGCCTTACGGTCAAGATCCTCATCCAGGCACCAGCGGGTCACGTTTTTTACGTAGGCCACGTGCCAGCCGCGCTGCAGCATGGCCAGCTCAAAGTTAGGAAACGCCTCAAAATACTCCGTCTTCAGCAGCCAGTTCTTATGCGCGTTTGCCTGCTCCGGGCATACCAAGATCGCTGCCATTCCTTCAAACTCAAAATCTATACGGCGAAAGCCGTGCCATATTGTTTCTTTCATATCCGCATCCCCCTTTTTATCATATTATAGCACAGTCCCTCGGGGCAAAACAAGGGCTTTCTCTAAAAAACAGCGCAGAAAGCATGCTTTCTGCGCTGTTTTTCAGGCTTCGGTGATCAGCAGGCGATCCCCCTCGATTTGATAATGCAGGGTCTGCTGCCATAGCAGCGCCTCGCCATCGTAGAGTGTCAGCGTAAGCTCTCCTTGGGTGCAGTCTGTCTGCGGCAAAAGAGAGACGGGTAGCAGGGCGGCGCCTTCGCTATCATCGTTTTCCCCAAAGGAGGGGAAAGGATCATGCGTGGCAAGCAGCCCGTCTGCTTCTACCTGCAGGGCAAGCCCCTGGCAGGAGGAAAGCGAGTCGGGCAGCGCCAGCGAAAGCACCACGCCCTCGGCCACGCTGCCGCTTACCGGCAAGGCCGTTGCAAGCAGCGACAGCTCGTCAAGCAGGTCGGGGGCCATGCTACTACTGCCGTTTACACGATCCTCGGTCGGGTAGCTGCCGGAATATTCATGATAGACGTTGATGCGCGGCAGCAGGCGCACAAGCGGCAAGCAGAGCAGCACCAGCGCCACGCAGGCGGCCATCAGGGCGCGCAGCGTTCTGCGCTTTTGGCCACGGCAGGCGGCGAAAAAGGCAGCATCATCCCCGCCCTCTGCGATCAGGTCCTCGCCTATGCTGCCGATCTCGCGAAAAAGCACATCTTCCTTCATAACGTATACCCCTCTTCTCTTAATCGCTTGCGCAGCCTGTTTCGCAGGCGGAACAGGCAAGCCTTTACGCGCGATTCTGAAATGCCGCCCGCGTGGGCGATCGATGCGATCGCTTCGCCGTAAAAATAGCGGCGCACGAATATCATGCGCGCCTCTTTTTTCTCGCCACGCAGAAATTGATCGATCAATATGGCAAGCTGCTTCTCTGCCAACGCCTCATCCACCCCCTCGCCAGACGGCAGACATTCCTGCAGCTCGGCCGTCAGCTCGGCAAGGCAAGCGCTGCGCTTGCCCGCACGGCGATAATCTAACAGGTCAAGGCAGACGTGGCGCAGGATCTTGAACAAAAAGGCCTCGTACACCGTGGGGCGTGTGGGGGGAATACGGTTCCACGCCTCTAAATAGGTGTCGCTTACGCAGGCATCGGCATCCCCCTCGTCCTCTACCAGGCGCACGGCATAACGGCGCAGGCGGTTGCCGTATGCCAGGTCTGTCTCGCGGATGGCGCTTTCGTTCCGCGCGAAAAAGAGCGCTATGATCTGCTCGTCCCTCATGCCGTGCTCCTTTCTTGCCCTTTATCTATACAGGCGGATTTTTTGCCGCATGGTTGCGTTTTTACACGTTTTTTCTTGCTTTCTTAACAAGAAGCACCCCTAACGCTTCCATCATACGGTAGGGGTGCTTTTTTCAGAAGGTCTGCTTTTGCCAGTAGCCGTGTGTATAGGCATACCAGGAATAGGGGCGCTTATCGGTCAAGAGAGGCAGACGGTCAAAATAGTCCTTATCCTGAACGATACGCGGATCCCCCGTTTTGATTAAGTAGGCAAACAGCACGCCGATCATCTCCTTCACGCGCGACGCATAGGCTGCCTCAGTAGCGAGGTTATGCATGCACGCCTCATCGGCTACAATATCATATAGCTCGATCTGCGGGCGTTTGCCAAAGGCCAGGCGGTAGCAGACATCCTCTCCCCTCTCGTACAGGGCAAGGATCAGATCCTTGGTGGGCGAGGAATCACAGTTGGTGAACCCGGTTTCGGGGTTGCCGGCCGGATAGCGCTCGGGCTCGAAATTGTATATCAGCAGATACCGTTCATCCCGCACACAACGCACCGGGTAGCCAAGATCGTTTTCACGGCCGTTATCATGCTTTTCCCGCCCCAAAAACGCATAGGAATTGGGGGTGTACGCCTCGCCGCACAAAACTGGCAAAAAGCTGTGCCCCTCACAGGCTGGCGGTGCCACGCCGGCATAGTCCAACAGCGTGGGGAGGATATCGACAAAATTGATGATATCCGTGCAAATGGTTCCCCGCTCGGCAATCAGCTGTGGGCAAGAGGCGACCAGCGGCAAGCGAAAATCCTGCTCGTACATCTGCCCCTTCACACGGGGGAACGGGCAACCGTTATCTGAAAGCACCAGAATCAGCGTGTTCTCATATTCACCAATCTCCTTCAGGTGCTCTACCATTTCACCCAGCTGCCTATCAAACCAAGCGATCTCGTGCGCGTAGTCTAAAAAATCGGCACGCACAACGTCATCATCCGGCAAGTAGGGTGGCAGCGTAACAGAGGAAAGCGGCCCATCCCCCTTCCCCTCACCCACCGTATACGGGCGGTGCGGCTCATAGCAGCCATACCAGAAATAGAAGGGCTTATCGCCGCGCTTCTCTAAAAACTGCTTAAAATTCCCGGCGTAATCGCAGGTGTTGATGCAGGTGCCCTCTTGCTTTTCGGTATGCAGGGCGTTAAAGGGCGTACCGGCCGGATTGCGCGCATAGGCAGAAAAATCACCCGGGCCCCACCCCTTTCCGGTATAGCCGACAAAATAGCCGGCTTTTTCTAAATAATCCGGGATAAAGGTCTCGCCAGCGGGAAAGGTGCAAAAATGGTTCATAGCATCCTTTAGCTGCCAGCTGTATTTTCCCGTGAGGATCGAGGCGCGCGAGGGCGCGCATTTAGGGTTGCAGGTAAAGGCGCTGTCAAAGCGCACCCCCTCAGCCGCCAGGCGGTCGATGGTGGGGGTATTGACAAAATCATACCCGTAGCAGCCAAAATGCGAGGCATCATCTGCGATCGCTATTAAAATATTCTTCTTGCTTGCCATCTTTTCTCCTTTCACCGCGGCATTTGCCGCAGGGCGGCTGCCAGCCGGCATAAGCCCTCATATGCATGCTCAAAAAAGGCGTAGTAGGCCCCGCAGTACCTGTTCAAATGGTCGGCCGTTTCTCTGTCTCTTTTGCAGCCGCCGTTGCACAGGGCCAGATAGCGGCAGGTCTTACACCGCTCTGCCTGCTGATAGGATTCCTCTAAAAATTGCCGATGCCGCTCAGACAAGGCAAAGGGATCTTCATCAAACACGCTACCAAGGCGATAGGCGTCTAAGCAATAAAAATCGCAGGGGTACAGCGAGCCGTCTGCCTCTACCACGTAATAGAGCCCGCAGCGGCCATTCATCGAGCAATCCTCTGCCGGGTGGCCGCAAAGCCGCTGTAGGTAATTTTCAAACTGCCGAATATAGGCGGGGTGCCCCTTGGCAATATCCGCTATCCAGCAATCGTACAGCTTCTTCAGAAAAATAGCCAACCGCTCCGGCGAGAGCCACACTCTCCCCCCGTCAAACGCATCCATACAGGGGATAAACTGCATATGGTCAAACCCCTGTGCGCGATAAAAGCGATAGATCTTATCGGCATACCGGGCATTCTCATTGGTGACCACGGTCAAAATATTGAAATCCACGCCGCTTTTTTTCAAAAGCCGTGCCGCCTGCATGGTAGCCGAGAAGGTGCCCTTGCCTTGCGCATCCACGCGGTACAGGTCGTGCAGCTCCTTTGTTCCGTCTAACGAAAGGCCGACCAAAAAACGGTGCCGGGCAAAAAAGTCGCAAAACGCGGGGTCGACCAAGGCACCGTTTGTCTGGATGCTGTACTGCACCGCGGCGCGATCGGTATTATAGACCGCAACGGCAGCGGTAAAGCCCTCAAAAAACGGTAGCCCGGCCAGCAGCGGCTCTCCCCCCTGAAAAACGAAGGAGACCGCGCGCGGCTTTTTGGCAAACAGCGCGGCAAGCATGGCGTGCACCGTATCCATCTGCATGATACCGCAGCTTTTGACGGCGCGATTGGCTGCCACGTCCTCGTAAAAGCAATAGTGGCATCGGTACCCGCAAAGCGAGGAGGCAGGCTTGATCAACAAAGAAATATGCTTCATGCCCCCACCCCATACAGCAGCAGCCCCAGCACACCGGAGACAAGAATTAAGAGAAGCGGCGAGATCGCCCGGCGGCGAAGGCGCTTATACCCCATTGCCCCGGCGGCAAGCAGCACAAAGATGGCAATGCCCCTAATATCCGGCGCGAACGCGCTCTCTACCGTTTTGATGCCCAGCAGGCTGCTAAGCAGCATGGTGGCGGCCGTGCCCATGATCAGGGCAACGATGCAAGGGCGAACGCCGCACAAGAAGGCCTGCACGCCAGCATATTTCAACAGATTGCGGATCAAGGTGGCGATCAGCAGCGTTACAAGAAAGGCTGGCAAAACAACGCCCAGCGTTGCTACCACCGCGCCAAGAAAGCCCGCCTGCCCAGAGCCGACAAAGGTAGCCATGTTGACCGCGATAGGGCCGGGGGTGGATTCCGAAATGGCGATCAGATTCAGCAGCTCGCCCTCGCTTAGCCAGCCCATGGCAAGCGTCCGCTCGCGGATCAGGGAGATCATACCGTACCCACCGCCAAAGGAGACGGCGCCGATCTCAAAAAACGTTAAAAACAATTGCCAATAGATCATGACCCCCGCTCTCCTTTGCCACGAATGGTTTGTAACAGATAGAGGGAAATGCCAAGCACACCGCATATCACGATATACAATACGGTAGAAAAGGAGACCGCAAGCAGCGAGAGTGTCAGCATGCACAGAAAGACCGCCGAAAGGATCACTATGGAAAAAGGCGTTTTGCGGATCCCCTTCAGCATCTTGATGCCTGCGGAAAGAATCAGGTAGATCACGCAGACCTGAATGCCGCGAAAGGCATACGCCACGTAGGGCACCGCCAAAAAGGCATCTAAAAACAGCGAGAGGGCGTAAATGATCACAAAAGAGGGCAGGCACACACCGACTGTAGCGGCGACCGAGCCACCTACCCCTGCCATGCGGTAGCCGATATAGGTAGCGGCATTCACCGCGATCGAGCCGGGTGTCGACTCAGAAATGGCAACCATATCCAAAAATGAGTCCTTATCCATCCATGCCTTTTTCTGAACCAGCTCGTTTTCCAGCAGGGCGATCATCGCATAGCCGCCGCCAAAGGTAAACAAGCCGATCTTCAGCATGGTGAAAAACAGGCCGACCATGATTCGCATCCGTTCCTTCATGTCACACCCCACCAACGTTTGATAGTCATATTATAGCACACAAGCGCCGACGTTGCAATATCGCGCAAGGCGATCGCATCACGATTTCATTGTAGCACGCCCTCTAATTGATTGCAATACCTTGGCAAAAAGAAAAAGGCCTGCCGGCCTTTTCTTTTTATCCATTCTCGCTTAAATTAGCATTATAATGAGTGAATTTAGGTCTTTTCGCGCGGTTTTTCGGGGGATTTGACCGCTATTTTCCGCCTCGTCTATGGTGTCTACGAAAAAACGGTATCAAATTGGTATCACCGATACCACCCGAAATACACACTTTCTCTGTTTGCTTTATTATACCATAAAAGTGGAATAATTACAAGAGGCTTGTCGAAAATACTGTCAAAACTCGGTCTTGCACCAACGGCAACGATAACGGGGATTTTCTCCTTCGACACAACATCCGGCGAGAACAACCGAATCTTCTTCAAGCTGCCTTTCTAATTCTTCGGACATAGCGGGCATACCATACATAATCTGAGCCACCTTTGTTTTGTTGCATTTTGGGCAACGAGGTAAGATCTTGCAAATTCTTCCGCTTAATCTCCATTCATCACCATCGATGATTTGTATACTTACGGATTTGCACATATCGTCTGCCGGATTCCATTTGATGCCGTTTTTAGCACGAGGATATTTTTGAATATACTCTCGTTTTCCTAAAACATTCATACCGACATTAATAATTTGATCTCGCGTGCACGACAATTTTCCCATGAGCAACGATATCATATCTTCATCAAAAAGACCGCCGTGAAAAGAGGAAACTATTCCATCCAAGAGTGGTTTCATTGCCGATGTGATATTAAACTCAAGAGTTTTGGGCTTTTCAAGAACTAAATCAAGCGCAAACGCATCTCCAAATTCACATTCAATACTCTCTTTTATTTGAATGTTTCTATCCGCATTGCGCATTGCCAGCCAAGCATCAAGCGGAGAGAGCGATTTGCACTTGCAGAAAGGAATATCTTTCCAACAAGCAATTTCCAAATCGGTGTTTTTTGCTTTGCCTGGCGAACAAACCATATACTCATAATAATGTTCGTATTCCTCTGAAAGTCCCCATTCATTGCGCTTACGCAAAATATCATATGCCGATGTCTCAGCAAACATAATTCCATTCTTTGTCAGATCGGTAAAATTCGCTGTTCCAATGTTATAGAAAAGAACATTTTCTAAATCATAAAATTGCTTTTGAGCATTAGTCGTACCATATCGCGCCGATATCACGCTATTTTCGTTTACAGACAATGTACGTATGGCGAAAAGCAAATCGTCCTTAAACTCCAAAACATCGTTAGAAGTTATATTATCAAACGGAATTCTTATTTTAGAAAGTACTTTAATATGAGCGGTATCAAATCTTATTGTGTAAGATTTCTTGTCAATTCCTTGAGTGCATATAGAAATGGCTTTTTCGGTCAAATCCTTCGCTCGCTGCAATACGCTTTGCGAGGGCGAGCATCTATCCGAGGTTCTTCTTATTCTCTCCAAATATTTGAGCGCGCATATAATATCTTTATCTGTGCCTATCCCTTCGATTTTTGCTTCAGCCAATCTAACTAAAATATCGGCATATCCCTCATAATCGAATTTTGGAGAACTGTTTTTGGCTTTGCAATAAATAAAATACGCTTTTTCATCATCCTTATTTACAAACTTACCGGAGCGATACATATCTCCCAATTTGTAAAGGCATACTGGATGATTGCATAGCAGAACGCCTTCAAGAAAATAGTCAAATGCTTTGCTATAATCAACATCTACGCTTCTGCCGTAATAATAGCAATATCCTAAATTTGAAGCGGCGATTGCAGCAATGCGTGCATCGTTACCGCAAAGTGCTAATTTATACAACTCAATAGCTTTTGGATAATTCTGAGTTACATATATGCCATTATAGTAAAGTGCGCCTAAATTCAACCGTGCTCGTTGATGACCGGCGGAAGCGGCCTTTTCATAATATTCCAAGACGAGTGAGATAATCGTATCATTCATAAGTTCGGGATGATTTTGAGAATAATATGTAGCTATTTCCTCCATTGCCCGAATATCGCCATCCTCACTCTTTTTTAGTAATATGGCAATATATTCTTTTTCTTCCGTTGGTATCATATCTGTTCCTCTATCATTAGTGCTAAAAAACGGGAAATACTGTTCTCCATACTTGCTTCTAA
Organism: Clostridia bacterium; assembly: GCA_017621755.1. Lineage (GTDB taxonomy): Bacteria > Bacillota > Clostridia > Oscillospirales > CAG-272 > UBA1740. Next base: position 22,707 of record JAGASL010000048.1, read on the forward strand.
ACTCTACAATCTCAGTTCTAAATGTTTCAAACGCTCGTGCGCCTGTGCATATCTCAGGCATATTGTGAATCGCATTTGCAAAATCAAAGATTTTTTCACGATCACCCTCATTGATAATTTCAAAAAGTGTATCAATGCAATATATCAAAATCTCATTGCTATTTTCATTTGCCGACGCTTTGAGTTCCGAATACAGAGGTTGCAATGAATTTTTGAAACTTTCATAGTTCTCACGTTCGCACATTTTGCGGCAATACAGCATACGAACTACAACGAAAATACTTTGTATCTGTTTGTATTTTCCCTTATCCATATACATACCTCCTTGCATTATTGCATAAAACTCACTTCATATAATCAGCGCACGCCTTTTCAAGCATAAGAAAATCGTTGCAGCGTTTGGCAAGAGATGAACTTTGGCCGTCCTTAATTTTGATCTTATAGACATTCTGCGCGTTCTTCCAAATCTTCTCTTGAATGGATTTGATAAAACGGTACTCGGCGAGAAGCAGCGCACGGTAGTGAAGATCTCGCTCGCTTCTGATATCAACGTACTTGGTTTCGCTCAGCGGCACCGGAAACATATTGTTCAGGTTGATAACGGCATAGTCCTTGATCTTGATAAAATCAAGTCCTTCCTTCATCAGCTTGTGCTTGTCCTTAAATGAAGAAAGCGGAGCGAAGTAATCAAAGCCGTTGATTTGTAAAACGATACCGATATATTTTCGCTCGTTCTTTTGCCCGGATTTCTTGTTCTGAAAGAGATGCGGAGCATATGCAGAGAGATATGTAATATAGCTTGCGTTAATTTCGTAAAGCTTAAGGTTGTCCATTGAGTCCTCCTAAAAAGAAAATGAGGGCAAGTGTGCCTTGCCCTCATCACATAACTTTCGCATTCTGAGTAGCGAAACACTCACTTGTAACTTTCTTGAAAGAACCAAGAGAAGTTCGCTTAGTAAGTTTCTCACTTAGGGCTGAGATACACCCGCACTTATATTATATCCTTTTTATGCTGTTTTGTCAACACAAAATGGATATTTTCAATAAATCAACGACAAAAATTTTCACATTCCTGCCGTTGTTTATTATTCTCTTTGGTATCAAAACGG
>JAGASL010000049.1 GCA_017621755.1 Clostridia bacterium
CCACGTTCGGGTCAATGGTGCAGAACGGATAATTGGCCGAAGCCGCCCCTGCATTGGTCAATGCGTTAAACAATGTACTCTTGCCCACGTTCGGCAAGCCAACGATACCAAGCTTCATATATATGGTCACTCCTTCACTTTTCAGTTCTTGAACAGATGCTTAACAGGTATATTATAGCGCATTCGCGCCTTTTTTGCAATAGCAACTGCTATTTTTATATTCTTTTTTGTCGCCGCGCGTACTGTTATATTCAACTATACGTTTACAATTGATCCAATCGTTAAGGCAATCTCTTACCCCTCCCTACGGCCACGATTAAGGCTATTGATCAGGGGCATTTTGCGCATAGAATGTGTTTATTTTGTGATTTTTTGTTTTGTTCATAATTTATACACCATTCGGGCAGTTTTTGGTGTATAATAGTTATATCATGAACTTCGTGAATAAAATATCAAAATTAACAAATGGAGGTTACACATGGATACGAAGCTGTTGATCGTGGATGACGATCCCAACATTTGCGAAATGCTGCGCCTGCACTTGGAGAACGAGGGCTACAAGGTCAAAACGGCCAACAACGGCGCCGAGGGCGTGAACTTTTTTAAGATCTACGAGCCTGACCTGGTGCTGCTGGACATTATGATGCCCAAAAAGGACGGCTGGCAGGTATGCCGCGAAATTCGCGAGATCTCGCCCAAGCCGGTGATCATGATCACCGCGAAGGGGGACGTATTTGACAAGGTACTCGGCCTTGAGCTGGGGGCTGACGATTTTATCGTGAAGCCCTTTGATATGAAGGAGCTTTCTGCCCGTATCAAGGCGGTGCTGCGCCGCTACACGGCACACAGCGACCAGGCAGACGAAGAGGTCATTCGTTTTGAGAATATTGAGATCAGCCTGCAGAAGTATGAGCTGAAGCTGCGCGGCAAGTCGATCGACATTCCGCCGAAGGAGTTAGAGCTACTTTATTTCCTTGCCTCAAACTGCAATCGTGTCTTTACGCGCGACCAGCTGCTGGACAAGGTATGGGGATTTGACTACTTAGGCGACTCTCGCACCGTAGACGTACACGTCAAGCGCCTGCGCGAAAAGCTGGAAGGAGTTTCAGACAAGTGGCTACTAAAGACCGTTTGGGGCGTTGGCTACAAGTTTGAGATCGTGCAATAAGCGTATGAATCACAAGGAAATTGCAAGAGACCTGTTCATCGAGGGCTACAACTGTGCCCAGGCGGTATTTGCCGCCTTTTGCGACGTGACCGGGCTTGAAAAGGACTACGCCCTGCGCCTTTCCTCCTCCTTTGGCGGCGGTATGGGGCGCATGCGTGAGGTATGCGGCGCCGTTTCCGGCATGTTCATGGTAGCCGGCATTCTGTACGGCTATACCGACCCGCTCTCGGACAAGGAAAAGGGCGAGCATTACGGGCTGATTCAATCGCTGGCGGCCAGGTTTAAGGAGCGCACCGGCGGGGATACCATCATCTGCCGCGATCTGCTGTGCATGCTGTCCGCCGAGAAAAAGGCGGCGGCTGACACCGCACCAACGCCCACACCGCGCACGGATGAATTTTACCGCGCGCGACCCTGCCTGCGCTTTGTGGAATGCGCCGCAGAGCTGATGGACGAGCTGATTGCCGAACGCAATCTATAAAAATAGGGAGAGGACGTAAGATCCTCTCCCTATTTTATTACAATTTTTCATACATGAGCAGCTCGTTCTTTTTGATGCGGCGCGCGTTCAGCGCGTAAAGCGCCTCTAATTTGGGGGTGTTATACCGCAGCACCATGGTGGGCAGCAAATTCAACACAAAATTCACCACCGCCACAGGGATCCCCATCCCCGGTGCCCAGGCAAGCGGATATAAAAAGATGATCAAAAAGCCGAAAAAGGCCCCCACCAGGTGGATAACAACGCCGTAATTACATTCCAAAATAAAACGCGCCACGTATGTATTGCTTTGCGGCTCGTAGACCCGATTTTTATGGAAGCCGGTGAACTGCCCCAGCTCCGGTATCTTATCCTTCCAGCGCCGCACGCCCAACACCTGATACACATGGCATTCCCGGCGAGAGACGAAGAAGATGCGCCGCTCGCGCCCGAACCAGCCGGCCGGCAGCCGGCGGATAAAGAAGGCCAGCAGGCCGTCTAAGCCGATCACGGCTACCGTGCTGAAGATCACGCCAAGCACCAGCGGCCACACCCCGGCCACCGCCGCCGGGGTAGCAAGCAGCAGATTAGCGCCAACAATGATGGCCATACAAAGTAAAATGATCACAGAGTAAAGAAGCATCGTTATGAATATGAGAGGGGGATGCCGTAGACCGCCTCATACGTCTCCTTCCAGCATTTTTCGTTTTCCTGCCGCATGGCGGCACAGTTTTCGCGCACGGAAAAGCGCGGGTCCGGCCGGATCAGGGGTAGGATGTGAACGGTCAGCGCCTGAATGGGAAAGCCCGCTTCATCAATCTGATCACTATCCTCCATGGTGATAAACATGGGGATCACAGGCGCCATGCTCTTGGCGGCAAAGCGGAAGGCTGCCTCCTTGAGCGGGCGGGGCTTTTTATAGTTCCACCACATGCCCTGCTCGGGGTATATCAAGATCTTTTCACCACGGGCAAGCAGCTTCTCAACCGCGGCATTCAGCTCGCCCAGCACGCGAAAATGGCTGCCAAGCGGCAGGGTGTTGCAATGGCGAAAGAAATAGCCGTAAAGGCCGGGGAAGGAGGTATAGTTCCCTTCCCGAATGATCTTATACAGCTCGCGCTTAGGCAGCTCACTTTCTACCGCCTTAAAGACGGCGTAATTATCAAAGGGGTGAAAATGGTTGCAGGTGATCATAGCACCGCAATCTGCCTCGCGCACGTGCTCAATGCCGTGCACGGCAGAAATGATGAGCTGCTTGCGGCGGATCATTCTTTCAAAATACGCATAGGCCACCCGGTTGGCCACAAAGGTAGCTACCTTGGTCGAGAACTTGCTTTTCGTATAATCCACCGTGCCGGGCTGCAGGGGTACGGTGGGCGGGTCATCCTCTACGTCACGGTCGAAGTAGCCGTTTTTTTCGTATTCCGCGATCCGTGCCAGCACGGCCAGACGGCTTTCATATGCCTCTTGATCCATCACGCACCTCACGCCTGTACGGCCAGCGCCGTGCTACAGATTGGTTGGCAGGCCTGCGCCCTTGCTGTCTCTGTCTCTGCCACGGCGGTGGCCACCAGGCGCTCTGCCGCCATTTGATCGCGTATTCTATCTACCATGCGGTAGCCACGCTTGATCGCGCGGATATCATCGGCAAAGGCACTGGCATCCGCATAGCGCCAAAAATGCTCGGCAAAGGCAACGTCATCCTCGTGCCAGGGCTTCCAGTTCATTTTATAGTGCAGGATCTTGGCGCGCCGCCGGCGGTTGGCCGGTGCGGCAGAAAGATTCCAGCTGCTATCAAAATAATGCACGTCATGCTGGCAAAGCACGTTCAGATAATCCTGGTCCTGCGCCACGGCAAAACGGCGCTTGGTAAGCAGGGAAAGAAAGCGCTCCTCCATGTGCATGGCGCGGTATTTCGCCAGGTCAAGCAGCAGGATGCCGGCATTGAAATAGTGTGTGCGCGGCACGCCCAGCACGGCCTCAACGTAATCGCCAAACACCGGCTGCATGGCCAGCACGTCATCTGCCACGGCACCAATCAGCTTGCCGCCCAGGTCGGTGTGGTACATACGGGCAATATCCCCGCAAAAGACCAGGTCGGAATCGAAATACAACGCCCGGTCATACTGCGAAAACAGGCTGCCGATAAAAACACGGTAATAGGTGGCGGCAGAATAGTAATCGCGCATCGGCAGGCTGGCGCATACGCGCGCCATTGCCCCGCTAACGTCATCAAAGCTGATGGCGGCATTTTGGGCCAGCTCGGCACGCAGTTTGGCCTGATTATCAGCCGTAAGGCCGGTGGTGAGTACGTGAATACGATAAAAGCAACGGGGGTCTGCATGGGCCAGCATAGAACGCAATGCCACCCCCAAAAAGGGCGCATAGCGGTCATCCACCGCGAAAAAAACTGGTATGATCTCTGAGCTTTGGTGCTTCATTGCTTTTTCTCCCATCCTGGAAAATTGCCGGGCTTGCCGACGGTCATATTATAGCCAAACAGACCCAAAAAGGTCAAGGGAGCGCATTCTACAAAAAAATCCCCTATTCTCCGTTTTAGAGAATGGGGAATTTTTTCAATTCTCCGATTTAGAGAATTGCCGATAACTATTGACTTTTTGGCCCGTTTGATGTACAATAAGGGCATGAAGGACGTACAAGATATTTTAATTGCCAACCTGATCGCTCTGCGCCATGCGCGTGGGCTCACCCAGATCGAGCTGGGCGAGCAGGTCAACTATTCCGACAAGACCATCAGCAAATGGGAGAACGGAGATTCCTGCCCCGGCATAGAGGCGGTGCACCGCCTGGCCGGCTTTTACGGCGTGCGCATTGATGATCTTCTTTGTGAGGACTTTGAAGTGCAAGGACCGCCAAGCCAAGAGGAGGCGCGGTCAGAAAAGCAGCGCCGCTATAGCAAGCTGGTCATTTCTCTGCTTGCCGTGATGGCCGTGTGGGTGATCGCCACCATTCTATTTATCGCCGGCATGCTGCGTGCAGCGCCCGGTGCCTGGCTGTTTTTCATTGATGCCGTTCCCTGCTCTTGCATCACGCTGCTCGTTTTTAATTCCCTATGGGGCAAAAGGCGGATGAACTACCTCATCATCACCATCCTGCTATGGACGCTATTAACGGCGATCTACCTGCGCGTGATGCTGTATCAGCTATGGGTCATCTTTCTGCTCGGCATTCCGGTACAGATTGCGATCATTCTTTGGTCGCAGCTGAAACGTAAAAAATAACAAAAAGCGCGCACTATGCGTGTTCTCCTTAACGGAGAACACGCAGTCAAATCCGTCTTCGACGGGTGAAATCCACCCATGGTGGATGAAATCGCTTCGCGATGAAATCCTGCTTCGCAGGGTCAAGCTCGGACGGATTTGATTTCATCCAAGGACTTGTCCTTGGATTTCATCTGAGCAAAGCGAAGATTTCATCGTGGTGAAACCACGATTTCATCAAACAAACAGTAAAAGAGATAACATTTCGGCGAATAACCGATTTGTTATCTCTTTCTGCTTGTAATATGAGTTTGGGCTTAGCCCATATGCATTTGACCAATGCGATGCTCACACTTCATGGTGTTTTCTTAATTCTCCGCTAAGAACATCACACATACGGTGCGCGCTTTTTCTTCTTATGCAAAGGCTACAAACGAAAGCCAGGATATAAAAAAGGAAACCAGGCAGGTCAGCGTACCTAAGATAAAATCAAGCAGCGTATGGCGCCGCAAATACAAGGAGGACCACAGCACCAGCGCGTAAACCGCTACACCACCAAGAATACCGCCCAGGCCGAGGAAGTAGCAACCAAGCACAATGGGGCCGCTAACGCTGCAGGCATGCCCGCTGATGCGAATATGCAGCAGCTTGTTTCCTACCAGGATCAAGGCAACGGAAAGCAGATAGGTAAAAAACAGCATCTGCAGCTCTTTCTCGCAGGGCAGCAGCAGCCCGTAGAAAAAGGCTAAAATATACCCCAGTGCCGAAAAATATATGGCAAGCGAGCGCTGCCCTTCTCTACCCTTTTCACGCACCGATGCGATCATATACGAGCAGGGGTAGGCCAAGGCAGGCAATATCGCCAGCAGGCAGAGGGCTGTTACAGCCACGCGCAGGTCGCCAAACAGCGCCGGCCTATGCAGATAAAGCAGCAGGATCAGCCCGGCCACCATGACCGGCGGTATACAAACCGTACGGATAACTTTTGCAAAAATTGCGAAGGCTTTTTTCATGTTTTCTCTGTGTTCTCTGTTTTCAGCGGCTCTGCCGCGTTTTATTCTACCGCAAAGATGTACGGGTAGATCTCCTGCCCACCATCAACGAAATAGACCTCTAAGTTGGGGTGTTTTTTCTCCAGCTCGCCCTGCAGCAGCTCAGCCTCCTCACTATCGGCATCCTTACCGCAGAATACGGTGAGCATATAGCGGCCGCCGGCCAGCATATGCGAAAGCAGCTGACGTGCCGTTTCGGCACGGTCCTTGCAGGAGGCGATCATCTCCTTACCCACAAAGCCGATATAGTCACCCGTGTGGATGGTAACGCCGTTCAGCTCGGCATCCCGGATCGAGGGAGAAACGAAGCCGGTGGTCACGCCGGCCATGGCAGCGGCGATCGAATCTAAAATTTCCTCTACGCTGTCCAGCGTGAAATCAGCAGCAGAGAGTGCCACGTAGCCAGCACCAACGTCACGGCTCTCGATCACGTGCACGGTGGCCTTTTCATACAGCTCAGCCGCTTGGCGCGCCGCCATCAGAATATTGCCGTTATTGGGGAACACAAAGATGTGCTCAGCCGATACGGTCTCAAACGCCTCAAGAAAATCGTTGGTCGAGGGGTTCTGCGTTTGACCACCGTTGACGATCGCATCAGCACCAAACTCGCGGAACAGGCTTTCCATCCCCTCGCCGTTACAAACGGCAACCACGGCATACTTCTTTTGCACCACCGGCACCGCAGCGGCAAAGCGCCCCGGTTCCTCAGCCGGCTCGTTTTTCACCGTCTGCTCGCTGTGCTGCACAGACATATTCTCGATCTTTACGGTCAAAAACTCGCCAAAGCGGCGGCAATGCGCTAACACCTTTTCCGGCGTTTTGGTATGCACGTGCACCTTAACGATGCTATCCGTCTTAAAAGCAACCAGCGAATCACCCAGACTTTCTAAATACGGAATGATCTCCTGCATATCGAAATGCTCGATATCCGGCACCTTAGCCGTTTGCAGCTGCAAGAGAAATTCGGTGCAGTAGCCGTAGGTCATTTCGCTATCCGGGCCGAAGGCGGTCAAATCAACCGTGGCGGCAGCATGGCCGGCCTGCGGCAGCGCTGCTGCCTCGATCTCCTCGCCGTTCAGCGCACGGTTAAAGCCATCTATGATATAGAACAGGCCGGCACCGCCGCTATCCACCACGCCTGCCTCGCGCAGCACATCCAAGATCTGCGGTGTGCGCTGCAGGGAACGGTACATTTCGGCAACCAGGTCACTGAAATAGCTGTTTACGCTGCTATCCTCACTCAGGTGGGCGTTGGCGTATTCCACCGCCTCACGCGCTACGGTCAAAATCGTGCCCTCGGTAGGGGTCATGACCGAGGCATAGGCCTGCTGCACGCCCTCTGTCAAGGCGCGACCCACGATGCGGGCATTCGCCTTCTCGCAATTGGCAAGCCCCTTGGCCATGCCGGCAATAAACTGGGAAAGGATCACGCCGGAATTACCGCGTGCACCCAGCAGCATCCCGCGGGAGAGCACGGCAGCCGTTTCCTGCAGGCTGGCGCTTTCATCCAGTTTATCCAAAGCGGCCACGCCGCTTTCAATGGTCATGCACATATTATCGCCCGTATCCCCATCCGGAACCGGGAACACGTTCAGGTGATTGACCTCCTCTGCGTTGGTGCGCAGCTCGGCTGCGCCACCACGCGCCATACGTGAAAGAAGCTCGCCGTCTAAATAACGATCCTCTTTTTTCTCAGGCGGAATGGCAAAGGCTGTCGTTTCGTCGATATTACTCAGCATAGATCGCTCCTTTATCGGTATTAACGCTCGCTACCAAGGAAGAACAGGGCCAGCGTGCCGGGGCCGGAATGCGAACCAATAACAGTGCCTACGTCGGTAATATGGTCAGCTCCCTTCTTACGACCGGTGAGTGCCTGAATATCGGCCACCAGTGTCTCAGCATCACCAAGGCAATCGGCCTGGGAGATAAAGATCGTTCCGTTTTCTTTATCCTTTGCTAAGGCTGCATAGCGCTCGGCCATCGCACGGATGGCGGCACGGCGGCCGCGCACCTTGGTCACGTTTGCTAGGTGGCCATCGTTATCCACGTGCATGACCGGCTTAATGCCCAGCATGCCGCCCACAAAGGCTACGGCGGGGCTAATGCGGCCACCACGCTTCAGGTATACTAGATCGTCAACCGTGAACCAGTGACACATGGCCAGGCGGTTATCCTCAATATACTGGGCAACCTCCTCGATCGACTTGCCAGCCTCACGCATCTCTACCGCGATAGCCACCCACATGCCAAGGCCTGCGGAGGCAGAAAGCGGGTCAACCGTGAGGATCTTGCGATCCGGGTAGTCAGCCCTCAGCTGCTCGGCCGCGATGCGCCCGGCCTGATAGGTGCTGCTAATGCCAGAGGAAAGGCCGAGGTAAAGCAGATCCTTACCTGCCTTCAGCTCCTCCTCAAACATCATGCGAAAGGTCTCGCTATTGACCGCCGAGGTCTTTGCCTGGCGCCCCTCGCGCATAGCGGCATAAAACTCCTTAGTCGGCATCTCATTATTCAGATAGACGACATCCTCGTCAGTAAACTTAAAAGAAAGGCAGGCACAGTGCACATCCCACTTGGCCAGCACATCTAAGGCAATATCACAGCCCGTATCGGTAAAAATCGCAAAAGAGCTCATTTCATTACTCCTTTATATATTGCTGAAAATAAACACACCTGGTTTTGAAAACAAGATTACACGAATATTGTACCACATATCACTTCATTTGTCAATACCTGGGGCGTTTTTTGCCCTCTTGGTGGGGAGAACAAAGAGGATTTCTACCTTTTTTCTATCAATAGCGCCAAAAAACGAGCAAAATCGGGACGTACAAAAGGGCGCATACGGAAAGTAAATTCCATATGCGCCCTTGCGCTTTTGCTATTGATCTTGCTTTCTTCACGAAAGCGGCTTTACGCCTTTTTAGCAGTAAAACGATACGTAGCCGTTTGGAAATCACCGCGGGGGAACCGAGGCATGAGACCAAGGTTCATCAGCGTAGAGCCACGAAGCGTTTTTTCAAAGCCGGAAACGATATACTCAGTATCCTCATCCAACCCGCGCACCTGAAGGCGCATGTATTCATTATTTACACTACCCATTCGGCGATATACGGTCAAAACAGCCTCTTGCTTATCCTTGGATACCAGCATAAAGCCGAACAGATTGGAATCCTGCGGGCTTGCCGTGCGATAAAGATCGCCCTCTAAGACCAACCGCTCCATGCTGTGGTATTCCTTGATCTGTTCCTTCATCAGCGCCCGATCCTCATCGGTGAATGCGGAAGTATCCAGCTCGTAGCCCGTGGCACCCAGGTGAGCAATATCAGCACGCGTTTTCATAGGGGTTATTCTACCCGTTTGGTGATTTGGCACCTCAGTAACATGGCAGCTCATGGCTGAGAGGGGGTAAGCTAAAGAGGTCCCATACTGGATATAGGTCCTCTCCTCCGCATCCGAATCATCTGAGGTCCATATTTGCGGGAAGTAATACAGCATGGCCGGATCAAATCTGGCACCGCCGCCGGAGCACCCCTCAAAGAACACATTGGGATTTGCTTCCACGATCCGCTCACACAGATCATAAAGGCCAAGCGCATAGCGATGGGCAAACTCTGCCTGCTGCTCCGGGGCACGTCCCATGGAATAAAAGGCCGTCGCATTCCTGTTAAAATCCCATTTCACGTAAGCAATATTGTTTTCGTGCAGCACGCGATTAACCGACTCTACGATATAATCGCGCACCTCCTTTCGCGTCAGATCCAGCAGCAGCTGGTGGCGCGAATAGCAATGCGGACGATCCGGCGCCGCAACGGCATAATCCGGATGGGCACGGTACAGATCAGAATCCTCACTCACCATCTCCGGCTCAAACCACAGGCCAAATTTCATACCGAGAGAATTGACGTAGCGGATGATCTCGGTAAGGCCGCCCTCCATCTTTTCGGTATTGACCACCCAGTCGCCCAGACCGCTGGTATCGTCATTCCGCTTGCCAAACCAACCGTCATCCAGCACAAACGTATCAATGCCTGTTCCCTCTACGGCCTTGGCGATCGCCTTCAGCTTATCATTGTTGAAATTAAAACACGTGCCCTCCCAGTTGTTAATGACCAACGGGCGCGTTTTTTTGGCATAGCGCGGATTCACAAGGTGATTTCGATATGCATCGTGGAAGGCACGGCTCATTCCGCCGATACCATCTGATGAATACGCAATAACGACCTCAGGTGTCTCAAAGCACGCTCCGCTTTCCAGCACCCAGGTAAAATCAAAATCATTAACGCCGCCCGTTACCAGCGTGCGGCCGCAATTGACCCCCTCTACCTTGAGAACGTAAGAAGAAGAATAGACAAGATTAAAGCCGTAAACCTCACCCTGCTCTTCGCTGGCACCGTGCGCCGCCAGGGCAAGAAAGGGGTTCAGCGTAGCCGAGGAGCTGGCGCGCTTGGAATCAATGGACACAACGCCGTGATGCATGGGGACACGATCTATCCGTCTTTCGCGCGCCCATGCGCCATACAGCGAAATCACGTCGTAATTCTGCGACGGCAGGCCAAAGGTAAAGGAATAGGCACGGCGCAGAAGCCTGCGCTGTGCATCCTCATTTCTATAAACGGCGCGGCGTGCCACCACGGCAGCATCATCATATACGGTATAATACAGATCGCAGGCAAGGCCGGCGGTCTTATCCTTCAAATGCAGCACCAACGTTTCTCCATCACGCAGGGCGGGCATGCCGCTCGGTTTTGGCTTGCTTGCCAAAATCTCATAGCCATCATACAGCAGCTCCGTCAGCCTGTCGCCTGCGGGGTTAATGACCTCTACCGCGGGCTCGCGGTAATCTCCTGTGCCAAAAAAAGCCAGCTCTGCCGGGAAATAGTGGTAGCAGTTCATTCCCCCCCGGTCATTACCCGGAATGGTGGCATCACGGCTGGAGCATGCTCTGCCACGAATATAGCGCAGATCATCATGCCCCACCGTCTTACCGTAATAAAGATGCTCTGCATACCCAAAATCGTTAATAAAAAAGGCATAGGTTACACCCTTTCCATCTAAAAAGAAGGTTTTTGTTTCCTTTTCAAAAACAATTGCCATGGCTATTATCAATCCCTTTCCTGTTTATGTAAAATGCCGTAAATAAACTTACGGCATTTTTTATTCAACTGATCGTTATCGTTTCTCCATCCAAAGCAGCAGATACAAGCACATCTCCCTCATAAGAAAGCTTAAGAGAGAAGAAGGGGTGCCCCTCTGCCAACAGGCGCAGGAATACGCGATCCCCCTCCCAGAGCGGAAGCGAGAGCACCTTTTCCTTTTCTATCCAAGCCAGCTCGCCCTCGTCACACGTGCGCAGCTCGCCGGTAAATTGATCGGCAGTGAACAGGAACATATATTCCGTCTGGCACACGTCTGAAACAAAGGTAACGATACCGCGCAGAGAGAGGGAGGAGAGGGAAAGCCCTGTTTCCTCCTCTACCTCGCGCCGGGCACATTCCTCGGGGCTTTCACCATCCTCGAATTTACCGCCTACGCCGATCCATTTACCGGCGTTCGGATCCTGCTTTTTCTTGGTGCGATGCAGCATCAGATAGCGGCCGCCCTGCTCGATATAGCAGAGCGAGGTGTTGAGGCAGCCCATCAGAATGCGAGCTTCTTTTCTACGTAGGCACGCACCTCAGACATAGGCATACGCACCTGCTCCATAGTATCGCGGTCACGCACGGTCACGCAGCCGTCATTTTCGGTATCGAAATCGTAGGTCACGCAGAAGGGCGTACCGATCTCGTCCTGGCGGCGGTAGCGCTTACCGATCGAGCCGGTCTCATCAAACTCGGTATTGAAATGCTTAGAAAGCTCGTCAGACAGCTCGATGGCCTTATCCGAAAGCTTCTTGGAAAGGGGCAGCACAGCCACCTTAACGGGTGCCAGCGCGGGGTGGAGACGAAGAACCACGCGCACGTCGCCCTCGCCAACCTCTTCTTCATCATACGCGTCAACCAGGAAGGCCAGCGTCACGCGGTCAGCACCGAGAGAGGGCTCGACCACGTAGGGAATGAACTTTTCATTCGTCTCGGGGTCAAAATACTCCATGCTCTCGCCGCTCTGGTTCTGGTGCTGGGTCAGGTCGTAGTCAGTACGGTCGGCAACGCCCCACAGCTCGCCCCAGCCGAACGGGAAGAGGAATTCAAAGTCGGTGGTGGCCTTGGAGTAGAAGCAAAGCTCCTCCGGATCGTGATCGCGCAGGCGCAGGTTCTCTTTTCTCATGCCCAGATCGTAGAGGAAGTTGGCGCAATAATCCTTCCAGTAGTTGAACCACTCCAGGTCTGTGCCGGGCTTGCAGAAGAACTCCAGCTCCATCTGCTCAAACTCGCGGGTACGGAAGATAAAGTTGCCAGGGGTGATCTCGTTACGGAAGGACTTACCGATCTGGCACACGCCGAAGGGCAGCTTGCGGCGGGTAGAACGGGCTACGTTCTTAAAGTTTACAAAAATACCCTGTGCGGTCTCGGGGCGCAGATATACGGTATTGGTCGAATCCTCGGTAACGCCGATGAAGGTCTTGAACATCAGGTTAAACTTCTTGATGTCGGTGAACTCGTGGCCGCCGCAAAGCGGGCAGGCGATGCCCTTTTCCTTGATAAAGGCAGACATATCCTCAAAGCTCCAGCCGGCGGGGTTATCGTTCGTGCCATTCTGGAAGGCGTAATCCTCAATCAGCTTGTCGGCGCGGTGACGCGCCTTGCACTGCTTGCAGTCCATCAGCGGGTCAGAGAAGCCACCCAGGTGACCAGAGGCTACCCAGGTCTCCGGGTTCATGATGATGGCGCTATCCAGACCTACGTTATAGCGATTCTCCTGCACGAATTTCTTCCACCAGGCACGCTTTACGTTGTTCTTCAGCTCTACGCCCAGGGGGCCGTAATCCCAAGAGTTGGCAAGGCCGCCGTAGATCTCAGAGCCGGCAAAGATAATACCGCGGTTCTTACAAAGGGCTACGATCTTTTCCATTGTCTTCTGATTGTTTTCCATCGTTTTCTTTCTCCAATGTATGTTATTATTTTATTATTTCACCAAAGATAACGCCGTCGCGTACCTCTTGCGGGCGCACGGCTACGATCTCACCGCTCAGCGCCTGCGTGGATGCCGCCTTTACCTCTACGTAAGTATCGGTATGGCCGGTATAGACCCCGCCCTCCTCTGTTTCAAAGAGCACGGAAAGCGGCTGCCCCTCCTCTACCAGGCGAGAAAGGATCTCCTGCCGGATCTCGTTTTTCAGGGCGATCAGGCGGGCAGAGCGCTCACGCTTAAGCGGCTCTGGCACCTGATCGCTGAAATCAGCTGCCGGGGTGCCCGGCCTGCGGGAATAGGCAAAGACGTGCATATCAAGAAAGGCTGCCTCACGGCAAAAGGCCATAGTCTCTTCAAAGCTTTCGTCCGTTTCGCCGGGAAAGCCGACCATCATATCGGTGGTAAACTGCATAGCGGGTATTGCCTCGCGCAGGGCACGCAGGCCGGAAAGCGCCATGCTTGTATTATAGCGGCGGCGCATACCGCGCAAAACCGTATCCGACCCGCTCTGCATCGAAAGATGCAGGTGCGGCGTGATGCAGCGCAGGGCAGCCAGGCGGCGCACAAAATCCGGGCGGATCAGCTCCGGCGTCAGCGAGCCAAGGCGCAGGCGCGGCATGCCGGGCTCACGGTCAAGCATTTCTAACAGATCAATAAGACGGGTATTTCCCAGATCGACCCCGTATGAAGCCGTTTCAATGCCGGTAAGCACGATCTCGCGCGAGCCGCCTGCAGCCAAGCCGCGCACCTCACGCAGCACGGCCTCCGGTTCTTTAGAGCGCACCAGCCCTCTCGCACCGGGAATGGCACAATAGGTGCAGCGGCATTCACAGCCGTCCTCGATCTTTACGTAGGCACGCGTGCGTGGCGCATGCGTAATGGTCATAGGCTCAAAGGGCTCGTCCTCTACCCGGCTGACAGCGCAAACAGGCATAGCGGGGCGTGCTTGCAGCAGCTCTTCGGCGCGGCGGGCAATTTCCATCTTGCCGCCCGTACCGCTGATATAAGAGACACCGGGGATCTTTTGAATATCCCCTGGCGTGGTCTGCGCGTAGCAGCCGCACACCATGATGCAGGCAGCAGGATTTTTATGATACGCGCGGCGGATCACCTGGCGGGATTTACGGTCGCTTTCGGCCGTAACGGTGCAGGTATTGATCACGTATACGTCGCACACCTCGTCAAAGGGGCGGCGCAGAAAGCCGCGGCGCTCAAATTCCTCGGCGATCGCCTCTGTCTCATACTGCGAGACCTTGCAGCCCAGGGTGTATAGCCCAACCGTATACTGCTTTTCGATGGCAACCACCTCCCTTAGAATATATATTATACCACAGCTTTTAGTTCCTGTAAAGGGGAAAACAAGATTTTCTTTCCTATAAAAAAACGGCTGAGCCTCTTGCAAAACGCCGGATATTCCTGTATAATAGAAGTAACATGACTCAGGTAGGGCGCAGACCGCCCGGGAAAGGGACGTATTATGAGCAAGTTTCATCTGATCGACCACCCGCTTATTCAGCACAAGCTGACCATTATGAGAAAGACCAACACCAGCTCGAAGGATTTTCGCCAGCTGCTGGACGAGATCTCGATGCTGATGGGCTATGAGGTCACGCGTGATCTCCCGCTTGAGGAGGTTGAGATCAACACCCCCGTTGCGCGTGCAAGGGTAAAGCAGATCGCCGGCAAGAAGCTGGCTATTATTCCGATCCTGCGTGCCGGCCTTGGCATGGTGGACGGGCTTCTCAATCTGGTGCCGGTTGCCCGCGTTGGTCACATTGGTCTTTACCGTGACCCTGAAACGCACCTGCCGGTGGAATATTATTGCAAGCTGCCGCCCAACATTCACAACCGTCTGGCCATTGTGGTAGACCCCATGCTGGCAACCGGTGGTTCGGCCTCTGACGCGCTGCGCATGCTGAAGGAAAAGGGCTGTACCGATCTGCGCCTGATGTGCCTGGTGGCCGCGCCCGAGGGCGTAGAGAAGGTGCAAAAGGATCATCCCGACGTAGATATCTACTGCGCCGCGCTGGATGAATGCCTCAATGACCATAAGTACATCGTGCCCGGTCTGGGTGACGCTGGTGACCGCCTGTTTGGCACCAAATAATCGATGAGAGAGCTGACAATTTCAAAAAACGATGCCGGACAGCGCCTTGATAAGTTTCTTACCAAGGCGCTGTGCGATATTCCCCCCGCCTTGATGTACAAGGCCATCCGCACCAAGAAGATCAAGGTCAACCGCAAGCGGGCAGAGGGCAAGCAGCTTCTTTTTGAGGGAGACACGCTGCAGCTTTTTCTGGCCGAGGAATTCTTTCGCGATGAGGGCGGCGACAACGGGCACGATCTTTCCCGCATCACGCCTCGCATCAGCCCGGTGTACGAGGATGAAAACATCCTGCTGCTGAACAAGCGCCCCGGCGTTCTCGTGCATGAGGACGGGGCCGGCACGGGCGACACGCTGATCACCCACGTGCAGGCCTATCTCTATCAAAAGGGGGAATATGACCCGGCAGCCGAGCAATCCTTTGCGCCGGCACTTTGCAACCGTATCGACCGCAACACCGGCGGCATCGTGATCGCCGCCAAGAATGCCGAGGCACTGCGCGTGATCAACGAAAGGATCCGCGATGGCGGTATTCATAAGCATTACCTGTGCGCGGTTCACGGCACACCCTCACCGCGTGAGGCAACGCTTTCGGGTTACTTGATCAAAAACAGCGCCGAGAATACCGTGCGTGTCTATGATAAAGACCCCGGCCACGGCGCCAAGGAGATACGCACGCGCTATCGCGTGCTGGCCACCAAGGGGGGAGATGCCCTGCTGGAGATCGACCTGTTGACCGGGCGCACCCACCAGATCCGCGCCCATATGGCGCACGTTGGCCACCCGCTGTGGGGGGATGGAAAGTACGGTCTGAACCGCAACGACCGCGCCCGCGGCTATAAATTTCAGGCGCTGTACGCCTACCGCCTGCGCTTTGATCGCGAGGGTGATTGGGGCGCGCTGAACGGCCTGCGTGGTAGGGAGTTTTCTATTGCCCCCAAAGAGATCTATTTTACGAAGGAGTTTGAATAAACGTATCTATGGGTAAAAAAGCCCTTCGCCTTTTGTTTATTTTCCTATCAGGCGCGGTGGCGGCACTGCCGGTCAGCTTTACGCAGCTTTCTGCCTTTGCCTTCGTTTCATTCGTGCCGGCCCTGCTGCTTCTGTTCCCCGACCTGCTTACCCCTGCCCTGCCGCATAAGCCCCGCACCTATTACGGCTACGGCATGGCCTTTTGCATGGGCTATTTTATGGTCACCTTTCATTGGTTTATCAGCCTGTACCCGCTGGATTTTGTAACCGGCATGACACCACCGATGGCGGTGGCGGTCATTCTGGCCGCCTGCATCGGCCTGCCGCTTTTGCAAAGCGTGGGCTTTGCCTTTCTGTTTTATATACTGGCCTGGCTTTCGCGCACGCGCCTTGTGCGGCGGCTGCCGCTCTTGCTGCCCTTTCTGTTTGCCAGTGGATGGGTAACCCTTGCCTATACGCAAACGCTGACCTGGGCCGGCGTGCCTTGGGGCGCGCAGCTGGCGCTTTCACAGCACCAAAACCCGCTGGTTATTTCCTCCGCCTCGCTCTTTGGCTCCTATTTCGTCACCTTTGTGATCGCGGCTGTCAACGCCTGCTTAGCCTACGCATGGCTGGCCAAGGGCCGCAGGCAGCTGCGAAGCGAGCGCATTATGGCTTGTCTCGCGCTTGGTTTGTTTCTGCTGAATTACGCGCTTGGCGCGGTGGTCTATTATACGCCAAGGCAGGCAAGCGGCACCGTAAAGGCAGCCGTGCTGCAGGGCAACATCAGCTCTGCCGAGAAGTGGAACGGGCAGATCGATGCCATTTCGGTCTACCGCCACCTGGCGCTTGCCGCCGCAAAGGATGGTGCCGAGATCATTGTTTGGCCTGAGACCGCCCTGCCCTACAACCTGGCGGGCGACAGCTATGCCTTGGTATCTGTGCGGCAGATCGCGCGTGAAACGAACGCTGTGCAGATCATCGGCTCCTATTCCTATGAGACAGGCGAGAAGGGGGAGCTTTTACGCCACAATTCGCTTTACCTGATCTACCCGGATGGCACCCTCAGCCAAACGCTTTACCACAAGCAACACTTAGTTCCCTTTGGCGAATACGTGCCCATGGAGGGGCTGATCCGTACCCTACTGCCCTTTCTTTCCGATTTAGAGATGCTAAAGGATGGCAGCACCATGGTGCCGGGCAGCGAGCCCCATCTTTTTGAAACCGCGCACGGGCGCCTTGGTGGCCTGATCTGCTTTGATACCATTTACGAATCGCTTGCGCGAAAAAGCGTGGCCGCCGGTGCCGAGCTGCTGGTCATTGGCACAAACGATTCCTGGTTCTTAGATTCTGCCGCGGTCTACCAGCACAATGGTCAGGCTGTGCTGCGCGCCATTGAAAATGGGCGTGCCGTTCTTCGCGCAGCAAACACTGGCATTTCCTCGATCATTACCGAAAAGGGCGAGGTGCTCTGCTATTTAGAGCCGCTGGTCGACGGCCACCTGACGGCCGAGGTCACGCTTTCCTCGCAAAAAACGCTATATACCATGATCGGCAACAGCTTTGTGCTGCTCTGCGCGCTGGGCTTTCACGCGCCGGCGCTGGTGGCACTTGGCGAGCTGCTGCTGAATAAGATCAAAAAAACGAAAGGAGAGACACATGAACACACCCATACTTGAAGCGCGTGGCCTGCAAAAGTGCTATACCATGACACCGGCGCTGGATATCGACCTCATTCTGCCGCGCGGTAAGGTGGTTGGCCTGCTTGGCCCGAACGGCAGCGGCAAGACCACGCTGATCAAGCTGGCGGCCGGCCTGCTACGCCCCACAAGAGGCGAGCTGCTGATCTCCGGCATGCCGGTATCGCAGCATACCAAGGCCATCGTTTCCTACCTGCCGGAGCGCAATGCCCTGCCAAACTGGATGAAGGCGGCTGACGCGCTGGATTTTTATGCCACCATGTTCCCGGATTTTGACCGTGAGCGTGCCATCTACATGCTGGATACGCTGCAGATTCCTGCCGCACAGCGGATCAAAACGCTCTCTAAGGGCATGAAGGAAAAAGTACAGGTCGTGCTGGCCATGAGCCGACATGCCGAGTTGTTTTTGCTGGACGAGCCGATCGGCGGTGTTGACCCCGCCACGCGCGATTTCATTCTGGATGCGGTCATCCGCAATCGCGAGCCAAATTCTACCGTGCTGATCTCTACTCACCTGATCACAGACGTAGAGCAAATTTTGGACGATTTTATCTTTTTGCAGAAGGGGCACATCGTACGATACGGCCCGGCATGCGAAACGAGAGAGGAAGAGGGAAAAACGCTTGACCAGCTCTTCCGGGAGGTGTTCCGATGCTAAAGAAGCTGTTTGCTTATGATTTTCGCCGTCTTGGCCGTTTGACAGTCCCTTGTATGATCGGCATAGCCGTTTCAACGCTGCTTTCCCTGCTGTTTTTCTGGATCGGCGACCTTGCGGGAACGGGCAACAGACCCGTGCTGCTCTCTATTTTAGGAATACTGGGGCTGTATGCCTGCATCATGGGGCTTTCCCTGCTTACCTCTGCCCCTATGCTGATCGGCTATTTCCACTTTGCAAAGAACCTCTTCTTTGACGAGGGCTACCTGACCATGACCCTGCCAGCCAGCGAGCACCACATTCTGCTCTCTAAGCTGCTTTCAAGTCTTTTGTGGCAGATTCTTTCCTTTATCGTTGCCTTTGTTTCGCTCATGGGGCTTGTGCTTGGCATTCTTTTCATCTCTGGTGTTCCGATGGATACGCCGTCTACCTCTCCTGAGATAGTCGCTCCCGCCGGCGAGGTAATTGCCACCCTTCTCAGCCTTTTGCTGCTCGCGCTGGTAAGCGTATGCTTTGAGATCCTGCTTGGCATGGTGGTCATCACGCTTGGCTGCCTGATGATGCCTAAGCATAAGATCCTTGGCATTCTGCTTTTCTACTTTATTTCTAACTGGGTCGTCGGCATCGGAAGCATGCTGCTTATGGTGGTGCTATTTGGCGCAACGGCCGCTATACCGATCAATGCCATCCCGCCCTATGCGGTCCTGCTGGTGCTTACCGGCATCATAGCAGCGCTTTCCACGCTCTGCTATTTCTTTACGCACCGTATGCTGAAAAAGAGCATCAATCTGGAATAAAACCGATATTTTACATAGAGGAGCAACGCCATGGAATACAGACTATTGGGGAAAACCGGTCTTAGGATCTCGCGCCTGGGCTTTGGCGGCATACCCATTCAAAAGATCGATGCCGAGGGCACGAAAAAGCTGATTAGCGAGCTGATCCGGGCGGGGGTCAATTACATTGACACCGCGCGGGGGTATACGGTAAGCGAGGAATACCTTGGCTATGCGCTGGAGGGGGTTCGCGAGCACTTTGTTCTTGCCACCAAAAGCATGGCGCGCACCAAGGAGGCCATGGCAAGAGACATTGGCATCAGCCTGCAAAACCTTCGCACCGACTATATCGATCTTTACCAGATACACAACCCGGGTGCCAAGGATTTAGAGCAGGTCATGGCGCCGGGCGGCGCACTCGAGGCGCTGCATGAGGCAAAGGCCGCCGGCAGGATCGGGCATATTGGCATCACCCTTCATTCCGTAGATCTGTTTAGGCAAGCGGTAGAGCTGCCTTGGGTAGAAACGATCATGTTCCCCTACAACATCGTGGAAACACAGGGCGAGGAGCTGATCGCGCTTTGCGCGAAGAAAAACATTGGTTTTATTTGCATGAAGCCCTTGGCCGGCGGCGCCATTGAGGATGCCACAACGGCTATGCGCTTTGTGGTAAGCAACCCGGCCGTGACCGTGGTTATTCCCGGCATGGCAGACGTGGCTGAAATCACGCAAAACGTGGCTGCGGCCTCTAACACCGCCCCCCTGACTGCCGAGGAGCAGCACAGGATCACGAAGATCAGAGAGCTATTGGGCACAAACTTCTGCCGGCGCTGCAATTACTGTGCCCCCTGCACAGCCGGGATCAACATTTCAGCGGTATTTCTGTTTGAGGGGTACTACAGCCGCTATGATTTGAAGGATTGGGCCATCGATCGCTATGCAAGCCTATCAAAAACCGCCTCCGATTGTGTCGGATGCGGCGCATGTGAAGCTCGCTGCCCCTATCATCTTCCCATTCGCGAAATGCTGAAAAAAGCCGCTGCCACCATGGGCAAATAACGTCTCGCTCTTCACGCGATGCATAACGGCATCAAAGCCCCCTGCCAGCCCCACGGCTGGCAGGGGGCTTTTTCTTTTTTTGCCTTTTTGTGACCTTATCACAGAAGTATACAGCAGAACCTGCTATCATGTATACAACACAGACGCAAGGCGTTCTGTTATCCATACATTCTATGCTATTAAAGGAGCGTGAGCACATGTCATATATCATTGCCTTTTTAGAAGGTGTCATTACCTTTATTTCCCCCTGCCTACTACCCATGCTTCCCATCTACATCTCTTATTTCGCCGGCGGCGGCGAACGAACAACCGCAAAAACGCTGCGCGGCTCGTTAGGCTTTGTGACGGGCTTTACTGTCATTTTTGTAACGCTCGGTGCCTTGGCTGGAACGGTAGGAAGCTTTCTGCGCGAATACCAAACGATCGTTAATCTTGTTTCCGGCTTGATCGTTATATTCTTCGGCTTGAATTTTCTCGGTGTCTTTCGTTTAGAGCTTTTTAAGGGAAGCAACCGAACGATGAAGACTGATAATATGGGCTTTTTCTCAGCACTGCTCTTTGGCATCGTCTTTGCCGTGGGGTGGACCCCCTGTGTGGGCGCCTTTCTTGGCTCAGCCCTCATGCTGGCGGCGCAGCAGGCACACGTGGTAGAGGGCATGCTGATGCTGCTTGCCTACTCGATGGGCTTAGCCATCCCCTTCGTGCTTAGTGCCGTTTTGATCGATTATCTGAAAACAGCCTTTAACTGGATCAAAAGAAATTACAAGATCATCAATATCGTCAGCGGTAGCCTGCTGGTTCTGATTGGCATTTTAATGGCCACGGGAGCGTTTAGCTGGCTACTGGGTCTGCTTGGATAAAGGAGCGTTATTATGAAGAAGCAAAAAACGATCATCATTCTATCACTTGTATTCGTGCTGCTGCTCGGCGGTGCATTCGCCCTCTACACCCAGCTTGGCGCAGGGTGGACGCCTGATCAGCTCACACGTTTAGAGCAGCAGCCCCCAGCCACTGATTTTTCCGTTTATGATACGGAAGGAAACCTGGTTAAGCTGTCCGACTATTTCGGCAAGCCGATCGTTTTGAATTTCTGGGCAAGCTGGTGCGGCCCGTGTCAAAGCGAAATGCCTGATTTTGAAGAGGCGTATCGCCAGCTCGGCAATGATATCCATTTTTTAATGGTGAACGTGACCGGCGGCCGCGAAACACTTTCCGGCGCGAAAAGCTTTATTGAGCATAGCGGCTACACCTTTCCTGTGCTCTATGACGTTGATGGTGATGCGGCCAATGCCTATCGCGTGTACTCGCTGCCCACCACTTACTTTATTGATGCGAATGGGCACCTGATCGCACAGGCAACCGGCGCCATCAATGCCGCCACACTACAGCACGGAATTGGCATGATCACCGCATAAAAGCAATGAGAGGGCTGATCACCGGCCCTCTCTCTGTGCCTTCCAAAATCAAAAAGCGCCTGATGCTTTGCATCAGGCGCTTTTTGATGGCTTAAACATGATAAAAGGGCAGCTTTTTAAAGTTTTTTCTTTTCAAGAATCATTTTTTTGCACTCTTCCCAAGAGCCTTCAATAAATGCATCCTTATATAATCTCAAAGCCATATTGTCATTCATAAATATCATAACAACATTGTCTTTCTCTTTTATTTTTTGAATATTACTGTATTTGAATCTGCTGACAAATGTATGATCTGTCACTACCATTTCTTCATCTAAAAATTCGGTGGTACGCATCCATTCTGTAACACCGTAGGTGGTTGCGTACAATTTGTAGCTTTTTGACAAAAAGACAAAACGATGAATAAAAAGCTTATATACCGCTATTATGAGCAGTAATGCATAGAGATAGGTAACGATCCAACCCAAATTCAGTACAACAGATAAAATCAGTCCCAATAAACCCGCAATACCTACAATACACCAAAGAATAAATAAAAAGATATTCCTGGCTCCATGCAAATAGTATTCCTTAGCCCAAGAGTTGATTAAATCTTTTGTGATTTTGTATTCGTTTTTCATTTTGCTTGCTCCTTTAGAGTTTTACAACTTGCAATCAACGTTCTTCTGATGCGACCGCAAAGATTTCGATAATTTTTATATACATGTTCATCAATACCATTTGTGTTGAATAACAGCTGTAACCAGCCTTCTGTTTCGCTGCATTCTTTGAGGGCAATTTCGAATTTTGAAAGCATGTCGGCTTTGCTTTGTCCGTAATTGGCTTCACGAATATTTGCGTACACACTACTTGAACTCTTGCGAATTTGGAAAAGGGTATTGGAAGGAGCTTTTATATTTTGGCAAAGTAATTCTATATCAGTCGCAAGTTGCTCCGAATAGATCAATAAATAGTTTTTAGCCATAATACCACCTCTTTGAGAATATTATAGCATATTTTGCAATGCAATTCAAGCGTTCTTTGCGATCTCGCAGCCCAATCACGCCGCAAGGCGTGTATATCATCAATTCCGAAGGAATTGCATATCATCAATGCGAAGCATTGTATATCATCAAGCCGCAGGGAAATACACGCTGGCGCGTGATGAGATGCAAGGGCGCAAAGCGCCCTTGATGATATGCACGACTGTGTCGTGATGATATGCCAAGCCTGCGGCTTGGATAAACAAAAAGAGAACATTTGTCTACCGACAAATGTTCTCTTTTTGTTGGCGCAGAGAGAGGGATTCGAACCCTCGTGTGCTTTCGCACAAACTGATTTCGAGTCCGTTCGGCAACTTGGAAGTTATCGAACAATGCTACCTCAATCCCGCCATATTTTAGAAGTTGTTTTTCAACTCTTAAATGCTTCCGCTATGATGAGTTCTCTCCTTGAATTTTGGAGAGAAAGTCAAACACGATGGCGTTATTATAGCACAAAAACGCCCGAAAATCAAGGGGTTTTGAGAAAATAATACCATTGTTAATATAAGTTTTTGAATAAAGTAGTCTAATTGGAACTTGACGGAATTATCTCCCTTTTGTTGATAACTGCCCGTCAAAATAAGAGCAATTCGAACTCACCAAAAATGGGCAAAAAAATATGCTTTTTGGAGAGAACTTGGAGAGAAAAAGGGGCAAAAATACCCCCTTGGAGAGAACTTTGGAGAGAACAGCGGGGAGAAAAAATCCCCATAAAACACAAGCGTTTGACACGACTTGGCTATGCCGTTGACCGAATATTTTTATATGAGGTGTAGCTATGGATAAGCAAACAATCGA
>JAGASL010000002.1 GCA_017621755.1 Clostridia bacterium
CGGCGGCGCGCCATGGCGCGCGCGGCATTGACACGGGCGCGGATGGCCGAAGAGCGCTCGCCGCCCTCGCCGGGGCCGCTCATTTCCGAAAAGGTGACGGCGGGCAGCTCGATCTGGATATCGATACGGTCAAGCAGCGGGCCGCTGACACGGGAAAGATATTTCTGCACGTCATCCTGGCGGCAGGTGCAGGTCTTATTCGGGTCGCCGTAATAGCCGCAGCGGCAGGGGTTCATGGCGCAGACCAGCATAAACGAGGCCGGGTAGCGCACGCGCGCCGCCGCACGGGTGACCGAAACGACGCCATCCTCTAACGGCTGGCGCAGCGACTCGGTCAGCGCCTTATTGAATTCGGGCAGCTCGTCTAAAAAGAGCACGCCGTTATGTGCCAGCGAGATCTCGCCCGGGCGCGGGCTGGTGCCGCCGCCCACCAAGCCGGGCACGCTGACGCTGTGGTGCGGCGAGCGGAAGGGCCGCTCGGTGACCAGGCTATCCTGCAGCATACCGGCGATCGAATGGATCTTGGTGGTCTCAACGGCCTCCTCGAAGGTGAGATCGGGCAGGATGGTGGGCAGGCGCTTGGCCAGCATGGATTTTCCAGAGCCGGGTGGGCCGATCAGCAAAATATTATGCCCGCCGGCGGCGGCGATCTCCATCGCGCGCTTGGCGCGGAACTGGCCGCGCACGTCGGCAAAATCAAGCGGGTGGCGGCCACGGCGGCCGTCAAACTCGGCGCGGTCATAGACCGTGGGCTGTATCCGCTCTTGCCCGGAAAGATGGGCAAGCAGTTCTCGTAGCGTGTGCACGCCGTAGATGGTGATCCCCTCGACCACCGAGGCCTCGCGCGCGTTTTCGGCCGGCACGAACACCTCGTGCCGCCCGGCATCCCGCGCGGCCAGCGCCAGACACAGGGCACCGCGCACGGGTCGCACCTCGCCCGAAAGCGAGAGCTCACCGATGAAGCATTGATCGGCAAGCGAGAGCTTGCGCGGGATCTTGCCGTCACATTGCAGAATGGCACAAAGAATGGCTAAATCGAAGGAGGAGCCCTCCTTTTTGCGGTCGGCGGGGGCGAGATTGAGCGTCAGATCCATCGAGGGGAAATAGATGCCGCTGTTTTCACAGGCAGCACGCACGCGCTCCTTGGCCTCCTTGACGGCGAGGTCCGGCAGGCCAACGATCTCAAAGCGCGGCAGCCTGTCCTGCCCGCTGCATTCGACCAGCACCTCAAACCCATCAATACCGCAAAGGCCGGCGGTATAAACCCGTGACAGCATAAAGCTCCCCCTTTTTTCTTGCTTTTTCTTTTATCATACCACATTTTTCCTTGCCTGTAAAGCGCCGTTTGAAAAAAGGCTTGCATTGATTTTTTTGGTGTGCTATAATAGAGAATGGTGTTATATATCCATATTGCTGCGTGCAAGAAAGGAATAGGCCATGATCATCACCCAGACCCCCTTCCGCATGTCCTTTTTCGGCGGGGGAACCGACTTCCCGGATTTTTACCGCGAGCATGGCGGTGCGGTCATTTCGACCACCTTTGACAAATATTGCTATATCACGGTGCGCCACCTGCCACCGTTTTTCGACTATCGCTCTGAGCTAGTGTACGCCAAGACCGAGCGGGTGACCGAGGTAGACGAGATCCGCCACCCCGCCATCCGTGAGGCAATGCGCTGGCTGGATATGCACGAGCTGCGCGTGACCTACGATGCCGACCTGCCCGCCCGCACGGGGCTGGGCACCAGCTCCTCGTTTGCGGTGGGGCTGCTGAGCGCCTTTTACGCGCTGAAGGGCAAGCAGCCCGGGCGGCGGCAGCTGGCAGACGATGCCATTCATTTAGAGCGTGTGCTCTGTGCCGAGGATGGCGGCGTGCAGGACCAGATCGCGGTCGCCTTTGGCGGCTTGAACCGCATTGATTTTGACGCAAGCGGCTACCGCGTTACCCCCATCGAGCTGCCAGGCGAGCGCCTGACGGCGCTGAACGATAATCTGATGCTGTTTTTTACCGGCTTTTCGCGCTCCTCGCCCGAAATTCAGACCGCGCACCAGGGGGCTCTGAAGAGCCAGGCTGCGCGGCTACTGGAGATGAAGGCGCTGACAAGCGAGGCCGAGCGCGTGCTGCGCGGCGGCAGCCTTGACGATTTTGGCCGGCTGCTTGACGAGACCTGGCGCCTTAAGCGCGGGGTGACCAGCCGCATCTCGACCGACACGATTGACACGCTGTATGCCCGTGCCACGAGGGCGGGCGCGCTTGGCGGCAAGCTGCTGGGCGCCGGCGGCGGCGGATTTTTGATCTTTTATGCCGAAAAGGACAAGCAGGCGGCGGTACGCCGCGCCCTTTCCGGCCTGATGGAGGTGCCCTTCCGCTTTGAGAGCGGCGGCACCCGCATTCTATACAACGTACCCGAGACCTATACCAGACAATGCACGGAGGAGGAAGCGTAATGGCAAGCGTTACCCATATTTTTGACGAGCTGATCGGCCGTTACCCTGCCCTTTCCCCCCTGCGGGGCGAGCTGCTGCAGGCGCACCGCCTGCTTGCTAGCTGCTTTCGGGCGGGCGGCAAGCTGCTGATCGCCGGGAACGGTGGCTCGGCGGCTGACGCGGCGCATATCGTGGGCGAGCTGATGAAGGATTTTCACCATCCGCGCCCGCTGCCGGACTCTATGCGCGAGGCGCTGGGGGATGACGAGGCCGGTGCCTACCTGGCCGCCAACCTGCAAGGGGCGCTGCCGGCCATCGCGCTGACGGGGCACATTGCGTTAGAAAGCGCCTACGCCAACGACAGGGCACCCGACCTGGCCATGGCACAGGAGGTCTACGGCTACGCAAGGCCGGGGGACGTGCTGCTGGCCATCAGCACCTCAGGCCATTCGCGCAACGTGCTGTAC
>JAGASL010000050.1 GCA_017621755.1 Clostridia bacterium
CCCATAATGAATTGCCCTAAATGGCATGAATTGGCTTGCGCCGTGAATTGAACTTCGTTCATGAATTGCCTTCGGCATGATAAAGCATAGCAATTCAATTCATGAAAACAAAGTTTTCAAATCATGAAGCCGTCAGGCTTCCATTCATGACGCAAAGCGTCAATTCATTACTATCTGGAGAAAATTGTCTGAAGCAACGCAAAAGCACTTATGACAAACGATTTATTCGTTATCATAAGTGCTTTTTGTTAAAACTTCGTTATGGGGCTCACGCTAATGCTGTGTGCCCTTGATTTTTATAACGTTATATCACACGGTAGGTGTCGCCGTCCTCCTCTACCGCCAGCACCAGGGCGCGCTCGTCAGGCGCGTGCTCCGGGCCGTGGATGCACATCTTGCGCGTGCCGTCAAAATCATCAAAGAACATGGCGTGGCCACCGTTTTGATCGTAGATCATGGTGTCCAGGTGCTCCCACTTTCCGTGAATGCTGCCGTTTTTGGAGACAGCTGCGCCAACCACGTAGTTCCCACCGGGCATGGGAGACCATGTCAGCAGCAGGCTGCCGTTTGCCATGCGGGAAAGGAAGGGGGCATCTGAGCCAAAGCGGTAAGCCGTCTCTCCCCCAATGCGGATCTCAGACCATTCTAAGCCTGCCGATGAAGAAGCAAATAGAATAAACGGATCGCCAACCGGCGCCGTCAGGTCATCGGTGAGCTGCTGTGCCCAGATCTCCCCATCATAGGCGCCCTTTTCCTTTACGTAATTGCACGGCCAATCTCGTGAATAGACGATATAGGGAACGTCGTTTTCCACGTACAGCGTGCCGTCAATGCAGCTCTGCGTAAGCGGTGTGGCAGCGCGATTAGCAATCGGGATAAATTCACCGTCCGGCACGTCGCAAACGGCGATCTGCGTGCCGCGGCGGCAGAAGAGCCCCTCGGTCCCCTTTTCGCGAATAGAAACGAACAGATAGAATTTCCCATGGTAGCGGTGCACCTCAGAGGCCCAAGGCTCCTCGTCTGCCCAAAAATCCGCGGGGATGGTAAAGATCGGCTTGGGCTCTGCCCAGGTGTGACAATCCTCGCTGACGTATACGTAGACTGAATGATCGCTCATCTGCTCGTTGATCGGCGTAGAGCTATATAAATAATATTTTCCCCCATGCGCGACGATGTAGGGGTCGCGGATGCGGATGTCCTCGGTTCTCAGCATAAAGGCCCTCCTTCATTTTTTCTATTATAACGCAAATTCCCTGGTTTGTAAATAGAGAATGTGCGCAAGGAAATGAGGTTTATGCGCATTATATGTCCAAATTGTTGTGATAGCGTAGAGGCAGCCCATCGCCGTAAATGTGCGACAGGTCAGACAGGCACAGGCACTGCGGATAGGAGATCTCGCTGCCCGAGAAGCGGATAATGCTCACACCCGTGTGGCTGATATCAAAGCTGGCGGTAAAGATGTGGTAGGGGATGTTTAAGAGGTGTGAAAGCCAATGCAGGCCAAAGCCCTGGTGGCAGAAGGCGGCTATGCGACGGTCATTCCCATTCGTCACGCGGTAGCCGTTGCCCTCACCGGTGCGGGTGTAGCCCAGGCGGGAAAGAAACTCGTCTGAGGCGGCTGCCAGCGCAGAAGCGCCCTGCGCGGCCAGCGCGTCATCCCGGTAAAAGCCGCGGTGAAAGCTATCACGGTCGGTATAGTGCTCGTTGTTCCCCAATATCTTGCCGCGCTGGTTAAAGGCCCAGGTGCCGCGGCCATCCGGCAGGTCACAGCAAAAATGCTTCCAGGCGGTGCCCTCGCTCATCCAGGGCTCAATATGCATGGCAAGCCCCAACGCCTCGCAGGTCGGCTGGGCGGTCTGCTTGGCGCGGCCAAGCGGGGAGGCGTAAACCTCGTCTATGCCATGCACGGCCAGGCGGCGGGCAACGGCCTTGGCCTGCAGCCAGCCGTCCGGGGTCAGCGAATCGGTTGCGTAATCAGGGATCCCATGGCGTACAATGTAAAGCAGCATATCGTTAACCTTCCTTTTTGTTCAAAAATCTGGTGTAAGGGCGAAGCGCTAACAGGCAGGCAAGCAGCCCAAGGACGGCAATGCCAAGCCAGGAAAGCACCGTGGCCTTCCAGCCAAGGGTATTTGCCGTCAGCGCAATGCCGTAAGAGGCCGTGGCGGAGCCGATATAGGTGGCGGCATTGCAAATGCCGCTGGTGGTGGCTGCCCGGCCATAGCGCACAAAGCGTGCGGGCAGGCAGGAGATCAGCATAAAGTTCAAGGCATGCATGCTGCCCGAAAAGAGCGCCACCGAGATCAGCGAGATGACCGAGGCGGCAGGGTGCCCCCACTCCATGCAGAGCAGCAGCGGCAGCGAGACGATAAGAGACAGCGCGAAGAAGAATAGCGCGCCCACCACCTCGTTGCGCAGAAAGCGCCGGTGCAGGGCGCCTGCCGCATACACCGAAAGGATCGCGAAGATCGGCAGCACCACCGAGGCAAGCACCGAGGAGGCCGAGCCCTGGGAAAATACCTCAGAAAAGAAGGTGGGCAGCCAGGCATCAATGCCGTCGCGCAGGTATCCCTGCAGCACGATGACCAGCAAAATGGGCACCAGCCCGGCCGCAAGCAGCAGCGGCATAAACTGCCGCCCGCCGATCACCTCCGTCTTGATGGGATCTTGCACCTGGCGGCTTTTCTTTCTTGCAGGGCGCAGCAGGCGCATACCGGCCAGCCAAAGGACAAGCATGGCACCGCTTAGCACCGCCGGCCCATAAAAGGCAGTGCGCCAATCGACAAACGAAAGGCAGAAGGCGGTGAAAAGAAAGATCAGAATGGTGGCGCTGTGCGCCGCGGCGGTCACCACCAGGTTGGCGCGCACAAAGCCATCGTGTGTCAGATTTTCAGAAAGCAGGCGCACAAGTGGCGGCCAAAAAAGCGCCTGCGCCAGGCCGTTGACCCCCCAAATGACCATGCATAGCCAGGCTTTGCCGGCAGCGTGTGGCATAGCCAGGTTGCAGACCGTGGTCAGCGCCAGCCCGCATACGATCAAGTGAGAGGGCGAAAAGCGATCGCCAAGAAAGCCGCTGAGAATCTGCCCGGCACCGTAGGTAATAAACAGGGCAGAGACAATCATGCCGGCCGATTCCTTATCAAAGAGCCCGATCGAGATCATTTCCACCATCACGGCGGCGAAATTCTTGCGGGTAAAATAGCTGGTAAAGTAGAGAAGGGAGCAGAGGGCGACAAGCCAATGCTCTTGTTTTTTGGTCATAATAGCCCCTTATACAAATTTTTCAATCACGGTATTCTGCTTCCCCTTGCGGGAAAGACCCTCTACACCCACGTAGCGCAGGCGGCCGTAGCCGCGCGCGGTCAAAAGATCGCCCTCACGCAGGGTGGTACTGCCGTCAAGGCAGGCGCGGCCGTTAATAAACACCCGCCGGGCAGGGAATAGCTCGGCGCTTTCGGTGCGCGAGAGCTGATAGGCGCGGGCAAGGATGGCATCCGCCCGGGGAGAGGAGACCTGAATACGCTCGCTTTTCACCCGCGCGATGATCGATGTCGGCGGCGCGCAGCGGGCGGCGCGCACGGCGGTGTGCCGCACACGGGTCAGGTTTTCGCACAGATAATCGGCCAGCTTTTCGTCACAAAACAGAAGAAAGCCGCCGTCGCTTTGGCAGATATCGCCAAGGCACTCGCGCTTGATGCCCAGGTTCATCAGGGCACCCAGGCAATCGCGGTGGGAAAACGGCTCGGCAAATTTGGGCGCGGTGGGCAAAACGGAAAGGCAGGCGATGGGAAATTCCTCCGGCGCGTAGCCCAGGCTCTCTTCATCACCAAAGCGAACCATCACCCGCTCACACCCCTCGGCACCGCCGAACACGGTGTAGGGCACGTAGGAAAAATCGGCCGCCGCGCGGTAAAAAAGATCAGCCTCGCTAAGGCCCAAAAAATCGGTAAAGGTATACCGCCCCCTTGCGTAGCAGGTCTCTGCCAGCTCGCAAAAGCGGTGTGTGATCAGCTC
This sequence comes from Clostridia bacterium, assembly GCA_017621755.1. GTDB lineage: Bacteria > Bacillota > Clostridia > Oscillospirales > CAG-272 > UBA1740. The sequence goes on from JAGASL010000050.1 coordinate 4,015, forward strand.
TTCCTCTGTCATAAGCGCCCCCTTGCTTTCTTACACCTTTCATTATACTCGGCTTGCCCTTTTCTGTCAAGCAAAAGCGGAATATTTCAATTGACAAACGGTATAGGCGGTGCTATAATAAATTTGTAATATTTTACAAGGAGATTCCTGTATGAAAAAGATATTGGCGCTCATCCTCATTCTCTGCCTGTGCCTGCCGCTCGTTGCCTGCGGCATGGGTGAAACGGGTACCCCCGGCGGCACTACCCCCGGTGGTGAGGAGAACCCCGGCACCACCAATCCGCCCGATAGCGGCTTGACCGGGGAAGAGGATCTTAACGGCAACGGTATTCCCGATAACCAAGAAACGCCCGGCGGCTCCGGCGATATCCCGGGCGGCGGTGGCAGCCAGGGCGGCACGACCCCCGGCGGCAGCCAGGGGGGCACCACGCCTGGTGGCTCCGGCACCGCGGTAGCGGCCAAGGGCGAGTTAGCCTATAAGCTGAATGAGGACGGCGCCTCGTACACCGTTATCGGCCCCGGCACATGGTACGAGCCGGCGCTGGTCATTCCCGCTACCTATCAGGGCCTGCCTGTTACGGCGGTGGGCAATTCCGCCTTTGATGATGACTACTACACCAGCGTAACGATCGAAAACGGCGTTACCACCATCGAGGATTACGCCTTCCGCAATTGCGCGAGCATGACCGCGATCACCCTGCCCGCATCGGTCACGGCTGTGGGCTACATGGCCTTTGCCGGCACCGGCTATGAGAAAAATACGGCAAACTGGGAAAACAACGTGCTGTACGTCGGCCATTGCTTGATCCGGGCAGACAGGGAGAAGCTTTCCGGTGCTTACACCATGAAGGAGGGTACCCGCGTTCTGGCAGGCAGCGCCTTTGCCGACTGCACAGGCCTGACCGCCGTTACCATGCCAAACAGCGTAGAATCCCTTGGTAAGGCCGTGTTTGGCGATTGTACCGCGCTTTCCGAGATCACGCTTTCCTCTGCGCTTTCGGCCATTGGCGAACGCACGTTCTACGGCTGCGAGGCCTTGGCCACCATCCACCTGCCGGATGGGGTAACCGCCTTGACCGGCGAGCTGCTGGAGGATACCGCCTTTTATGAAAACGAGGCAAACTGGGATGGCAAGTTGCTTTACCTGGGCTCTTGCCTGATCGACAGCAAAAAGAAAGACCTGGCCGAGGAAACGATCACCGTGCGCCCCGGCACCAAGTACATCTGTGCCGAGGTGTTCTACGATAGCGATGCCGTAGGCTTCGTGCTGCCCGAGGGGCTGCTTTCGATCGGCGAGCTGGCCTTTAAGGGCTGTAACAAGGTCAGGGCGATCACGCTGCCCACCACGCTGGAAAGCATTGGGGCAGACGCCTTCTACTACTGCTCTCGCCTGATCACCATCGAGATCCCTGCCTCTGTCAAGCATATCGAGGGCAACGTGTTCGTTGGCTGCGGCTGGCTGGAGGGCATTACCGTAGCAGAGGGTAATACCGCCTACCATGCACCGGGTGGCGTGCTGTACAGCAAGGATAATAAGCAGCTGCTCTCCTTCCCCCAGGATATGGAGGTAAGTGAATACACCGTTCTTGACGGGGTAGAGGTTATCCTGCCGCAGACCTTCCGCGGTAACGATTACGTCGAAAGGATCACCCTGCCGAACAGCCTGGTCGAGATCGGCCGCGAGGCATTTTACGAGGCCTCGATCGTTGAGGTGGTGTGCGGCACCGGGCTGAAAACGATCGGCGCCTACGCCTTCCAGGATTCTTATCTGGAAACGATCAACCTGCCCGCCGGGCTGAAAACGATCGAATCCCGCGCCTTCTACGGCACCTGCATCACCGCGCTTGCCCTGCCCGAGGGGCTTGAGAAGATCGGTGGCGATGCCTTCCGCTCAAGCGACCTTACCACCATCAACCTGCCGAAGAGCCTGCAGGATGTGGGCATGGAGGCCTTCCGCTCTACGCCCCTTTACAACGATGCGGCTAACTGGGATGGCGACGTTCTCTATATTGGTGACGTGCTGGTAAAGGCCGATGATGCTGAAGGGGCCGTTGCCGTGCGCCCCGGCACCCGTGTGATCGCCTCGTACGCTTTCCAGAATTGTAAGGATATCACCACCATTACCCTGCCTGAGGGGGTAGAGATCATTGGTGGCGCGGCGTTCAACAACATCTGGGATGGCGAGGTAAGAGAGATCAAGGTTCCTGCCTCTGTCACCACGATCGGCAATAGCGCCTTCGCAAATGCCGGTGCCAAGATCACCTTTGCATCCGGCAGCCGCCTGCAAGCGATTGGCGACTATGCCTTTGAGAGCTGTCAGCTGGGCAATTTCACGGTTCCCACCGGCGTAACTGCCATCGGCAAGGGGGCCTTCAATTGGGCAGACCTGACCGCCATTACCCTGCCGGCAGGTATTACCCGCATTGAAAACGAGACGTTTAAGAATTGCGATACGCTGACTGCCATTACCATTCCCGCCTCGGTCACCTATATCGGTGATGAAGCCTTCTATGAGTGCGAGGCGCTAAAAACGGTCAGCTTTGCCGGCGGCAGCCAGCTGCAGGCGATCGGCAAGCGGGCCTTCTTTAAGTGCCAGATCCGCGAGCTTGCGTTCCCTGCAAGCCTCTTCCACATTGGTGAATATGCGTTTGAAGAAAACACCACGTGGGATGCAAGCGGTGAGGCCGGTCTTGCTCGGGTCACCTTCCCGGCTGGGCTGAAGTACATCGGTGACTATGCGTTCCGTTACAATGGTCTGCTGCAGGACTATCAGCTGCCCGCCGGCCTGGTATACAATGGCAAGGGCGCGTTTGCAAAATAAGCATAGGCTACCCCTTATCGACATAGCAACCGCACCGCCGCATAATGTGGCGGTGCGGTTTTTGCTGGGCGGAGCAGGCTTCTTTTCAACGACAGAACAGGCACTTATGGAAAAAACCATAAGTGCCTGTTCTATATCATCCATCTTCCTTTGCCTGTTCGGGAAGCTCGATCTCCCCCTCTTGCTTCTCAAAGGCCTTGATTTCTTGCCGCAACAAATACAATATTTCACCATTTGCTGAGCGCCCATAATATTTTGATATATAATGCAGCTTATAATGCAAGGCAGGGTCTATTTCAATACCAAGATGCTTGTTTTTCTTGTTTCTCATAAAATCCCCCAAAAATATCTTAATGTAAGTATATTTTAAGATTATTTTATGGTATGATGTTTGGTGTATACTTAAAATAAGTATACTAAAATTTTATGGAGAGATGATATGAAAGTTGCCATTGTTGGATCGAGAGATCGTTGACTATGCCGACAAGGTCATTGTATTTTGGAATGGAACCTCAAAAGGCGCGTTGTCGGTGATCAAGTATGCCGAAAAAATGAAAAAAGAGTGCAGGGTCATTATTGGCAAGCAGCAAGGATGAAAGCGCCTTTTTCTATAAAATTTACTTTTTTCGCATTGTATTTTTCGGCGGGCTGTGCTATACTTTTTACGAGGTGATGAAAATGAAAAATGAAATTACCGAGGTTGACGTAAAAAAGATCAACGAGGAGCTTGCCCACCGCAAATACGTGCTGCGCCCACAGCTGCACGAGGAGGTCAAGCGCACGCGCGAATACGGCGACCTGAGCGAAAATGATGAATACCGCACCGCCAAGCGCGAGCGCAATCGCAACGAAAGCCGCATCCGCTATCTGGATCGGCTGCTCTTGACGGCCACGGTGGTCAAGGCCGGCTCTAGCAACGGCGCCATCGGTCTCTTTGATATCGTAACCTTCCGTAACGAGCGCACCGGTACAGAAAGAAAAATCCAACTGGTGACCAGCCTGCGCCAGGATGCCCTGCGCGGCTTTATCAGCAAGGAATCGCCGGTTGGCCGTGCTCTTATGGGGCGGCGCGTGGGAGAGTGCGCGCACGTAGAGATCGCCCCCGGTAACGAATATGACGTGACCATCCTTGCCGTAGAGGCAGGAGAGGATAATGACGAGCTGCCCATCAGCAGCTATTGAGGTGAACAACGATGCTTGAACAAATGAAAGAGCTTGCGCGCCGCGCGGGCGAGATCATGCTGCGTGCCGAGCGTGAGGAGCTACATATCAAAAATAAGAGCGGCGAGGCAGATTTTGTGACCGCCTACGACGTAGAGGTGCAGAATTTTCTGATGCGCGAGCTTTCTGCCCGATTCCCCGAGGCACAGTTCTTGTGCGAAGAAAAGGAAAACGAGGCCATGGGTAAGGCGCCTACCTTTGTGATTGACCCCATTGACGGCACCACGAATTTTATTCGCGGGCTGCGGCACAGCTGCGTGTCGATCGGGTATTACGAGGGGGGAGAGGTACAGCTTGGCCTGGTGTACTCCCCCTATTCAGACGAGATGTTTTACGCCACCCGTGGCGGCGGTGCCTTTTTGGAAAGGGGTGGAAAAATTCGCCCCGTCAAGCGAGAGGACAAGTCACTTTCCGAGTCGCTTACGGTGATCGGTACCAGTCCGTATTATAAGAAAAACACGGGCGAGGAGACCGTGCGCATCTTCCGCGAGCTGCTTTACCGCACGCTGGATATCCGCCGCAGCGGCTCTGCCGCCTTAGACCTTGCCTACGTGGCGGATGGGCGCTACGATCTGTTTTTTGAATGTGTGCTTTCCCCGTGGGATTTTGGTGCCGGGCGCCTGCTGGTGACCGAGGCGGGCGGCGTGATCTCGCAGCCCGGCGGGGAAGAGCTGCCGATGGCGCCTGTGCCGATCTTAGCCGGCGCGCCCACGGCGCACAAGGAATTTCGTGAATTGATCGGCTATCGGCCGTAGCCGAAGAAGGGAGCGGTATGGATCTGTTTCAACAAAAGCGCGGGCTTGACCTGCTGTACGATCTGCTTATCCGTGGCAAGGGTGGGGATATTTTGCGCATCCCCTATCATCCCTCTAAAACCGCGCTGCCCGAGCCGGCAGAGGAATACTACCCTCGTGCCACGCCAGAATCCCGCGGCGTAGAAAGCAGCCGCCTGTCTCGTATGCTGGCGGCGTTTGAGCAGGATAAGCACGTGAACGTGCATGCCATTTCGGTGCTGTGTGATGGGGCGGTCATTTGTGAAGCAACAGCCCGGCCGTATGACAGAAGCCTGCCGCACGTTTCCTATTCGCTGTGCAAATCGATCACCGGCATGGCCATTGGCCTCTTGCGTGATGAGGGGCGTATCACGTTAGACGAGCCAGCCTACCGCTATTTCCCGCAGGCAGATCTGCCCGGCCGTCTTGGTGGCCGCATGCGTGCCGTCACCGTGCGCCATTTGCTGACGATGGCCAGCGGCGTTGCCTTTGCCGAGACCGGCTCGGCCACCGATACCGATTGGGTACGCGCCTTCTTTTCCTCTGACGTGAAATTTGAGCCGGGCAGCGATTTTGCCTATAATAGCATGAACACCTATATCCTTTCCGCCCTGGTGCGCGTCATCACCGGAGAGGGGCTGGTGGAATACCTGCGCCCACGCCTGTTTGATCCGCTGCATATCCGGCATATCTTTTGGGAGACTTGTCCCCGCGGCATTGAAAAGGGCGGCTGGGGCTTGTATATTGCGCAGGAGGATATGCTGAAGCTGGGGCAGCTGTGCTTAGACGAGGGTGTGTTTGAAGGGAAGCGACTGATTTCGCGCGAGTGGCTTGCCGAGGCCTGTACCACCCAGCGCACCACGCCGGAAAGCTGTGGTATCTATGATTACGGCTACCAGATCTGGCATGCGCGAGAGGGCGGCAGCTACCTCTTTAACGGTATGCTGGGGCAAAACGTATGGGTCTGCCCCCAAAACCGCATGGTGGTAGCAGTGAACGCCGGTAACGTAGAATTTTTTCAAAAAAGCAGTATGCTGGCCATCATCGAGCAGACACTTGGCTGCGGCTATCGCCGGCCGTATGAAATTCTGCCGCCCGATAAGCGGGCGCTGCGCGCCCTCCACCTGCGCGAGGAGCATTTTTACGAAACGCGCACCTGGGTCAAGCTGCTAAAAGAGCCGGGGCTCCTTACGCGCCTTATGCGCCGCCTGCGGCGCGAGGTGCCGCACCCACTGCCGGCAGCATGCGCGGCGCTTGCAGGCAAGCGTTTTCCGCTGTTAGCCAATAATAGCGGTATTCTGCCCCTGTTCGTGCGCCTGCAGCAGAACAATCATACCAAGGGGCTACGTGCCATCTGCCCAGAGAAGATGGGCGAGCGCTTTTTCGTCACCTTTGACGAGGGCGAGGGCGCTCTTTATCGAATAGAATTCGGCTTTTACGATTACCGCCCGTCTCTGCTGGAGATCGGTGGTGAGCGATATCGCCTTTGCTGTGCCGCCCGCTTCACGGTGGATGAGGATGGCCGCGCGCTGCTGATGCTGCACGTGGTATTCCCCGAGCTGGCGCACGAGCGTCGGTTCAAGCTGTATTATGAGGAGGACCCCGCCACCCTCACTCTGCGCGAGGTGCCGGGCAAGGAGCTGCTTACCGGCTTTTTGCGTATGTCGATAGGCGAGGGGCGCTCTCGCGGGCTGATGGGCTTTATACAAAGCCGCCTGAATATGGAATATTTTTTGATGAAGGCGTATGAGAAATTCGAGCCGGTGCTGCTTTCCGATACGCCGGCCGCTCACGAGCAGGAGGATGAGCAGGCGCTTTTAGAGGCGGCAGTCGATGCAGAAGAGGGGGGGAGCCTGTAAAAGGCCCCCTCTTTTCTGTATAAGTCCCCCTTGCCGCGTGGCAGGCGAAAGCCGCGCAGCCGCAGCCAGATCGGCGGGCAGAGACGACCCGTGTGTTGCAAAAACAGGTCGGCATGTCTGCTTTCGGCTAACAGCCTTCCGCCGCGCACCAGCCGCACCTGCCGCAGGGCGGAAAAGAAAAGCGTATCGCTTTCGGTAACGGTAACCGAAAGGGAAAGCCGGTAGTGGGGAAAGGTAAAGCGCTTGCGTGGATCCTGCGAGGCGGCATATTCCGCCCGTGCCCGTTCAAGTAGCCGCTCGGCAAAGGCGGCGGTCTCCTGCTCTAAACGTGTGTAAAAGGCGGCGATACGCTTGCCCCCGGCCTCGTCGGCTGCCGGGCTTGGCAGCCGGGCCTCCCACACCACCAGCACCACCCCGTTTTCCCGCATTACGTTCATCCCATCACCCCTTTTTACCAGTGTATGTGTTGAAAAAGGGGAATATGCAAAAGCAGCGTGTGTCTTTGACACACGCTGCTTTTATGTTTTTAGGCAAGCCATTCTTTCGCTCTCTTCTCAGAGAACCGGGTAATGTCCTCCTTCGGGTGCTGAGAGGTCTCGCCACCGTTTACGTAGAGGAAGTAAAATCCCTCCGGCGTGCGGTACAGGCTCTCTTCATAACCGTTTGGATCACCAAAGTCACCGCTCGTTACCTTTTTGATCAGCTCGGCGGTCTCGGTATCATACAGCTTTTTGCAAATGATCTTCTGCATCCTGTCCTTCTCCTTTCTATCATGCTCGCTTATATTTTAGCGGATGTGCACAAAAATGTCAAGTGTAATTTGTGGAAGCTGCTCAAAAACCAAGCGAAGGCAGCCAAAGCAACAGCTGCTCTACCACAAACACCGTGCCGCAGGCACAAAGCGCCACGGTCAGCAGGCTTTTTTCGCGATAGGCAAGCAGCAGCGCTACGGCAAAGCCGAAAATGGCGGAAAGCAGGCTGCCGGTAGAGGAGAGAATGGCAGGAAAGGTCATGGCTGCCAGGCAGGCGTAGGGTACGTAGTGCAGGAAGGAACGAACGTATACGTTCTTGATCTCTCTCTTCCACAGTGCCAGCGGCAGCATACGGATCAGGTAGGTGACCCCGGCCATTACCAGAATGTATAAGTAAATATTATTCGGCATGGGCGTCTACCTCCTCCTTGATCGGGCAAAGCAGGGCGGCTGCCCCAGCGGCGACCACCGTGGCGATAATAATGGCAAAGCCCGAGGATATCTGATTGATAAACGGCACGTAGGTGAAAAGACAGCTGATCGCCATTGCCCCCAGCACCACCAGCAGCACGGGTCTGCTCTTTTTGGCGGGTGGAATGATGATGGCCAAAAACATGCCGTATACGGCAATGCCCAGTGCGCTCATAATAAAGGCGGGTAATATATTGCCGCACACCGCGCCAACCAGCGTGCCCAGCGACCAGCCCGGAATGGCCACGCACATGGCACCGTAGTTGAAGTAGGGGCTCACCTCGCCGCTTTGGCTGGCGCTTACGCCAAAGATCTCGTCCGTCACGCCAAAGGCCACGGCAAAGCGGTGGGCGTGTGGCGCCTTCTTTTCCAGCTTTTGCGAAAGGGAAAAGGACATCAGGCAATAGCGCAGGTTGATGATCAGCTGGGTGGCCGCCATTTCGATCAGCGGGCCGCCTGCCACGATGATATCCAAGCCCGCAAACTGCCCGGCCGAGGTCAGGTTCAAGAGCGAGATCATCACCGCCTCCCAGATCGAAAGACCGCTGCGCACCGCCTCCATACCAAAGGTAAAGGAAACGGCAAAATAGCCAAGCCCGATCGGAATGCCGGCATGCAGGCCGCGTAAAAATGCTTTTAATTTCATTTGTTCACCTGAAAGTCAATAGCAGGCGGGGAAAACCGTATGGCTTTCCCCGCTTTCGTTATTTTTTGGTTATCTGGCAACCTCTTCCATCACGAAGGCCTCAAGAATATCGCCCTCCTTGATGTCGTTGAACTTCTCCAGTCCAACGCCGCATTCAAAGCCCTGGGCAACCTCCTTGGCGTCATCCTTAAAGCGCTTAAGCGAGGAGATCTTATCCTCAAAGATCACCACACCGTCACGCACCACGCGGATCTGTGCATGGCGGGCGATCTTACCATCGGTGATATACGAGCCGGCAATGGTGCCCACGTTCGGCACGTGAATGGTCTGGCGCACCTCGGCGTGGCCAAGCAGCACCTCCTTAAATTCAGGTGCCAGCATGCCCTTCATGGCCGCCTCGATCTCTTCGATACACTCGTAAATGACACGGTAGGTGCGAATTTCTACCGTCTGGCGCTCGGCGCTGTCGATGGCACCCTTATCCGGGCGCACGTTAAAGCCTACGATAATGGCGTTCGAGGCAGCGGCCAGCATCACGTCGCTTTCGGTAATGCCGCCAACGGCCTTGTGGATGACGTTGATCTTGACCTCATCGCAGGAGAGCTTGAGCAGGGAGGCGCGAACCGCCTCGGCCGAGCCGTCTACGTCTGCCTTCACGATGATGTTCAGGTCCTTTACGCCCTCGTTCATCTGGGCAAACAGATCATCCAGGCTGACGCGCGCGTTGGCCTTGAATTCCTCCTGGCGCGCGGCCTCACGGCGCTGCTCAGCCAGCGAGCGGGCCATCTTTTCATCCTCAACGGCGTTAAATTCGTCACCCGCGTTCGGAATCTCAGCAAGACCGGTGATCTCAACAGGCACGCTTGGGCCTGCCTCCTTGACCATCTTGCCCTTATCGTTCATCATGGCGCGCACACGGCCAACTGCCGTGCCGGCGATCACAATGTCACCGGTGTGCAGGGTACCGTTCTGTACCAGCACGGTGGCAACCGGGCCACGGCCCTTATCCAGCTTTGCCTCCAAAATCACACCCTTGGCATGGCGGTTCGGGTTGGCCTTCAGCTCCTTCACCTCGGCAACCAGCAGCACGCTTTCCAGCAGCTGGTCAATGCCCATACCGGTCAGGGCCGAAACGGGAACGCAGATCACGTCGCCGCCCCATTCCTCAGGCACCAGATCGTGCTGGGTCAGGGCGCTGATGACCTGGTCGGGGTTGGCATGCGGCTTATCCATCTTGTTGATGGCTACGATGATATCAATGCCGGCGGCCTTGGCATGATTGATTGCCTCTACCGTCTGGGGCATGATGCCATCATCGGCCGCAACGACCAGAATGGCAATGTCGGTCGACTGTGCGCCGCGTGCACGCATGGCGGTAAACGCCTCGTGGCCGGGGGTATCAAGGAAGGTGATATCCTTATCGTGGATCTTCACGCTATAGGCGCCGATGGCCTGGGTAATACCGCCGGCCTCGCCGCGCGTAACGTTGGTATGGCGAATGGCATCCAAGAGAGAGGTCTTGCCGTGGTCAACGTGACCCATTACGCACACAACGGGTGCACGCTCTTCCAGCATCTCCTCGCTGTCTACGGTCTCGTCAAACAGCTTCTCCTCAATGGTAACAACGACCTCCTTCTCTACCTTAATGCCAAACTCGTCGGCGATCAGGAAGGCGGTATCGAAATCGATCTCCTGGTTGACACTGGCCATAACGCCGGTCATCATCAGCTTCTTAATGACCTCGCCCGAGGTCTTCTTCATGCGTGAGGCCAGCTCGCCAACCGTGATCATATCCGGAATGGTGATCTCCAGCTGCTTCTTGCGGGCCAGCATCTCCTGCTGGCGGCGCAGCTTCTCCTGTGCCAAGCGGTCCTTCTCGCGCCCCTTGTTGAAATTGTTGCGGTTGTCCTGCTTCTTCAGCTTCTGGCGCTCACCGCGCAGGTCGGCCGCGCCGGGAATGAAGTTGTTCAGGCGGTCATCGTATTTAGAAAGGTCTACGTTGGTGGTGCGTGTATCTACCACGCGGGTCTTCTTTTCCTTTGCCACTACTACCTCTACGTTCTCGCTGGAAACGGGGGTGGTGGGAATAATGGTCTTAAAGGACTGGTGCTGCTTCTTCTGCGGCTGCTCCTTCTTCTGTGCCGGTGCGGCAGGCTGCTGCTGCGGCTTGCTCTCGCCCGCCTTCTTCAGCCGGTCAAGCGCCGGGGTAGAGGTGTTGGGGGCGGCAGCCGGTGCCTGCTGCGGGCGTGCGGGCTGTGCCGGTCTTGCCGTGGGGGCAGGCTGCTGCTGCGGCCGACGGTC
>JAGASL010000051.1 GCA_017621755.1 Clostridia bacterium
GGCGCATCTCTTTAGCAACGCCGCCATGAGCCCGGCCGATATTCGCCGCTTCTGCCCCTTGGATGAGGGGGCCCGCGCGCTGCTGGCCGGCGCCTTTGACGAGCTTGGCCTCTCCGGCCGCGGCTATGACCGCGTTTTGCGCGTGGCGCGCACGATCGCCGACCTGGCCGGGGAAGAGAAGATCGGCGTGCCCCACCTGGCCGAGGCCATTCAGCTGCGCTCGCTTGACCGTAAGTATTGGAATCGATGATCGCCGGAATTACGAAAAAAACTGCTTTCGCCAACTTTCGGTTTTTCCTGTTTTTGGTAAAAATCGTGCAACTTGCACAAATCTCGCCCCACAAGGGTTTTCCACCGCCCTACCTGTTGAAAATGTGGAAAACCCGTCTCTGCGCAGTAACAACGGGCGAATTAGGAGTAGAAACCTAAAAAGTTTTCCACATTTTCAACACAAGAAGGTGTGGAAAACTTTTTTCAATTTTTTCATTTTTCTACATGCTGCCCCCTTGACAAGCCTTGCAGGCTCGCCAAGGGGGTATTTTTTGCGAATTTTGCCGGAAGGAGGGGAGCCCCCCTTTTTTGTCATCCTGAACGAGCACAGCGAGTAGCCACCACCTGCTGTCATCCTGAAGGAGCGCAGCGACTGAAGGATCTTTCCGCGGAACGCGGAACCTTCTTGACTTTGTTACTATCGGTTTCGCCTAACGGCGAAAAGATTCTTCGCTTACGCTCAGAATGACAGATAGAGAGGGCGGGATGCACAGAATGACAGATGGAGAAGGCAGGATGATAGAATGATTACGGGCGGCGCGGCCATTCCTCCGTAGGGACCGACGTCCTCGGCGGTCCACCATGCGGCGGGAGCAAGCCCCCGCCCTACGGTGGCAGGGGCGGCTACGCCGCACGTCGCCCCCCGGCATTGTCACTCTTTTGCACTTCATTAATACAAATTTGCTATTCTGCTTGACTTTTCGTCATTCTGCCCAAAAAAACGAGAAAAATTTTGTCACATTTGTCAATAGACATTTGCTGGGAAAAAAGGTATAATGTACTTGCATTATAAAATATTATGGAGAAATCTCTCTCCACGAAAGGAAACAATGCATATGAGTAAGAAATTTTTATCCCTTCTTCTCGTGCTCTGCATGCTTCTTCCGTTGGTGCCCACCATGGCACTGCCGGTCTTTGCAGCAGACGGAGATAGCGCGCCTGTCGTATATAAATACGCAAGTGCTGCAAACACCAATTTTGCCAGAACTATTGATTCTGAGGCTGTATGTGCCGAGGATTTCAAGGGTGATGACGGTGTGCTGAGCGAGACAGAGCTGGCCGCCTACAAGGCCTGGCTGCTGCAGCCGGAGACCTTTGCCATCACGCAAAACGATGCGAACTGGAAGGTCGGCGCGTTTAACGCTTCGAATGCCGCCCTCTCTCCCTTCACGCGTGTGGCTGTCTTTGAGAGCCTTGCTGCAGACGGTACGCATAAAAATACGCAGTGGAGCCTGACTGAGAGCAGCTACCGTGCCCAGGTAGATAATCTCATCTCTACGTATGACGCCGCCAATAACAAGTGGAGCGGTAGCTCGATTTGGGGCGGCACTAACTCGATGGGGCAGTTTACCACCCAAAATATTGCGTCAGGCATGGGCTGGTGCGGCTTGACCCTTGGCACCAACGCCATGCAGTTCACCGCTTCGGTTGCCGGTACCTATACCCTCTCCTCTGAGCTGTTTCAGGAGGGGGCGAATGCCAATCACCAGTTCTCTATCGTGGTAAAGAGCGGCGGCAAGGTAGAAACGCTGCTGTCCGATACTGCCTTTTCTTCTATGACGGCCGCTAAGGTAGAGGCCGTTGGCTCTATCGATCTGAATATCGGCGACACCGTTTCCTTTGTTGTTAAGAACGCCGGAAACCCCTGCTATATCAAGCCGGTGGTTACGCTGGTAAAGAAGGCGGAGGCTGCTACCTATCAATATTCTGATGCCTTTGTCGATAACACCTGGACCAGTTCCGGCATCAAGTACGATGCGAACCTGAGCGCTGATGAAAATATCGCTAAGCTGACGGCACCCGGTGTTTGGACCATCACGCAGAATAACGCGATGTGGAAGGTTGGCCAGTATAATGTGACTGACGGCAGCCTGGAGCTCTTTGCCCGCGTAGCCTTCTGTGAGGATACTACCTGGGCCGTAACCGAGCCGACGTACCAGACCATGATAACCAATTACGTGAATAGCGCGGGCGCCACCCAAAGCGTGTGGGCCGGCTACGCCCTGATGGGCCAGCTAAGGTATGACGGTATTACCTCCTCCGCTTCAGACGGCAATTGGCAGTCTATCCACGTGGCTATGCAGTTTACCGTGCCGCAGGATGGTCGCTATCTGCCCTCTATTGCCGCACTGGAGGAAAAAGGCCGCCACTACGTGGCCCTGATGGTGAATAACGAAAAGGTCTGGCCGGCAGACGATAGCTGGTACTGCATTGAGCAGGGCACCAAGTCTACCGCCGGCATCAACGGTGCCATAGCCGCCATTGGCACGCTGGAGCTGCAGGCTGGCGACGTTGTTTCGCTGGTTGCCACGCGCAGCGAATGGGGTGGCTCGTACGTGAATCCGCTGAATATCACCCCGGCTATGACCTGGCTTGGTGATGGCGTGGTAGCCGTTTTGCTGGCCTCCAGCAACGGCAGTTCCATCTCCTATCATGAGGCCGGTGATACCGTCACCCTGCCTGATCTGCCCGCCTGCCTCGGTTGGGATGCCAACAACGATGGCCAGATCGATTACCTGGAGGGCGCAACCTATACCGTAACCGACCAGGATGCCGTATTGACCGCCATCGAGCCGGGCAAGACCGTGTTCAAAAAGGACAGCACGCACCCCACGTGGGATGGCAGCAAGATCATCTTCCACGATAACTGGAGCATTGGCCATATTATCAAGGCCACCGGCATCTATGCGCCTGTTGCGTACAAGGATGACAACTTCTTAAAGGTACAGTCTGGCGGCCCGTGGGGCGCCACCGGCTTGGGACTGTATCATACCCGTGCAAACCGCATCGTATTCTCTGGCAGCGTGGCTGATGGGGCCTATACGCCCACCATCCGCTACACCGCCCCCTATACCGGCACGGTATCCCTTTCTTACGATATGCTGAATGCCGTTCGTGAGGTCAATACCGGTGACCCATCCGACTATATCAAGCAGGGCTATGCCATTTACGTAGGCGGCCAAAAGGTATGGCCGACCGAGGGTGATTGGTATATGTATATCGGTGAAACGCTTTATCCTTCCACCGGTGCTGAAAGAAACGGCTCTGCAAACGTTCTTGCTATTCTGAAGGAAGAAAACGGCGGTAGTTTTGCCGTTACCGTTCCGGTCAAGGAAGGCGACTATATCGAATTCCGCACCCTGCAGGGCAACCCCATGACCTACCACACCGAGCAGCAGCCTACGGTGACCTACACCTCGATTACGGCAGATCACTGGGCAGACGGAACGGTACACACCTATGATCAGACTGTGGCCGCTAACGCCATGGGTTACGTGACTACCGGTGAGAATGCCGGCAAGATGACCATGCCTGCCGGCTGGGCTGTTGTTGCCCGTCCCACCAGCGCTTACGGCGCACCAGATAATACCGTTGCGATCGACACTCTTATTCTTGATGTAAAGGGTACGGCCTTTACCGAGAATGCCAAAGAAGCCGGTGACTCCTGGTTCGTGCCGGCCAGCCTGGTTGGTAAGGATCCTCGCGCTAACTATGCGATTGTAGGCTGGTACAACGGTGACCGCATGTCGCCGGCATATTGGAACTGGGGTCCGCGCGGTGGCTTTAACGCCACGGCAACCTATGCCGGTGCTTACCAGTACACGGTTTCCAAGACCGGTAAGATTAATATTTCTCTCACCGAGATCTATAATCAGGTGTCCTGCAGTATCACTACCGGCGAGGTCACTACCTACGTAGATGACTACGCAGCCATTATGGTAGATGGCGTGATGGTATGGCCGACCAAGGGCGGCGATTACACCGATCTTAACGATTGGTTTGACGTAGGTGAAGCCCATAGGGCCGCTTCCGATAACGGTGTAGCTCGTATTACGAATTTTGGTGATACCAGTGGGCTGGCTAATATTTACGTAGAGGCTGGCGACAAGGTAGAGTTGCTTTTCCGCCGTGCCAGCGGTGGTGTTACCGGCTTTGGCGTTCGCGCTACCGTTTCGGTAACCGAATATGCCTTCGCTACCGAATTTGTAAAGGCCGTGGTTGACGGCACGAGCAGACAGTTCGTAGACGTTGTCTATGCCGGGCAGGATGCTACTGCTCTGTATAGCCAGCTGGATACCTACCTGGGCTGGGATATGGATAACGATGGCAAGGCCGATCTGGCCAATGGCGGCACGATCAAGAATATGACCGAGACCACCTTTATCACCTCTCTCCGCGCAGATGCGGTTTCCCGCTTTGATCAGAACCTGCCCTTTACGGTAGAGAACTACAAGGTTGTAGCCTATGACGATAGCAAGACTGATTGGCAGGTCACCAAGGGTGACTTGAACGTAGACTTCACCAAGGATACCGAGACCGCACTGGTGATGAGCAATATTCGCCCGATCACCTGTGCCAGCACGACCGGCCACCTGGTAGAATCTGAGGCTGTTCATCTGTGGGGATCTAAGCACGGCGGTATGTACTATGACCGCAAGTTGGTCATCCTAGAGCCGAAGAATAAGTTGGCGACCGGTATTACCTATACTGTACCCTATACCGGCTCGGTAGACCTGGATTTCAGCCGCCTGAATACCCACTGGGAGATCAACGCCAATGACGGTCACTATACCGTTACGATTGGTGAGACCAAGTATTATGCTTACTACAATTCTAAGCTCGAGCTTACGAGCGACCAGGTATTCTATTACGTAAAGGCCCGCGTAGGCGGCACCAGCAGCAGTGTTTCTAAGCTGACGCTGGCTGAGGGTGATACCTATTACGTTTACGACGGTACCACCATGACCGCGGCTACCGCTACCGCTAACGAGGCAGGCACGCACACCCAGGCCTATATGCGGTCCACCGCCAGTGCCTACCTTGCCATCATGCTGAACGGCAAGGTGATCTGGCCGACCAGCGGCACTCCCTATCTGGCAGAAAGCGATACGGTGAACCCTTATAATTATACCACGAAAAGCGCAGACGTACTGGCTAAGGTTCGCGCATACGAGGCATTCCCGACCAATCTGCGCGTAGAGGCGGGCGACAAGATCTCCTTCATCTCCATGAATGCCAACCCGCTGCACGACATGGTCTACATGGACCCCGTGGTTACCTACACGCAGGTTTATGACAAGGCCGAGGCCCACGCCATCATCGACGTGAGCAGCAATTTCTCTGTGAATATCTATGCCGGCGAGAGCGATACCCGCGCAAGCGAGTCCGGCGTTGTGGTGACCGGTCAGGTAGACAAGATCCTTGCTAAGGATATGGCAGATAAGATCACCTACCAGCCGTATCAGATCATCAACGGTCAGCGCATTGATTTCGCGCCCAAGACGATCTCGCTTGCCGATATGCTGGCGCTGTACGCCAAGCAGCCTGCCGGCGTGACCGAGGCAGAGGCCAAGACGGCTGATGCTTTGTACCACTACGGCTATGCCGCCGCGAACTACTTTGATGGCGACACCCTTCCCGGCGTGACCGAGGCCCTGCTTGCAAGCATCCAGCCCGATACCTCTCCGGAGGCCAAGAATGTCGAGGCCTCGCTTGAGGAGGGCGTGGATCGCCTTTACAAGATCCAGGGCGCTACGCTGATGCTGGAGGATGAGCTGAAGATGGTCTTCCTCGTTCAGACAGCAGATGGCTCTGCCTTTAGCACCGAGGGCCTGCAGCTTGTCATTAACAATGCATTGGGCCAGGAAGTGGGCAAGGTAGGTGCCGATGCCTTTACCCTGCCCGCTGAGGGCGGCAACGGCTCGCAGATGCTGGTTTCCTTCACGGTGCCGGTATCTCAGTATCAAGAGAAGCAGTACGTCACCATCCTGAAGGACGGCGTCAAGGCCAGCGAAACGGTTGGCTACGGCGTGCTGACCTACGTTGCCCGTCAGTATGAGGGTGGCGAGGGTGAAGCAGACAACCTGCTGCGCGCCATCGCCAACATCACCAGCCCGGCCCCTACCTTTGAGGCCGGCCTGGTAAAGGCCAGCGATACCGCTACCTTTAAGTATTGCGGCACCTGGGAGCCGAGTGGCGACACCATGATCTCGCACTGGAACGAGTCTTACGTAGAATTTGATTTCTACGGCACCAGCGTAACGCCGGTGTTCTCCGCCTCCTCTCCGATCAAGTATCAGATCGATGGTGGCGCATGGACCTCTGTAACGGCGAATGGCGAATACACCATTACCGCCGCCACGGCTGGCGAGCATACCCTGCGTATTAAGGCACACAACAGAGACTACAACGTACACTTTGCCGGCGTGCAGGTAGAGAGCCAGTACGCTATCCACCGTGCAGAGGAAAAGGCACACTACATCCACTTCGTAGGCGACTCGATCTCGGATGCGGGCGAAAGCTTTGCTCGCAAGGCAGGCGACAAGCTTGGCTGGGATTACGCCACCACCGCTCTTTCCGGCATCGCGCTGGAGACCGGCTACGGCTATTGGAGCAATAACAACCCGAACATGTACGCAGAGTTTGGCATCAAGATCGGTATGGAGGATGCGTTCTTTAAGTACGGTATCCCGCATGACGGTATGACCGGCGAGACCCGTGAGCGCTACCTGGGCTACTATACGGATCCCTCTCTTGACGTTGATTATGAAGCGATGGCCTATAAGCCGGATATCGTCTTCATCTTCCTGGGTACCAACGACCAGCTGGGTAACGTGGAGAATGATAAGACTCGCTTTGCCAATACGTACGTAGAGTTTGTGGATCATATCAAGGCCGCTTACGGTGAGAATACCGAGATTTGGGTGCTCCAGTCTCTGTGCACGCCGACTGAGGCGCGCTTTGGCTGTATCAGCTACGCGGTAGAGCTGTTGACGGCGAAATATGGCGATGATATTCATTTCATCGATTGGGAAGAGATTTCTACCTGGGGTCTGACCTTCCAGGATCACGTACATCCTGATGGTGCCGGCTATGCCATCACCGTTGAAAAGGTTTCCGCTATTCTGGACGCATACTACAATACTGAGGCATAAGGAGGGAAAGATCTATGAAATACCAAGCACCAAAGATGGAATTTGTCTCCTTCTGCGCAGAGGATATCTTAACGACCACCATCGGCGCAGGAGATAACTCGCTGAAGTTTGATATCTTTGAAACGCTGAACATCTTCGACGATTGATCGAAAAAACCGCCAGCAGGGCTGCCATCCGGCAGCCCTGCTTTTTTGCGGGCCTTGCACGCCGCCCCGGCCATGATCATCCTGCCCTCTTGCTCTTTCTACCTGTCATCCTGAGCGGCTGGGGTTCCCCGAAGCGAGCTTGTCGAGCTTTGGGGGTTCGCAGCGTCAGCGAAGGATCCTTCCAAGCGAAGCGAGGAATTCCTAAGCCCCCTATGGGGGAGGTGTCACGGTTTACCGTGAGGGAGAGGGCTCCACGTTTCGCCTAATGGCGAAAAGATTCTTCGCTTACGCTCAGAATGACAGATAGAGAAGGCAGAATGATTAGGGGCGGTTCGCCATGCGGGAGGAGCAATTCTCGCTGCGGCTCGGTCACGCTCACGTTCTGACATGCCCCTGGCATGTCATTCATTGCGCTCGCGCCGCTTCGCTACCCCTCCCCTACGGTGGTGCGGGGCGGGTCACCTTGCAGGGGCAAAAAGGCTCCCTTGTGTAAAGGGAGCTCCGCCGTAGGCGGTGAGGGATTGTCATTCCCTGTGGTGGTGGGTTGATTGAGACCGGTGCGGGAGGAGCAATTCTCGCTGCGGCTCGGTCACGCTCGCGTTCTGACATGCCCCCGGCATGTCATTCATTGCGCTCGCGCCGCTTCGCTACCCCTCCCCTACGGTGGTTTGTGCGCCACCCCTTCGTAGGGGCCGACGTCCTCGGCGGTCCGTTTTGCGGGAGGATATCATCCTCCCGCTGGGTGGCTTACCCGCCAATCTTCTACAGAATTTGCGTTTGCCATTGCATAAACGGCACCGGTATGGTATAATAAAATAAATTTTTGTTTTGCGTGTCACCTTTTTGGGGTGAGACAGTATTATTAGTGAAAGGACGTGCCATGGCAACGAAGGAAATGTCTTTCCCGGCGCCTGCCCTTGATGGGGCAGGGGGTACCCACATGCCGGATCACGCGGCCCCGCCGCCGCCCCTGCCGATGACGGTGACCGATGCGGTGGTGCGCTACTATTCACCCATGGTCTGGCGTATCGCCCTGACCAAGACCCAATCCTCACACGATGCGGATGATATCTTTCAAGAGGTGTTTTTGAAGCTGCTTTCAAACAAAAAGCCCTTTGAAAGTGAGGAGCACCGCAAGGCCTGGCTGATCCGGGTCACCATCAATTGCTGTAATTCGCATTTTGTGGCGCCCTGGCGCAAGAATATTGACTCGCTGAGTGATCTGCAGGTAGAGGACCTGGCTGCCGAGCCGGAGGATGAGACCCCGGATGTCTATGCCCAGGTGCTAAAGCTGCCGCAGCCCATGCGCGAGGTGGTGCTTTTGTTCTACTATGAGGAGATGTCTGTGCGCGAGATCGCACAGACGCTGGGTATTACCGAGGCAAACGTAAAAAAACGGCTCTCAAGAGCCAGGCAAAAGCTGCGCCTGGAGATCGAGGAGGAGCCATAAAGGAGCATTTTTTCATGAACGAGCGAGAGCTGCGGAAGGCGCTTGACCGCGTACAGCCGAGCGAGGAGCTGATCCGCAAGACCCTGAATAGAATAGAGGAAAAGAGAAGGGAAGAGCGCCCGGTCTACCGGGTGCCTGCCTACGGCTTTGCCCGCCGCCTGGCTGGGGCGATGTGTGCCCTGGTGCTGCTGGTTGGCCTTGGCATTGCCGGGCTGCAGGGCAACCCTGATCTTGTACCGCACGTGGTGCGCGAGGGCGAGGTAGACTCTATCCACCAGCAGGTACCGGATGAGATGCCCGGCACGGGGGAGTGGGAAGAAACCATGGCTGCGCTGGTAGCCGAGGCAAAAAGTAGCAGCGAGGACTACGCCGTTGTGCGTGGCTTTTTGGAGGGGTGCTACTTTGCCGAGGTAAGCGAGGCCGAGGCGGCAGCGGGCGTGCTGTATCGCTGTGTGCTGGCTGTGCGGGTAGACAAGATCACTGCACAGACCACCGCCTTGACCCCTGGCACGCAGCTGCAGGTAGAATACCTGCTACACGAGGAGGAGGCGCTGCAGGCGCTTTTGAATACGGTTGGATCTCAGGCCGGCCTCTGGCTTGCACCCGGCGAGGTAGATTCCTGGCAGATGCAGGAGCTTCTTCCTTTAATATAATAGCGCATATGTCCCCGGCCGCAGCGGTTTCTCTCCCTTACCGCACGGCCGGTTTTTTGTTGGGAAGCCCGCCCGGCGGAGAGCCGAACGCCATTTGCTGTCATCCTGTGTGTAAAGCCTGACGGTGAAAAGATCCTTCGGTTGCTTTGCTCCCTCAGGATGACAGGTTGAATAAGGCCGGGGCGGAGAGGCCGGGTGCGCGGCGTTTTTTGCCTTTTTTATTCTTTTTCAAAAAAATAAAAATTTTTTCAAAAAACCTGTCACCTTTTACGTCTCTTTTTGTATTAGAGGTGTAAGAGGTCAACAGGGCGGGGAAAAACCGCTATCGACCACAAAACAAAAATTCAAAAAAGAAAAGGAAAACACGACAATGAAAAAGATCCTTGCACTCCTGCTGGCAGCCATCATGCTGCTCTCCGTTGTTGCCTGCGCACCTGCCGACAACACCACTCCCGGTGGCGATGAGACCCCCGGTGGCGATGAGACCCCTGGCGGCGATGAGACCCCCGGCGGCGATGAGACCCCCGGCGGTGAGGAAGAGCCCCCGGCTCCCCAGGTAGAGTATTTCTTTGCTACCGCTGATGGCAACGGCAACTACATTCCTACCCCCACCGAGCAGACTACCGCAGCTGTTATGTGGAACGCCTTCTACGAGGCTGCTACCACCGCCATCTTCCCGATGGATGCTGAGAACATGGCCGGCTACCTGATGATGCAGCCCTACGTTCCCTTCATGGGCGGTGGCGCACCGATCGACCCTGAATTCTTTGATGGCTTTGGCGAGTATATGATCACCGGCTTTGAGACCGGCGCTCGTTTCCTGCCTATGATGGGCTCTATTGCCTTCTATGGCTACATCTTCGATCTGGCTGAGGGTGCAGACGTTGAGGCATTTATGAAGCAGCTGACCGACAACTGCAACCCCAGATGGATGGTTTGCGTAGAGGCTGACCAGGTAGTGGTTGGTGCGGTTGGCAACCAGGTATTCTTCCTGATGTGCCCGCACGATCTGATCTCCACCACCACCACCATCGTGACCCCCGACGTTGAAGAGGGTACCGTAGCAATGGATACCTTCAACAGCTTTGTTGAGATTATGGAGGCAGGTACTGCCGCTACCGCCGGCGAGATCGCTGCTGCGCTGACCGGCTTCACCGCTTCTGATATCACCCTTTCCGAGGAAGAGGAGACCATCCTCGACGGTCTGAAGTACGGCTTCTACAGCTGGGATGTAAACGGCGTTGCCAAGATTGCCAACGATGATGGCTCGGTATACGGCTACGTGATCGAGATCCCCGGTGGCGTAGATCCCTCCGGCTGGGCTTCCTGGTATGCTACCCCGGCTGATGGCAACGAAAAGACCATCACCTTCGGCGCCTACAATAGCTTCATTCTGCTGATCGCGTTTTAATCTCTGATACATAAAAGCCCGGGCGGGTGTGGATAACGCCATACCCGCCCTCACTATACACTTTTTACGCCTTTGGATTGAAAAACAAAGAGGGGGGGACATCCTTTTGCTTTTCTCAAGTATTAGCTTTTTATACTACTTTCTGGCAGCGGTGTTGCTGATCTACTTTATCGTTCCCTTTAAGGCAAAGAACCTGGTGCTGCTGATCGCCAGCCTGTTCTTCTACTTCTACGGCGAGCCGATCTACACGCTGCTGATGCTGGCAACCACGCTTTCCAGCTATATACACGGTCTGCTGATCGACCACTTCCGCGGTACGAAATGGGCCAAGGTCTTTGTATGGACCTCGGTCGCCAGCAGCCTTGCCGCACTCGGCTTCTTCAAATATTCGGATTTCTTTATTTCTAACGTCAACAACCTTTTTGGCGGCAGCATTCCACTCTTAGAGTTAGCATTGCCTATCGGCATCAGCTTCTACACCTTCCAAACGCTCAGCTACACCATCGACGTGTACCGTGGCGAGGCCAAGGTGCAGAAGAGCTTTGTTCGCCTGGCTACCTACGTAGCCCTCTTCCCGCAGCTGATCGCCGGCCCGATCGTGCGTTATACCACGGTAGAGGAGGATCTTTCCAGCCGTACGCACTCGTTTGAGAATTTCTCCTGCGGCGCGACCCGCTTTGTGCTCGGTCTTGCCAAAAAGGTGCTGATCGCGGATCGCCTGGGCGACCTGATCGCCTCCTTCCACGCCTCGGATGAAAAGTCTGTCGTTTTCTACTGGATCTACGCCTTTGCCGTGTTCCTGCAGCTGTACTTTGACTTCTCGGGCTACAGCGATATGGCCATCGGCCTTGGCCGCATCTTTGGCTTCCGCTTCTTAGAGAACTTTAATTACCCCATCGTTTCCAAGAGCATTGCTGAATTCTGGCGCCGCTGGCATATGTCGCTTGGCTCCTGGTTCCGCGATTACGTATACATCCCGCTGGGTGGCAACCGCGTTTCGAAGTGGCGCTGGCTGTTCAACACCCTGGTGGTATGGATGCTGACCGGCTTCTGGCACGGTGCAGACTGGACCTTCATTCTGTGGGGTCTCTACTTTGCCGTGTTCCTGGTGCTGGAAAAGTTCGTTCTGAACAAGTTCTTTGCCAAGATCCCGCGTGTATTCTCGCATATCTACGTGGTGCTGGTCATTCTCATCAGCTTCGTGCTCTTCAGCGCCAACGGTATGGCTGGTGCCATTGCTGATATCGGCGGTATGTTTGGTGCCGGCAATCTGCCCTTCTGGACGCGCGAGACCGGCTATTACCTCGCCGGCTACGCCGTACTGCTGGTGGCCGCCTGCATCGGCGCGACCCCGCTGCTGAAAACAGCCGTGCTGAAGCTGAAGGAAAAGAGCCGCATCGCCAACAACGTCATCAACGTGTTAGAGCCGATCGTGGTGGTTGCCCTTCTCTTGGTCATCACCTCCTACTTTGTCGGTGGCTCGTTCAGCGCATTCCTCTATTTCCGCTTCTAAAGAAAGGAGAGCATCATGAATAATAAGATCAGAAATATCGTCGTTACCGTGACCTTCTCTCTTTTCATTGCCTTCTTTGCAGTGCTTTGCGTGCTGCGCATCTTCTCCCCGGTCGAATATTCAGACGTAGAGAAGCGCCCGCTTGCCCAGTTCCCCACCAACATCACGGTTGAAAGCATTCTCAACACCAAGGAAGAGGATAAATCCACCATCAAGCAGTTTGAAAAGTTTACGGTCGATCAGTTCCCCTTCCGCGAGTTCTTCCGCCGTCTGGAGGCACAGTTCCAGCTTAACGTGCTGAACCTGAAGGAAAACCACGGCTACGTGCAGGAAAACGGCTCGATCGCGGAGCTGGAGACCACCTTCTTTGAAAAGGGACTTAACGGTGCCCTTGGCCGCCTGCAGTATATCTACGATAAGTACCTCAAGGATAGCAGCGGCGATAAGTACGTGTGCTTAGTGCCGGATAAGAACTACTTCCTTGGCCGGGATTTCGGCTACCCGGTGCGCGATTACAACTGGCTGACCGGCAAGCTGCAGGCAGCCCTGCCGGATATGACCTATATCGATATCACCGGCGACCTGACGCTGGATGATTACTACCTCACCGACTGGCACTGGAGCCAGGATGGCCTGTTGGGTGTGCAGAACACCATCACCGAGGCACTTGGCTCGGCTGACCGGTTTGAGACCCCCTTTAAGGAGAACGTGCTGGAGGGCTTTAAGGGCGGCTATACCGACCAAAGCGCCCTGTACCCGGCACCTGAGAAGCTGGTCTACCTGACCAACGGCATTCTGGATGCCTGCACGGTATACGATTATGAGACCAATAAGACCTATGGCCTGTATAATCACGAGCTGTTTTCGAGCAAGGTGCCCTATGATTTCTTCCTATCCGGCACCCGCGCCCTGCTGCGCATCGATAACCCCAATGCCACCACCGATGAGGAGCTGATCGTGTTCCGCGATTCCTTCGGCTCCAGCCTGATCCCGCTGCTCAGCGAGGGCTACAAGAGCATCTACGTGGTCGATATCCGCTACGTCATGTCCGACATGGTAGGCAACCTGATCGGCGGCTACGAGGATCGCGACGTGCTCTTCCTCTACAGCGCCACCATCCTGGATCAGAACGTATTCAAATAAGAAAACGACCCCGACAGATCGTAAGCTCTGTCGGGGTCATTTTGTTCTGTTCCGTTTTGTTGCCGGTGTGCCTATTCTTCTGTATATAATTCGTCATAGTACCAGCGAATGGGGTTTTCGTAGATATATTTCACGTGCTCTTCGTAGTCTTCCCGGTTTCGGATGATGTGATCGTTGAACCGTGCTTGCCAAATGTTTTCGCCGTATTCTTTGTTGCAAAACCGTTTGAAGGTCGATACAAATTGCGAGCACGTGCTGTTTGCTCGCACAATATTCGTAGGGACAGGCGTCCTCGACTGTCCGTCCCCGATCGTATTTTTATTTTCCCTTACCCATAATAAAAGGTGAATATGATTGGGCATGATCACGTAACCTTCAACCGATAAATGCTCGTAGAAATCGTGTATCTGCCTGATGTATTTATCGGCGATTTTTCCGTATCTCGTCAATTCGGGTTGCGGACAGTCGAGGACGCCTGTCCCTACGATGCGAGATAATAAACATCGCCTGTTTTGCGTACAGATCGTTATGAAATATATGCCGGCGCTATTGTAATCAAAGCTTTGATATCTTGGCGTTTTTCTTTTTCTTAATTCTTCCATTTCCATCATCTACTCCATGACAAATCGGCATAGAAAACAATCCGTATCACCCTATCCGTAGGGGCGTATCGTTGGTTAGGCTTTTGCCTGCCACAGCAGCAGGTTGCTTTCAAAAAAGGCGGTTACGCGGCCGCTTTCCTTCAGATAGGTAAGGTACGAGCGTACCGCGCTGCCCACCAGGGCGTGCTGCTGCATGGTCATTGTCAGCCCGTAGCCCTCAAACAGGCGAGAAAGCAGCAGCTCAAAGCCAATAGGCTGTGCGCACAGGGTCAGGATGCGCGCGGCGATCTCGTTCGTTTTGTCGATATTATACTGCGCCAGCGCAGTAATATCCTCGGTCGGGGCGGCGTGGGAGGGGATAAACAGCTTGGCGCGCAGGTCCTTTACCGTCTCCAGCGTTTGCAGATAGGCGCCCACGTCGTGCACGTAGCCAATGCCGTATTTATCCAGCGTTTCACGGCTGGAAAGGCAATCGGCCAGGTACACGGTATCGTCTGGCGTGCGAAGCCCCACCATATCAAAGGAATGCCCCGGCAGCGGGATCAGCGAAAAGCCGGCTGGCAGCACCGCCTCACAAAGCGGCTGGGCGGGGCTTTCCTGCGCCAACAGGAATTTGTGCCGCAGCTCGCTTGGTGGGCAGCCGCCGTACAGCAGCGCCGGCTCTAAGATCGGGTGGCGGGTAAAGGCCTGCTCAATGCCCGGCGCATAGATGGCGCAGCCTGTCTGCTCATAGAGGTATTTGTTGCCGCCGATGTGGTCGGCGTGGGAATGGGTGTTGTAAATGGCGGTCAGGCGCCAGCCGTTTTCAGTGATGATCTTCATCACCTTGCGCCCGGCATCCTTATCGCTGCCGCTGTCGATCAGGCAAACGTCTTGCTCGTTTAGCCGGCAAAGGCCGATCTTGGCAGGGCAATCTACGTAATAATCGTGTGGTGAGACTTGAATCAGCTCGTACATACGCGCTCCTTGTTTTTTTCTTCAGTATAGCATAAAAAAGCAGATCTGTAAAGATTTATGTGATAAAGTCACAGAAAGGGCGTACCCGGTATGCTATAATCATGCCAGAAGCAAGCAATAAGCCTGTTTAAGAAAGGAATATATACATGAAAAAAACAATATTTATACTACTTTTCGTATTCGTCTTCGTGTTGGCCGGCTGCGCGCCTGCACCTGTGCAGCAGCAGGGACCCCCGCCGGGGTTTGAGCTTTTTCCGCAGGCGCCCGGCGAAAACGAAACGCCCCTCCCCCCCGCGCATGATGATGCCGAAAATAAAGAAGACTTAGAGAACCTCCCGCCTGCCGTGGAGCCCGATCCCGAGCCGCAGCCGGAGCCCGATCCCGGGCCTCAGCCGGAGCCTGATCCCGAGCCTCAGCCGGAGCCTGATCCCGAGCCTCAGCCGGAGCCAGATCCCGAGCCGCAGCCGGAGCCAGATCCCGAGCCGCAGCCGGAGCCTGATCCCGAGCCCCAGCCAGAGCCGGATCCCGAGCCTCAGCCGGAGCCGGATCCCGAGCCCCAGCCGGAGCCCGATCCAGAGCCGCAGCCGGAGCCCGATCCCGAGCCGCAGCCCGATCCCGAGCCGCAGCCGGAGCCCGATCCCGAGCCTCAGCCGGAGCCCGATCCCGAGCCCCAACCCGAGCCGGGACACGATCATGATCATGATGAAAACGTGCATCACGCCCCTGATTTCGTGGTGTACGACCTGGCCGGCAATGCCGTTCGCCTGTCGGATTATATTGGCAAGCCTATCGTGCTGAACTTCTGGGCCAGCTGGTGTGGCCCCTGCAAGATGGAGATGCCGGATTTTGACGAGGTCTATCGGCAATACGGTGATGAGGTGCAATTCCTGATGGTCAACCTGACGGATGGCTCCTACGAAACGGTAGCTACGGCTGCTGCCTTCGTGGCGCAGAACGGCTATGCCTTCCCGGTGCTGTTTGATACGAGCGGTCAGGCTGCCAATACCTATCAGATCTATTCCATCCCTACCACGTATTTCATTGATGCCGGCGGTCACTTGATCGCCAGAGCTGAGGGCGCGATCGATGCCGCCTCGCTGCAATACGGCATCAGCCTGATTCGGTAAAGCATGAAACCCCTCGCCAGTGCGAGGGGTTTTTCTTATTCTTTTTGGTCCTTTCGATACCTGGCCATGGCCAGCAGGATAGAAAGCATGGTCAGCAGGTCACCAAGCGCCGAGCCGTAGGCACAGCTGGCAAAGTTATAGACAAACCAAAAGGGCGAGCCGAGCAGGGAAAGGCGGCGTATCTTCTTTTCTTCATCCAGCCAAAAGGCACCCGTGTGTAGCAAAACGCCCGCAATCGGCAGCAGGCTGAGCCAGCCTTCATACAGCAAAAGCCCCACCACCACGATCACCGCGTTGACGGACAGGATCAGCGCTCTTCCGTGCTTTGCAAAAAACGGCGCGCTCTTTTTGGCCGCAAGCACCGAGGCAAGCGCACCAAGAATATCTAACACCGCGCCTGAAAGGGCACCAAGTAGCACGTATTGCAGAATATACAGCAGGCGTGAGATCACGTTCAGCAGGATAATGCTGCCCCGCCGCTTTTGCTGGTAGCTTAGTAAAAAGGTAGCCACCGCCAAAATGCCCAGCACCTGCGGCACGGCAGGCGGCACGGCGGCGATGATGGCATTCACGACGTTCATATCAGTCTCCGGTTTCATGCAGAATACCAATAGTATAGCACGGGCGCGAAAAAAAGTAAAGAAAACCGCCCCAAAGGCGCCAAAAAAGTTTGCAAAAAAGCAAGTTGACTTTTTTTATTTCTGTGATATAATAATTATGGAAAGATTTGCCCTGCTGATTTTTTAGCAAAAAAACACGAAAAAAGAGGTGCCTATATGCCAAGCGTACAGTATATTAAGGAGCCCGGTTACGTATTTGATCTGATGTTTATATTCTGCATGCACTTTAATACGCAATCCTTCCTTGGCGAGGTTCTTGAGGGGAAGGAAAGGGAAGAAGAGGCGGCTTATTATGAAAAGCTCAAGGAGCACTTCGGCCCGATCCCGGAGGAGCTGCGCATCTTTTTCCACCGCAGGGATGATGGCTATTGCTTTTTAACGACCCAATATATACATTCGCACAGAAATCAATATATCTCCGGCTTCAATACCAAGGTCTTGATGGAGGAGCTGCGTGATCACGGGCAGATCGTTCGCCGCATGATACGCTTTTATTTGTATACGCTCTCTGAAGAAGAGATCGAGGAGTGCATGCAATCCAAGGCCAAGCTCTTTTCCTGCATCAAGGCTTCTCGCTACAAGGGGGAGGAAAAGAACCTCTTGTACGAATTCTTTATCGACCACACCTCCTATATCCAGATCCTGCAGTATGAGCTGATAGAAAAGGAGCTTTTGCTGCGTAAATACTACCAGGAAAACTACGAAAGGCTGATGAAGGCAACAGCGGAGAATGATTACCCAACGCTTTGCCAATACTTAAGTGGCGCAGATATAGACTTGCGTTTCTTAGAAGGCACAGAGCCGCCTGTGTATACTTCTTACTGTCTCTTAAATCGCCGCCATATCTTCTATGCTACCATAGGGGAAAGCGTGTATCTTCAGCTGGGGGTAGATTACAGAAGAGGCATTGATACCCTTTCGCAGAAAGATAAGCTTGTTGACCTGCGCGAATTTGGCAACGCGATCGGTGATGTGAACCGTATGCAGATCGTAGAGCTGCTCTTGCAGCGCGACACCATCGTATGTAAGGATCTTGAGCGGCTGTTTGATTTTTCCGGCTCTACGGCCTACCACCACATCACGGTTCTCTACAAGGCCAAGGTACTTACAACGCATAACGAGGGCAAGACCGTTCTCTACAGCCTCAACCGCCCGTATATCGACGGGGTGATCAAGGCGCTGGGCAAGTTTTCTACCAAGCCGAATTTGTTGTAATAAGAAAAGGACGAGAAAAAATTCTCGTCCTTTTTTGCTTATACGAAGCGGAAGGCGTAGAGGTCGGCGTCGCGCATGCTCACGCGCAGGCGGATCGGCTTGCCGGCCAGGGCGGAAAGCGGCTTTTCAAAGTCGCAGGGGCGCGCCACGGCGTTGCCAAACAGGCGGCCGGTATCGTAGCCCTCGATGGCGTTGCCATCCTCGTCCAAAATCTCGATGCGCAGGTACCCAAGCGCCGAGGTAGCAAAGTTCAGAAGCAGCGACGAGCCCTCAAAGGTAAAGGGCTTGGTGGTAATATCGCCACCCGCAAAGTCTGCGCGCCAGGAGAAGAAGCCGTCCATGCGTAGCGCATAGCGCTCAAAGGTAACGGCCTTATAGATCGGCCCAACGCCCACGTACAGCGAGAGCTCGTTCGGCTCGCCCTCGTAGTCCGCAGCGGTCTCTACCATGCCTACGGCAAAATAGCCGTCGCCATAGACCCAGTAGTTATCATACTCAAAGCCGGGGGTATAAAAGGCCTCCTTCGTGCGGTCAAAGTGCTCACCATCACGCGAGGTCATCAGCATCGTCTCGGTGATCGCGGTGCCAAGGCGCTCCTCACATTTGCCCTCTATCGCCTTTTGGCGATTGCCACCCAGATCCTGGATGTATTGGTAATTGTGCTTATCCATCGTGCGGTCGATATACCGCGTCGGAATGCCGATGTACATATCGGTGCCGGGATATTTCATGATCCCGTTGGTGTAAAGCTGGATCTCGTCCTTATCGTTTTCGCCGTAATCAAGCGGCATCGGCTCCGTCCAGCTTTCCATATCCTGGGAATAGGAGATGCGCACGTCACGCACGTGCCCCTCGTTTTCATAGGGGATCTTGTAGGCCGGGTCTGCGTTGTGCAGACCACGCAGATACAGGCTGTAGCATTCCTTGCGCTCATCCCAGAAGCAGATATTCAGCGAGTCAAAGGCGCCGGAGGCCTTTACCAGGTCCACCTCGTTAAAATGAATGCCATCCTCACTGACGTAGTAGCGCAGGCGGCGCGGCGCATTGGGCGGTGTCTCGCCAGCAAAGGCCTTATAGCGCTCAGCGGGCGGGCATGCCGGGTTTTCATCCAGCATGATCGAGAAATTGTCAATGCAGTAATTGTCGATCTGCATGACGATATTGTTATGCTTTGAGCCCGCAAACTCAAAAATACCAAGGTCAGGGCGGGTGAATGTCTTTCCGTCATAGGAATAGGCCACGCACCATACGCCGTGGTGCGGCTCAGTGCCAAAGCCGTCTGCCTGGCCACGGCCACGGTAGTAGTAGCGGTATTTTTCCCCATCGTAGAAGATCTTGGCATAGCAGCAGCCATTACCCTCCCAGGGCTTATCACACGTCAGAATGCGGTTCTTGCGCACAGGCTTGTGCATCTGCAGGCGAACGCCATTGGCGCTTTCGGCAATGCGCATATCCCAGCAGACCTCTTTTTGCAGAGAAGGGCCATAGTGTTTCATAAGTACTCTCCTTTTGTTGATCGTGCAGATGATTTTCTACATTTTATCATAGCATGCTCATGCGCGAAAAACAATTTCCACAACGGACAACCTGTTTCAAACATGTCCTTTGGGGAAATGTTCAGCCCGCGCACCAATCAAACAGCGCCGCGTGGTAGGCAACGGCCACCTCGCCGCTTTCCTTGTGCGTAACAAGAAAAAATTCATCACCGCGGTGGGCGCTTTCGTAGATCACGCGCGCCGTGGCGGGTGGCTTCATACACCAGCGGTAGCCTTCTTCCGGTATTTGCCAGGTGGCGCCGCCCTCAAAGGAAAGCGTGTAGAATTCCACGAGCCTGGAATGGCGCCGGCCGGATTTTTCCCAGTATTCTTCATGGGCGGTTTGCGAAACGATCGCCCTTTGAACCGTATAGTCGCCCATGGTCACGCGCTGGATGCGCCGCCGCTGGCGGATATAGGCGATCGGTAAGAGAACGAGCAGAAACGCGATTAAGGCAGGCAGCAGCCAAAGGAAGAAAGGCGGATAAATAAATTCTATAATGACGAGCAGGCATGCCGCTATAAAGAGGCCAATCCGCTCGCGCCGGTAAGAGGCCTTGGATTGCTTCTTTCCTTGCTTGATGCCGTTGATGATGTCCGCTTCCACGTCCCGTGGGGTAACGCGTATTTTTTGGGCCATATTCTTCTCCCTTCGCTTACAGAATTTCCAGGTCGGCCAGCATGATGGCGTGGTCCTCCATCCACGGCTCGTAGACCGCCTCGGCATGCAGGATGCGGATGTTCGGCGTTACCACCACGTTATCCCAGGGGTAGGGCGAGGCGGGTGTGCCGTTTTCCATAATGGTGCCAAAGGTGCCGTGCTCGCTGCCGTTGGCATACCTAAGGCCGGCATCGGCGAATTTTTTCCAATCTACCAGGTACATATTTTTGGTGTCGGGCGCTACGCTGTCCGCGTCATATTGCCGCTCGCCGTTGATGAGGTTCTCGGGGTTAAAGTCACCTAAGATAATACAGTATTCCCGGCTTTTCGCAAAGTCGATCACCGCCTTGATCTGCGCGGCACGGCGCTCCTTGCAGTGCCAATCAAAATGCAGGCTGACCAGCGAGATCTCCTTGCTGCCAAGCGTGATCTTGCCGCTAAGAAACCAGGGGTGCCCGTAGGCCTTGGTTCCCTCGGGCGCGTAGCTCGTTACCGCCGCGGGGTAATCAACGGGGGCCACCTCGCGCAGCGCCAGGCGCGAAAGAAAGGCCTTGCCGTTATAGGCGCCGGTAAACACCCGCTCGTAGTTAGGAAGGATCTGCTTATACAGCGCGTCGTAGGGGTATATTTTTTCGGGGTAGAAGAAGAATTCCGAATCCTCCTGCAGGCCCCAAAGGTCGGCCCCTACCCGTTGAAAGACGGCAATATAGTCAGCCAAGGTCTTTTCCGTGCCGCTGCCGTACTGAATGTTGTTGCCCGCGTTTCCGTTGGCGGTAGTGAAATCACCGATATTAAAGGTAGCCACGCGAATGCGTGCGCCCATATGCTGCTCGTTTTCCATGCGCAAAGCCCCTCTCATTGCTTGATTTACTGTGGTGCCACAGCCGTTTACAGTATAAAACAAAGCAGGTGGAAAGTCAAGGGCGGAGAAGAATATTTCACGCCGCCGCCGCGGACAAGAAAAAGGGCTCACCGGTTGGTGAGCCCAAAATATTTTTCACGTGCTTGCCGCAGAAGCCGTTTAAGCCTGGCGGTTGATCGCGGCAGACATCGCATTGGCCATTTCCGACGCCTGCTGCTTCACACGATCCTCCTCAAATTGGTCGACCTGCGCAAGGATCATGTTTTTGAAGGCATCGGCGTTTTTAATAGACGAAAACGTATACTTGCCAGCGGCAGTATCGATCTGTACCGTGCCAAAATTAAACAGCTTACCAAAGAAGGGTTGCGTTACGGAAACGTTTTGTATCTTATTGAGGGGCGCATCCAATGCCTTCGTATTCAAAACGCCAACCTTGCCGATGATTCGCTTGTTCGTAATGGCAAGCTCAATGTGGAAGAATTTTACGGTGGCGATCAGCGCCTTGATCGTAGGAATAAACAGCAACCAGCAGAGTAAAATACCCTTGATCCAAGCGCCTAACAGAAATAGACCGTTCAGCTCCGCTTTTTTAACGATCGATTCGTTTTTTCCAAGTGTTCCTTCTACGTATTTTCCCATGATGACAGTTTCCTTTCAAATTGTTTCTTTATTTTAATTCCGTTTTGGAATTATTTATATTATAATTCCAATTTGGAATTTTGTCAAGAGCTTTTGGATATATAATTCTAAAAAAGAATGAAAAAGGACAAAATTCCATGAAAATTCGCAAGCAAGAATATGGCAACGCTAATATGGTGGGGCGGAATATTGAACGGCTACGCAAGGAGCAGGGCATTAAGCAAAAGGATTTTATTGCCAAAATACAAACAATGGGGTGCGATATGAATCCCACCAGCTATTCTAAATTAGAGGGGCAGGTCAGAAGCGCAACAGACAGGGAGCTCTACGTTATTGCGAAAATTCTTGGCGTGGCGATGGAAGCGCTGTTTGAGGAAACGTAAAGAACATTTCGGTAGGGGAGGGGCTTGCTCCTCCCACAGGGAGAAACGCAAACGGTAAAGTAGGAGTAGCCGCAAGAGACATCACCCTTCGTTGTCATCCTGAGCGTAAGCGAAGGATCTTTCCGCGGAACGCGGAATCTTTTCCTTTATGGTTACTTCCCATTTCGCCTATTGGCGAAAAGATCCTTCGCCTGGCGGCTCAGGATGACAGTAAGTGGTACTTGGCTCTCCGCCCGGCGGCGGGAGCAAGCCCCCGCCCTACGGTAGTGTGGGCGCTAGCCCCTGCCGATTTATGGGCGGGGCAAGCGAGCCTAATCGCCCGCTTGGGTACTGTGAAGCGGGCACTCGGTGACGGGCGAGCAAGGCGCGAAGCGCCGGTGTCGCGGACAAGAAAAAGGGCTCACCGGTTGGTGAGCCCTTTTTCTTGTGTTCCGCGACCGTTTTAGATGACCTATTTTTTATCAATTTTTAGTGTCTTTCCTGATTCTATTTTATAAATAATCCCATCCGCATCGATCCAAACATCCAGCAACGTGGGATTGTATATCATATAACCATCTGCACTGTATAGCAAGCTCTTGTAAGCTTGAACGTAATCGTATATCTCTATATTCGTTGCATACCAAATCTCAGGATTATTAGCAAGTTTTTGACAAATTTCTTCTATGTGATTCCAATTATCCTTATTGTCAAATTCATAGCTGTGTCCCCAGATATAGAGCAGACGAGGAACTCGTCTTGCATGATAGGCCTTTGTAGAAATGTCAAGGTTCAAAAATTTTTCAATATATTCCATAATTTTAGGATTGTTATGATGGGCGCTTGGCATCCATGCGTGAAAATCCTGCGGAAGCATAAAAGAATCATTGTCTCCGCCAAGGGTTCTGGAATATACGATATCCAGCTCGGTTAGATACTGTTTGATTTGCTCATAGCTTCCGAAATTACCCATCTGCGTAATGCCCGTGTCAGGATACGCCATTCCACGAATAATGCGATTGCATTTCTCTTCCAATTCCAAGCGGCAATCCAACACATCGCGAATCCCCTCTATCACACGCATATTTCCGTTAGCTCTGTGATTGGCACCGTGAACTGCGATTTCATGTCCTTTCGAGAGGAAATATTCGTTGATCTCCTCCTTTGTGAAATTGGTTTCCCGCCTATATGCACAGTTAAAATTAAAGGTAGCCTTCATTCCATATCGATCAAATAGCTCTGCGAGGCGCTTATCCTGCTGCACGCCGTCATCATAGCTAAATGTCACCGCCTTTGCCTTTCCATAGGGATATCTCATAAAAACCGATATCATAAACAACCTCCTAAAATTTATTGGATTAATTTGTATATATTATCTTAATTCCAAGGTAGTACGGCATTTTCGTTCTCCTCTCGGGTGGTAAATACACGATACCGAAAAGGGATGAGAATGCAAGAAAAGCTTTTGGAAATTATTTGATAATATTATACCACAATTTCGAAAAATGTAAAGCTTTTTGTAGGGCGGTGGCTTGCTGCCGCCGTCTATTTGGCACAAGGGTAAATCCGCTTGGCTTCATGATTTCCTCGTTCCATATCAATTCGGAAAAGGATAACAAAATTGACGTTTCGCACCAACCTGACAAGGCGAATACACCACCTACACGTTCCCGATCTTCCCAATCGCTTGTGTTGACTCTTTCACATATACAACCCGGTAAAAGCCTTATCGGCTCCTTATCCCATGAAAATATAGGTCGTTCTTCAGTAGATACACACTGCGGAAGGAAAAAGACAATATCACGCAAAAGTTCAAGATATTCCTTTTTGTCTGTATATTTGTAAAGCTTGTATATGGCATCTCCCGATGCGGTACAAAGACCGGGTGCGGAGTGTTTGTTTTGCACATTTGCGAAAACACTTCCAACGGTGTTAATGTTAAGTCTTGCAAATTCGCTTCCTTTTGGGAACACGTATGAGTACGGCATAACCCAGCTTGAAAGCAGGTGTAAACTGTCTTTTGCGTATCTTAACCACTTTTCTTCTTTTTCCGCCTCGTAAAGAAGAACCATACTTTCGACCATAGCATAAGAGCTTTCGCTGTCGGGAGCGCAAAGCGCTTCTCCAGGGCCGCCGTATGTAATGCCGCGAGCTACAAAATCATTGTAATATTTTTCCCCGGCAAGCCTTGCGGTTTCAATATATTTTTCGTCTCCAAAATAGTGCCAGGCGCGTACCAATGCGCTGATGGCAGAAGCACCGGACGTCGTGCCACCATACATTATATCCCCGGTTTCAATGTTAATGAATTGTCCGAAGTCTTGATACTTTTTGTACAATTCCACAAATGCGTCCGCACAGTTTTTTGCTGCGATAACCCAGCTTTCTTTCGGAGTAATCACGTCAAAATGCTTAAAAAGGAAATAAAGGGCATCGCCGATCTTTCTTACAAGAGCGCAATTTTTCATATGTTCTTTTCCAAAACCGTCATCTTCAATGACGCCTTTAACGATCATGGTGTAAAAGAACCCCGATGGCGCTACGTTTGACGTCATAAAATCAAGCGTCTTTATAGCCCGCTCCCTCGAAAGAGAGCTTCCGTGTTTAAGCAATGGAAGTGAAGACATTCCGCCGCCAACCCAACCGCATTGCCATTTTTTCGACATCTCAGCATAGTATTCTCCGCTGAAATTATCGTTGTTCATATGATTTTCCATAATGTTCCACAAATCTTGGGTGTAACCGTTTGGCGCGGGAGAGTCGCAAAGCAGACATTTTCGATTGTTGAAAAATACCTCAAAAAACTCAGGAATATCCTTGCAATCAAATTCTTTTATCAATACTTTCGATGAGACGCGTTCACCTTTAATTACGGAAATTCCGCTATCGTCTGACGGCACATCGGTACGGCACATCTTATAGCGTTTTGAGCGGAGCGCGGGAAACTGTACGGTAACCCTTCCGCTTTCAACCAAAAATCCGATATTTTTCCCCTTGCACGCCTGCTCCGTAAAAATGAAAAAAGCTTTTTTGTGGTTTTTTAAGAAAACGCCAAAGCAAGGCACCGACATATCCCCCGTCGTAACCTCAATCTTACCGCTCCCGTCGGGATTTAGAGCGGGAACGTCGGATATGATGGGAGACGCGTTGCTTTTGCAATGATCTTTGGGATACATCGGAGGATACTCGACGTCTATCTTTTCAAATTTGTTTCCGTCATATGCACAAGCAGGCAAAAAGACATACGAATCCTGCTCCCAATTCGGAAACCAAACGGATAAAGAAAGTCTTGTATCATTATCGTCTCTTTCTGCAACAAATGAAATCACATTACCGTTGTATTCCGCAACTCCATTGTTGGAATTGAGATTTATTTGGTACGACATTCTTAAATCCCCCTGTTGATTGTTTTTGTAACTATAAATGTGCTATGCTAATTATAGTACATTCCCGCCCGAAAATCAACTAAAATCGGGGAGTTTGTAGGGGAACGGATTTTGGTTGCGCGAGCACATCACGCCAAAGGCGTGTATATCATCAAGGCGCAGGAAAATACACGCTGACGCGTGATGAGATACAGCCCCAAAGGGGGGCTGATGATATGCACCGCACGTTGTGCGGCGATGATATGCCAAGCCTGCGGCTTGGATAAAAAAATACCGAGAACAAAGTTCTCGGTATTTTTTGGCTGCGGCACTAGGATTCGAACCTAGGGATGACGGAGTCAGAGTCCGTTGCCTTACCGCTTGGCGATGCCGCAATACGCTGTTTTTCACAGCGTTATAAATTATACCAAAGATGTTGGCGTTTGTCAAGGGGGTTTTTCATTTTTTTCAAAATCTTGGTTATTTTTCTTTCTTTAAGCGGAGGAAGAGGCGCGCAAGCGCCTTGCCGTTCCACGGGATGAGCGGGTAAAGATAGCCGTAGCGGCCGTCTAAGGTCTTGTTGGTCAGCAGCAGGATGGGCAAAAGCAGCAGCCCGGCAAGGAAGCCCCATATGCCAAGGAGTGCCGTTAGCAGTAGAATGACCACACGCAGAAACTTAAAGGCGTATCCCAGTTCATGGTTTTGCTGGGTGAAGCTGGCAATGGCCACGAAGGCCATATAAAGGATTGCTTCTGGCGAGAGCCAACCGACCTCAACGGCAAAATCGCTCAGGATCAGACCACCGATGATGCTTAGCGACCCGGAAAGCATATCCGGCGTGTTCATCGAGGCCAGGCGCAGGCCGTCGATCGCGATCTCGGCCAAGAGCAGCTGCAACAGGATGGGCACCGCCGGTGGCTCGGCCGGCAGGATAAAGAGCAGCCCGGGCGGCAGCCATTCCGGGTGCGAGATCAAGAGATACCACAGCGGCGTGATGACAAGCGACAGCCAAAAGACCATATGCCGCACCACGCGCAGATAGCAGCCGGTCAGCGGCGGGAAATAGTAGTCGTCTGTTTCCTGCATAAAGTCAAAGATCGAGGTGGGCAGCACCATCACCTGCGGTGCTGTATCACAGATCACCAGCACGCGCCCCTCCAGCAGCTCGGCCGCGGCGGCATCCGGCCTTTCGGTGGTGCGCACCTTGGGGAAGGGGTTGAACCAGCGGCGGCGGATCAGCGTTTCGGTCAGGCTTTCGGTGCCCATGGTCAGCGCGGTGGGGGCGATCTCCCGCAGGCGCTTTTCCAGCTTTTTCACGTAGTCGATGTCTGCCCGGTCATTCATATAGCAGATCACCACGTCGGTCTTGGTGGGGCCGCCTACGGTCAGGTACTGCATGGTCAGCGCCTCATCCCGCACGCGGCGGCGGATGAGCGCGGTGTTAAAGACCAGCGTTTCTACAAATCCATCCCGCGCGCCCTGCATCACGCGGTCGTTTTCCGGCTCCTGTGTTTCGCGCGCCGGGTAGGTGCGCGCATCGATCACGATCGCCTCGGCACCAAAGGTGCTGCCAAGCAGCAGTACCGCGCCCGAAAGCACCATCATGGCCAGGTGGTCAGAGTCAGGCGAGCGGTCTACCTCCACGTACGGCACGTGCGCATCGGCAAAGCGGCGACAGGGGTGGGGATCATCACCACACATATCCGAAAGACCAATGAAATACTGCATCAGCCGCTGCATCACGGTATCCTTCACAAAGCCGTCGATATAAAACAGCGTCATCTCGTCCCGCCCGATGATCAGGCGGCGCTCGATCATATCAAAATTCTCAGCCACGCGCAGGCGTGCGCGAAAGGCCGCTACGTTTTCCCTGTAATCGGCGCTGATCTTGTTCAAGCCACCACATCCTTTCTTTGCTATTCTTACCCAAACAGGGAAAAACATACAGGGCAGGCGCAAGTTCACAATTAGTTCATTGATTTTTGTCGGATACATCCGTATAATTAATAGGTAATTTGTTATTAAGAGAGTAGATGAGCAAGGAATAACGAGTGCTTGCGCCTGTTTTTGACCGCGTGCGCGCGAATCTGTTGGAGGAACAATATGGAAAAAAAGATCAAGCTTTCCAGATATATCAAGCCCTACCGTGGTTTGGCGGTAGTCTCGCCGCTGCTGATGATCGGCGAGGTGGCAGCCGACCTGTGCCTGCCGTACCTGATGTCCTTTATCGTGGATTTCGGCATCTGCGGTAAG
Source organism: Clostridia bacterium (assembly GCA_017621755.1). GTDB lineage: Bacteria > Bacillota > Clostridia > Oscillospirales > CAG-272 > UBA1740. The sequence continues at coordinate 27,720 of JAGASL010000051.1, forward strand.
GATATTGCTACGTCTCCCTTGGCGCTTTCGATCATGCGCTTCTTTTATGGGGATGGCTTTGGCAGCTTTGATATGATCGTTACCTTTGGCCTGCTGATGCTGGGCATTACGCTGGTGGGCGGCTTTTTCGGCACCTTCTGCGCCTATACCGCCGCACGTGCGGCGCAGGGCTTTGGGCATGATTTACGGTGTGATGCCTACCGCCACGTGATGTCGCTTTCTATCGAGCAGACAGACCAATTTACCACCGGCTCGCTTGTTACCCGTATGACCAACGATATTGCCATGGTGGTAGAGTTTGTAGAGATGCTGATCCGCATGTTCGTGCGCTCGCCTATGTTCCTTGTGGGTGGCACCATCATGCTGCTTTCGCTACAGGTGCGCTTTGGCACGGTGCTGCTTTGCTCGGTGCCGATCCTGGCCGTCACGCTCTTTATTGTGCTGCGCCGCGCCATTCCGCTGTACGGCGTGGTGCAAAAGCGGCTTGACCGTGTGAATGCCGTGGTGCAGGAAAACGTAAGCGGCGCACGCGTGGTCAAGGCCTACACGCGCGAGGACTACGAGGCTGGGCGCTTTTCGGTCGCCAACCGTGAGCTGCGTGACGTCAATTATCGCGTGCTGCGCCTGATGGCCGTGGTGCAGCCCGTGCTCAGCATTCTGATGAACTTTTCGGTCATTGCCATCATCTACCTGGGCGGCACGGCGCTGGCCGATGGGGTAGACGGTATGAGCACCGGCACCGTGATGGCCGGCATCACCTACGTCACGCAGGTGGTCATGTCCTTGATGATGGTGACCATGATGTTTAATTCAGTATCCCGTGCGGCGGCCTCCTCTGCCCGCATCCGCGAGGTGCTGTCGGCCGAGCCGGTGATCAAGAGCGGCGAACAGACCGAGGGCGAGAGCGATATGGCCGTTTCCTTTCGCGCCGTCTCCTTCCGCTATCCCGGTACGGCCGGCCGCCCGGTATTGCAGGATATCAATCTGGATATCCGCCGTGGCGAGACACTGGCCATTATTGGCGAGACAGGCTGCGGCAAAAGCTCGCTGATCAACCTCATCCCCCGCTTTTATGATGCAACAGAGGGCGAGGTGCTGGTAAACGGCGTGTCGGTCAAGGAATACGATACCGCCGCCCTGCGACAGAAGATCGGCCTGGTGGCACAGAAGAGCGAGCTCTTTTCGGGCAGCATTGCCGATAATATCCGCTGGGGCGACCCCGCGGCAGACGATGAGGCCGTGCGCCGCGCCGCGCGCGTTGCGCAGGCAGATTCCTATATCACCTCCTTTGCCGAGGGCTACGATACCCCGGTAGCAGAGAAGGGCGCCTCACTTTCCGGTGGGCAAAAGCAGCGCCTGTCGATCGCCCGCGCGGTGGCGCGGCGGCCCGAGATCATGATCTTAGACGATGCTACCTCCGCCCTTGACCTGTCCACCGAGGCGGCGCTCCGCCGCGCCCTGCGCGAGGAGCTGAAGGATACCACCGTGATCATGATCGCGCAGCGCATTGCCTCGGTGCGCGAGGCAGACCGCATTGCGGTGATCGAGGATGGCACCATTCGCCATTGTGCCCCGCATGATGAGCTGATGAAGATCAGCGAAACCTACCGTGATATCTACGCTTCGCAAAGCGGAAGGGAGGAGCGCCATGAATAATCAACCAACACGCGCAAGCGGCGCTACCCCGCCGCAGATCGAGCTGCGGCCGGGCGGCCGCGGCCCGGGCGGCCCC
>JAGASL010000052.1 GCA_017621755.1 Clostridia bacterium
CTGCCGCCTCATGCGCGATGCGGGCAAGGCGGGCGGTCTGCTTTTCGGCCCGCTCGGCCTTAACGCGAGCCACGCAGCGGCTGCTTTCAAACGGAATGATGGCAGCGGCGCCCAGCTCGACCGCCTTTTGCACGATCAGCTCTAATTTATCCCCCTTCGGGTTGCCCTGGTAGAGGCGCACGGCAAGCGGCAGCTCGCCCGCGCCGGCACGGCGCGTAAGCACGGTCGCCTCGACCCGCGCAGGGGTGATAAGAGCGAGGCGACATTCACATTCCTGCCCCGCGCCATCAGAAACGGTAACGGTATCCCCCACCGCCATGCGTAGCGAAAGCGCGATGTGGCGGCAATCCTCGCCCTCGATGACCACCGTGTCACCGCCTATGGCCGCGGGGCTGACGAAGAAGCGCGGCATCAGCCAGCCACCCGCTCGATCAGGATAGCAAGCCAGTCGTTTTCGCGCCGCTCCTCGACCACGCGATAGCCGTTTTGGGCAATGGCCTCACGCACCTCGTCTGCGCGCGGCGAAATAATGCCGGAAACGATCATGCGCGCCCCGTCGGTCATATACGCGCCCACGTCAGGCAAAAGACGAATGATCACGTCGGCCACGATGTTGGCCACCACGAAATCGTAGCGCCCGCCCGACAGATCGACCGATTTTAACAGGTCAGAGACACCGCAAACGATGTTTTCTGCCCCGTCGGCCTCTACGTTTTCGCGCGCCACGCGCACGGCCACCGGGTCAATATCGTAGGCCGCGCAGAAGGAGGCGCCCAGCTTTGAGGCGCAGAGCGAGAGAATGCCGCTGCCACAGCCAACGTCCAGCACGCGCGCACCGGCGGGCAGCACGTCCTGCATAAAGCGCATGACCAGGCGCGTGGTCTCGTGCGTGCCGGTGCCAAAGGCCATGCCGGGGTCCATACGGATGATGGCCTCGCCGGGGGCGGGGGTGTATTCCTGCCAGGCGGGCACCACCGTCACACGGCCAAGTGGGATGGGCTTATAATACTGCTTCCAGGATTCGGCCCAGTCCTCCTCACGCATGCCCTCGGTTGCCAGCTCCACCGCCATGTCAAGCGCGGCAAAGCGCTCACGCAGGAAGGTGGCGTATTCGGCCACGCTCTTTTCAGCCGGCACAAAGATCGAAACGGCGCCGTGCTCACGGTCGGCGTTCAGAATGCTTTCATCGATCAGGTCGCCATATACGCCGTCGGTGGTCACGTCGCTGAAATCCTCGATCATGAGGCCGTTGTCCAGCATGCTCATCACGGCGGCGATCTGCTCAAGATCCTCGGTTTTTCCCTTAGCGCTTAATTTTGTCCATTCAGCCATTGCTCGATATACTCCTTTGCCTTGGCCTTATCACGCGCGATCTGCGCGCAAAGGGCCTCTAAATTTTCAAATTGCTGCTCGCCACGCAGGCGGCAAAGCAGGTGCACGGTCAAATCCTGACCGTAGATATCCCCCACCGGGGTAAGAAAATGCGTTTCGCAGTTGGGCGCGCTGCCATGCTCGACCGTTGGTCGCACGCCGATATTGGCCACGCCGGGCAGGGGGCGCCCATCACCTGCTAAATACCCCACCGCCGCATACACGCCAAGGGCGGGCAGCGCCATGCCGGGGGGAATGGGCAGGTTGGCCGTGGGCACGCCGATGGTATGGCCAAGCGCCTTGCCGTGCGCGACCGTGCCGCTGATGGCATAGGGGCGCCCAAGCAGGCGGGTGGCCCCTTCCGCATCCCCCGCCGCCAAGGCGGCGCGAATGGCGCTGGCGCTGATCGGCTGGCCGGCAACCGTCACCGCCGGCAGGGTGATCACCCCCATGCCGGCGCGCGTAGCAAGCGCGGCAAGGCAGGCGGTATCGCCCGCGCCGCCGGCGCCAAAGTGGAAGTTGTAGCCGCACGCGACTGCCGTGGCTGACAGCGCGCCGGCCAGCACGTCCTCAAAAAACGCCTCAGGCGAAAGCCCGCGCAGGGCAGAGAAGCTGTATAAAAACACCTCGTCTACCCCCGCGGCGGAAAGACGGTCAAGCCGCTCACGCTCAGAAAGCAGGCGCAGGGCGCCCGGCTTTAGGCTGCCGTCATCCGCAAAGGTGAAAACGGCTAAGGGGCAGGCACGCCGCCGCGCCTCGCGCCGCGCCGCTGAAAGAAGCGCCGTGTGGCCAAGATGCATGCCGTCAAAAAAGCCAAGTGCCACCACCCGCGCCACGCGCGGGAATACGGCGCCGGGCATGCGATAGATCTGCATAGCGGTGCTCCTTTCCTTTTTTTCTATATATATTATACACGAAAAACCGGTTTCGTCAAGGGGGTGGGGAAAGGGAGAGACGGGAGACGGGAGACGGTGGGGTGCTTTTTGCAAAAAGCACCCCAAACCCCGCAAAAACCTTTCAGGGTTTTTATCATGAATGGAAAGGCATAGGCGTTTCCTGGTCTTTCGTTGCCACATTCGGTGCAACGCCGAAAGTAGGCTCTATGACAGGGTGACGGGGCGAAAGGTAATGCTTCGTACAGGGGTTAACCACGCGGAACCTGTTTGCTGGCGCAAACGAGCACCGGGGGGGAGGGGTATACGAGCTCATGCGACGGTGCAGACTCGGTACAAGGTAGAGCTTCGATTTCCGTCGCCGTGCCGCTTGCGGCACGGGGGCAGCAAACAAAAAGAGACGCACAGAGTGCGTCTCTTTTCTTTTGGTGACCCGTACGGGAATCGAACCCATGTTACAGCCGTGAAAGGGCCGTGTCTTAGCCGCTTGACCAACGGGCCATATAGAAAAAGCCTTAGCGGCTTTTTCTATGGTAGCGGAAGTCGGATTTGAACCAACGACCTGTCGGGTATGAACCGAATGCTCTAGCCAACTGAGCTATTCCGCCATGCTCTGAAGAGCCTTTATATTATACTACAAGGTCTTGCGTTTGTCAACGGTTTTTTTGTTTTTTTTGAAAAAATTTTTCCACGCACCTGCCGCCCGGCAGCGGGTGTGTTAGAAATTTTTCAATTTTTGCAGGGCGCGTGCCTTGCCGGCCGCCAAAAGACGGCAGCTTTTCGTGCTTTTTGCACAAAAATGAATTTTTATAAGCGCTTTGTTGCAAAATAATGCAGAATTTTTCTTTTGCTCTTGACTATTGCGGGGTTTTGGTATATAATTAGTAGTAACGTGCCTGATACGACGCGAAAAAAGAAATTCCGAAAGGGTTTACCCCAGAGGGGTAAAGGGTAAGTTTTAGTCATGGAAAGAGTGTATAATTTCTCCGCAGGTCCCTCCATGTTGCCGCTGCCTGTCCTCAGAAAGGCTGCTGCCGAAATGCTGTGTTACGGGAAGAGTGGCATGTCCGTGATGGAGATGAGCCATCGATCTCCCGATTATCAGGAGATCATTGACGCAGCCGAGGCATCTCTTCGGAAGCTGATGAACATCCCGGATAATTATAAGGTGCTGTTCCTGCAGGGCGGTGCCTCCACCCAGTTTGCTGCCGTACCGCTGAACCTGCTTTCCGGCAGCGGCCGTGCCGACTACGTGATCACCGGCCAGTTCTCGAAGAAGGCTTATTCCGAGGCGCAGAAGTACGGTGATATCGCTGTGGCCGCCTCCTCGGCCGGCGCGAACTTCTCCTTCATTCCGAAGATCGAGAAGTCTGCCATCCGCCCGGATGCCGACTACGTGCACGTTTGCTTTAACAACACCATCTACGGCACCAAGTTCCCGGAAATTCCGGATACCGGCAACATTCCGCTGGTAGCCGATATCTCCTCCTGCATCCTTTCCGAGCCGATCGACGTTTCTCGCTTTGGCCTGCTGTACGCCGGCGCGCAGAAGAACGTTTCGATGGCCGGTCTGACCATCGTGATCGTGCGTGAGGATCTGGTTGGCCACGCCAAGGAGATCACCCCCTCGATGCTGGATTACAAGCTGGCCGTAGAAAACGGCTCTATGTACAATACGCCCCCCTGCTACGCCATCTACATCGCCAAGCTGGTCTTTGACTGGATCGAGGCGCTCGGCGGCCTGGAGACGATCGCCAAGATGAACAAGGAAAAGGCAGCCCTTTTGTACGATTACCTCGACAGCCAGAGCTACTACACCGCCCCGGTTGAGCCGGGCAGCCGCTCGATGATGAACGTGACCTTCGTAACCGGCTCGAAGGAGCTGGATGCCAAGTTCGCTAAGGAGGCCGCCGAGGCTGGTCTGAAGAATCTGAAGGGCCACCGCAGCGTAGGCGGTATGCGTGCCTCTATCTACAACGCTATGCCGCGCGAGGGCGTTGAGAAGCTGGTTGAGTTCATGAAGAAATTCGCAGAAGAAAATCCGAAGGAAGAGAACTGATATGAAAAAGATCCAATTGCTGAATAAGATCGCTGCTTGCGGCACCGATGTGTTTGATAAGGCAGAATATGAGGTAGGGGCAGAGGTCAAGAGCCCGGATGCCATTCTGGTTCGCTCGGCCGTGATGCACGATATGGAATTCGGTGCTGAGCTGCGCGCCATCGGCCGTGCCGGCGCCGGCGTCAACAACATTCCGATCGAGCGCTGCACCGAGCAGGGCATCGTGGTATTCAACACCCCCGGCGCCAATGCCAACGGTGTCAAGGAGCTGACCATTGCCGCCCTGATCCTTGCCTCGCGTAACGTCATCGGCGGTATCGAGTGGGTCAACACCCTGAAGGGTAGCGAGGGCATTGCCAAGGCCGTAGAGACCGGCAAGGGTGCCTACGTAGGCCACGAGCTGCACGGCAAGAAGCTGGGCGTGGTTGGTCTGGGCGCGATCGGCGGCCTGGTTGCCAACGCGGCAGACGCGCTGGGCATGCAGGTGATCGGCTGCGACCCCTATATCACCGTAAACGCCGCCTGGGCACTTTCCACCGCGGTTAAGAAGGCCGCCTCGTATGAGGAGATCTACCAGGAGGCAGACTACATCACCCTGCACGTTCCCTCCACCAAGGAGACCAAGGGCATGATCTGCAAAAAGACGCTGGATATGATGAAGGATGGCGTTCGCATCGTCAACCTCGCCCGCGCCGACCTGGTCAACGCCGCCGATATGAAGGAGGCGCTTGCCTCTGGCAAGGTGGCCGCCTACATCACCGACTTCCCGACAGAGGAGACCGTAGGTGCCCCCGGCATTGTGAACATCCCGCACCTGGGCGCCTCGACCTACGAGTCTGAGGATCATTGCGCCGTGATGGCCGCTAAGCAGGTTGCCGACTATCTGGAAAACGGTAACATTCTCAACTCCGTCAACTTCCCGAACGTCAGCATGCCGCGCGCCGGCGTACAGCGTATCTGCGTGCTGCACCGCAACGTGCCCAACGTGCTTTCCCGCGTGACCTCGCTGGTCTCGGCCGAGGGCATCAATATCGAAAACATGTCTAACGGCTCGCGCGGTGAGGAGGCTTACACCATTCTGGACGTGAGCCGCCCCGTGAGCGAGGAGACGGCCAAGGTCTTTGCCAAGATCGAGGGTGTTCGCCGCGTAACACTGCTGTAAGAAACGCAATAGAATACGTTGCCAAGGGGCGAGGAATTGTAAAGTTCCTCGCCCCTTTTTCTTGTAGACCAAAAATCACCGGTGGCGCGGCGCCCATGCAGAGCCACCAAACTTCCGCCCTAAAGCGGCGAGCGCTTTCGTTTTGAAAAACGAAAGAATTTTTTTGTTTTTGAGAACAAAACGCTGTGTTTTATGGTATAATGAAAAAAATCCCCTTTCCAAAGGAGACGTTACGATGAAATTAACACGGTATGCATGTCTATGCCTGGCGCTTTGCCTGGCCTTTTCGCTGTGCGCCTGCGGCGGTGGCAATACGCCCCCGGATGGCGGGCACACTCACGCGGGTGGCACCGCCACCTGCCAGACCCAGGCGCTGTGCGAGGAATGTGGCCAGCCCTACGGCCAAACCGCTGCCCATACCTATGAAAACGGCAGCTGCACGATTTGCGGCGCGGCCGAGGGGGGCACCCCCGGCGATACCCCTGCCACGCCGCAGGCCTGGCCAAACGGCGCCGTGATCGAGGCGGCCGGTGCCCGCCTGCCTGAGGGCAGCTTTGCGCTGCAGAAGCCGGTATATGACGAAAGCACCGCCGAGGAGGTGGCCGCCAACGCCTTCTTCCGCTCGGCAAAGAAGGAGGCAGGCAAGGTCTACCGCGCGCCTGCCGGTACCCCGGTCAGCATTTCCGCCGCCGGCGATAAGGAATATGATGGCGGCGGCGCCATTCTCATCGCGCCCGGTGGCGTGGTGATCGAAAATTGCCACGATATCACACTGAAAAATCTGATCATCGTGGGCGAGCTGCGGATCGTAAGCGTCCAGAACCTGCTGATCGAGCAGGTGGCCGTGCTGAGCGAGGGCACCGCCCTTTCCGTGGATGCAGCCTCCTATGGCGTGGTGGCGCGTGAATGCCGCCTGTCGGGCAAGACGGCCGCCGCCGTAGCCGGCAAGGAGAATGGCCTGCTGTATTCCTGCCTCTTCTTTACCGAGACCGGCCTTGCCGATACCGGCGCGCAGGGTACTACCCTGCAGCACTGCCTCTTAGAGGGTAGCGGCACGGGCGTGCTGGGCGCTACCGCCGGTGCCTACCGCAGCAACACGCTGCGCCTTGGCGAGGGGGACCTCGGCTTTGCGCTTCCTGCCGGCACGGTCAACGCCCTGGTCGCCCTGAACGTGATCGAGAACGCGCAAAGCGCCATTTTGCTTTCCGGCGTGACCAACACCGCCGTGGTGCTCAATCAGGCCGTTTCCATCACCGCCAAGGGCACGCATAGCAGCTATATCTGCGAAAACAGCCTGGGCGGCCTGCTCACGGCTACCGATAACACCTATCTGCTGGCAGATAACAATACCTTCCCCGCCGATGAATACGATCACAGCGTGATCCAATCCGGCAACGAGAATCACAATGGCAACAACCTGCGTGACGTCAATGCCCGCCCAGAGGTGGGGGCAGACGAGAGCCTGCTGCCGCACGTGGATAAGGAGCTGTTTGTGGGCATGGAGCGGCAGGAAACGGTCAAGGACCTGCTGGATGACATGCCATGCCCCGTTAACCAATACCTGATGAAGCATGCCGAGACGGATGAGATCATTATCCTTGCCCCCGGCGTATACGGCATGACCGGCGAGCGCATCACCTTCAACGTAGACCGCAGCAACACGCAGATCTACGGCTACGGCGCGTATATCGAGCGGCAGGATAGCTTAGATACGCTGCTTTACTACACGGCTGCCGCCGGCGTAGAGATAAAGGGTCTGACCCTTGGCTACGTGCCGGATTCCAATGCCCAGGCCTTTATTCTGGAAAAGTTGGGTAACAACACCGTGCGCACCCTGATCAGCGCCGGCATGGTTAACGAATTTGGCCAGACAGACCCCGTCATGTTCAACCCGGACGTGCGCACCAGCTTCGTGCAGCGCGCCGGCACGATGTTCTCGTTTGCCGATATCCAGTACGTGGCCGCCAAGAAGGCCGCACCGGTAGAGGGGATCGCCACCATTGACATCACGCTGCAGCCCTCGGTCTACAGCATGATGAAGGTGGGCGACCTGATCACCACCCAGCCGCGTGGCGGCGGGCCCTCTGTCATCATTCGTCACAGCAGTGCCGACCTGGTCTTTCGTGACGTTACGCTTTACGGCGTTTCCTCCGGCTTTGCCTTTTCGGAAGGCAATTCGCTTTCCGGCACCACCTACTACCGCGTTTATATTACCCCGCAGGCCGAGAAGTATATCGACGAGGCCACCTACCATACCTATCGCGCCATCGAGAAGCAGAACGGCATTTCGCTTGAGGTGCGCGTAGACGACGAGGGCAATTACCGCGGTGCGGCCCCCCGCTTCAGCGCGGATGATGCCACCCACCCCACCTCCTGCGCCCAGGGCTCGCAGGCGACCTTCTGCGTCTTTGAGAACATGACCGACGACGCCACCAACCAGAACCATATGCATGCTCGCCTGCATGACGCCAAGGATAACGGTGACGGTACCACCACCCTGACCTACAAGGGCAACCTGTCGCAATATAGCTATGAGCAGGGTGGCCGTTCGGCGGGCAGCTATTGCTCCGAATTCCGCGAGGGCGACCGCGTATACGTGTATACCGCAGCCGGCCAGCTGGTGTGCGATACAACGGCGCTGACAGCGGCAAAGCAGACCGGCACGCGCACCACCGCGTATAACACCGTTACCAAGCTCTTCACCGTAACGGTCAAGACCGAGGATGTGAATTTTGAGGCGCTTTCCGGCTATGATCTGTCGCTTGATACCTATGAATCGAATAAAAAGGTGCTGGTGGATAACATGAGCCTGGCCTCTAACGGCTTCCTGTTCGATAACTGCAAGTTCCAGAATATCCGCTCGCGCGGCCTCTTGATCAAGGCCTCAGAGGGCACCATCAAGAACTGCACCTTCCGCAATATCGGCATGGCGTGTGCCGCGCTGATCTACGAGATCTATTGGGGTGAATCCGGCGTGACCGAAAAAACGGTGATCGAGAGAAACCTGATGGATAACACCGGCTACTATAACAATATTGATATCTATTCCCCCATTGCCATTACAGGTCTTGGCTCCTCGGTGGATGAGGATTATTTGCTGTATAACAACATCCGCATCGTGGGCAACAAGGTGATCAACCGCACCACCGATTACGCCCTGTATATCAATTCGGCCAGAGACGTTTCGGTGTACGATAACGATTTCGGCCCCTTTATGGGCAATGATTTCGGCAAGACGCCCGCCGCGCCGGAAACGGCCGCCGCGCCCAAGCCGGTCGTGCACCTCAACGGGGCAATGAATATCGAATTCAAGGGCAACACCTTCCCCGACACCGGGTTCTTTGAGGATCAGATCGTGTGCCAGCGCGTGAAGAACATCTTCGGCGCCGACGTCGAGCTTGACGGCGTTTCCCTTATCCCGGACAAGGAAAATTGACCCCAATTGGCGCGCCTGCGATAGAGCAGGCGCGCCAGTTTTATTCGCCTGACGGCGAGTTCTATTGCTTCGCTGTGATATTCGCTTCGCGAGCTTGAGAGGCGAATAGAATGGCACTGCGCGTGCGTGCTGTTTTTTTGGACGTTTTTACCGGATTTCGGACGTTTTTGCCTTGTTCCTTTCTTGCGAAATATGGTATCATACAAAAAAAGGGTCTTTTTGCCATGGGTCGGCGTTCGGCGCAGCACAGGCCCTTCCGAAAGGAGATTGTATCATGCTTACAGAACAGAAACCGCTTCTGCCCACCGGTGCCAATTTGCTTGCCGGCGCCTTTCCGGCTGTGGGCTGCACCGCCTACGTGACCACCCCCATCACGGCTGACGAGCTGGCCGCCCTGCTGGTTGAGGGCCGCTTAGAGCAAAAGGCCTACCGCTTGAGTGCCGGCACGCTGACGCTGGCGGATGGTGAATACTGCGGCAACGGCGCCGTGATCGTAGCCGAGCAGCCCATGAACCTGGCCGGCGACTGCGTGGCCCTTTCCAAGCTGAGCTGGCTTGCCCCCGGCGGCATTGTTGCCACCGCCGCGAAGATCACGTTTTGCTGCGTAGAGGCATACGGCCTGAGGGCCGAGGCTGGTGTAAAGACCGTTACGATGAAGAATTCGCGTGTAACAGGCGATTTGCTGCTGCCGGCCGTTGCCTCTGCCACGGTGTGTGACAGTGTGATCACAGGTAGCCTGCAGGCAGGCGGCGCGGATCTGTACGTGGAAAATTGTGAGATTCTGGGTGGCGTGTGCTGCCGGGCAGACGATAGTAGCCTGCGCCGCTGCACGGTGCTTGGCACCACAGAGCTGCTGGGTGGCACCAACCTGCTGCTGGCAGAATGCTTCCTTTCCAACGTGCGCCTTGCCGGTGTATACAACGCCGCCGTGGTCTGCAACCACCTCACTGACCTGACAGTAGAGAAGAGCAGCAGCGTTTTCGTGGTGGACAATCGCCTGCGCGGCAAGCTGTGCTCGCTTGAAAATAACTATATCTTAGCCAACGGCAATATCGCCGCCGTTGTTGAAAAGGTAGATACCACCAACGAAAGCGGTGATAACCTGACCGATCTTTCGGCCCGTGCCGCCTGCGGTGTAAACGAGGCGCTGCTGCCCAAGGTAGACCGCGACCTGTTTGTGGGTATGCCGCGCAAGGTCGCCGTGCGTGAGCGCGAGGGCGCTACCCGCGTAGCCACCGACTACTTAGCCGAGGAGAGTGCAAGAAGCATCGTGGTTATCTTAGCCCCCGGCGCCTACGTGCAGGAAAATACCCTGCGCCTGCGCACCAACCTGCCGGGCGTGACCATCTATGCCTACGGCGTGCTGCTGGAAAAAACGCACTACACCGGCAACGCCATGCTGGTAGAGGAGACCGACCACATGAAGATCAAGGGTCTTACCTTTGGCACGCCCTTCAATTCCTCGGGTAATACCCTGGCCGTTGCCAAGCGCGAGGGCGGCGAGATCGACCTGATCGGCGGCGCCGGCATGCTGCCCGACTGGACGGACAAAAAATACTACAATTTCACAGGCCTCTCCGGCGGCATCTACGGCTACCGCCACGGCCATGCCGAGCCGTATGCCGATATGGGCTTCCAGCGCCTGCTCGGCTATGACGAAAAGACCCGCATCAACACCATCGTGACCGGCAAGGGCGTGTACGATCGGATCGAGGTAGGCGATACCATCACCTGCCGCGGCGGCCACGGCTGGGCCGCCCTGCAGCTGACCCGTTGCGATACCATCCTGCTCGAGGACGTGACCGTTTACGGCTGGTCCGGCTTTGCCACCAACGATAGCCAGAGCTACGGCGAAGGCGTGCATATGCACCGCGTATGGATCACCTACGCCCCTGCCCCCCTCATCTCAAAGGAGACGTATGAGGAATACCGGGCACTGGAGAAGCAATACGGCGTTGATTTCGGTCTCTCGATCGATGAAAAGGGCCGCTACCGCGGCACGCCGCACAAGATGTCCTCGGTCGATTCGACCCACTCCTCGCACGGTCATGCCGGCCTGCACGCCGTTTCCTGCCAGTTTGAGTCGATGTGTGATGACGGCACCAACCAATGCTCCGCCCACGGCCGCGTGGCCGGCTGGGAGGATAACGGCGACGGCACCATCAAGCTCTACTATAAGAGCCTGCTCTCTCGCGTGGCGCTCATGCTCGGTAGCAAAAACAGCGGCATGTGCTGCATGAAATTTGCCAAGGGCGAGCTGCTCTATATGTACACCTCCAAGGGGCGTGTCGTTTGCAACAATTCCCCCGTCCTTTCTGACGCGGTGGTCGAGTGCACGCGGGATAACGGCATGGGCGGCACCGAAACGGTGTTCTCTATGCTCGTGAAGAAGGATGACGTCAACCTTTCCGCCTTTGAGGACGTAGAGCTTGATACCGCCAACCCGCACGTCTGCTACATCGCGGTGGATAACCACTCCTGGTCGTCGGATCACTATCTCTTTGATAACTGTCTCATCCGCGATATGCGCTCACGCGGGCTTCTGATCCAGGCCTCGCGCGGTGAGGTCAAGAACTGCTCCTTCACCGGCTCGGGCATGTCTGGCGTGCTGGTATGGCACGATATGGATTGGGGCGAATCCGGCATCTCCAGCCACGTCAAGATCCAGAACAACTATTTCGAGAACAACGGTCATTACGGTGACAATATCATCTGGACACCCATCTACATCATGGGCATTGGTCGCAACATGAAGGAGGATTCCTTTACCCAGGTAGAGATCGAGGTCAGCGGCAACCAGATCATGAATTACAACACCAGCTACGCCATGGCCCTGGCCGGCGTGAAGGGTGCCCATATTCATGATAACGTCTTTGGCACGCGCAAGGCCGCGTGTGGCGAGCAGAAGGCCTCGATCCGCATGGATTCCTGCATGGATATCTGCATCGAGGGCAATACCTATCCTGATGCCCTGCAAACGGTAGAGCAGCGCATCTCGGCCGCCTGCTATGCCGATATCACAGGTGCAGATGCTGCCGGCCTGCCGGTAGACACCACCCGCTACCAGGATACCGATTCCTTCCGCGAGAGCCAGCCCAGCTGGTCGGCAGATGGCACCGTGCTTTACCACAGCGGCTGGCAGGTAGGCTGCTCTGACCGTGCAACGGGTGAGAATTTTACCCCCTACACCACCTATGAAAAGGAAAATCGTTGGATCTGTAACACCACCGCCAACCTCTGGGGCGGCAAGCGCCAGGGCGGGTTGTGGATGACCGGTGCCTTTACCTTTGCCACGGTGCCGGATTACAACGTCGTTATCACCTACCGTGCCCCGGTAGACGGCGACTATGAGCTGGGCTGTGCCGGCTTCCTGCCGCCGCATGGCGATGGCCCCGCCGATGGTCTGTGGGCCGTGGGTAGCGAGGGCAAGCTGCTGTGGCCATTGGCCGGCGCAGGCTACGCCGATGACGGCGCCTTCCTGCGTATTACGCCGAACATGACCGAGGCCGGCGTGCGCGAGCTGCTCAAGGGCGTCAAGGTCACCCTGCGCAAGGGGCAGATCTTAGAGTTCGTTGCCCGCAGCACCGATGACACCTGGAGCGCCTTCTCCTTCCTGCCCTTGGTCATCAGACCGGCAGAGGAATAAAGATCCGGCAGCAGCCCGTGTGTTCAAAACACACGGGCTGCTTTTGCGCGCCGCCCACACCACCGTAGGGGGGGCCTTGGTCCTTTCGCATCACTCCTTCATCAATCTGTCATCCTGAGCCTCTGGCGAAGGATCTTTTCGCCGCTCCGGCGAAACAGGGAGTAACAACGGTAGGAATTTCTCGCTGCGCTCGAAAAGATCCTTCGGTCGTTTCACTCCCTCAGGATGACAGGTAGAGGGGCTCAGGAGACAGAAAGTGGTGCTCGGCTCTTTGCCGTTCACCTTATCCACCATTCGCCACGCGAATGGTGGATAAGGTGTGCCGCGTAGACGGCGGTGATCGATTGGCCGCTCGCCAATAACACACCACCCTGTAAAAACGTACACCGTTTTTTGCATTTTTGTACATTTTTACAGTTTTCTTGCATGCATACCCCTTTTTTTTAGGCGAATTTTATGATATGATAAAGGTGTAACGCTATTCATAAGGAGCAAACCCACATGAAGCAATCAAGATCTAACCTTTTTTGTAAGCTGCTGTGCCTGTGCATGGCGCTGTGTATGCTGTTTACACTGACGGCCTGCGATGGCGGTAATACGCCCGGCGGTGGCGAGACCCCCGGTGGCGAGACCCCCGGCGGTGAGACTCCCGGCGGTGAGACCCCCGGCGGCGATACGCCCGGTGATGAGACCCCCGGCGGCAACGAGAGCGAGCCGCCCGCGGCTGTTTCGGGCACCGGCTTGACCGGCATCCCGGCAGATGCGAGTGCCGCCTATGCCCCCATTGCCATCGGCGACCTGGCCGGCGGCGCCTGCGCGGTGGATGCGACCGGCTTCGACGGCGGCGCCAAGCTGGACGAGGCGACCTTCCCCTACCTGGGGCGCGAGGGTGGCGAGAGCGTAGAGGTCACCGCAGCCAATGTCGTTTCTATGCTGCGTACCGGCGGCTTTGCGGGCAAGGTCTATCGCCTGGCCGGCACCGACCCGGTGGTGATCGACGGCGCAACCAACCGCACCTATGAGGGCAACGGCGCCGTGCTTTTGACAAGCGTACCCCTGCAGATCAAAAATGGCAACGGCATCACCTTTCAGGATATTACCATCATCAACGTCGCGGGTGGCCCGGCCATGACCTTTGCAAGCACCAGCACCATTACCCTGCGCGGGGTAGAGGCGGTTGGCGGCACCGGCATCACGATGGATGCCAGCGTTGAGGATGTGACCATTTCCTCCTCGCGTATTCTCGCCACCGGCGATGGTCTTGCCATTGAATCGGTCGCTACCGCCACCATCTACGATAGCGTGATCGTAGCCGGCGGCACCGGCCTTTCTGCCGGCGGCACCGACGTATTCGTTGAAAACTGCCTGATCAACGCCCCGGCCGGCGGCGTGGCGATCACGGCGGATGATTCCCGTGTTTGGTATTCCAC
>JAGASL010000053.1 GCA_017621755.1 Clostridia bacterium
CCTGCGGTGGATGAAATCACTTCGTGATGAAATCCCGCTTCGCGGGGAGAGGGGCGGCGGATTTAATTTCATCTGAAGCCGAAGGCTGAAGATTTCATCCGAACGAAGTGAGGATTTCATCGTGCGTAGCACGATTTCATTGACTATTTTGAGAAACTATGGTACAATGAGCAAAAGAGGTGATGAAAATGGCAGAAAACCAACTCGCGGATTTATCAACAGAATTTGCAGTGAAGATTTTGAATGTAACCGATGGCATCAAAGGTCATTATTCTTTAGCAAACCAGCTTGAAAGAAGCGGCACAAGTATCGGCGCAAATATCCGAGAGGCAAAGTATGCACATAGCAAGGCGGATTTCGTTGCTAAACTTCAAATATCTCTCAAAGAATGTTATGAAACAGAGTATTGGATTGAGATTGCGCAAAAGGCAAATATCATTTTGGAAGATATTGCAAAAAGTGTGTTGCACGATTGTGGTTCCATCCGCAGAATGTTGATTGCATCCATCAACACGGCAAAATCAACAAATTTGTGAGCTCATTTCTCGGCTTTCGATTTCACAAAATATCGTAGATATGATATAATGTATGCGAAATAAGGAAAAGGAGTTTACTATGAAAGATTTTTGTGAGATATTTAAAGCATTGCGCAAAGATAAAGGATTAACGCAAGATCAAATAGCAGAAATTTTGGGTACATCACCCCAAACGATCAGTCGTTGGGAAACGGGAACCTCATGCCCTGATATTACGATGTTACCGGCAATTGCGTCCTATTTTGACATCACCACTGATGAACTCTTAGGAATCAAAAAGCCTGTTAAAAAGCAAAAAATATTGTATATTCAATTTCGCTGGCAAGAAAGTGCTGACGTGGTAAATAAATATTTGGACGAAGGATGGACGATAAAGGAAGTGCAATCTCACCCTTTATATGATCAGCATCCCGAGGGTGTTGTTATTATCGAAAAAGTAATTTACGAATAATTAAATTCACATACTATGGTACATAGCTTTGTTTGCAAGCATGGTGCGAAAGCCCGATAGACCTCGGACAGCTTTTTGCACCCATCATCGCCAAGGGGTAAGTCTATCCGCTGACAGAAAAGCACGGATCGATTTCGAAAAAACTTGCGGTATGGATCTATTTTGTAAGGGTGTGCCAAGAAAAAAGCCATTCGCGAATGCGAATGGCTTTTTTCAATGAAGCGCACCTGCGGTGCATGAAAAATGAAGCAGGGCTTCGCCCTATGAAGCGTGCCTTTGGCACACGGAGAATTTACCGTGCGCTTCGCTTCACGGCGGCAAAGCCGTCGCTTCATGCGAGCGTAAGCGAGCGCTTCATATCGCCGTAAGGCGATGCTTCATTAATTAGTTCCCATGCCATCATGCGTGATTTGGTGTGAGACAGTTGAAATGTTCACAAAAATGTGGTACAATGAATATAGAAAACAAAAACAAGGTGGTAAATCTTATGACCCCAAAAGAACAATGCGAAGTATTGCTTGATAAATTACTCCCATTTGCAGAAGATCAAATGAGAAAGCACCGCGAATTCTACCCGTTTGCCGCTGTTATTCTTATGGATGATTCCATAGAATTGACCGGAACTTATGACGGTGACGAACATCCCGAATCGAAAGATGTTCTTGCGGATTTGATTCAGATCCACAAGCAACTTGCTGTTGAAGAAAAAATCAAAGCCAGCGGCATCGTTTGGAATGCAGGTATAGCTTCTGCGGATGGCAAGCCTACCGATGCTATTATTGTAAGTTTGGAACACAAAGACGATTATTCTGTTATTGTAGGTGAACCTTATAAGATTGGTTTGTTCAAAAAAGTGACCTTTAGCAATTTGTTTGCCATGGAAGGAAAACACGATATTTTTTGATTTTACATAGATTCGTTTGCAAGTATGGACTGTTTTTATGCAATAGTCTTGTACAGATCTGTTTTTTATAGTATCACAAACACGAAAGGTCGCCATCAGGCGACCTTTTGTGTTTTGAATATGCTTACCGGCAAAAGCGCAGCGTAGCGATCTCAAAGGCCTTGAGGGGAATAGAGATCTCTTTTTCAAGGCGAAGCGCTTCTGCGCGGCGCTCGGGCATGTCGGTCAGCTGGATAGCCGTTACCCAATCGGGAACAGACAGGGTGACGCAGCCGTCACTGCCTGCGTGCTCGGTGACGCGAACGATGATGCCGTTTCCATCCTCAGCGGGCTTGACGTGGGTAATGCTTGCCGTGCCGCTTTGTACAAGGGGCATGCTTACGTTGGCAAGCGGCTCTTGCACGGGCAGGGGCTGTCTTGCAAAATGCTCGGCATCGCTTACCACGGTTGAGTGCGCGAAGTCGCCCCCGTATGCCGCGATCTCAAAGGCGAAGCTGTGGTGCCCCTCGTCACGGAGCGCATCGTATTCCAGCGTCTCAACGTAAGAGGGTGGCTCATGCAGGCAGACCGGGAACACGGGGCTGCGGAGCACCGAAATATACAGCCGCTTCCCATCCCCCTCAGGAAGGATGCGATAGGCAGGGGTACCCCTGTTGAATACGGCAATGCTCTTGGCATCGCTCTCCACGCCCCCAAAGCGGAAGGCTGGCCAATCACCGTTTGCGCCGTTCCATTTGTACATCGGCTCGTAGGGCTTGCGATCGAGCATACCGCCGGGTATGCCGTAAATATCGCGCCCGTTTACGATGCTGATGGGCATGCTCAGCATCAGCCGCCTGCTGCAGGAGGCCCAATCGACATCGGCATTCAGCAGCAGCTTATCATATCCGTTAACCAGCGTCAGCGACCAGTTGATCTGATTGTCGCAAATGACACAGACCATCGACATATTGATATCGGTTGTGAAGCAGAGCTTTACGTAATTTTTCCCCTTTTCGGTGCGGACGAAGCGCGTACACTCGCTCAGCGGCTCAGTCATATACGGCGGCTCAAGCGTGGCCCAGGCAGAGCCGTTGTCGCTTTGCAGAATCCACTCGCAGGGGCGGGCACCGTTCACGGTCTCGGAAATAACGCCATAGCGCTTATCCGTGATCTTGCGGATGCCCTTTTCGTCAGCCTCTACGACGAAATACTCGTTTTCGATCGCAAAGGTCTCGCCGCCTGCATAGTTATCCTTCTTCTGGTCTGCCCCTGTCAGAATCATTTCGCTAAGAGCCTCTGCCCTTTTAGGCTTTTTTCCCGTGATGACAGGCGCTTCCTCAAACGCTACCTCTTCAAAGGCGTAGGGCTTCAGATCCCGAACGATGGCCATTCTACCATCGCCGTGATCGTATACGCCGCTATACGGTGTTGAGGTGGGGTTAAAGAGAAGAATACTTTCGGTCGCATCCCGCTTCAGATACCGTTTTCCGGCTACGGCGTCAACGCTATCAAAGAGCTCCATGATCTCCTCATACGCAGCATCCACCACCGTACCGGCCGAGGAATCGTGAAAGGCGCACAGAAGAAAGCTTTTCCACGCATCACGATAGGAGCGCGAGGTGTCACCGCGGATCAGGCGCATTGCCTCCAGCGTCTCGCCTGCCAGCAGCTTGTTTTCACATTCGCACAGCCGCTGCTTGATCTTGATATGCGTGATATAGCCGCCCGTGGTATTGGGGTTGAAATCCGGCTGGTCATAGACGCAGAGGCCGGAAAAATCACCCGATTCTACCTGCTCGATCTCCTTTTTGTAAAGCTCTAACAGATAATCCCAGTGGCCTATGGTAAGATCGATACCGGTCTCGCGGGCGATGGCTTCAACCTGCGCGATGGTCTCCTCTGCCGGCATCAGCTCTTCTCCGCCAACACGCACAATGCCGCTTTCATCAAAATGGGGGTCGATGAATACGGGAGCGCGCATGGCCTCGGTCTTTGGGGCATCTATTCCCTTGCCGCCGCAGGTCGGGCACGTTTTACCGTTTACGACACCAAAGCCGTTGCAGCCGGGGCAGGCCGCGTATTTGTAATAGCCGCCTCCGCCACCGAGTAGGGGGTGCCTTTTGATGCAGATCGCGCTTTTATCAAGCCCCACCCAAACCTCTTCGTTCTCATAAGGATTGTAATAGATCTCGATCAGATACCTCGCGCCGAAGGACTTTAATATCTGCGGCAGCTGCGCGCTGTTGCCAAAGGCATCCGCACGGTTGGCAATAGACGGCGTAGCCCCCACGTATTCGGCAAAGAAGGCATCCGAAAGCAGATAATTGCGGATGATGGCCTCGGGGCTTGTCATGTTACTATCAGAGATCACGTACCCCGTATTGGTTGTCTTGAGCACCCCACGGGCATACAGATCCTTTATCAGCGCTTTTTTTTCGGGAAAGGCCTCTACGTAGGTCTCTACGGCACAGGGGGACTCGATTTGAAACTTGTAGGCGGGGTAAAGCCCTGCCAGGCGGATGTTTTCATCAATATAATACCGCTCAATCTTTTCATAGCTGACCATATTTTTGCCCTTGCGCACCACGTCGCGCTTAAAGCATCGGCGCCAGATCTGATCAAAGTGGTTCTCGATGACGGCAACGATTTTTCTTTTCATAGCGACCTCCTTGCTTATTTGCTTCTATTTTACATCCTGCACAGGTGGCCGTCAATGTACAGAATTGGCTTAAAATAGTAAAATGTTAATATTTCCGTTGACATTGACAGCTTTTGATAGTAAAATATTGAACGAGTAGACGATGAAAGGAGGAATATGGCATGTACAAGGAAAACGTCAGAAAAACGATGTGGATGCTTGACCATACACCGATGCCCGCGCACTACGGGGGAACGGTGATCTCGCCCCTCCATTACGGTGACACCGTAGAGATCGTTCTTACCCGGGGCATCGAGGGTGAGTTTATGACCAACGGAAAAAAATACGCACTGCAGGATAAGAACGTGTTTTTTCTGCCGCCAAGGCAGCTGCATTCCTTCACCTTTCTCAGCGGCGGCGCCAACGAACGAGATATGATAGCGGCGTTTCACATTAGCATAGAGGCGCTTTCACCCTATCTTGATCTCAAAAAGCTGCTGCTCGCCGATAACCGCACCTTGCAATCTATACCAACGGTGTGTGGGGATTTTGATACGGTTTACGGCACTATTCTTGCCATGCTGGATGAAAGCCAGCCATTTTCAACGCGTATCTGCCATCTTTTGCGGCTTTTTGAATGCCTTCGCGGCCAAAGCGATAGCAATGCGGCCGTAGCAAACGACCGTTTTCAGGCAAGCAGGATCGTTGACTGGATCGAAAGCAATTATGCCGGCAAGCCGACCGTTGAGGCGGCTGCGGAGCATTTCGGCTACAGCAAGCATTATTTTTGTAAATGGATCAAGGAAAACACCGGCAGCACCTTTCACGAAATTCTGGATGCGGTTCGCATCAATCACGCCTGTCTCGACCTGATTGACGGCGTTTCTATATCAGAAACCGCCGAGCGCTGTGGGTATTCGGACCCATCTTATTTCATTAAGGTGTTCAAAAAGCTGCTAAACGTGACACCGAAGGTCTATGCGGCAGAGCGCAGTGAATAACAGCCGCGTAAGCTGCACCGCCGGATCATGTAAGGATAGGCCCCGTTAGGCATCCTTTTCTTGACAGCCACTTTCCCATATGCTATAATACCTTTAACAATGCAAAAAAGAGGTGCTTTATGGATTTTAAGACCATACCGCTTGCCGCGCAGCCGGCCTATACCTGGCTATGGAATTCCACCATCACGCGCGAAGGTATCCACCAGCAGATCGACGAGATGCACCGCGCCGGCATTCGCGCCTTTTACGTGCTGGGCGAGCCGGAAAATTTTCGCCCACAGCGCCGCAGAACGCATCTTGCACCGGAATATTTATCCGACGAATATATTGCTCTGGTCTACGAGGCCTATGCCTATGCCAAGAAAAAGGGCATGCATATGTGGCTGTATAACGAGGGGGGCTTCCCCTCCGGCATGGTGTGCGGCAAGATCCGCGAGCAACACCCAGAGCTGGCTAGGAAGGAGTTTGCGGCGGTTCCCTTTTTGCTCGAAAAGGGCTGTCCCTACCAGCCACACGCGCAGGCGCTTTCTGCCTTTGTGGGGGAGGAGCGCATCCTGCCCGGCACCTGCCCCGCGCAGGACGTGACCGTAACCGAATACCGCTACCAGGATGACATGGGCACCCCCATTCAGACCGACAATGCCTCGCGCCGCAACGTAGAGCTGTTTTTAGAGATGACGCACGAAAGGCTGAAGGCACGCTTTGGCGAGGCGATGGGCGGCGATATTAAGCTGATGTTTGATGACGAGGCCTACATGGGCCCCTGGACGGACGGGCTTGATCGCATGTTCCTCGAGACCTACGGCTATGACATGACCGATTATATGCCCTATATCGCCGGGCAGATCGTCCCGAAGACCGAGGCACAATGCCGCGCAAGAAGTGACTACGCCATGCTGTGCGGTGAGCTGGTCAGACGGAACTATTTCACCCCAATGAAGGAGTGGCTGCGCGCAACCAACATGTGCTCGGCCGGGCATTTGGATTCAGACCACCGCAGCGACAGCTGCCTAATCAACCGTTATGGCAGCACGCTGGCCACCCTGCGCGAATTTGACGTGCCGGGGGTAGACGTGATCTGGAGCCAGATCAACTACCCACAGGAGGGCAAGAGCTGTACCGAGGGTATGGCCTTCTTTCCACGCATGGCCTCCTCTGCCGCGCGGCAGCTGGGGCACAGCCTGTGCCTGAGCGAGAGCCTAGCCGTTTACGGCGCCCACGTAACGCCCGAGCAAATGCGCTACGTGGTGAACTACCAGGCCGTGCGGGGCATCAGCCTGTTCAATTTTATGGTGATCTCGTACGACCGTGAAACGGCTATGGCGCTGCAATACCGCCCGAATTTCATCCCGGAGAACCCGGGCATGGAGCGGCTTGCCGGCATGAACACCTACACGGCACGCCTCTCTCACCTGCTGCAAAGCAGCCGTGCTGATATTCGCGTAGCCCTGTACCACCCGGCACGCAGCATTTGCGCAGGCGGCCAACCGGGCAATGAAGCGATCGCGAGCTTTGAGGCTCTTGGCCACGCGCTGGAGGATGCCGGCGTAGCCTTTGACCTGATCGACGAGGCGCTGGTGAGCACCGCTACGGTCAAGGATGGCAAGCTGATCTGCGAGCACGTAACCTATGACAACGTGCTGGTGCCAACCGGCGCGCTGGAGGATCCGGCGCTGATGGCCAAGCTGGCCGCCACCGGTAAGGAGATGCCCGCCTGCATTGGCCGAAAAAGCCGCTATTTACAAGCGCGGCACCTGCTGCTTGGGGACGGCAGCGAGGGCTATTTTATCTGCAACACCGGCAACGAAACGGTAAGCGAGACGGTCACGCTGCCCTCCACGCTGCCGCTTTACCGACTGGAGCTGGCAGACGGCGAGCTGTATACCATGCCCTGCACCGTAGAAAACGGCAGCACGGCGCTGCCTATTTCGCTACTGCGCGGCGAGGGGATCTTTTTGCTGCTTTCAAGCAAGCCACAGGCGGCAAAGCAGCCTGCCTGTTACGAGCCGCTATGCGCTTTGACCGATATTTCTTCCTTTACCAGCCGCACCTACACCCTGGAGCCGGGGCGCGGCATGGTGAATACCTGCTGCAAGACGGGCAATGAACGCCATGGGCTTTATGAATGGGAAAAGAGCTTTTCTGGCGAGGTGACCTACACCATCCCCCTGCCCACCGTAGCAACGGGAGAATACCTGCTGGATCTGGGCGAGGTAAGATACACCGCCACCGTATACCTGGATGGCGAGCAGGTGGGCGAGGTGATCATGCCGCCCTACCGCCTGCCGCTTTCGCTGCGCGAGGGCAGCCACATGCTGACCGTTGCGGTGGCCAACACGGCGGCCAACGCCTGCGCGCATACCGATTATTTTGAAAAGACCCACCCCTGGGACGTAGGCCCCTACCACGCCAACATGGTTGAGCATGAGGCGTGCGAGCCGGGCGGCGGCCTGCTTGGCCCCGTTTCCCTGCTGCGGCGCGTGTAAGAGAAAAAGAGAGGCTTTAGCGTAGTGCCCTTAAGGACACTACGCAACTAAGTTTGCCCTTGTGGGCAAGTGAAGTTTACTTCGTAAGTGAAGTTATCCTGCGGATAGTGAAGTTTTGCCTACGGCAAAGTGGGCAAACTTAACTTCACTCGTGCGATAGCACGAACTTCACTGCACAACAACTTCACTTTCGCGTGAGCGAAAACTTCACTAAATTTGCATTTGTGTCCACAAATGCAGTGCTTGTCAAGAAAAGAGGACAGAGAGTGTAAAAAACATTCTCTGTCCTTTTCCCGTTGGTAGGTACTATATTCTATTGAACTTAAAACTGTCCTTAAGAGTACGTCCCTTTTGCCTCTCTTTTTTTGTTGCTTTTATTCTTTTACAGGCGGCAACATCTGACCGAGAAGGAACGGAACTACGTCCTCCTTCACCAGGTCTAAGACGAGCGAAAACTCCTGATACAGCATGCTGGCGGCGCGGTTGCAGGCCGCGATCTCAGAGCTGGAGCGATTCTTGGTCTTGGCGCCCACCGTTTTGACCAGGCGGATCAGCTGCTCGCGCCCGCCGGTGGCGATCAGCTCGCGGCAGACCTTGCTGCGCGCGCGGCCATCGGCCGGCCATTCTGCCGGCGTAAAGGGCGGAAGCTCCTGCACCAGGGCAAACAGCTCGGCCGGCTGCAGGATCGATTTCATTTCCTCAACCAGCTTTTCGTTATCGGCAGGAACAAAGATACGACTATTCCCCTGCTCGGTCATGGGGCGAAGTATGTAGTAAAGGCGCGGGGCGCCGGCAAAGGTCTCCTCACGCAGATCTTCAATTTTGCAAACACCGTTTGCACCGTAAACGACAAGCTCTCCAATTGCTTTCATATCAGGGAACCTCACTATGGAAAAAGCGGGTGCAGCGAGGTCTATCTCACCTACCCGATCTTGTTTATATTATAACATATTTTTCTAAAAAATGACATAGGCAGAATGCACAAAAAATAACTTTTTTTATGGGCAAAAGTGACAAAAAAAGCACCGCGAAAGCTTTTCGCGGTGCTTTTGATTTTAGTGATGGTGGCGGATAAAGCCAAACAGCTTCGCCAGCTCCATGACGAGCAGCGGAACGAAGATCAGAACCACGCCAACAAGGTACTGCTGCCAGGACAGGTATACCAGGTTGAAGATGGTCTGCACACCGGGAACGAACAGAACGAACGCCATCAGCGCAACCGAAGCAAGCGCGGCGAGATTCAGGTTCTTATTCGTAAAGGGCCCGATCTTGAAGAGCGAATGCTCAGAGCGCATGTTGTACGCCTGCACGATCTGGCAGAGCGCCAGCACCATAAAGGCCAGCGTTTGACCGCCCATCAGGTTAGTCTCGTGAGCGGCATCCAGCAGCACGCCGTTGAACATATCGGCAAGCGGCAGGCCAGTACCTACCCAGAAGGCAACCAGCGTCAGGCAGGCAAACATCACACCCTGAATGGCTACGCGAATGCCAAGGCCGCCCGCAAAGATGCCCTCGTTCTTCGGCTTCGGCTTGCGATCCATGACGTCCTTCTCAACCGCTTCCATACCCAGCGCGATGGCAGGCAGCGAGTCGGTCACCAGGTTGATCCAGAGCAGCTGCATCGAAAGCAGGGGCGAGATGTGCCACATCAGCATGGCGAAGAATACCGTAAATACCTCACCGATGTTGGTGCTGAGCAGGAAACTGACAACCTTTTTGATATTAGCATAAATGCCACGGCCCTCTTGCACGGCATCGACGATGGTGGCAAAATTATCATCGGTCAGGGTCATGTCTGCCGCGCCCTTGGCTACGTCAGTACCCGTAATACCCATGGCACAGCCGATATCGGCAGCCTTCAGCGCAGGGGCATCGTTCACGCCGTCACCGGTCATGGAAACGACCTGATCCTTGCGCTGCCAAGCCTTTACGATGCGGATCTTATTTTCAGGCGATACACGCGCGTAAACAGAGATATCGGCCACAGCGGCATCCAGCTCCTCCTCGCTCATGGCATCCAGCTCGGCACCCGTAATGGCACGGTCGCCCGGCTGCAGAATGCCCAGCTCCTTCGCGATGGCAGAGGCGGTTACTACGTGGTCACCCGTGATCATCACAGGCTTAATACCGGCACGGCGGCAGACGGCAACGGCCGCCTTTGCCTCAGGCCGGGGCGGGTCGATCATGCCAACCAGACCGCAGAAGGTGAGGCCGTTTTCCAGGTTTTCGGGCGTTAGCTCAGCAGGGATCTCCTCGATCTCCTTATAGCCAACGGCCAGCACGCGCAGCGCCGAGGAGCTCATCTCATCGTTCGCCTTGCGAGCCGATTCCAGATCGCCGGCCACACAGCGGGACATCATCACGTCAAAGGCGCCCTTCACGATCACGATGTTCTTACCGCCGATGCGGTTGATGGTGGTCATCAGCTTACGGTCAGAATCAAACGGGATCTCGCCCAGGCGAGGTGCGTCGGCATTCAGGGCATCCTTCTCCATCCCGTTCTTATGCGCAGCCAGCACGATGGCCGTCTCGGTCGGGTCACCGATGTGGTGCTCACCAGCCTCGTCAAAGGTAACGGAGCCATCGCAGCACAGGGTGCCGTAGCGCAGCAGCTCGCACACGGCGGGGGAATTTTCAGAGCTGATATCCTCAAAGAGCTTACCCTCATCCAGGTAAGCACGCACCAGGGTCATACGGTTTTGGGTCAGCGTGCCGGTCTTATCCGAGCAGATGACCGAGGCACCACCCAGCGTTTCAACAGCGGGCAGGCGGCGAATGATGGCATTCTTTTTTACCATGCGCTGTACGCCGATAGAAAGCACGATGGTCACGATAGCCGGCAAGCCCTCCGGAATAGCGGAAACGGCCAGCGATACGGCGGTCATAAACAGGTGCAGCGGCTCCAAATCGTTAAGCAGACCAACGATAAAGATGATCACGCAGGCGGCAATAGCCATGATACCCAGGTAGGAGCCCAGCTTAGCCAGCTTTTGTTGCAGGGGGGTCTGCCCCTCCTCTTCGCTATCCAGCAGGTTGGCGATCTTACCCATTTCGGTATTCATGCCGGTACCAGTAACCACGGCGGTGGCGGTACCGTAGGTCACGCTACAGCCGGAAAAGACCATATTGGTACGGTCGCCGATCGGGGCATCCTCTGCTACCAGGACACGGGCATCCTTTTCCGAGGGAACCGATTCACCCGTCAGGGCAGATTCCTCACTCTTCAGGCTAACGCTGTGCAAAAGGCGCGCATCGGCCGGAATAAAGTCGCCAGCCTCTAAGCGGATGATATCGCCGGGCACCAGCTCGGCGGCATCGATCACGCGCTCTTGGCCATCGCGGATCACGCGGGCATGCGGGGCGGAGAGGCTTTTCAGCGCATCCAGCGCCTTTTCGGCCTTGCTTTCCTGCATGACGCCCATCACGGCGTTGATAATTACGATCAGCACGATCAGACCTGGTTCAAACAGCTCGCCCCAGTTCTGCTCGTAAATGATCACGCCCAGCGAAACGGCGGCAGCCGCCAGCAGGATGAGAATCATTACGTCCTTGAACTGATCAAGGAAGCGCTGCAGCATGGTCTTCTTTTTCTTTTCGCGTAGGCGGTTTTCGCCATAGGTCGCTTTCTTTTCAGCGGCCTGCGCCTCAGAAAGACCGGTGGTAAGGTTGGTGCCCAGATCGGCTAAAACACGATCCTCGGGCTCGTTGTGGTAAAACACGTTCTTTTTCTCCTTTCATGAAAAACGGCACTATATGAAAAAAGACCTTTACTACGCCGGGCGCAGTAAAAGTCTCGTTCATCGGTGATCGATGCACCCGGGCCTTTGGCCGTGTGACGGATGCAAAGCAGGCTTTCGCCCGGAACTACTCCCTTTTCTGAGAGCATTTTACCACGTTTTTCCTTGCGTGTCAATAGTGCCTATTCAAATTTACAGATTTTTCAAAAAATCGCCCCGCGGGATACACGGGGCAATTCTTGTACGGTAGCTTACGCGCGGTCAACAGAGCCGAAGAGCTCCATCTTTTCCTTTACGGTAGCGCGAATAGCCTCTGCGCCGGGGGCGAGAAGCTTTCTGGGGTCAAAGCCCTTGCCGGCAAGGTCCTTGCCTGCCTCTACGTATGCACGGGTAGCGGCAGCGAATGCCAGCTGGCACTCGGTATTGACGTTGATCTTGGAAACGCCAAGAGAAATGGCCTTTTTGATCATATCGGCAGGGATGCCGGTGCCGCCATGCAGAACCAGGGGCATCATGCCAACCTTTTCGGAGATAGCAGCCAGGGTATCAAAGGAAAGGCCGGGCCAATTTTCGGGGTACTTACCGTGAATGTTGCCAATGCCGGCAGCCAGCATGGTAACGCCGAGATCGGCGATCATCTTGCACTCATCCGGGTCTGCGCATTCGCCAGCGCCAACAACACCATCCTCTTCGCCGCCGATAGCACCAACCTCAGCCTCCAGAGAAATGCCCTTCTCCTCAGCCAGCTTGATCAGCTCCTTGGTCTTGGCAATGTTCTCTTCGATCGGGTAGTGAGAGCCATCGAACATGATAGAGGAGAAGCCGGCCTCGATGCAGGCAAGCGCACCCTCGTAGGTACCGTGATCCAGGTGCAGGGCAACCGGAACGGTGATCTTCAGCGACTCAACCATAGCGCTGACCATAGCGGCAACGGTCTTAAAGCCGCACATATACTTGGCAGCACCCTCAGAAACACCGAGGATAACGGGGGAGCGCAGCTCCTCTGCGGTGAGCAGGATCGCCTTGGTCCATTCCAGGTTGTTGATGTTGAACTGGCCGACGGCGTAGTGGCCTTCTCTTGCGGCCGTCAGCATTTCTTTTGCAGATACTAACATTTGTTGCCTCCGTAATTTTTATTTTATCCACATTATTATATACCTTTTTTCCGAAAATTGCAAGACATAGAAGGAAAAAGCAAAAATTTTCTTTATTTTTCTTGATTTTGTGTATCTTATCGTGAAAAAATGCGCAAATTCCTCATTTTTTGGCTCACAATCTCTATTTACATCAGAAAAAAGATGTGCTATACTTAAACAAAAAAGTATTTGGAGGTATTTCTATGCTTCGCCCTGAACACCCCAATCCGCAATATAAGCGCGCCACCTGGCGCAACCTAAACGGCACCTGGGAATTTGAATTTGACCTTGGCGCCAGCGGCAAGGATCGCCGCCTGTATGAGCAGGCCGCCTTTTCCAAAACGATCGAGGTTCCCTTCTGCCCGGAATCCTCGCTTTCCGGCATCGGCTATACCGATTTTATGCCTGCCGTTTGGTACCGCCGCGGCTTTTCGCTTTCCGGCGGCGAGCTTGCCGGCCGCGTGCTGCTTCATTTCGGCGCGGTAGACTATCTTTCCTACATTTATATTAACGGTACGCTTGCCGGCACGCATAAGGGTGGCTATACCGCCTTTACGCTGGACATCACCGAGCTATGCCACGAGGGGGAGAACACCGTGGTCGTCTGCGCAGAGGATGATACCCGCGACCCGATGATTCCCAGCGGCAAGCAGTGCCGCAGATATCATTCCGAGGGCTGCAGCTATACCCGCACCACCGGCATCTGGCAGACGGTATGGCTGGAATTCGTACCCAACGAGCGCATTGACACCTTCCGCCTTTATCCGGACGCTGAGGACGGTAGCCTGCGTATTGAGGCAAAGACGATCGGCACCGGGCTGCTGCGTGCCGAGGCGTTTTACGAGGGCAAGCCTGTAGGCGTGGCCGAAAAGACCGTGCTGGGAGATACCTGCGAGCTGACGCTTACACTTTCCGAAAAGCACCTGTGGGAGGTTGGCCACGGCCGGCTGTACGATCTGGTGCTGACCTTTGGTGAGGACCGTGTAGAGAGCTATTTCGGCCTTCGCTCGACCCGCTATGCCGATAGAAAATTCTATCTCAACGGCAAGTCGGTCTTCCAGCGGCTGGTGCTTGACCAGGGCTTCTACCCGGATGGCATCTACACCGCATCGAGCGAGGAGGCGCTTATTAAGGATATCGAGCTTTCAATGGCAGTAGGCTTTAACGGCGCCCGCCTGCACGAGAAGGTGTTTGAGCCGCTCTTCCTCTATCATGCCGACCGCCTTGGCTACCTGGTCTGGGGCGAATACCCGAACTGGGGGCTTGACCACACCAACCCGATGTCTCTTTACGCCATCCTGCCCGAGTGGTTAGAGGAGATGGAAAGAGACTTTAACCACCCCTCGATCATCGGCTGGTGCCCGTTTAACGAGACCTGGAATATCGATGGCAGACAACAGTGGAATGACGTGCTCAGATTGGTCTATCTGGCAACCAAGGCTGCCGACCCCACCCGCCCCTGTATCGACACCAGCGGCAACTACCACGTTGAAAAAACCGATATTTATGACGTGCATGACTACGAGCAGGACCCCGCCAAGATGGCAGAGCACTTTGCCGACTTTAACGAGTTTGGCACGATGTCTAACGGCATTGGCAAAGGCCGCCAGCACTATAACGGCAAGCTTCCCTTCTTTGTCAGCGAATACGGCGGCATCCGCTGGTCTGAGGATCCCTCTGGCTGGGGCTACGGAAACGCCCCCAAGACCGAGGAGGAATTCAAGGCGCGCTTCAAGGGGCTTACCGACATCCTGCTGGACAACGAAAACATCTTCGGCCTCTGCTACACCCAGCTTTACGACGTAGAGCAGGAGCAAAACGGTCTGTATACCTACGAACGCCGCCCGAAGTTTGAAAACATGCGTGATTTTTATGACATCATGTCGAGAAAGGCCGCAATTGAGGATTAACGGATGAGGATTGAATTTTTCGGTACGAGCCACGGTGTGCCCTCTGATATTCGCTACTGCAACTGCATCATGCTGGAAAGCGATGGCAGCCGCTACCTCTTTGACGTGGGCGCCCCGGCGGCCGACCTGATGACAAGAAAGGGCTACCCCTTTTCCTCGCTAAAGGCCGTATTCATCACCCACCTGCACGGCGACCACATCGGTGGGCTGCCCAACCTGCTTGACCTTTCCAACTGGTATTACCGCGATTCGGCCTATCGTGTTCTCCTGCCTGAGGAGCGTGGCGTTACGCTGCTGCAGCAGTATATTGAGGTAACAAGCGCGCTGCCGCTGCGCGAGGCGCTGGCGCTTTCCTCCTTTGAGGCAGGCGAGATCTACCGTGACGAGCATATTACCGTGCGCGCGGTAGAGGTTGCCCATTCCCCCACCGTAAAAAGCTTTGGCTTTTTGGTGGAATGCGAGGGCAAGCGGATATATTTTACAGGCGATATGTGCCACGATCTGCATGATTTTCCCACCTTCTTGTACGAGAACGAGGTAGATCTGCTGATCACCGAGCTGGCGCACTTCCCTGTTTCGCTGCTGTTTGAAAAGCTGGCAACATGTAAGGCAAAGCGCATTTGCCTGAACCACGTTTACCCAGTCGGCAAGATCGACGAGGCGCTTGCCCGCCGCGCCGAGCTAACAGGCGAGTTGTTTGCCGCCTGCGACAACGATATCATTCTGCTATAAAAGCAACCGCCGCATGCAAATGGGTGATGTTCTTAGCAGAGAATTCAAAAACACCTCTAAGCACGAGCATCGCATTTATCTGGACAAATGCAGTATGGGCCAAGCCCAAACCCATGTTACAAACAGAAAGAGCAAACACACAAGACGAAAATCTTGTATGTCTGCTCTTTTTCTGTCAGTGAAGCTTTTGCTATCGCAAAAGTGAAGTTGTGTGATACACAGTGAAGTTGCTCGCCAAGACTCGCAGTGAAGTTAAGTTTGCCCACTTTGCCGTAGGCAAAACTTCACTATCCGCAGGATAACTTCACTTACGAAGTAAACTTCACTTGCCCCTTGGGGCAAACTTAGTTTTAGCGTGTTCTCCATTAAGGAGAACACGCTAAGGCATGCGGCGGTTTGTTTATCCAAAGGTTTCTATAGCACCCACGATGCGCAGGCGCTCGGGGTCGATCAGGTCGCGCCCGTAGGCATCAAAAAACAGATCGCGGTAGCGGTCGGTCTTTAGATTAAAGCAGAGCGTCCAGGCACCCCAATACAGGTCTACGTGGCGGTCGCCCACGCCACCGTTGCCAAGATCAATAAAGCCGGAGGACTTCCAGTTGTCCAGCATAACGTTGGGCAGGCAGTAATCGCCGTGCAAAAGCACCTCTTGTTGCAGCAGGTGCTTTCCTCCACACACGGTGCGCCACGCGCCTTCGGCCGTGGCCGGGGTCAAGGCCGGCGGCAGACCGCTCGTATCAAACTGCCCGGCGCGATAATTCCGCTCGGCAGTGGCCAAGTAGCACACGCGGTGGTCTGGCACCGGGCAGCCGGCGGCATCCGTTTCGTGCAGGGCACGCAAGGTCTCGCCAAGCAGCACGGCAAGGCGGCGCGGCGCGGCTAAATAGGTAGCGTGGGTGGCATCCTCCCCCGGTACGCGGGCGGTCAGCAGCCAATCCCTTGTATCGGTATAATAGCCAAGCACCTCGGCGCCAAGCCCCTTATCATGAAAATAACGTGCCATGGCCGCCTCTCTTGCAAGGCTGCCCTTCTCTGCTGATTTGAGATAATAGCCGCCATCCTTTTCGATAAAGAGCACGCGCGCGGCGAGTGAGCAGCTGCTGTCATACACGGTGCAGCCCCGCAAAAGCGGGTGCAACGCCACAGGGATCTCCTGCAGGCTTGGTTGAATGGGTACGCGCTTCACGGCTTACACCAGGGGAATTTCCAGCACGGCGGTGGCCAGGCCGTCGCTTTCGGCATAGACGCGCATGCTGCCTGCCTCCTTACCCGTGCGCACGGCAGCGGTAGCGCGGCCGGCGCGCATGCGGCGGTCAGGCAGGTGAAGATTGGTATGGTCGCAAATATCCGAGCCGGTAGAATGAATGATACCATTGCCATCGGTAGAGAAGCGCACGAAGGGGGCTGCATCCGGCACCTCGCGGCCGTCTTCATCCAGCACCAGGCAGGTAACGATGGCCATATCGCGGCCGCCGGCACGAAGTGCCTCTTTATTCTCTAAGCGCAGCGCCAGGCGTGTGCCACGGCCGGCAGTCTCCTTCTTATCGCTTGCCACGCACACGCCGCCACGGTAGGCCTTTACCTCCAGCACGCCGGGCGCATAGGGCACCTGCCATTCGGCATGGCCGAATTTTTCCACTTCTACCGTGCCAAGGCTCTCACCGTTGAGAAGCAGCTCGACCGTCTCGCAATTGGTGTAGGCCGATACGCGGATCACCTCACCCTCGCGGCCGGCAAAGCTCCAATGTGGCAAGAGATGCACCATGGGCTCGCTCGTCCAGAAGGATTGGTTCTGGTAGAAGGCATCCTTCTTTTGCAGGTAGAGATCGATCGCGCCGGATTGCGAGCACAGGCGCGGCCAAACGGCCTCGCCGCGGTGCTCAAAGGCGATCCATTGGAAGCCGCCCATCACCCATTCCCGCTCGCAAAGGAATTTCCAGGTCCTCTCGCGCCCAAGGAACCAGTTGTTGGTATCGGCATCGTAGGCCGAGCAATAGGCGTTTTGGGGCGAGGTGGGCCTGTACCAGCCACGGGTGGTGCCGGTGGCACAGTTTTCAGAGGAGAAGATGGCCTGGTTCGGGCGCTGCGCGTGAACCTCATCAAACAGGTTCAGGTTATAGTTGATACCAATCAGCTCGCACTCATCGTATACGGTGGCGCGGTTGGGCGTCTTATCGTTCGCCATCAAAATAAAGCGACTGCTATCCAGCTTATGGGCATGCGCCGCCATGCGGCGGCCGATCCGGCGCCCCTGCTCGGTCACGAACAGCGGCTCCTCGTTACCGATCGACCAGAAGATGACAGAGGGGCGGTTGCGGTCTCGCTTCATCACCATGGTCAGCTGCTCAAGCCCCTCGTCGGTTGATTCAAACCAGCGGGTCTCGTCCATCACCAGCATGCCCATCTCGTCAAAGGCATCCATCAGCGCCTCAGCCTGCGGATAATGGCTGCAGCGGTAGGCGTTGGCGCCCATCTCCTTCATCATATGCACCTTTTCACGGTGAATATTATCCGGCACGGCCTTGCCCATCAGGCCGCAATCGGCATGGCCGCATACGCCCTGCAGCAGCACGTGCTTGCCGTTTAAGAAGAAGCCGTGATCTGGATCCGCCTTCATCCAGCGGAAGCCAAAGCGCGTTGCATCCGCATCCACCTCGTGCACCTCTTCATCCAGCACAAAAACCTGCGTGGTGGCCACGTAGAGAAAAGGATCCTCCAGCGACCAGAGGTGCGGTGCCTCGACCTCTACGCGGGCCGAAAGCGTTGTCTTATCATATTCCCCAACCTCGCCCTCGGCAAGCAGGGTGGCAAGCACCGCGCCGCTTGTGCGCTCGGTCAGGGTGGTCAGCGTGCGAATAAGCTGTCTCCCCTTAGCGTCATGACGAACCGTGTTTTCTACCGTAATACGCCAGGTATTCTCACCTGTCTTTTCAGGCAATACATAAATGCCATAGAGATCCAGGCAGGTGGCATCCGTCTTTTGCAGCCACACGTGGCGGTAGATGCCGCCCCCCTCATACCACCAGGATTCGTGCTCCTCGGTATTGACGTATACAGCAAGATAATTATCCTCGCCATACAGGGCAACGTCAGAAATATCCACCTCAAAGGAGGTGTAGCCGCAGAAATTATGCTTGAGCAGGCAGCCGTTGAGATACACGGTGGCGTGCGTTGCCACGCCCTCAAAATACAGCGTCAGGCGGCGCCCCTGATCCTCAGCCGGCAGCTTGAATTTCTTGCGGTACCAGGCGTTATCATACGGCAGAAAGCCAAGGGCGCAGTTTTCGTGCTCGCGCGGCTCGTTGTCGATGATATAGTCGTGCGGCAGCGTAACCGGGTCCCACCGCTCGGATTTATGCTCGTGGCGGTTATCGTAGGTATCGGCCTCGCCAAAATAGCCGATCGAGGCCGGGCCCATATGATACCGCTCGGTCTTGGCAGACATGTAAGCCGTTCCCTTCACCTCTGGGAATTTTGGCTTGATGTCCCCACGGTGAAACAACCAGCCATCATCAAACAAGATCTTTTCTCTCATTTTATTCTCCTTTTCCCCGGGCTTTTCCGGGCAAAAATCATTCTGCTTTCATTCTAACAAACCACCCAAGCCCTGTCAAGCAAATACAGAGAAAAAAGTCAAGTTTTACATAGAAATAGTCGATATTTACAAAAGCAGAGCGCCGCGGCGCTCTGCTCTATCTTTTATCCTACAATATCGAAAACGCGCACGTAGTCGCAGATAAAGGCATCGTCTACAAAGCCACTTTCCGGCACGCGGCGCGGATTGGACGAGCGGTAGCCCTGCACCTCGGTGGTCAGCAGCACGAACTGCGGCACCTGCGAAATGGGAGAGGACGAACGGGCTGTCTCCTTTCCATCACAGTAAAAGATGTACTCATCTTCTGTCCACAGCATGCCAAAGGTATGAAAGCCATCCTCTGTTTCGGCCAGATCATAGTAGATCCGCGCTGCTGCTGCAAATTGCTTGCCATAGCCGCCGTAAATGTTACCAGACGTAACGTTGTTAACGTGAAAGCATTCCATTATATCGCTTTCTACGCCGCTATAGGCTGGGTCATAGGTGGTACCGATAGAGGGCGACTGCGTCCAAAAGGCGCTCCACATGGTTTCAGGGTCCTTTTGAAATTGACAGCGGCACTCGTAATAGCCGTAGCGGTGCATAAATTTCGGCTTCTGGATATCACCCAGCGGCCAGATATCATTCTGCTTCCAGGGGTTGTCCTGCTTGCCCTTTGGCGCATCAAAGGAATTGGCCCCCGTCTGCAGCTGGGGAGAAACGTAGTAGCCATTTCGCTCGGTGCGGTGCAGCTCTACACAGCCGTTTTTCACCACAACACCCGCATCGGTATAGGCCTCAAAGGGAGCCCCCCAAAAGTTCAGGCGAAAATCCCATTTGCTGCGATCAAGCGTGTCCCCATCAAATTCATCGGCAAAAACGAGTTGATACTCCCGCCCCTCGGGCAAATAGCTGGATACGTGTCCTTCAACCTTGTACTCTTTCATGCTCTTATTCTCCTTATTTGTCTTATTTATTTTCCGGCAGAACCGGGTATAGCTGAATGGTGTTTCCGCCGTCCACCACCAGCTCGGCCCCGGTGGTGTTTCGCGCCATGGCAGCGAAGTAATACACGGCATCTGCCACGTCCTCCCCTACGGCTACGTCACCAAGCGGGGTAAAGCGAGACGGAACGTTTGCGTAAAACTCCGGATTTTTCTCCCAGCGGTCGGTCTTGATCATGCCGGGCAGCACGGCGTTGACACGGATATTGTATTTTCCAAGGTCAAGGGCAAGACCTCGCATCAAGCCAAGCTGGCCGCCCTTGGAGGCTTCATATGCGATTCTGTCGGGAATCGCGCGATAGGTGGTGTTGGAATTGATGAACACGATATTTCCACCGCCGTTTTCCTTCATTCGTTTTGCGGCATGCTCGCACAGGCAATAATTCCAGACCACATTGGTGTTGATGACCTTCATCAGATCGGTGATCGGGTTTTCAAATATCTTCTGTCCTAGTCCCTGATCGGCGGCGTTGAGAACAAGAGTTTCTACAAAAATGCCTTTTGCATCCAGATCGGCAAACAGCGCGAAGACTGCAGCCTCATCTACCGTTCGTTCATCAAGCAACGAATCCAGCGCATAGCCCGTGACCGATACGTTCGGAAATTTTGCTTGGTATTCTTTCTCTTTTGCCTTTACCTTGTCTACCACTCTACCCGTAAAGACGATGCCGTAGCCCGCTGCGGCAAATTTTTCAACGATCGCCACGCCGGTATTGATGCAGGCGCCGGTTATAAGCACGGTTTTCATAGACTTCTTTGCTCCTCCTTGATCAACAAATAAGAACGGATCGGTTTTTGCGCAAGATGCAAATTACCGTCCTTACACGTGTATCGTCTGCCCTCTATCATATCCATATATACCCCATCCTCGGGCAAATGAATAACCGTATCCCCATCGGTGGCATTGTATACACCAACGGAAGCAGAATTGGGATAGACATAAACGCGGTCATTATCGCTGTATACAAAGGCTCCCGCATCGGCGGCAATTTGCCGCAGAAGTCCCGCCGGGAGATTACAGGTGGATGCATAAACCGAGCGATAACCTTCCAGCTCTCGATATGCTACAGCAACCGCACCGTTCTCAAAATAGGCAAGCGGTGTGGCGTGTGAATCTTCAATATTAAAATACGGTGCGTCCAATCCATAATCAATTACGCTATCCGCGAAAATCATTCCGCCGTTTGAGGAAGGCTTTTCACTTACACAAATGCCCGTCGCTTTCTGTATTGCAGACACGCTAAGCTGT
This sequence comes from Clostridia bacterium, assembly GCA_017621755.1. Taxonomy (GTDB): domain Bacteria; phylum Bacillota; class Clostridia; order Oscillospirales; family CAG-272; genus UBA1740. The sequence goes on from JAGASL010000053.1 coordinate 21,341, forward strand.
CCGTCTGTTGCATAGGCGGGCGCATAAAGCCAAAGCGCGCTTTTACCGGAGCTGCGCAAGCGCGCGTGAATGGCAGCCGGATCGGGCAGATCATATTGATTGACAAATACGTACAGCTTATAAGGAAGCGAAAGTGCTGCTTCGCAATCCCCCATAGAATACAGATCGTAAGCGCCCCCACACGCTGCCAAGGTGCGGCGAATATTGGAAAGACTCTCGGTGGCAAGGCGCGCCGATTTTCTTGCCCGATACATAGAGCTACCCTCTGCAATCACCGCGATCTGGGCAACGCTTTTCGTTGCGATAGCCCCCAGCGATTTGGAAAGCTTAAGCATATGGCTGACAGCCGCCATCATGCCGTCTGAACGGAACCACCCATCAAACATATCAAACCACCAAAGTGCCGCACGATTGGCATTACAGAGAATAAAATCCCTATACATCAAATTAAGCGATTCTGTTTCATTCTTGCACTTGCTTTTGCTGCCAGGAATCTTTACGATGCTTCTATTGGAGGACATGACATCCAAGCCATCTCGGATTTCCTCGGGAGCTACGTGGGTGATATGATCAAATTCAAGAAAATAAAGCTTGTTGTGATCATCCAACGTCTTCTGCGTAACCATAAAAGCGCTTGGATCATCTATCTTTCGGTATTCATAGGCAGAGGGGCTGGATATCATATCAATATCGGGACTAAAAAATACGCGCTCGTAATCCAAGCTTCCGTCATTATAAAGACGCTCTCCACCAAGCTCAAACAGATAACCAAAATAAACCCCTAGCAGCTTTTGATGCCGAATGACGGCTTGCGCTTCGCCGGCGAAATAAAGAATAAGGTCGGAGATCGTTTCTGCGTGAAACCTTCTTGCCTGATATACATCATCCTCATCTTGCTCAAGAAAAACAGGCCCCTCGCGGTTTAACCGCTCCAGAGAAGGCAGGCAGGCACCATCGTCACCTGTCCACTTGCGATATCCTGCCTCTTTGATCGGGTGACTTGCCTCCCTATCGCCGTGAGAAAACCATTCGGTTGTGGTTCCGCCTAAAAGAAAATAACCGTATATATGCTCCCCATATTTTTCCTCGCAATGGCGAATCGCTGCTTTGACATATGCCGCGGCGGCACGGCGCCATTCCCCGTCGTGTGCAATCTGAGAAAGATGTGTAAACGAATTTGGCTTATCGGGATGCGCTTTCAGATACCAATCTCTGGTATCTACCTGTATCATTGGCGCAAAATAACCATCAGGCGCATTCTCCAAAAACATATCCATCTGCTTATCAATGGGGCTGAAATCGTACTGCTCTTCCCCGATCCAGGATTCACCAAAAAGCGAATACGGAACGCCCAATGCAGAGGTCAAGCCGGTTGTCAGCACACTGAAAAGACGCACGCCAGCCGCATAAAATTCAGAAATATTGGTGGGATTTGGGCGAAAGGATTTGAAAGACAGCGGCTCGTAAAGCTTGCCGTTTATGTCTACCTTCAAACGTCCAAGGTGGCGTGTTAATTTAACATTCATCATGGCATTGCTCCGTCTGTTAAAAATAAAGCTCCGTTTTCGCGGGTCTGATATCGGTCAGTGCGCCCGTATAGTGACGCAAATTGTGCTCTACATAGGGATGCTTCAGGCATTCTTCCTCATTCAATTCAATACCAAGCCCGGGCTTGTCACTAATTTTTATGCGCCCGTTTTCGTAGACAAGAGCCTCGCTCGTGATATACTTGCGGTAATCTACGTCGCTATACATAATTTCCAGGATGCAGAAATTCGGGCAGCAGGCCGCCAGCTGCAGCGTTGCCGCGTTGGCAACAGGGCCTGAGGGGTTGTGGGGCGCAAAGGGGATATAATTTGCCTCGGCGATCGCCGCGATCTTTTTCAGCTCCATGATTCCGCCCGCATGGGAGATATCAGGCTGTATGTAGTCACAGGCGCGGCGGCGGAAAAGCTCATTATAATCAAAGCGCGTGTAAAGCCGCTCTCCTGCCGCGATCGCTACGGGCGACTTTGCACGAACAGCCTCAAGCGCCTCAAGATTGTTGGGCGGCACGGGCTCCTCAAGAAACATTGGCTTGAACGGCGCGATCTCTTGCGCGATCTTGATACCGGTAGGAACGTCGAAGCGGCCGTGTGCCTCGATCAAAAGATCGACCTCGTTGCCAACGGCCTCTCGCACGGCGGCAATACAGCGAAGTGCCTTATCAAGCTCCTTATTTGAAATTTGCAGATAGCTCTTTCCGAAGGGGTCCCACTTCATAGCGGTAACGCCACGCTTAACAGCCTCCCTCGCCTTGGCGCCGAATTCCTCCGGCTCTCTTGCCCCCGCAAACCAGCCGTTGACATAGATGCGGCAATCATCGTTCACCTTGCCGCCAAGAAGCTGATAAACGGGTACGCCGAGAGATTTGCCAAGGATATCCCACAATGCCATTTCCACAGCGGAGAGCGCGCTCATCAGCACCGCACCGCCACGCCAATAGGCGTCACGATAGATGTCATGATAATGCTTTTCGATCTGTCTTGGGTCCTTTCCCACAAGATAGCTCTTGATATGCTCGATTGCACCAACGAGAGCCTTTTCCTTATACTCTAAGGTTCCCTCTCCTACACCGCTGATCCCTTCATCGGTATCAACCTTAACAAATACCCAATTTGTACGAAAGCAGTCGACAACAAACGTGCGAATATCCGTTACCTTCATTTTAGCTTTTCCCCTTTACAAGCACTGAGAATTGTGCTATGATAGTGGTAACAGTATAGCAAAATTTTACGATATTCGTTAGCATATATCTTACTGTATTATAATAAAATCTTACTTTTTTGGAGTTTTCATGAAAAACGAGGCACCCGAGATCCTGCGCGCCGGCCTGTTTGATAGTCGGGCAAAATTCGGCGCCCAAAGGGAAACGCCGCCCCACGCCATTGATTGGTATGAGATCGAGTTTTTTGAAGAAGAGGGCGGCGCTGCCCATCTCAACGGCGAGCGCTACCCCATTCACCCCGGCATGGTTCTTTGCTGCAAGCCGGGAGACCTGCGCCACAGCGAGCTGCCGCTACGCTGCTACTTTGTACACGTGGCACGTGGCAGCGGTTACTATTTCGATATTCTGAACAGCCTGCCGCCTACGTTTACCTGCCAGAACACAGAAAGCTACATCCCCCTGCTGCGTGAGCTGGCGCAGGCCAGGCACTTTCATTCCTCGATTGCCTCACACCTGCATGCAGATAGCCTGCTATTGGAGCTGATTGCCCGACTGCACCGTGAGGCGCGAGAGGCAAAGCGAAAGGAAAATCTTGCCTCGGAAAAGAACTATCTGGCCGTAAAGCAGGCCATTGCCTATATAGATGAGCATCTGGCCACGGGCTGCTCGCTTGCCGAGCTTGCAGCGGCGGTGAATTTCAGCCCCGTTTATTTTCACAGCCTGTTTCGGCGCATCACAGGCAAAACACCGTATGCCTATCTTGCCGACCGCCGCATCACCGCGGCCAAGGAGCTGCTGGCGCTTTCCGACCAGACACTGGGCGAGATTGCCGAGGCGTGTGGCTTTTCTTCCCTTTCTTACTTTGACCTAACCTTTCGCCGCGCCTGCGGCTGTACCCCCTCGGCCTACCGGCGGGACATGCAGGCAAAATATGAAACGCCATAGCGCGTAATACTACGGAGGAATCTTATGAAGCGCATACTGTTCACCGTATTGATCCTTTTTATATGCCTTTCCTGCCTTTTTAGCTGCGTGGGGTCGCCCGTGCCACCAAGTGGCGAGCAGGATCCGCAAAAGGGGCCTGCCGGCGAAGAAGCGCCCGGTGGTAATGACACCCCCGGTGGTGGTGACGACACGCCCGGCGGCGAGGACGAGCCGGCAGACGAGCGCCCCA
>JAGASL010000054.1 GCA_017621755.1 Clostridia bacterium
CACCAGCACCCGTGCCGAAAAGGCACGCAGCAGCAGAGCCAGGTGGCGGGCAATGCGCCCGGCACCGATCACGCATACCGTGGCGTGGGCAAGCGAGAGGGGCAGTGCCAGCACCGCCATGGCCAGGGCAGCCTCGGCTGTCAGCGCGGCGTTTCGCTCTAATAGGCGCTCGCTTTGGTAATAGTCTGCGCTCTCCACACCGGCTGCCTCAGCCATGGTCAGCAGGGCGGGCGAAAGCATGCCGCCCAGTAACAGGCATTCATCCTCGGCGCTGGAAAGGATCTCTGAAAGGCGCGGCACGGGGATCCCCGCACCGGCGGTGGGAAAGACCCCATCCCGCGTGGCCGGCAGGGGAAGCAGGATCACCTCTGCCCCCTGCACGGCCGAAAACAGATCGTATACCGGGTGCGGCGCCCCCTCCGGTAGGGAAAGGCAGCGCACTGCGGCGCCGTGCATTTCCAAAAGGCGGGCAACCGTGCGCATGCGCGCGTCCCCGCCGATCAGCGATATATTCATGATATATAAGGAATGCGGTACAATGTCAGTATATGCGTCAAGCAGAATTGCCGCTTTACTTTGCGGGAAAAATGTGATATACTAAGCGCAGTAAAAGAAAAAAAGGAGAACGCATATGGCTATTGCGATCATCACCGGTGCCTCCTCTGGTATCGGGCACCGCTTTGCGCAGGAGATTCAGAAAACCAAAGAGGTAGACGGCTTTTTGCTGATCGCCCGCCGCCGGCAGCGGCTGGCCGCCCTGGCAGAGGGGCTGCCAAACGCCACCGTGCTGGAGGCAGACCTGGCCACCGAGGCAGGTATTGAGGCCGTGCGCGCCTGGCTTTCTGAAAACACGCCGCAGGTGCGTTACCTGATCAACGCCGCCGGCTACGGCGTGTTCGGCGATTATACCCAGGTCAGCGAGCGAGATACGGTAGGCATGATCGACCTCAACATCAAGGCCACCGTGCTGCTCTCGCACATGGTCATTCCCTATATGATCCCCGGCTCTAACCTGTTAGAGGTGGGCTCCGCCTCTGTCTTTACCCCCCTGCCGGGCTTTAATATCTACGCCTCGACCAAGGCCTTTGTTTATCATTACGCGCAGGCCTTGGCCTACGAGGTGCGGGATAAGGGCATCCGTGTGACCGTCTTTTGCCCCGGCTGGGTCAAGACCGAGTTCTTTGACCGTGCCGAGACCGAAAAATCAGAGGGCCCCCGCGTGAAAAAACCGATGCTGACGGTCGAATACGCGGTAGGTTGTGCCATGCGCGCCATGAAAAAGGGCAAGATCCTCTGCGCCTGCAACTGGTACACCAAGATGCAGCACCTGTTTTCGAAGATCCTGCCAAATTGCATTCCCATTGCCATCTGGCGTGGCATGCTGAAGAAATAAGTAACAAAAATACACAGAGAAGCAACAATTTTACCCTTGCGCTACACGTTTTCTTATTGTATAATGGAGAAAAGAGCAAAGGAGCGTGGGATATATGAGGATCAGATGGGGTGTCATCGGCTGCGGCGGTATTGCCAAGACCAAGGGGATTCCCGGTTTGGTATTGGCCGAAAATGCAGAGCTGGTAGCCGTGCAGGATGTGAAGGCCGAGGTAGCTGAGGAGGTACGCGCTGCGTTTGGTGCGCAATATGCTTACGCAACGGCACAGGAGCTTGCTGCTTGCCCAGAGGTGGATGCTGTGTATATCGCCTCTCCCCTTTTTGTGCATAAGGAGCAGGTGCTTTGCTGTGCAGCACACGGCAAGCATGTGCTGTGTGAAAAGCCGCTTGGGCTGAATACGGCTGAGATCAGAGAGATGATGGAAGCCTGCCGTGCCGCCGGGGTGAAATTCGGCGTTGCGTTTATGGAGCGATTCCATCGCCATCATATGAGGGCCAAGGAGCTGATCGAGGATGGCGTGCTTGGCGAGCTGGTCTCGCTGAAGGCACAGTGGTCGTTTGATTATCCCAAGGGAGATGGCATCTGGCGGCAGGATATCCGCCTTGGCGGCGGCGGCGGCTTTATGGACGTTGGCACGCATTGCATTGACATTTTGCGCTATATGTCCGGCCTGGAGGTAGAGGAGGTCGTGGCACTAACAGGCAATCAGTTCTACGACTATACGGTAGAGGACAGCAGCCAGCTGTTGGCGCGTATGAGTAATGGTGCCACCATGTACGTCTCCTGCAACTACAATATGTCTACCGAGCCGATTCGCTTTGAGATCTGCGGTAGAAAGGGCGCCATTTTTGGAGAGGGCAGCTTTTCACAGTGCGGCAAAGAGGCAAAGGTCTATATTCGTATGCTAGGTGAGGAGGCAAAGCCCCTGACCTTTGCAGGGGAGCATAACAATATGTATACGGCAGAAATGGCCGCTTTTTCCGAGGCCATTTTGCAAAACACCTGCCCGCCCGTGCCGGCCGAGGAGGGCTTGGCCGCACAGCAGGTCGTAGAGGCAGCCTACCGCTCGCAGGAAACGGGCATGCGTGTGAAGGTGGAAAAATAAGAAAAAAGCGTTCGCAAGGGGCGCCTTCCATAAAGCAGGTTTGCCTGCCGAAAATACTGTAGGGCGGTGGCTTGCTGCCGCCGTTGTAAACAATATAAAATGAATAATGCGGCTAATGCGGCGGGAGATAAACCCCCGCCCTACAATAAAAGGAGTACGAGCAATTTTGTTCGTACTCCTTTTTTGCGTCTTGCTATGGAAGGTATCGTGTGTTACACCTTATAGGTCTACTGTCGGGCGGTAAGGATTTTTTAGTGATATGCCTCGCACGGCTCGGCGTGATATTTTTGCTTTGCAAAAGTGATATTGCTCCTGATGGTCGCAGTGATATTCTATTCGCCTCTCAAGCTCGCGAAGCGAATATCACTCGGCGATAGCCGAATACCACTGCGAAGCAATAGAACTCGCCGCAGGCGAATAGAACTGGCGCACCTGCGATAGAGCAGGTGCGCCAA
>JAGASL010000055.1 GCA_017621755.1 Clostridia bacterium
CTTTCGTTCCGGCCGCCGCGCACACGCCCCCCCTCCTGGTGCGGCTCGCCGGTCGAAAGGCGGCCAAAAACGGTGGCCATGGCGGCGCAGGCCTCGGCAAATTTTTCTAACCGCTGCGCGCCGGGCGGTGGCGGGGCACCCCCCTCCGTTGCCCCGGCGCTTGCCTGCCGCGAAAGGCGGGGCAGCGCGCGATAGACCGGCCAGGCAAGCGCCAGGCAGAGAAACAGCTCGGGCAGGAAGGAAAGCAGCGCCTTGCCCCCGGTCAACAGATAGGCCAGCGCCAGACCGGCGGCCGCGCCGCCAAGCAGCGCGTAGGCATAGCCCAGGCGGTATAAGAGCGCCGCCGCCAGCGTAATGGCGGCAAAGGGGGGTATGTACACGGCCGTTTCAGATGAGAGACAGGCGCCCAGCGCGGCCAGCAGCCCGGCCGAGGCGCCACGCAGAAGGCCGAAGCGGCAGGCAAGCAGCAGCGCAAAAAAGGCGGCAAGCGAAAGCGAGACAGAAACGCCCAGCAGCTCGACCCCCACGGCCGCCCGCACGAGCGTAAAGGCCAGGCCGCCAAGCGAGAGCGAGAGCCACCAGGCGGCACGGGGGGTGGCTTGTCCCTGCCCACCGCCAAGACAGGTAAGCAGCGTTTGCCGCGCGGCAAAAAAGCCGGAATAGAGCAGGCAAAGCGCCACCGGCAAAAGAAGCATCAGGGCAGAAAAGGCAAGCGACATAGAAGAAAGCCCACCTGCCAGCAGCTGATAGAGGGCAAGGAACAGGCCGCCGACCAGAGCGGCGGCGGCACGCACGGCGGGCGCCTCTTCAAAAAATTCGGCACAGGGGGGCAGATACCGCCCACCCCGATGGGGAAAGGAAAGAAAAAGGCGCAGAAGCAGCAGCGCGAGATACGCCACCGCGTACACGTACCCCCGCTCGCCAAGCGTGAGCGCGCCGAGAATGGCGCCGGCATAGGCAAAGGGCACGCGCCGATCCAGCGCGGCCAGGTAGCCCAGCGCGAACGGGTAGGCGCCAAAGGCGGCGTGCGTGCGCGCAAAGAGCAGAGAAAGCAGCAGCGTAAGCGTGCTGTACAGCGAGGCGGCCAGCCGATTTTCAGCACAGGCCAGCACGTTATGCGCGAAAAAGCGGCGGCTGAGCACCCCCGCGCGGGGCTTTTGAACGTCCATGAAAAAAACCTCCCGAAAGCATACGTGCCCTATTATAGCACGCCGCACGGGAGGTTTTTGTCAAATTGTGGGGATATCAGATATTCTTCATAACGATAGAGCCAACGCATTCGCTTACGTGCTCGCACGCATCGGCGCAGGCCTCAAAGCAATCGTAGATCTTATACCAGGAAAGGGTCACCAGAACGTCGGTGGATTTCTTGGTCAGCTCGTGCATCGTGGTCAGGTAGAGCTTATCGCACTCCTCCTCCACGTCGTTTTCCGCAATGATGAGGGCGTGCAGGTTCTTCGACTTTTTGAAGTTTTCAAACTCGGCCATGATCTCGCACAGGATATCGCAGCCCTTAACGAGGTGCTTGGCATACTCGATCGCGGCGGGCTCGATGGTCTTGATGTTGTAAATGTAGAGCTTTTGCAAAACCTCCTCAAGCATGTCGAGAACGGTGTCGAGCTGCTGGCTCATCATATCCAGATCCTCGCGGTCTACCGGCGTGACGAACGCCTTGGCAAGCGCCTCGTTCATTTCGTGCTTCTTCATATCGGCGCTGTGCTCGTACGCATGCATTTCCTTAAGCATATTTTCCAGGTTCTCTGCCTGATAGTTTTCTAAGCATTCGACCAGGTAGGTGGCCGCCTTTTTTGCCAGCGCGGAGCATGCCGCGAAGTTTTCGTAATAGAACTTATCACCCTTAGCCATTTTAATATTTCCTTTCAATTAGTTGAATATCAGCAGGAACAGCTTAGTCACCAGGAACGAAAGAAGACCGCAGCCCGGGAAGGTAAGGATCCAGGTCATGACCATTTCCTTTACCACGCCGAAGTTGATCGCGGAAATTCGCTTTACAGCGCCAACACCCATGATCGAGGTGGTCTTTACGTGCGTGGTGGAAACGGGCAGACCGAATACCGAGCAGAAAACAAGCGAGACAGCGGATGCCAGATCTGCCGAGAAGCCCTGGTGCTTTTCCAGCTTGACCATATCCATACCGACGGATTTAATGATCTTTTTGCCACCCATGGCGGTACCCGCCGCCATGACGAGCGAGCAGACGATCATCAGCCAGGTGGGGATCTCAAAGGTTGCTACCGACGCGCCGCCGCCCTGCAGGGTAAACACGCAAAGAAGGATGATACCCATAAACTTTTGCCCATCCTGCGCGCCGTGCATAAAGGCCATGCCGGCCGAGCCTACGATCTGCGCGCCCTTGAAAAAGGGCTCGGTCCTTGGGCGATTCATCTTGTAGCAGATCAGTATGACGAGCTTGCCGATCAAAAAGGCGAGACCAAAGCCCAGCACCACCGAGATCACGATGCCGATCAGCACCTTGCTCCATTCGCTCCACACGATGGCGTCAAGCCCGGTCAGCGCCATGGCGCCGCCGGTAAGGCCCGCGATCAGCGCGTGGCTTTCACTGGTGGGAATGCCGAACACCCAGGCCATGGTTGCCCAGATCACGATCGAAAGCATGGCCGCGCAAAGAACGATGATGACCGTTTCCTTTGTGTTTTCACCAAAATGAACCATGCTGGTGATGGTAACGGCAACCTGATTGCTGATCTTTGTCATCACGAAAACGCCAAGAAAGTTGAACACCGCCGCCATCAGAATGGCTGCTTTGGGCGGCATGCACCTGGTAACCACGCAGGTGGCAATGGCGTTTGGCGCATCCGTCCAGCCGTTGACAAGGATAACGCCAAGGGTCAGCGTTACCGCAACGAAGAGGAGCGGGTTGGCCGTCATTTGATTCCAAAACCCTAAAATATCCATATCGTGCCTTTCTTTTTCGTTTCACAAATGGTCACGGCCTGCTCTTTCGGTCTGTTTTTTCCTGCCGCGAGAAGCTGGTGGCGCGACCAAGGCAGCGGCCACGCGGCCGCTAATGAGGATAGTATACCATATTTTGTCGAATTTGTAAAGCATCAAAATAGCCAACATGAAAAAAATCTTGCCAGCCGATTGACAGGGGGGGTAATTTATTGTATAATATAGCCGAAGCAGTAATCGTTTTTTGAGGGGGAGAGGCAGATGAAGGCAAAGCGCATTCTGATGACCGCCGGCCGCGGCGGCGTTGGCACCGGCTTTTGCACGGTAAATCTGGCCCTGGCCCTCGTGCGTGCCGGGCAGCGCGTGCTGCTGGTAGACGGTAGCCCCCTTTGCCGGTCGCTTGACGCCATTCTTGCCTGCTCGGAGGACGTGGTATACGATCTTTCCGACCTGTGTGCCGGCGCCATCAGCGCGCGCGAGCTGCTGCTGACCCCGCCGCGTGGCGAGGGGCTGTGCCTGATTCCCGGCGTGTTTGCGGCCGAGGATCTGCCAAAGGCAGGTGCCCTGCACAAGGCCTTAGACACGATAGAGGCGGATTTTGATTTTATGTTGGTAGATGCCCCTGCCCTGCCGGCCACACTGGCGGGTGCCGGGCGGTACGATCTTTGCTGCATCCTCTCTGACCCGAGCGCGGCTTCGCTGCGCGGGGCCGAGCGCGCAGGCCTTGCCCTGCGTGAGGCCGGGGCGCGTGAGGTGCGCATGATCCTGAATCGGTTTTCCCTGCTCCCCGTGCGGGAGAGTGGGCAGGCCACGGCGCTTTCGATGGTGGATGCGGCGCACGTGCAGCTGCTTGGCATCATTCCCCCGGTGGGGGAGGATGATTTTGCCAGTCGCGTGCCGGCAGAGGAATACCCGCTGCTGGGCGACTACCGCCCCTATAAGCGTGACCGGGCGCGCACGGCCTTTATCAACCTGGCCGCGCGACTGATGGGAGAGAGCCGGCCGCTTCTTACCGGCATGCGCGGTCTTTCTTCTACGAGAAGGCGCGAGCTTCTTTATTAAGCGTTCAGCAGGATTTTGTTCTAAGCAGGAGGAAAATATGGAAATTGCCATCATTGCAGACGACACCAAAAAAGAATTGATGACACAGTTTTGTATTGCTTACTGCGGTATTCTGAGCCGTCATCATCTTTGTGCTACCTCGATCACCGGCAAGTTTATTGCCGATGCGACTGGTCTGGATATAGAATATATGCTGCCGGGTGACGTGGGCGGCGTAGAGCAGATCGCCTCGCGCATTGCCTTTAACGAGATCGATATGCTTCTCTACTTCCGCGATTCCTCGCGTGAAAACAGCCCGTGGGTGGAAAGCGAGCGCCACCTGCTGCGCGAATGTGATATCAACAACGTGCCGGTGGCCACCAATATCGCCACGGCCGAGGTGCTGGTGCTGGCGCTGGAAAGCGGCAGCCTGGATTGGCGCGAATTCGTGAACCCGCGCTCGGCATACAATCTTCGCCGCAAGGGCCAGATCAAGGAATGAACAACAGGGGCAAGCCGGGCGCTTGCCCTTTGTTGCAGGGGGCTTGTATGAGCAATATGAGGATACGCCTGTCCACGCTGACCTTTGATGCGGCCGGACAGGGCGAAAAAAGTGAATTTGCCTATGCCGCGCATTATGAGGAGCGCGGGGGCGAATGCCGCCTTTCCTTTCGCCGGGCCGAGGAGGGCGTGAGCACCAAGACGGTGCTTGCCTTTCAAAAAGAAGTGCCCGAGGCCGTGACCATGCGCGAGCGCGGCGGCGGCGAGGCCGAGCTGCGCTTTGTGCCGGGCACCGAGCAAGTAAGCGTGTACCGCGTGCCGGGCGCCGGGGAATTTACCCTGACCCTGCGTACCGCACGGGTGGAAAACACCCTCTCGCCCACGGGCGGGCGGCTGCGCTTGGACTACGAGACCATCCTTGGCGGCGCGCGCCAGCGCATCCTGCTGACGCTGTTGGCGGAGGAAGGATGAGAGAGAGGACGGGGAGGGGATGTGGAAACTTTTTGAAAAAAGTTTCCACACCTTCAAAAACTTTTCGGGGAAAAGGATATGGTGCCCGCATGACACTGTAGGGACAGGCGTCCTCGACTGTCCGCAGGCGGTTTAACGAACGCTAAAGCTGCAATTTTACCGGGTGATTGCCACGTTCGGTGCCACGCCGAAATGAGGCTCTATGGCAGGGTGACGGGGCGAAAGGTAATTCTTCGTACTGGGGTTAACCACACGGAACCCATTTGCTATCGCAAATTGGCACCGGGGCGGACCGCCCTGCGGGAGGAGCAAGCCCCCGCCCTACGGTGGTATGGGCGGCCATTCCTCGTAGGGACAGGCGTCCCCGACTGTCCGCACCGATCTTATTCAACCTGTTATCCTGAACGAAGTGAAGCGCCGCGAGGAAGTCCCCTTGGGGGATATCTTTTCGAGCGTAGCGAGAAATCTCTTACTTTTGTCACTCCCTGTTTCGCCTGGCGGCGAAAAGATCCTTCGCCTGGCGGCTCAGGATGACAGATAGAAGAGGAACGGCGAAAAGGGTTGAGAGGTCCAGAATAACCGGCCAAGGAGCGCGGGAGAACCAAGCAGAAGCCACAAAAAACCAACACAAAAGGAAGCACCATGCTGATCAACGAACTGAAAGCCAAGCTGAAAAGCGGCAGCCCGGATGGGTGGTATATCTTTTGCGGAGAGGAAAACTTCCTCAAGCGCCACTACCTGGGCGAGCTGCGCGCCGCCTGCCTGACAGAGCCAGCCTTTGACGCCTTTAACCATCAGGTTCTTGAGGGCGAGAAGATCGATTTCGGCGCGATTGCCGATGCGATCAAGGCGCCGCCCATGATGGCCGAGCGCAAGCTGGTGGAATGGCATTTGGCTGATTTTTCGGCCCTGCGGGAGGGCGAGCTTGACAAGCTGCACGCCCTGCGCGAGGAGGGCAAGGAATACCCCGAGGCCACCGTTTGCTTTATCGTGGATGCCGACTGCTTAGACGTGGGCAGCCTGCCCAAGCGCCCCTCAAAGCTATACACCGCGCTTTCTAAGGATTTTTCGGTGGTCTGCTTTGAAAAATCTACCGAGGCGCAGCTGGCCGCCTGGCTTGACCGCCACTTTAAGCACGAGGGGGTCAACGCCTCGCCTGCCGTGATCCGCGCGCTGCTGGCGCAAAGCGGCACGGGCATGGATGCCCTGTCTGGCGAGGTGACGAAGCTGTGCTGCTACGCCAAGGCCAACGGGCGCGACGTGATCACCGAAGGCGACGTGGCGCTGGTAGCCGCCCGCGTGACCGAAAGCGATGCCTTTGGTCTTTCCAACGCCATTCTTGGTGGGGATGCCGATGCCGCCTACGCCTGCCTGTGGGATATGCAGCTGCGCAAGGTAGAGCCGGCGATCGCGGTTGCCTCGGTCACGCGGATCTACAGCGACCTGCTGACGGCGGCCATCTTTGCCGACGAGGGGCTGCCCCCGGCCGAGATTGCCACACGCATGAGGATGCACGAATACAAGCTTTCGCTTTATCTGCGCGTGGCCGCCGGCCGCGGCATAGAGCGCCTGCGCGCCGCCCTGGCCCTATGCCGTGAGGCAGACGTGGCCGCCAAATCCGGCGCGGGGGCAGACGGGTACTTAGCCCTTTCGCTGCTGATCGCGCGAACGCTATAATTGTCAATTCATATCAACCATATAGAAAGGAAAACACTATGAAAACCACTTCCCTTTTCGCACGGCGTGGTCTGGCCCTGCTGCTGGCCATGCTAATGATCCTCTCCTCTGCCCTGCTGATCGCCTGCGGCGGCAACGAGACTCCCGGCGGCGGTGAGACCCCCGGCGGCAACGAGACCCCCGGCGGCAATGAAAACCCCGGCGGCAATGAGACCCCCGGCGGCAATGAGACCCCCGGCGGCAATGAGGCCCCCGGCGGTAACGAGACCCCCGGTGGCGACACGCCTATTGTACCGATCGACCCGGAAAATCCGGATGGGCCGGCCAACCCTGAGCAGCCGGAAAACCCTGACGAGCCGGATGACCCGAAGGACCCCGAGCAGCCGGAGGACCCGGACACCCCCGTGCAGCCGGAGGACCCGGAGCAGCCGACCGACCCGGATGACCCGGATGACCCGGATGATCCGACCGATCCTGGTAACACCGACAACTCTGACGAGGGCGAGACGGTTTTGCCGATGGACCCTTTTTCTGAGCCCGCGCCGGACAACACGTACCATACCGAGACGCGGGCAGCATTTCACGTTTGCATTGAGGACGGCATGTTTTTCGTCTACCTGAATGCAGAGGGCAAGCCGGTACGCGAGGTATCTCTGATGCAGATACAGGGCAGCTTGCCATATACCACACAGCGCTGGCTGTATGACGAAAACGGGCGCCTGGGCGCCTTGTGGGTCAAGAGCGAGCGCTACGGGATTCATTCTATCGTATACGACATCTACGTGTTCACGCACGATGCGCTTGGCCGGCCAAGCGGCGCGATTGGCTATGATGCTGGCGGTCTGCCGCTTGGCAAGCGCCTGCTGTTTGGCGACTACGCCGAGGACGGCAGCGTGACCGTGACCTACCTGACCGAGGGTGAGATCACCATGCAGCAGGTATGGGATAAGAATTACCGCCCGATCAAGCTCTGCTATGTTGACTATGACTACACCGATGGCCCCTGCACCGATATCTGCCTGCACACCTATGACGAGCTGGGCAATACCCTGCTCTGCATCAAGGAAAACGCCAGCGTGGGGATGGGGGTTGCCTATGATGAAAGCGGTCTGCCCACCGCCCTGACGGCCGGCGAGCAGCAGATGATGACCTTTACCTGGGATGCCGCAGGCCGGATAGAAACGCTTTCCTCCGGCACGCAGGGCTACCGCTTCAGCTACGGTGAAAACGGGCTGCTGGCCTATTGCGACTTTGGCTCGAACCGCTACAGCTACACCTATGACGAGGGCGGCCGCGCCCTGAGCCAGACGGTGGGCGTGAAAAACGAAAGCGGTGGCTACAACACCTCGCGCAGCGCGCGCTGCCGCTACGATGCAAGCGGCCGCCTGCTTTCCTACACCTATGAAAGCGAGCACGACAGCTATACCGAGTCCTTTGCCTGGGATGCGCGTGGCCGCCTGACGCGCTATGAGGATGGCAGCCACACGATTACGCACGGCGGTGCCGCCATGCCCTTGCAGTATACCTACGCCTATGACGCTGCCGCACGCACGCGGCGGGAGGCGCGCAACGACGTGGGCTCTACGGTGGTCTACCACTACGATCAGCAGGGCAACCTGGTGACGGTAGAAAGCAGCATGCTGGGGAACACCAGCGAAACGCGCCTGTGCTATGACGAGCAGGGCCGCCTGCTGAAGCAGGAGGCAGTAGGCAGCGCGTTTGTGGCGCTGACAGAGGAATACGTGTATAACGACAGGGGGCAGCTGACCGAGCGCATCAGCTACAGCTACAGCCTGACAGCGGACGGCACGCTCTCTGCCAACTACAAAAACGGCGAGGTGATGCGCCTCTTCTACCAGGCAGACGGCCTGGTGACCGGCGGCATCTACCTGCACGAGGCCGAGACGCCGGGTGCCGGCTATGAGCCGGAGGGACCCGAGCAGGGTGACAGCATCGAGAACGAAAAGCCCGAAGAGGGCCCCGGCTCCAGCAAAAATGACCTGCCGATCGTAGGCCTATGACTTTTTGCCTACGACAGGAAAAGGGAGAAGAATCCTAAGGATTCTTCTCCCTTTTTGTTTTTATGTTGCCCGGCGCTTTGCGTTATTCGTAATCGACCACGTTGCACCAGGAGAGCAGGAACTCGCGCTCGTGCTCGTTGCCCTTGACCGACTGCGAGGCAGCGACAATGGGCATCCACTTTTGCACGTACTGGCGGGCGGTATCGCTCTTTTGGCAGTAAAGCTCCAGGTAGCGCTTGGCAAGCGCCTCCTTCCCCTCTAAGCAGAAGAGCAGGTAGGTGCGGGCGGCATCGGCCGCGCCGTTGCCCTGGGTGGCGTGCGCCCAGTCAACGATGTAGGGCGTGCCATCCTCAGAAATGATAACGTTGCTGGGGTTAAAATCACCGTGGCAGAGCTTGCTATGCCGCTTCATCCCCTCCAGCCGGGCGTGCAGCTCGTAGCGGGTGGTGGCATCCAGCGCCGCTTGCGAGATCTTATCCCGCATTTTGTCGCGCAGCTTAGAAAGGCGCGGGCTGGTCTTTTTCAACACCGAGAGCTGCAGCTCGACGAAGAGAGAGAGGTACTCCTCCGTCTTTTCGGGGTTTTCGGCCATCAGGGTGGAAAGGGTCTTGCCGGGAATGAAATCTGAAACGATGGCCCACCTGCCATCGATCATCATGACCTCGCGGATCTTGGGAATTTGCAGCCCAGTCTCCTCTACGCGGGCCTGGTTGGTAGCCTCGTTGAGGATATCAGCCTTCGCATAGCCCTCGTCAAACACCTTGATGCAGTTATCCCCATCTCTGTATACCGTTTTGCCGTGGCTACGGGCAATGACAGCTTCCAGCTTCATGCTTTTTCTCCTCCTTCATGGCTTTCCTGCGGCAGCTCCTTCTCGCAGAAGGTCTTGCCGTAGTAGGCGTTGAGATACATTTCGCGGATCTCGCTCATCAGCGGATAGCGCGGGTTGGCACCGGTGCACTGATCGTCAAAGGCCTGCTCGGTCATTTCGTCAAGCGTGGCAAAGAAGGCCTCTTCATCCGGCACGTAGTCGCGAATGGTGGGCTTAATGCCGACCTGCTGCTTCAATTCGTCGATCGCCTGCAGCAGCGCGGCCAGCTTTTCTTCCTCGGTACGGCCAAAAAGGCCAAGGGCATCGGCTACCTCGGCATAGCGGGAAAGCGTATGCGGGTGACCGTACTGCGAGAAGGTGCCCATCTTGGCAGGAGCCTCTGCCGCGTTAAAGCGCAGCACCTCGTTGATCATCAGCGCGTTGGCAACGCCGTGCGGCAGGTGGTGGAAGGCGCCCAGCTTATGCGCCATAGAATGGCACACGCCAAGAAAGGCGTTGGCAAAGGCCATGCCGGCCATGGTGGCGGCGTTGGCCATTTTTTCGCGCGCCTCTACGTCGCTTTGCCCGTTTTCATAGGCGCGGGGCAGATATTTGAACACGGTCTGCAGCGAGCGCAGGGCCAGGCCGTCGGTATAATCGGTGGCCAGCATCGAGGCATAGGCCTCCAGCGCGTGGGTCACGGCATCAATGCCGGAGGCTGCCGTTAAGCCGCGCGGCGCGCTCATATGGAAATCGGTATCGATGATGGCCATATCCGGCAGCAGCTCGTAATCGGCCAGCGGGTACTTCACGCCGCTTGTCTCATCGGTGATCACGGCAAAGGGCGTCACCTCAGAGCCGGTGCCGGCCGAGGTGGGGATGGCCACGAAATAGGCCTTTTCACCCATGTGGGGGAAGGTGTAAACGCGCTTACGGATATCCATAAAGCGCATGGCCATATCCATAAAGTCGACCTCCGGGTGCTCGTACAGCACCCACATAATCTTGGCGGCATCCATGGCTGAGCCACCGCCCAAGGCAATGATCACATCCGGCGCAAAGGCCTGCATCATGGCGGCGCCGGCCTTGGCACAGGCCAGGGTCGGGTCGGGCGCTACCTCAAAGAAGGTGGTGTGGCGAATGCCCATTTGATCAAGGCAGTCGGTCACCGGCTTGGTGTAGCCGTTTTGATAGAGGAAGCTATCGGTCACCACAAAGGCCTTTTTCTTGCCCATCACCCCACCCAGCTCAGCAAGCGCCACGGGCAGGCAGCCCTTTTTGATATAGATCTTTTCAGGGGCACGGAACCAGAGCATATTCTCTCTCCTTTCAGCTACGGTCTTGATATTGAGAAGGTGCTTGACACCTACGTTTTCCGAGATGCTGTTGCCACCCCAGGAGCCGCAGCCCAGCGTGAGCGAGGGCGCGAGCTTGAAATTATAGATATCGCCAATGCCGCCCTGGGCCGAGGGCATGTTGACCACCACGCGGCAGGTCTTCATGGCGGCGGCGTAGGCGGAAAGCGTATCCCGCTCGGTAATGGGATTAAGATGGATAGAGGCGGTATGGCCGTAGCCGCCGTCCTCGACCAGGCGCTCGGCCTTCGCAAAGGCATCGGCAAGGTCGCTTGCGCGGTACATGGCCAGCACGGGCGAGAGCTTTTCGTGCGCAAATTCCTCAGAAATATCCACGCTTTCTACCTCACCGATGAGGATCTTCGTGCCCTCTGGCACCTTCACACCGGCCAAGGCGGCAATGGTGACCGGGCGCTGGCCAACGATCTTGGCGTTCAGCGCGCCGTTGATGATAATGGTTTTTCTAACGGCATCCAGCTCCTTTTCCGAAAGGAAGTAGCAGCCGCGGGCGGCAAATTCGGCACGCACGGCCTCATACACGCCCCCGAGCACGATAACAGACTGCTCAGAGGCGCAGATCATGCCGTTATCAAAGGTCTTGGAGTGAATGATGGAATTGACGGCGTGCAGGATATCTGCCCCCTCGGTGATCACGGCGGGCACGTTGCCGGCGCCAACGCCAAGCGCGGGCTTACCAGAGGAATAGGCCGCCTTGACCATGCCGGGGCCACCGGTGGCCAGGGTGATATCGGCCTCCTTCATGACCATGTTGGTCATTTCCAGGCTGGGCACGTCGATCCAGCGAATGATGCCGGCCGGCGCACCGGCGGCCACGGCCGCCTCTAACACCACGCGGGCAGCCGCAATGGTAGAGCCCTTGGCACGCGGGTGGGGCGAGATGATGATGCCGTTGCGCGTTTTCAGCGCCAGCAGCGTTTTGAAAATGGCGGTGGAGGTGGGGTTCGTCGTGGGGATCACGGCTGCCACCACGCCAATCGGCTCGGCAATTTTTTGAATACCGGCGGCAGGATCCTCCTCGATCACGCCGCAGGTCTTTGTGTCTCGGTATTGGTTGTAGATAAATTCCGAGGCGTAGTGATTTTTGATCACCTTATCCTCTACAATGCCCATGCCGGTCTCCTCGACCGCCAGACGGGCAAGCGGAATACGCTGACGGTTGGCCGCCATAGCGGCCGCCGTGAAAATACGGTCTACCTGCTCCTGGGTGTAGGTGGCAAAGATACGCTGTGCCGCGCGCACCTCGGCAAGGGCGGCCGCCAGACGCTCGGTGCTATCTACCAGAGCGTAATGCTTCTCTTCCATTCTTCTTCTCCTTTAAGAACGAGCAACGTATGCGCACAGGTGCGCTCGTTAATATTTTAACACATCGCTGGCAGAAATGCAACCCCGAAATTTTTAATACTCGCTATAGGCGCAGCTGATAGCAGACGTGGCTGTAAAAAGCATGGCTGATGCCGGCGGTGACGGTTACCAGCCGCCCGGACGGTCCGCCGGCAGGTCAGGCGGGGAGCCTACCCAAACGATTGTCATTCAGAGGGCGGCTTTGCCGCCCTCTGAATGACAGAAAGCAGGGCTTTGCGCTCCGCCAATGGGGTGAAGAAGAACGATGCGGCGGGAGCAAGCCCCCGCCCTACGGTGGAAGTGGTCATTCCTCCTTCCTCCTGCCGGGCAAAATTTTTTTGAGCGGCTGCATAAGCCGGCGCGCGCGCTGTTCATAATAGGAGAAAAAAAGGAGAACGATTATGACAGACAAGCAAGCCTATTTACAGCACGTTGCCCGCCGCATGCCGCGCTCGCCGCTGCTGCGCAACTGTGCCGCCGCCTTTTGGGTGGGCGGCGCCATCTGCCTTGGCGGCCAGCTGCTGGCCACCGCCTACCGCGCCATGGGCGCTTCGCCTGAGGTGGCAGGCACGCTGGTCAGCCTGACGCTGGTGCTGGCGGCGGCCGTGCTGACCGGCCTTGGCGTGTTTGACAGCATTGCCCGCTACGCGGGCGCGGGCACACTGCTGCCGATCACCGGCTTTGCCAACGCGGTCGTTTCACCCGCTATCGACACCAAAAGCGAGGGGCTTGTGCTGGGCGTGGGGGCCAAGATATTTACCGTGGCGGGGCCGGTGCTGCTTTACGGCACGGCCGCCTCGGTTCTCTACGGCCTGATCTATTGGGTCGTAACGCTATTTCGGTAAGGGGGAGCAGGATGGGTCACCTATTAGAATTTGAAAAGCCGGTGCGGGTGCTTGCGCATGGCTCGGCCGTGGGGCGGGAGGAGTACCGCGGGCCGCTGGGCTCCTTGTTCGACTACCACGATGAAAGCGACCGCTTTGGTGCCAAGACCTGGGAAAAGGCCGAGGGAGCGCTGGGCAGCACGGTCTTTAATCTGGCGCTTTCGCGGGCGGGGCTTTCGCACACCGCGATCGACCTGCTGCTGGCGGGGGATCTGCAAAATCAATGCGTGGCCTCCTCTGGCGGGCTTTCCTGCTTTGGGCTGCCTTATCTTGGGCTTTACGGCGCCTGCTCTACCTTTGTAGAGGGGCTGCTGGTAGGTGCGCTTTCGCTGAACGCCGCGCCAGCGCTGACGCGGGCGGCGGTGGTCACCACCTCGCATAACTGCGCTGCCGAGCGGCAGTTCCGCCTGCCGCTGGAATACGGCGGCCAGCGCACGCCCACCGCGCAATGGACGGCCACCGCC
>JAGASL010000056.1 GCA_017621755.1 Clostridia bacterium
ATGGGTTGGGTGACGCCCCCCTCGCGAAGCTCGACGCCCTCGTCCACCGTGGCGACGGCAAACTGGTCCGCTCCGGCCGAGGCCATGGCCTTCGCGCACTCGACGGCACCGTGGCCGTAGGCATCTGCCTTCAGCACGCAGAGGGGGCGCGACCGGCGGGCGCCGGGGCAGGATACGGGGGGCGAGATCTCCTCTGCGTAGGCGCGCAGCTGCAGCAGGTTTTCTTGCAGGGCGGCCAGGTCGATCGTCACGCGGCAAAGCGCCTGTCCGCCGCTCATGCCGCCCCCTCCAGCCGTACGTGCAGCCGGCAGGTGGGGGAAGAGAAGGATAGCGCCACCGGCTGCCCTGCCGCCAGGGTGGCTGTGTAGGTTCCCGCCCCGCCCGTATAGGAAAGCGTGTCGGTACCACTCATCTGCATACCCCCGGCCACCACCGGGTCAAAAAAGCATAAAAAGGGCAGCAGCTCATCCCGCCGCGCCTCGCTTAGCGTGTGCGTGCTGCCGTTAAGAGAGAGGGCCACCTCCTCCCCCACCGCCTGTACGCAAATGCCGGCCAGCGAGGCCGGGGCGGTGTATACCAGCAGCAGACGGCGCTCCTTTACCGTTTTGCCTGCTGCAAGAGAAAGGCGGCCGGCGTAGGCCTTGCCGTTTATCTCCCAGGAAATAGTGCCCTCGTATGCCTTTTGTGCCCAGGCAGTATAGCGCTCGCCGGCCGATGGGACACAGGCTGAAAGCATAAATAGGCAGACAAAGCAGATCGCGATCGATCGTTTGATAGTCATGTGTTTTTCCTCCTTCCGTTCCTCTCATTCTATGCGCGGGGCAGAAAAAACATGAGGCAGGTACTTGCAAAACGCGAGAGAGTGTGCTACAATGTGTGTGTTCGGGAAAGGGTGCTTTTGCTTAAACCGGAAGTCAGGTGCAAAGCCTGCGCGAGCCCGTCGCCGTATGCGGCATGTTCCTCATTCCCCCCGTTCTGCACCGCAAGCAGAATGCTGCCACTGCGCCAAGCCGTGGGAAGGTTGGGAGAATGAGCGCCGCGAGCCGGAATACCTGCCCTTGCCTGCCATGGTCGTGCTGCGATGTCCAGCCGGGTGACCGCCGTGGCGCCGAGCGAAAAATTTTATAAAACAGGAGAAAACAAGTATGAAGAGACAAATCGTTACCTCATCTGTATCCGTCCTCCTCATCCTGCTGATTGCGGCAGCGGCGATGCTGACGGGGTGCGCCCCCCAAACGACCGTTGGGGATGCCACCATTATTGCCGAGAAGGAGCTCGGCACCGGTGCCACCACCATTGTTTTTACGGTGGTCAACCCGAAAAATGAAGCCACCGTATACACCATCAAGACCGATGCCGAGAATTTGCGCGGCGCCTTGACCGAGAACGGGCTGATCCCTGCCGGTAACGCAGGCGATATGGTTGTCACGGTTGATGGCATCACCGCCGATTACAGCGTTGACCAGGGCTGGTGGAAGCTGCTGATCGATGGTGAGGTGGCCAACGTTGGCGTGGATGATTGCGCCGTTACGGAAGGTGGCCAGTACGCCTTTGTTTATACCAAGGGCTTTTAAGCATGGCGGGTGAGCATTCCTACCGCCGCTCACTTTTGCGGCTACGCGCGCTGCTGCGCGATGCGCTGCTTGGTGCCGTTTTGGTATTCGGCAAGGAGATGCTGGCGTTTCTGCCAAACGTAGAGATTGTCAGTATGCTGATCATGGCCTATACCGTGGTCTACCGCTGGCGTGCATTGGTTCCTATTTACGTTTTCGTGGCGTTAGAGACCGTGATCTACCCCTTTCCGCCTACCGTGGTGATGTATTTGTACGTATGGGCCATTTTGTTTGCGGTGGTGATGCTGCTGCCGAAAAGGGCGTTGCCTGCCCCGGTCTATATGCTGATCGGCGGCCTGTTTGGTCTTGCCTTTGGCGCGCTTTGCGCACCCGTGCAGGCGCTTTTCTTTCAATTAAGCGCACAGGGCACGCTGGCCTGGATCGCTGCCGGCTTTTCCTTTGATATCACGCATGCCATCGGCAACGTGGCCATTTGCGTTTTGACCCCGGTGGTCATCCGCCTGCTGCAGCGCTTGGAAAAGCAAGCCCATTTTTCCTAATGCAAAAAGTAATATTGTGTAATACTGAAAACAGGAAGCGTTTTTCGCTTCCTGTTTTTTGTCGGTGCTTGACGGCGGGCAGAAAAAATGCTACAATATAAAGTAATAAAAATAAAAAGAGGGCAGACATGGAGCAAAAAGCGGCGATCAGCGGCCTTGCGCTGGTGAATAAGGAAAAGGGCATGACCTCGCAGACCGTGGTCACGCGCCTGCGGCATATCCTGGGGGCAGAGAAGGCCGGGCACACCGGCACGCTGGACCCTATGGCCGAGGGCGTGCTGCCGGTGCTGGTTGGCCGCGCGGTCAAGGCAAGTGAATTTTTGCTGACGGGGGATAAGCATTACAGCGCCGAGCTGCTGCTTGGCACCGAGACCGATACCGAGGATGTGACCGGCACGGTGCTCACCACCTCAAGCGAAATACCGGCCGAGGCGCGCGTGCGCGAGGTGTGCGCCACCTTTCTTGGCGAGGGGGAGCAGGTTCCCCCCATGTATTCGGCCATCCGCGTGGGTGGGCGGCGCCTGATGGAGCTGGCAAGAGAGGGCAAGACCGTAGAGCGTGAGGCGCGCCCCATCACGGTCTATTCGCTTGACGTAACGCGCCTTTCCGATAAGGTTTATCGTTTAGACGTGGTATGCTCCAAGGGTACCTACATACGCACCCTGTGTGCTGATATTGGCCGCGCGCTTGGATGTGGCGGCTGCATGCAGGCGCTTTGCCGCACCGAGGCGGCAGGCTACCCCCTCGCAGCAGCACACACGCTTTCGGAATGGGAGGGGATGAGCGAGGGCGAGCGGCAGGCCGCCCTGATCCCGGTTGAAGGGCTGTTTGCCGATTGCGAAGCGGTCACGCTGCCCCCCTTCTTTGCCCGCCTGGCGCATAACGGGCTGCCCATCTATCTGAAAAAGATCGGCCGCGTTGACCCGCTTGGCACCCGCTTGCGCCTGTGTGACGAAAACGGATTTTTCGCCCTGGGCGAGGTACGCGCAGAGGCCGAGGGGGTCGCAGTGCGTCCCATCAGACAATTTTAAGGAGAGAGTATGGCAAGAGTATGGACCCCCGGCCAGGCGGCCGCGATCGGCGAGCGGTCACGCACCCTGCTGGTTTCAGCTGCTGCCGGCTCGGGTAAAACGGCGACCCTGACCGAGCGTATTATCAGAACCCTGACAGACGAGGAGCACCCGGGCGATATCTCCCGTATGCTGATCGTTACCTTTACGCGCGCCTCAGCCGCCGACCTGCGAAAAAAGATCTCTACCGCGCTCAGCGAGGAGATGGCAAAGGGGCAGCGGCGGGCCCATCTTTCCCGTCAGCTGCTGCTTCTGCCCGGTGCGCAGATCTCTACCATTGATAGCTTTTGCGTGGGTCTTGTGCGAGAAAACGCTTCGCGCTTAGGTCTTTCCCCCGCCTTTCGCCTGGCAGACGCGGCAGAAAACCGCCTGTTGCTGGAAAGCGTGATGAACCACCTGATCGAGGAGGGGTATGAGGGCAGCGCAGCCGAATTTGCAGGTGGCGAGCCCTTTTGCGCGCTGGCCGATTGCTTGAGCGGCACCCGTGGGGATAGCGAGCTTGGCGAGCTGCTGCTGGCGCTGTATACCAAAACGCAGGGCTTTGCTCGCTCATATTATATCATTTCGGATATAGCCGGCGAGCTGCGGGCAGCCTGCGATCAGCCACCGCTTGAAACCAAGTGGGGTGCCTATCTGGCAGCCCGCGCACGGGATGAGATTGAAAGCGGCATTGCCGCGTATACCGAGGCGATCGCCTCTCTTTCCGGCAACGAGCATACGGCCGCGGCCTACCTGCCCGGCTTTGAGGAGGATCTTTCTGCCCTGCGCGCCATCCGTGCCGCGCTGGAAAGCGGGGATTATACCCGCACGCGCGAGGCGCTGCTTGCTTTTCAGCCGGCCAAGGTCAAGCCCCTGCGGGCAGAAAAAAAGACCGAAGAAAGCATTCGCGCACAGGAGATGCGCAAGGCCCTATCTAAGACGATCAAGCGCCTTGGCGCGCGCAGCTTTGCCTATCGGGAGCAGGAGTGGGCGCCCATGCTGCGGGGGCTTTCAGAAAAGCTTTCGCTGCTTGGCGAGCTGCTGATCGCCTTTGGCGAGCGTGCCGCTGCTGAAAAAAAGCGGCGCGGCCTGTGCGATTTTAACGATATCGCGCACGCCGCCCTGCGCCTGCTGTATACCGAGACGGGCGAGAAAACGCCGCTCTGCCGGGAGATCGCCGCCCGGTTTGATTACGTATATATTGACGAATACCAGGACGTAAACGAGGTACAGCACCGCCTGTTTGAGGCGCTTTCTCAGCCGCGCGGCCGCTTTATGGTAGGCGACGTGAAGCAAAGCATTTACGGCTTCCGCGGTGCGCAGCCTGATATTTTTGCGGCTATTCGCGCCGCCTTTCCCGTGCTTGCCGAGGCGGGCGAGGAGGATACGGCCGCCTGCCTCTCTCTTTCTGCCAATTTCCGCTCTGCGGCGCCGGTGCTGGCCTTTGTCAACCTGGTTTTTGGCGGGCTGATGCAGGGGGTAGGCGATCACATCGGCTACCGGGAGGAGGATGCCCTGGTGCCCGGTCTTGGTACCGACTCCCACGCGCCGCGCGTCACGGTCGCCCTGTTAGAGCAGGCAAAGACCGAGACCGAGGATGAGGAAGCCGAGGAGGAGGAAAGCGAGAGCGAGACACCGGACGAGGAGCCGGATGCCCCGGATGACGAGGCCTGCTACGTGGCCACCGAGATCGAACGCCTGCTGCGTGAAGGGTTAGAGGACGGTACCCGCCTTATGCCGGGCGATATTGCCATCCTGACCCGCACCGGCGCGGCCGGGCAGCGCTTTGCCGCGGCGCTTTCCGCGCGCGGCATTCGGGTAGACCGCCAGGCAGACCGCCGGTTCTTTCTGAACCCGGAGATCCTGCTGGCCATCAGCCTGCTGAACGTGATCGACAACCCCAGGCGGGACGTGTACCTGGCCGGGCTGCTTCGTTCGCCGCTCTACGGCTTTGAATTAGACGATCTGATCCGCGTGCGGCGCGAGGATGAAAGCGGCGGCACACTGTACGAGGCGCTGCTTGCCTACAACGCCAATCACCTGGATTTTGAAAAGGGCGCCCGCTTTATTGCCGAGCTGGACGAGCTGCGCGAGATGGCAGAGGGCATGCCGGTAGACCGGCTGATCTGGCAGCTTTACCGCCGCACGGGTCTGCTTTCCTTAGCCGGTGCCGATAAGACCGGCTCGCCCGAGGCGCGCCGCGGCAACCTGATGCTGCTGTACGATTATGCCCGCCGCTTTGAGCAAAGCTCCTTCCGTGGGTTATATAATTTTATTGATTATCTGAACGAGGTCATCGCGCGTGACCAGTCGATCGACGAGAGGCGCGTGCAAAGTGACCGCGCCGACACCGTGCGCGTAATGACCATTCATCAGTCTAAGGGGTTAGAGTTCCCGGTCTGCTTTTTGTGCGGCGCGGGCAAGCGCTTTCGCCTACAGGATGCGCAAGGGGCGCTGCTCTTTGAGCGCAGCCTGGGCTGCGCCATGCAGCTGCGGGATGAAAGCGGCCTTGCTCGGGTGCGCAACCCGATCTATCACGCTATTGCGGAGCGCATAACCGAAAAGCAGTTAGAGGAGGAAATGCGCATTCTCTACGTGGCGCTGACAAGACCCATGCGCAAGCTGTACGTGACCGCCACGCTGAAGGATATAGAGGCAGCGCGAAAAACGGGCAGCGAGCGCCATCGCCGCCTGGGCGCTACCGAGGTGTACGCCTGCCACAGCTATGCCGAGATGGTGCTGGCCACGGCAGCAGATGACCCCTCGTATGATCTGATCTTTCCGCAACATGGGGCAAATGACGGCACCCGTGTGTCGCAAGATGCCCCGCAGGACGAGCAAGAGGCGCTTTCGCCCATGGCCATCGCCGCGGCCGAAAAGGTCCTTCGCGAGCGTTTTTCGTATGAATACCCAGACCGCCACGTGGGCGCCCTGCCCAGTAAGCTGTCGGTTTCGCGCCTGTATCCCGCCCTTTTAGATGAAGAGGAGCAGGCCGTGCCGATGCTATCTTTCACGGACGAAGCAGAGGGGGGGGAAGAGGAGCCCGGCTTTAAGCCGGCACCGCTGCCCGTGTTCTTGGGTGGTGAGCGTGAGGATGCCGCTGCCCGCGCGGGCACGGCCACGCACCTGTTTATGCAGTTCTGCGATTTTACCCGCCTGCGTGACGGTGGGGCAGAAGGGGAGCTTGCCCGCTTGCGGGAGGGGCAGTTCCTCTCGGCCGAGGATGCTGCCCTCGTGCGCTTAGAAGAGATCGAGGCCTTTCGCCGCTCGCCCATGCTGCGCGCGCTTTGCGAGGGGGGGCGTGTGTGGCGCGAGCTGCGCTTTCACGTGCACCTGCCGGCCTACGCCCTGACAGCCGACCCTGAAAAGAAACGCAGCCTGGCCGACCGGCGCGTGCTGGTGCAGGGCGTTATGGACGCCGTGCTCGAGCGTGAGGACGGTAGCCTGTGGCTGATCGACTATAAGACCGACCGCCTCAGCTACGGCGAGCGTAAGGACCCCGCCGCCGCTGCCCGCCGCCTGTGCGGGCGGCACGGGCTGCAGCTTTCCTATTACGCTGCCGCCTGCCGCCAGATCTTTGGCCGCCAGCCCGACCGGGTGCTGATCTATTCGCTGCACCTGGGTGATGCCGTCAGCCTGCCAATCGATGCCCTATCCCTGCCGGAATAGGGAAAAAGGTGGAATTTGACATAGTTGGCGAAAACTTCCGCCGCTTTTCACAGAAAAACCACGAAAGCGGCCGGGGTTGTTCATAATTTGTCTATATATATATGGTAAAATTCTTATATTATGCGCTAGTGCGCCCTCATGAAAAATCCGAAAGAAAAGGAAAAGGCCTGATAGGCCCGTGATCCATTATGATTCAAGTGGAGCATCTTACCAAAAGCTACGGCTCACATTACGCGCTCAGCGACGTGAGCTTTGCCATCAAGGAGGGAGAGGTGGTTGGCTTTCTCGGCCCGAACGGTGCCGGCAAGAGCACAACCATGAACATCCTCACCGGCTGCCTCTCCTCCAATAGCGGCACCGTGCGTGTCAACGGCGCCGATATTCTGAAGGACCCGGCCGAGGCCAAGCGCCAGATCGGCTACCTGCCCGAGCAGCCGCCGCTGTATACCGATATGACGGTGGAGGAATACCTGGGCTTCGTTTACGATCTGAAGCGGTGCACGCTACCCAAAAAGGAGCATATTACCGAAATTTGTGAGACCGTGCGGATCGCCGACGTGCGCCGTCGCCTGATCCGCAATCTTTCCAAGGGCTACCGGCAGCGCGTTGGCATTGCGCAGGCGCTGGTGGGCAACCCGCCGGTGCTCATCTTTGACGAGCCGACCGTAGGCCTTGACCCCAAGCAGATCATTGAGGTGCGCAACCTGCTGCGTACCTTAGGCAAAACGCATACCGTCATTCTCAGTACCCATATCCTGCCCGAGGTGCAGGCCATCTGCGACCGCCTGCTGATCATCAGCGAGGGGCACATCGTGGCAGACAAGCCCACCGAGGAGCTGACGCGTGTGATCCGCGATAGCCGCCGCTACCGCCTGAAGGTGGCCGGCCCGCAAAAGGAGGTGCTGGGGCTTTTGCGCGGCATTCCCGGCATTCTGCGTGCAGAGGCACAGGCAGAGCGCGATGGTGAAAGCAGCTTTACCATAGAAAGTGCCGCCGGCACCGATGTGCGCGGCCCGCTCTTCTTTGCCCTGGCCGAGCGCGGCTGGCCGGTCTACGGCTTAGAGGCTGTACATACCGATCTTGAGGACGTTTTCCTACAGCTGGTAGAGCACGGCGGCGAGCTGCCCGCCGAACCCGCGGCTAAGCCGCGGCGCAAATAATCCGGGAGGTATTTTTCAGATCATGCTGGCTATTTATAAGCGCGAAATGCGCGCCTACTTCACCACCCCCATCGGCTACGTGTTTGCCGCTATCTTTCTGGCCTTCAGCGCTGCCGTATTTACCTATACCACGCTGTATGCGCTTTCCTCCGATACCACCGATTATTTCACCATCATGCTCTTCTCGTTCATCATCCTTTTGCCGCTTTTGACGATGAAAACGCTGAGCGAGGAGCGCAAGATGAAGACCGAGCAGCTGCTGCTCACCTCCCCCGTCTCGCTTACGGGCATGGTATGCGCCAAGTTTTTGGCCGCCTTTACGGTGTTTTTTGGCTGCATGCTGCTCACCTCTCTGAATTTCATTATTCTCTACACCCATTCTGAGCCGAATACCGCTATCATTCTGGGCAATCTTGCCGCTCTGATCCTGGTGGGCATGGCCTTTCTTTCCATCGGCCTGTTCGTTTCCTCGCTCACCGAAAGCCAGTTGGCAGCCTCGGTCATCACCGTGGCCATTTTGCTGGTGCTGCTGGTCATCGGCTTTGCCGGCAATCTGATCGGTGCGCCCTGGCTGCGCTTCCTGCTCAGCGGCCTGTCGGTATTCTCCCGTTTCCAGAACTTTACAAACGGCGTTTTTGATATTGCCGCCCTGGTCTATTACGTATCTCTGACAGCCGTATTCCTGTTCCTGACCGTGCGCGTGTATGACCGCCGCCGCTTTGCCTGAGACGGGAGGGGCAAGCATGAAAGAAAAGCTGAAAGCCTATTTCACCGCGCGCTCTACGCGTCATGCCGGCAGCATGGCGGCCTTTACCGCGCTGGTGCTGGCGCTCTTTTACTTAGTGAATCTGATCGTTCTGGGCTTTGCCGATAAGCTGGGCTGGTATTTCTACACCACCGAGCAGCTGGAGGTCACGCTCTCGCCCGCGGCAGACGAGCTGTTTGCCGATATTGATACGAGCAAGGGAAAGGTTAAGATCCTTTTCTGCGACGTAGAGGAAAATATCGAGACACACAGCCAGCTGGATTACGTGTACGATACCGCGCTGCTACTATGCGAGCGTTACCCGGAGCTGATCGAGCTGGATTTCGTGAACCTGTGGCTGGAGCCGGCGCGTGTTGCCGCCTACCGCACTGCCAAGGATGGAAGCGAAAATAAGATCACCAGCTCTACCGTAATCATTGATTACGGCGGTGAGTTCATTCTCAATTCCCCCGTCAGCTTCTACACGCTGGATGAAAGCAATTACGTTACCTCCTTCAATGGCGAGGAGGTGTTCGTTGCCAATATTCTGTGGGTGACTGCAAGCGAGCACCCCAAGGCCTACTTCACCGCCAACCACGGTGAGGAGGTGCCCTACGCCCTGCAGCGCATGCTGATCTACGCCGGCTACGAGGTAGAGCGGCTTGATCTGTCTACTGTGCGCGGCGTGCCGGAGGATGCTGGCCTGGTCGTGATCTCTGCGCCGTTGTATAACTTCCAGCGGGCGGCAGCCGGCTCGGCCGAGAAGGCAGAGCTCTCCTTCCTTGCCGAATATCTGGCCGGGGGAGGGCAGGTGCTGGCCATGCTGGACCCCTCGTATGCCGAAACGATGAAGCTGCCAAACGGCAATCCGCCGCACCTGGTCAGCTTCCTCTCCGAATATGGGATCACCGTAACCGGGAACACCCTGGTCGACAGGCAAAGTGCCCTGCCGGGCTCGGGCGGCTATTCGTTGATCACCTCCTACGCTGACCGGGGCGTGGGCGCCACGCTTGGTGCCGCGGCTACGGCCGGCGGGCGGCGCACGGTGCTTTCTGGCACGGCGGCGCTGTCTCTTAGCGAAAGCGATAAGGCTACCGTTTCCCCCATCCTGTACGCGCCGGCAGGTGCGGTGCAGTTGGCGCCGGACGGTAGCGAGGTGGCGCATGGCGCCGCCCCGGTGCTGGCTATGGCCGAGACCGAGGGCGGTGGCCGGCTGGTCGTTTGTGGTAGCGTTTGCCTGGCTGATGCCGGCATTATAGACGGCGTTGGCTATGGCAACAAGGCGCTGATCAACGCGCTGCTGACCGAAATGGGCGCTGCGCGCGTGCCGGCCGGTATCGCAAATATCCAGGTCGATCGCTCCGCTATCGAGAATCTGACGATGGGTGAGGCCGATCTTTTTCTGACCATCACGGCAGTCGTGCTGCCGGCTCTGTTGCTTGGCGCCGGCTTCGTGCTGCTTCGCCGTCGCAAAAATCACTGATCACAAGAGGGAACACTATGTGGAAACCGCCAATACGGATGATAACGGGCAAGCGCCTTCTTCATACGCTGATCACCGCTTTCATCGTTCTTGCGCTGCTTGCCGGCAACCTGGCCTTTACCGCCCTTGGGCAGCAGAGCAATTTGTTTGTCGATATGACCACCGAGGGGCGCTATACCCTGCGCCCACGTATGGTGGAGATCCTAAAAGAGGCAGACATGCAGGCCGACGTGGATATCATCTTCTGTGCCGAGGATGACGTGCTGCGTGCCTCCTATAATACCGGCCTGGTCTACATTATGGCGCTGGAGCTTGAGCGCCAGGTGCCGAACGTGCACGTTAGCACCGTGGATGCGGTGCGCTACCCTGAGGCGGTGGCCGCCTATCGCCGCACCTCAGCTACCACCATCGGATGGGATGACGTGATCGTTACCAGCGGTACCGAGTACCGTGTGTACAATACCAAGACCTTCTTTACCGTCTCCTCAGATAACAAAGACGAGATCGTCGGCTTTAACGGCGAGCAGAAGATGTGCGAGGCTATTCTTTCCCTGACGGCGAAGGATCTGCCCCTGGCCTGCTTTACCGTGGGCAACGGTGAGACCCTGCCTGCCCAGGGGGATGAAGAAAGCGGCTACCTGTTCGAGGCGATTCGTGACGCGGGCTTCCGCGTGACCGCTATCGATCTGGAGACCGAGGATATCCCCGCCTCCTGCGCGGTGCTCATTCTAAACGGCCCCACCGAGGATTTTGCCTCCGGCCGGCTGGAGGATATGGATTACAATTCCCCCATCACCAAGATCGACCGCTTCTTAGATAACTACGGCACGGTCTTTTACTTCCGCGATACCGCGGCCGGCACCCTGCCGAATTTAGAGGAATTTTTGGCCGAATGGGGCATTGGCTTTACGGTGAAGGATGCGGCTGGCAACCAGTTTGCCGAGACCCTGCTTTCGGATAGCGCCGCTGCTCTGTCGGGTGACCCCTTCCGCATTGCCGGCACCTATGGTGATTCCTCGGTATACGCTGATATCACCGCCCTTTCCTCGCCTCCTAAGACCATTTTTGAGCAGGCTGCCCCGCTGCGTATTCTGTGGCAGGATGGCACCTCCTCGGTCAATAGCGCCGGGCGCGTGGTCAAGACCCTGTTTACCACCTCAAGCACCGCCCAGGCATTAGACGATACCTACAGCACCGTTACCACCGCCACCTTCCCGCTTATGACCATGACAAGCGAGACAAGGCTGGTGGATAGCGTGTATTTCACGGCCACCCTGTTCGTGTGCAGCACCGATCTGTATCACGCCGCCACCTACATGGCCGATAACGTGTACGCCAACCGCGAGATCCTGCAAAGCGCGCTGCGTGGCTCGGCCCGTACCACCATCAGCGTGGCTGAGGAGCTTGAGTTTAAGTATTACGATTCCTTAGATTTCACCACGTCCTATGATGAGCAGGAGAATATTATCTACGCCCGTGATGAAAGCGGCAACGTGATCTGGATTAATGATGAGACTACTGGCACCAGCCACAAGGTGGTTTTGCGCGTGCTGCGCCCCTTAGAGGCAAGCGAGGCTGTTTCCTGGACGTGGGTGCTGGTCGGTTTGCCGCTTGCCGTGCTGGCTTGCGCCTGCGCCGTGGTCACCCTGCGCCGAAAGAACCGTTAAGGAGAGAGATATGAGAAAACCGCCAAAACCGAATAAGACCGGCATTCTGCTTCTCTCACTTGCCAGCATCTTTTTGATCCTGCTGGTGCTGTACCTGGCCGTTCTTTCCCCCTTCTTTGCCGCAAGCGGGGAGGAGGTTACCACCACCGTCAGCACCCAGCAGGGTGAGGGCTCCGGCCTTTCCGCTGGCACCGTTCTGATGTTCCCGCGGGTAGAGCGTGTGGATATGGAAAGCATTCGCGTGTATAACCGTTATGACGAGGCAAGCGGTGCCTACCAGACCTATTGCTTTGAAAAGGACCACGATGACCTGGATGGAGATGGCGACACCGCCGATTTTATCATCGAGGGGCACCCGGTCAATACCTATGATGACCAGCGCTTTTCCCGCCTGGTGGTAGACGTGGGCTACACCGCCTGCCTTGGCCGCCTGACCGGGCTGGATTTTGAAGCCGACGGGGCAGAGGCCATCTTTGCCCGCTATGGCCTGGCCGAGGGGCAGCACCCCACCTACTACGTGCTGGAAACGGTAAAGGGCGAGTGCTATACCGTGTACGTGGGCGCCAAATCGCCGGATGGCAACTATTATGCCCGCCTTGCCGGGCGCGAGGCCGTTTACGTCCTCTACTCTACCATGGAGGAATCCGTGCTGGCACCCCTTTCCTACTTCGTGCAGCCCGGGCTTACCTTCGCCGCCGATACCACCTACGGCTACGTATACATCCGTAATTTCTCTATCTTCCACGATCGCTCGATCATCAACGGGATGTTCGGCGGTGGGGAAGAGAAGCCGGAATTTGGTGAGGGCAGCACGCTTGACCCCTTTGTGATGTTCACCTACCTCACCGCGCCGGAGCGGGACGTATACCACGCCTCTACCATTTACGCCATGCTGGCCCCCTCTACAGCCTACACCGCCGCCGATATGCGTGTTGATGCCGCTATGCAAAAGCTGCCCGGCCTGGTGGGTACCGAGGTGCTGCAGCTTGGCATCTCCGATAAGGACTTTGCCGAGGGCGGCCTGCTGGAGAACGTGGCCTACACCATCTACTACGAAATGCCCTATAATATTTCCTACGATGCCAACGAGGATCCCATCGTAGGCAATTACGTGAAGAATATGCTCTTTGCCACCCCCCTGGCGGCAGACGGCACCTACACCGTGGGCGCCCTTTCCTACCGCGAGGATGGCGAGGTGTTCTATAACATGATCGCCAAGGTGGCTTACGAAAACCTTTCCTTCTTAGAATATTCGCTCTTTGATTGGATCGCAGACGAAATGTTCACCGTATCGATCGATAGCGTGGCGCAGATGGAATTTTCCTCTGCCCGTGGCGATTATATCTTCCAGCTGCTGGGTGACGGTACGGCCGATCAGATCGTGCGTGAGCTCTATTCCGGCTACACCTGGTCATATAAGGGCAGAAATTACCCGTTTGAGCTGAATGACCGCGGCTATTGTGAGGATATTTCACAGTTCCGTGATCTGTATCTGCTCCTGCTGGAGCTGGCCTACAGCGGCGAGATCGCTGCCGACACCGGCTGGAGCGAGGAGGAGATCGCCGCCCGCATGGCAGACGATTCTGCTTGTATTCTGACCTTTGTGCTTACCTTAGAGGATGGGCGCGAGATGACCTATCGCTTCTACCCGTATTCCGAGAGGCATTCCATGGTCTCGGTATCGGGGGATGAGATCCCCAGCGTTACCTCCTTCTACACCTCCAGCACGGCTGTGCGCCGGCTGGCAGAGGCCTCGTATCAGCTGATGAACGGGATCGAGATCGACCCGGATCACCGTTATTAAGGAGTTACTATGTTCTTAAGCCTGCTATACCCGGACGAAGAAAGCGCCGCACGCGGCGCGCGGCGTGAGGGCACGCCCCATATTGACGAGCGCGTGTGCGCTGAGCTGGGGCTGGATAAGCTACTGCCTCTGCGCGGCTGCTCGCTCTCTTCCTTCTTCACCGCCGACCCGGCCGTGATTGCCTACCGGCAAGAGATCTTTGACGATATGCGCCGTCTGCCCGCCCTTGGCGAGGTGCTGGGCGATGCTATTCCCGTTTTGTTCGATATCTTAGAGCTGCGCCGCATGGATGAGGACCTGGGCGCCGGCGGCACTGAATCCTATCTGTATAGCATTACCGAGATCGAGCTGTACGTCAGCTGCATCGATAGTCTGGCCCGGGGGCTTGCCCCGCTTTCGGATAAGGTAAAGAGCCGGGGCTTCTCGGCCCTGTGTGACCGCATTCGCGAGCTTTCGGAAAGTGATTACTACCGCGAGCTGAACCAGGGGCTTTCCCAGCTTTCCTCTCGCATTCGCGAGGTAAAGAGCATTACCGTAGGCGTGAACCTGGATGCCCGCCTGCGCCCGGCCTCGGCCGGCGTGGTCTCGGTGAATGCCGAGCCATTTAAATCCGGCGAGCTGCTGGATAAGATCCTGCGTATGAGCTTCCGTAACGATAGCTTTACCTGCATCGCCCAGCTGCTGCCCTATGATAAGAGCCAGCCGGAAAACCGGCGCGATGCCATGACGCACGCCTTTCACGGCGCGCTTTCCGACGTGTTCCGCTCCTCCGTGCGGGGGTGGCGGAGGATCGTGGGCGAATACGTGCTGGAAAACACC
Source organism: Clostridia bacterium (assembly GCA_017621755.1). GTDB lineage: Bacteria > Bacillota > Clostridia > Oscillospirales > CAG-272 > UBA1740. The sequence goes on from JAGASL010000056.1 coordinate 14,510, forward strand.
GACTTCCTGCTCAAGATCCTGCCAGAGATCGAGTTCGTTACCTGCGCGGCCTCGCTGCTTTCCTCACTTGAAAAGCGCGGCTGCGCGCTGGCACTGCCACAGCTGCGACCCATGGGTGAAAAGGCCTTTACGGCCGAGGCGCTGTATAATGCCGACGTAGCGCTGCGCATTGAGGATGAGATCGTGCCCAACGATTTCTCCTTTGATGATCATGGCCGCTTGTATATTCTGACAGGGCCGAACCGTGGTGGCAAATCGGTGATCACCTGCGCCGTTGGCCAGGCACAGGCGCTGGTGCAGCTTGGTCTGTATGCCCCGGCCAAAAGCCTGGTGCTTTCCCCGGTAGACGGCATCTTCACGCATTTCCCCGAGGGGGCAGAGGATACCATCGACAAGGGGCGGCTGGGTGAGGAATGTGCCCGCCTGCGCGAGATCTTTGACGGTATCAGCGAGCATTCGCTCGTTCTGTTGGACGAATCGCTTTCCTCAACCGGCGCGTATGAGGCCTCGTATATCGCCGCCGAGATCCTGTGTGGCTTTGGCGTAGCCCGCCTGCGCGGTATCTTTTCTACCCACCTGCACGAGCTGGCCGCTCGCTTAGACGAGATCAACGATCGCATCGCAGCCGAAGGCGGCGTGCGGGTAGATACCCTGGTTGCCGGCATAGAGGAGGGTAAGCGCTCCTTTCGCGTCTACCGCCGTAAGCCGGATGGGAAGAGCTACGCGCGCGATATCGCCGATAAATACGGCCTCTCCTTTGAAAGCCTGAAGAAGAGCCTGCAGCAATAAAAGCAACGCCATCGGCATAGCCGATGGCGTTGCTTTTTTTCTTATATCTTCGCCAGAATATCGCGTGCCACGTACACGCCGCTGGCCGAGGCGTGCGATAGCGAATGGGTCACGCCCGAGCCATCGCCGATCACGTACAGACCGGGGCAGGTGGTCTCTAAATTCTTTGCAAGTGCCACTTCCATATTGTAGAACTTCACCTCTACGCCGTACAGCAGGGTATCGTCGTTGGCTGTGCCGGGTGCGATCTTATCCAGCGCGCAGATCATTTCAATAATACCGTCTAAGATGCGCTTGGGCATTACCAGGCTCAGGTCGCCCGGGGTGGCGGCCAGGGTAGGATGCACGTAGTTTTCGGCAATGCGGCTGGGTGTACTGCGGCGGCCACGCATCAGGTCGCCAAAGCGCTGCACGATCACACCGCCGCCCAGCATGTTAGAAAGGCGGGCAATGCTCTCGCCGTAGCCGTTGCTATCGTGAAAGGGCTCAGAAAAATGCTTGCTGACCAGCAGAGCAAAGTTGGTATTCTCGGTATGCAGGCGCTTGTCCTCATAGCTGTGGCCGTTTACCGTTACGATGCCGTTGGTATTTTCGTTTACCACCACGCCGTGCGGGTTCATGCAGAAGGTGCGCACCAGATCCTCAAACTTTTCGGTGCGGTATACGATCTTGCTTTCGTACAGCTCGTCTGTCAGATGTGAAAATACCTCAGCCGGCAGCTCTACGCGCACGCCGATATCCACCCGGTTCGAGCGGGTAGGAATGTGCAGCGCGGTGCACACCTGCTCCATCCACTTACTGCCGCTGCGCCCTACCGAAACGATGCAACGCGTGCAGGTCAGGCTCTCGTTTTCGGTCTGCAGCTCATACCCGCCGTCAATGGCCTGAATAGACCTGACCGCCGTGTTGAAGAAGAAGTCCACGCGCTCGCGCAGCCGCTCATACAGGTTCTGCAGCACCACGTAGTTGATATCCGTGCCCAGGTGGCGTACCTGCGCATCTAACAGGTGCAGGCCGTTTTCTAAGCAGGTCTTTTTGATCTTGGTGTTGGCGGTAGAATACAGGTGCGTGCCCTCGCCGCCAAAGGCCAGGTTGATCTCGTCTACGTACTGCATCAGCGCGGTGGCCTCCTCACGCCCTACGTATTCGTACAGCGTGCCGCCAAACTGGTTGGTAATGTTATATTTGCCATCTGAAAAGGCGCCGGCACCGCCAAAGCCGCTCATGATCGCGCAGCTCTTGCAGCCGATGCAGGCCTTTACCCGCTTACCGTCGATCGGGCACTTTCTCTTTTCCAGCGGGTTGCCCATTTCTACCACGGCGATCTTCAGATCGGTGCGCTCCTTTGTCAGCTCATAGGCAGAAAAGATACCGCCAGGGCCGGCGCCGATAATGACCACGTCATACTTCATACAGTTCTCCTTTCACGGCCGCAAAAAAAGCCCGTTTCCATGATGCGGCCGGGCAAAAAATTCTCTTACATTGGCATTATAGCACAAGGTGTCGGTGCTGTCAAGTCTCTTTTTTTAGAAAATGCTTGACAGATCTTGGGTGTATATCGTATAATGAAGGTGCCATATTGATCTTAGGAGGTAGCAGTATGAAATTGATTGGCAACATTCTTTGGTTCCTTTTGACCGGTCTGGCCACCGCCCTTTCCTGGCTTCTTTTGGGGGTTATATGGTGCATTACCATCATCGGTATCCCCTTTGGCCTGCAATGCTTTAAGTTTGCCGGGCTTTCGCTCTTCCCGTTTGGCAAGAAAGCGGTTACCCGCTTTTCTTCCCACCCCATCGCCAATCTTATCTGGCTGATATTCGGCGGGCTGGGCTTGGCCATTGGCTACGTGCTTTCCGGCGTGGTGTGGTGCATTACCATCATCGGCATTCCCTTCGGCCTGCAGTGCTTTAAGCTGGCCGGGCTTGCCATTGCCCCCTTCGGCGCCGCAGTTACCCATTAAAATTGAAGAAAAACAGGCGGGGAAAATCCCCGCCTGTGCGCTTTATTCACGAAAAAGCACTTGACAAACCGCATTTTCGTGTTACAATAATAATAGAAGAATAGACCTTTTCGGGGGTAAACAGATGAAGTGTAAAAAGTGCGGCAGTGAATGGCACTGCGCGGGCAATATCAAGCAATGTCCCTTCTGCCTGCAGGATTGTACCCTGCCGGCCGACGAGATTGAAAGAATGTATACCATGGCCGAGGCGCTGCCAAGTGAGGATCCTGCTGCTAAAATGCAGGCCTATTTGACTGTTGCTGAATACGGCTATGCGCCGGCCGAGTATCGCCTTGGCACGTGCTATGAGGATGGAAAGGGCGTTTCGCCAAGCGTTTCGCTTGCCGCGGTCTATTACCGCCTGGCAGCCGAGCAGGGGCATGCCGATGCTGCCTTCCGCCTGGCTATTCTGCTGCGTGACCGGCACTATGATACGCCAGAGGCAGACCACGCCTATTTCTGGCTGCGCGTAGCGGCCGAGCTGGGTGTGCCCATGGCGCGCTGCTACCTGGCCGATTGCTATAATCATGGCGAGGGGATTCCGGCCAACCCGATCCGCGCCGCCTATTGGTATACCGCCGCTACTGAGGTGGGCAGCTTTGAGGCTGCTTATAGCTTAGCCGAGCTGTATCACGAGGGGCGTGGTGTTAAGAAGAACCCTGCCCATGAAAAATACTATGCCGAGATCGCCTATAACGGTGGCATCACTGCCGCCGATAAGCTGATCCGCGGGCTGGACGGCGTGTTCTCTGAGGTGCCGCCGCGTATTGAGATCAAGAACCGCAACGAGGATCGCTTTGAGCTTGGCTTCCGCGCTTATAAGGAGGGCAAGTATGCTGTTGCCGCGCTGATGTACAGCCTGGCAGCAAAGGACGGCTTTGCCCGCGCGCAGAACAATCTGGGCGTATGTCTGGAGCGTGGCCACGGTGTGCCGCAGGATGAAAAGGCCGCCGTTGTCTGGTACGATCTGGCTGCCAAGGGTGGCTACCAGATGGCCTGGCTGAACCTGGGTGATTGCTATCGCTACGGCCGTGGCGTACAGGCAGATGAGGCAAAGGCCTTCTCCTGCTACCTCACCGCTGCCGAGAACGGCCATGCTCGTGCCCAGTACGTGGTTGGTAACTGCTATTTTGATGCCCAGCTGGTCGATCGTAACATGCCCGAGGCGATGAAGTGGTATGAACGCTCTGCCCTGCAGGGCTATGGCGAGGCGATGGAAAAGATCAACAGCATCCGCGCCGATATGACCGAGCTGTATAACTACGGTGTCAACGCCTATGAAAAGGGCAAGTATGAGGATGCCGTGCGCTTCTACACCATCGCGGCCGAATGCGGCCACCGTGGCGCGCAGTGCAACCTGGGCTATTGCTACCAGCAGGGCCAGGGCTGCGAAAAGAACGACCGTCTTGCCGTTCGCTACTACCAAAAGGCAGCCGACCAGGAAAGCGGCATTGCCGAGCTGAATCTGGCCTTCTGCTACCTGCGTGGTGAGGGCGGCCTGCCGTATAGCTACAAAAAGGCAAACGACTATCTGCACCGCGCCCTGCGCCATGGCGTTGCCCAGGCCCAGGAGGTGCTGGATGAAAATAAAGAGCGCCGTAAGAGGAAGATCGCGCAAAAGATCTACGCTGCCTCTGCCGCTATGCTGGCACGCGGGGCAGAGAACGCGGGCGAGGCACTTCGCTTCCGCCGTATTGCGGCCCAGCTGGGTAACCCCCGTGCCATGTGCGCCTTAGCCTGCCACTATGAATTTGGCTTTGGCGTTCCCATGGATGAGGATGCTGCCCTTGCTTGGTTTGAGCGGGCGCGTGCTGCTGGCTTTATGAATGCTAGCCGCATGAAGGGCGCAACGCTGAAGCTGGTACATCAGACCATGGCCTTCCGCCGCCCAAGTGAACAAAAATAATACGTAGGTACCGAGAGCAAGTGCTCTCGGTACTGCTTTTGTGTAAAAATTAAGAAGAATGTGAAAAAATGTACAATAGGGCTTGAAAAATCTCTTCCTTTCGTATATAATAATATAGTTAGTTAATTGTGTATCGAAGAAAAAGGAGTAGGTATGCTTACGTTGAAGAAAAAGACCGCCGAGGCGCTTGCCGCCGCTGCCGGTTCCTGTTTCCCCGCCGTTGCCTTAACGGCAGATGAGATTGCTACGATGCTTGAGTATCCACCGGATGCCGCGATGGGCGACCTGGCGCTTCCTTGCTTTAAGCTCAGCCGTGTGCTGCGCGCGGCACCGCCGCAGATCGCCGCAGCGCTTGGTGGTAGCTTTTCCTGCCCCGAGATCGCCCGTACCGAGGTGGCCGGCGGCTATCTGAACTTCTTTGTTGACCGTGCCGCCTTTTCTGCCCGTGTGATCGGCACCATCCTTGCCGAGGGGGATATGTACGGCTCCCCCCGCACGGGAGAGGGGAAAACGGTGGTGCTGGACTATTCCTCCCCCAACGTGGCCAAGCCCTTCCATATCGGCCACCTGGGCACCACGGTCATCGGCCATTCCTTAAAGCTGCTGCATGAGTTTGCCGGCTACCACTGTGTGGGCATCAACCACCTGGGTGACTGGGGTACGCAGTTTGGTAAGCTGATCGTGGCCTACCGCAAATGGGGCTCGCGTGAGGCGGTTGAGGCCGGCGAGATCGATGAGCTGGTGCGCCTGTACGTCCTCTTCCACGCTGAGGAGGAAAAGGATCCTTCGCTTGGCGATGCTGCGCGTGCTGAGTTTGCGAAGCTAGAGGCGCATGATGAAGAGAATATCGCGCTGTGGAAATGGTTTATCGAGATCAGTCTGCGCGAATACCAAAAGACCTACGGCCAGCTGGGCATCTCGTTTGATTCCTACAACGGCGAAAGCTTCTATACCGATAAAATGCCCCGCCAGCTGGAGGTCATGCGTGAAAAGAACCTGCTCACGCTGGATGATGGGGCCTCGGTCGTCAACCTGGATGCCTACAACATGCCCGTTTGCCTGATCTTAAAGCGGGATGGCTCTACCCTGTACCCCACGCGTGATATCGCCGCGGCGGTATACCGCAAGGAGACCTATGATTTTGAAAAGTGCATCTACGTTACCTCTGCCGGGCAGAGTCTGCATTTTGCCCAGTGGTTTAAGGTGATTGAGCTGATGGGCTACGAATGGGCAGACCGCCTAGTGCACGTGCCCTATGGCACCGTCAGCATCAACGGTGCGAAGCTGGCTACCAGAACCGGCAACGTAGTGCTGTTGAAGGACCTGTTCGCCCAGGCGATCGAGAAGGCACGTGCCATCACGCTGGAGAAAAATCCGAACACCGAAAACCCGGATGAAATTGCCGAGGCGGTTGGTGTGGGTGCCATCGTGTTCCACTACCTTTCCAATAACCGCATGCGGGATATCAACTTCGTCTTAGAGGATGCGCTCTCCTTTGACGGGAACACCGGCCCATATGCGCAGTACACCTACGCCCGTACCGCCAGCATTCTGGAAAAGGCAGGCACGGTCGGCGAGATGAAGCCCTATGAGATGGTAGAGGCCGAGACGGCACTCTGCAAAACGCTGGCCACCTTCCCAGAGACCATTAACGCCTCGCTTGCCGAATACGAGCCCTCGTACGTCACGCGCTACATTTTAGACCTGTGTGCGGCGTTCAACCGCTTCTATCACGATTGCCAGATCATCACCTGTAAGGACGAAGATGCCCGTGCCGGGCGCATTGCCATGACGCAGGCCGTGCATACCGTGCTTGGCCGCGCGCTGGGGCTGATCTGTATGAAGACTACCGAGAAGATTTAAGGAGAAAGAGATATGTCGGGACATAGCAAATGGAATAACATTAAGCATAAGAAGGAAAAGACCGATGCCGCCAAGGCCGGTATCTTCACCAAGATCGGCAAGGAGATCGCTGTGGCCGTTCGTGCCGGCGGTGGAGACCCGAACAGCAACAGCAAGCTGCGCGAGCTGATCGCCAAGGCAAAGGCCAACAACGTGCCCAACGATAACATCGATCGCGCGATCAAAAAGTCGCTTGAAAAGGACGGCGCCGTATACGAGGAAATGACCTACGAGGGCTACGGCCCCGGCGGCGTTGCCGTGATCGTAGAGGCCGCTACCGATTCTAAAAACCGTACGGCAGGTGACGTGCGCCACTTCTTTAGCAAGTATGGCGGCAACCTGGGTGCGATGGGCTGCGTTTCCTACCTCTTCTCTGAAAAGGGTGTGATCATCGTTGCCGATGAGGATGCCGAGATCGAGGAGGATAAGCTGATGGAGGACGCGCTGGAGGCCGGCGCTACCGATTTTGAGGGCAGCGAGAATCTTTACGAGATCTATACCGAGCCGGATGACGTTTATGCCATCAGCGAGGCGCTGACGGCCAAGGGCTACCCGATCGCCTCTGCCGAGCGCGCGAAGGTCCCCTCTACCTACGTCACGCTGGAAAGCCAGGATGATATTGACAATATGCAGAACCTGCTGGATAAGCTGGAGGATAACGACGATATAACCAACGTGTATCACAACTGGGAGAGCTAAGTCTCTTCTAAGCTGGAGGGCGCGGGGTGCTGAAGGGCACCCCGCTTTTTTTTTGCCCGGCGGGCAGCAGCTCGGCAGATAGAGAAACGATTCGATTTCGCTGACGCCACAGCAGCACCAGATTGCAGATCGTCATTACCGCCAGCAGCAGGTCACAGGCCTTCCAAACAAAGGCGGGGGTGCTGATGGCCCCCAGCAGCAGGCTGGCGCCAAAGGCAAAGAGAAACAGCCGCCCGGCCCCCCGCGCGCGTGTCAGGCTGCCAAGGCAGACCTGGGCGTAAAAGGCCTGGCACAGCACCGTGGCGTAGGCAAAAAAGAAGAGCAGCAGGGAAAGCAGCGCACCGCTTGCCTGCCCAAACACAGAAGAAAAGGCCAGGCGCACCAGCGAAGCACCGCTATGGCCGGCCGGCAGTGTGGGCAGGGCAGATAAGAGCGCCAGCGCGGTCAGCGTGCAGATCACCGTGGTGTCCACAAATACCTCTAAGATACCAAACAGCCCCTGCCGCGCGGGCGTTTGCGCGGCGGCTGTCACGTGTGCCATAGGCGAGGTGCCGCACCCGCCCTCGTTTGACATCAGCCCCCGCGCCGCGCCCACCCGCATCGCGCGGGCAGAAAAAAAGCCAAGCCCACCGCCCGCCGCAGCAGCGGGGGAAAAGGCCTCACGCAGGATGGTGGCCACCACCCCCGGCAGCGCGGCGCGGTGCGAGACGATCACCGCCAGCGTGGCGGCCACGTAGGCAAAGCACATCAGGGGCACTAAGCGTGCCGTGAGCGCCGAAATGCGCTGACCGCCCCCCGCAATGACCGGCAGCGAAAGCAGCACCAGCAGCCCGCCGCACACGGCCGGCGAAAGCGAAAAGCTATCAAAGAGGCACTCGGCCACCGCGTTGGCCTGCACAGCCCCGCCTATCAGCAGGGTGTAGCCCAGGCAAAGCAGGGCAAACAGACTGCCAAGTGGGGCAAGCCCGGCTACGCGCATCGAATAGGGTGTGCCCCCCCGATAGCCGCCATGGCCATCCGGCCGGCGGTCAGCCATCGAGAGGGTGATCTCGGCATACTTCAATATCATAGCGGAAAGCGAGCAAAGCCACATCCAAAAAACGGAACCGGCGCCACCGGTGGTAATGGCGATGGCTACGCCGGTGATGTTGCCAACCCCCACCGTGCCGGCCAGCGCCATCCAGGTCGCCCGCAGCGAGGCACCGCTGCCCGAAAACAGCAGCCGCGCCGTGCGCAGGGGGTGGCGAAAGGGAAAGCAGCGCAGGCGTAGGATAAAATACAGGCCAAGCAGCAGCAGCGCCACCGGCATGGCGCCGGTCAGTAGCCCTGCGAAATAGGAAAGAAACGGCATGATCGGTCTCCTTTTTTCCTATCTTATGCACCGTTTTCACAGCCTATGAAAAAAGAGCCGCAGGCAAGTCCCGTGGCTCTTAGATCAATGGCATATAGCTTGTAAGAAAGTGCGCGAGCGCTCGATCGCCCCCTGCATTCTTGCGTGGGCCGCGGTAAAATCGGCCTCCCCCACACCAAGCGGCTCCTTGCCCGGGTACACGGCATGGTTGGCAAGCCCAGTTGCCTGCAAAAGGGAAAGCAGGCGGGAATTGGTGTTGTCCTCCCCCGGGTCAAGCGCCGTGAAAAACGGCCGCTCGAACAGAATAGAGAACGAGGTGCCGTGAAAGGAATCGGTCAGCACGCAGGTTGCCCCGCGGATATAGCCAAGAAATTCCTCAGGCGAGGCATTCGAGCGAATGCGCGTGCCGCGGTAGCGGGCATCGCCTAAGATGGACTTGCTGATCGAGACGATCGGCAGGCCCAGCCTGGCCGAAAGCTTGTCAGCCAGGGCGCGCATATAGGGGTAATTCATCAGGTTGTAGACCAGTATATAGTCGCCCTTTTCGCGCGGCGCGGTGGCCAGCGACTCCCATTCGGTGGGGGAAAGAAGCCACACCGGGTCAACCGTGTGGGGGCATTCCCGCCCCAGCAACTCGGAAAGATAGGCGGCGGCATCCCCCTCGCGCAGCGAGATGGCCGAAAAATCTGCAAGCAGGGAAAGCGGCTTCTCGCCCCAGGCGGCAAAGCCGGCAAGCGAGCCCATGCTGGCCGCATAGGCAAATTTCTTCTGCTCGGTGGCAAAATCCAGCAGGTAGGTGGTATCCCCCCTGTGGCAGGCGGGGTTCAGCACCTGGTCGCTACCGGTGATCAGGCAGCGGTAGTCTGCGGCCACAGCACCGATCGTTTCCTTCGTGCAGCGGGGGGAAAGAGACAGGTGCTCGCGCCAAAAGCGTGTAAAGCCGCGGCGCCGGCGCCGGCGGCAAAGGCTGTTCAGATTATGGGCGCCAAAATTGCGCAGCGAGCTGCATTTTCGGTAGCCGCGCACGCGGTATTGATCCTCTATGGCATCCGGCCGGTAATCTAGCAGGGTCGCCCTGCCGCCCATTTCGTCAATGCTTCGCTGCAGCGCATAGGCCTGCAGCACCGCCCCGTAATTGATGGCGCTGTGATAGGTCAGTATACCGATCCCGTCAGGCATGGTCAGGCTCCTCTCTCAGGTATGGGATAAAGGCCAGCAGGCAGTAAACGCAAAGCAGGATCTCATCATACAGCGGGTTGCCAAAGAAGCCGTAGAAGAGAAAGACCAGCTGCCCGTAGACCGAGAAGCAGAGCAGGTCGTTTTTTCGGTCGCGCCGCAGGGCGCGAATGGCAGAAACCAGGTTGGTTGCCAAAAAGCCGCCGATCAGCAAAAGCCCCGGTACACCGTTTTCGCAAAGCAGCTGCAAATAGATATTGTGCGCACCACCGCCCAAATGACCGTAAAGATCACCGTACAGCTTGATAAATGAGCCGCTGCCTCGCCCAAGAAGCGGGTTTTGTAAAAACAGCGCCCACGTGCGCGGGTAGATATCTAATCGGCCGCTGGAATAGTAGTCGTTTTCTATGTTGGTCAGCCGGTCGAAAAAGGCAGATAGCGTGTTGGAATGGTGCATAACAAGGAGCAGGGCGGCTATGCCTGTGACCAAGGCCACGATCATGGCCACACGCTGCCCGGCGCGGCGTGTGTAATAAAAGAGCAAAAACAGCACGCAGATGGCTATGGTAGCCAAAAAGAGCGAGCGCTTGCTGACCAGCATAATGCCGGTGAGCGATAAAACAAAGACCGCGCCGTACAGCAGCGCGCGAGAGAAGTGCCGCTCCCGCAGGCGGGAAAGGGTGCGAACAAAGGCCATACCGCTCAGCACCGCCAGCAGGTAGCCGGTGGTAGAGGTGTAGCCGCAAATGCCGGCGGGGCGCTTTTCAAAATACTTGTGTGCGTTCATCACTGCATCATAGGCGTTTGGGCGCATGATGTGCTCGTAAAGCGCCACGGTGGCATCCGGTAGCAGCAGCTGCCAGTATACGCTGGCCAGCACCAGCAGCGAGGAGGCAAACAGCGCCTGGATCAGCAGGCGCATATAGGCGCGGCTGCGGGTGGCCATATATCCCATCAGCAGGCAGAGCAAAAGGCGCAAAAGAAAGCGCACGCCCTCAGAAAAATCCGGGGTGTAGAGCAGCCCCACCGTGACCCACAGCAGCATGGCGCCGCCCGGCGCCAGAATGCGCCAATCCAGCACCTCGTGCAGGATGGCAAACAGGCGCAAAACGACCGCCGCGATCAAAAAGAGAAGCGAGGTGAAAGGGAAATTCAACGAGGAAAAGACCAAAAAAACGCAAAGAAAAAACACTGAAAGATAATCCAGCAGTTGGTTTTCTCGTTCTCTTGGCAGGGTGCCTTCTATCATATCGTTTCTATGACCTCACGTACCGCGCGGCAGGCGCTTTCCATCGAATAGTGGCGACAAAAGACGGCATAAGCCTCTTCTTTTTCAGCATCCGTATGTCCCTTTTGCAGCCAGGCAGCGGCCTTGGCGGTAAATTCTGCCGGTGTGGTGGCTGTCGCGCTGCAGCCCTGCAGGTCGCGGTAGCCGATAAATACGTGCGGCGTGCCAATCACGGGCAGGCCGTAGGAAAGTGCCTCGGCGACCTTTACCTTCATGCCGTTGCCGTCTAAGATCGGTGCCAGATAGAGCGCGGCATGGCGGAAGTAGGGGGCCATATCAGGTGGGGAATCGACTAAGGTCACGCGTGTCGTCTGGGCAAGCCGCTTCTGCAGCGCCCTGCTCGGGTCGCGCCCGGCAATCACTAAGGAAAGGGTGGGCAGCGCCTCGGCCATGCTTGGCCATACCTTGTCTAAAAACCAAAGAATACCCTCTACGTTCGGCCCAAACCACAGGGCGCCGGTGATCAGGGCGTAGGTGCCCTCTACCGGGCAGGGGGTGGGCAGCTTGGCCGGCGGCTCTAAGCAGATCGGCATTACCACGATGCGCTTGCCGCAAAGCTCACGCGGGTAGAGCGCCTCAGCCCTGGCGCGATCCTCCTCGGTGATAAAGATCACCGTATCGGCAAAGCGCAGCGATCTTTTCTCTTGGTAGCGGCACATCAGGCATTTCAGGCGCATAAAGAGCGAGGGCGCAAGGGCATACTCCTTATCGTAATAATCGCGCTCAACATTGTGCATGCGGATCACCACGTGCATGCCGTGGCGCTTGGCAAAGCGGGCAGCATAGCCCTGGCGGCTGGAATCAATATAGGCCACGTCATAGTGCTCCTTCGCCAGCTGCCGCTTGGCCTTGGCAAAGGATGGGTAAGCGCCCGAGGGCGCCAGGTGCAGCAGGGCAGACAGCTTGCCAAGCAGGCCGCTTTGGTAGGAAAGCGGAAACAGGCGGCGGTAGCCGCCGGCAAGCTCACGGCAGCTTTCCTCGGGCAGGGGGCCGCAGTAATCGGCCTCGCCCGCTGCCTGCACGGCGCGGCAGGATTGATAAATACCAAGACCGCCGCCGCCCGCTGCGCGGGAGGGGGCGATCATGCTGATGTGTAATAGACGCTTCATTGTCTGCTCGTCTCCTTGGGCGCAAAGGGGCGTAGGGACTTGTAGCCGCGCACACCCCGGCGCATGATGCGCAGGGCAGCCGGCAGGGAAAGTCCGGCCTTACGGTATAAAAAAGGATGGCGCACAAGATCCTGCAGGCAAAGCAGGGAGGCAAAGCCGCGCGAGATCGCGCGAAAGAGCACGCCCTTGTCATAGAGAAATTTTTCGTTATAGCCCTCAAACCAGGAGGAACTGCCCTGATCTACCGTGGCTACCGTGTAGGGGTGTGTGTACAGCCGTAGCCCACGCCGCAGCATGCTTACGATAAACAGATTGTCCTCACCAAACGAAAAGGGCGTTCCGCCGCCAAAATTGGTGTTAAAGGTAATGCCCTCGCGGCTGATGGCGGTGCGGCGCACCGCAATGCGCACGGCGCCGTAGTTCAGCGCGTTCCATAGCCGCACGCGACGCACACGCTTGTTCTGGCGGCGACCACGGTCATCACCTACCGTGCAGATGTTAAAGATCAGACCGTCTGCCTGCGGGTTTTCAGCAAAGGCACGCGTCACCTGCTCGGCATAATCGGGCGAAAGGGTCTCGTCCTCATCCGCGAATAGCAGAATGTCGCCCTGCGCGCGCAATAGGGTATTGTTGCGGTTCAGCCCCACGCCGCGCTCAGCAAACGAGAAAATACGAACGGTATGTCCCTCGTGGGTGTATTCTTCTACCTCGTTGTGCGCGCACTGATTGCCGATCAGCGCATCGGTGCGAATGCCCATTCGCGCCGGCAGGGAATGATCGGCCTCGTTCATGGCGGCCACAAGAACCTCAATATTCAAGAGAAATACCTCCGTGCTTGGTCTTATAGATGGGGAAGCTGCTCCCCCTTGGCGATCGGGCGCTTGTAGCGCAGCTTTTTCAGCACGCCGAAGAAGAGATTGCGCACCGTGCAGAAGAGTGAAACGATCACCCCGTGCCCAGCACCCCGGCGAAACAGGATATAGTGGTAACGGATCAGCCGCCACTTGCTGATCGAGGAGATCGAGCCCTCACGCTGCCGGTAAGCGGAAAGTGCCGCCGGCATATGGTGGCAATCGGCCTGCTCGATGGCCTGTAGCCACATGGCGTAATCGTTATTTTTTTTCAGGTCTGCTACCTGGATCAGGCCAATGGTCGCCCGCTCGTACATCGTTGTCAGTGTGGCGGGGTAGCAGTAGCGGTAGATCTCGCGCTTGCCCATGTGGGCCGGCGCGGTGATCACGTGTGTGTTAAGCGTGCCGTCGCGGTTGATCACAAAATAATCGGTGCAGGTAAAGGCATAGCCGTTTTTCTTCATAAAGGCCAGCTGGCGCTCCAGCTTGTCCGGCAGCCAAAGATCATCGCTGTCAAGAAAGGCAATATATTCCCCCCTCGCCTCGCGCAGGGCGCGGTTGCGCGATAGGGCGGCACCGCTGTTCTTCTCGTTTCTAAAAAGGCGAATGCGTTCGTCAGCAAGGAAGGGGGCAATCGCCTCCTCGGTGCTGTCGGTTGAGCAATCGTCTACGATCAGCAGCTCCCAATGCGGGTAGGACTGTGCCTGTACAGATCGTATACTGTCTGCTATATATCCCCCCGTGTTGTAGGAGGGCATGATGATCGAGATAAGATCGTTCATAGCCGCCTCGTTTCATACTTATTCATATTATTATAACACATGCCAAAAAATATTGCAATACATCTTGCCCATAAGTTGTAGATTTTATCAATTCTTTCCATACGGCTTCAAAAAAATTTCCCACGCGGGGGCCGCGCTCTTGCAATCTGCCTGCTTCTGTGTTACAATATTATGATAAAAAGAACGCAGGAGGGGCAAGATGGATTTAACAGCACAGGTCGCGGTGGTCGGCGCCGGCCACGCGGGTGTAGAGGCGGCCTTGGCCGCCGCACGGATGGGGCTTTCCACCGTGCTTTTTACGCTATCCTTAGACGCGATCGCCAACATGCCCTGCAACCCCTCTATCGGCGGTAGCGGCAAGGGGCACCTGGTTTACGAGATCGACGCCCTGGGGGGTGAGATGGGCTACGCCGCCGATTGCGTGACCTTGCAATCCCGCACGCTGAACCTGGGCAAGGGCGCGGCCGTTCGCTCGCGCCGCGTGCAGGCAGACCGCGTGCTGTACCGCCTGCAAATGAAGGAAACGATCGAAAAAACGCCCGGCCTGCGCCTGGTGCAGGCCGAGGTGACCGACCTTTTGCTTGAAGAGCATGAGGGCGGATGCTGTGTGGCGGGCGTGGTGACCTCGCTTGGCGAGACCTGGCGGGCAGAGCGCGTAATCTTGGCCACCGGCACCTATCTCGCCGGCGCGGTCTTTATCGGCTCGCACACCTTCCCCTCCGGCCCGGACGGCATGCTGCCGGCCAACGGTCTCTCAGACAGCCTGCGCAAGGCAGGCGTGCGACTAATGCGCTTTAAGACCGGCACCCCCGCGCGTATCGCGCGCCGCAGCATTGATCTTTCCCGCTTAGAGGAGCAGCCCGGCGAGGTAGATACCGTACCGTTTTCTACCCGTACAGACCCCGTGGCATTTGCCGCCCTGCCGCAAATGCCCTGCCATATCGTGTATACCAATAGCGAAACGCACCGCATCATACGGGAAAATCTTGGCCGCAGTGCCATGTATTCCGGCCATATTACCGGCACGGGGCCGCGCTATTGCCCCTCAATCGAGACAAAGCTCGTTCGCTTTGCGGATAAGGAGCGGCACCAGCTGTTTGTAGAGCCGACCGGCCGCACGACCGAGGAGATGTACCTTGGCGGCTTTTCTACCTCGATGCCGGCTGACGTGCAGCACGAGATGGTAGAATCGTTGCCCGGCTTCGAGCGGGCCGAGATCATGCGCTACGCCTACGCCATCGAGTATGATTGCGTAGATCCGCTTTCGCTCTACCCCACGCTGGAATTTAAGGCTATCCGCGGCCTGTACGGTGCCGGGCAGTTCAACGGCACCTCCGGCTACGAGGAGGCCGCCGCCCAGGGGCTGGTTGCCGGCATCAACGCCGCGCTTTCCCTGCGCGGTGAAGAGCCGCTCGTGCTGCCGCGTGCCTCCTCTTATATCGGCACCATGATCGACGATTTGGTCACGAAGGGAACCGAGGAGCCCTACCGCGTGATGACCTCACGCTCTGAATACCGTCTGCTGCTGCGGCAGGATAATGCCGACCTGCGTCTGACCGAGATCGGTCATCGCGTTGGCCTGATCGGTGAAGAGCGCTACGCCGCCTTCTGCGCCAAAAGGGAGGCCATAGAAGCCGAGGTCAAGCGGCTGGAAAGAACCACCCTGCCGCCTTCGGCGGCGGTCAACGAATGCCTGGCCGCGCTTGGCTCGGCACCCCTGACCACCGGCATTCATATCGCCGACCTGCTGCGCCGGCCGGAAATTACCTATGAGGGAATTGCCGCCATCGATACCACCCGCCCCCTCCTGCCGCGCGCCGTGCGTGAAACGGTAGAGGTGCAGGTGAAGTACGAGGGCTACATCCGCCGCGAGCAGAGCGAGGTGGAAAAGCAGGCAAAGATGGAAGAAAAGCGCCTGCCGCCCGACCTCGATTATGAGAATCTGCGTGGCCTGCGGATCGAGGCAGCGCAAAAGCTGGCCGAGGTGCGGCCGCTCAGCGTTGGCCAGGCCGCCCGCATCAGCGGCGTCAACCCCGCCGATATTACCGTGCTGCTGATCTATTTGCGTGATCATAAGCACTAAAACCTAAAGAAGGGAGAAAACCGTTGCAGGACACCAGCTTTATTCTCAAAAGTGAGTATACCCCCACCGGCGACCAGCCGGAGGCGATTGCCGCGCTGTGCGACGGTTTTCGGAACGGTGCTAAGGCACAAACGCTGTTGGGCGTTACCGGCTCTGGCAAGACCTTCACCATGGCCAACGTCATTGCCGCGCTCAACCGCCCCACGCTGATCTTAGAGCCGAATAAGACGCTGGCCGCCCAGGTCTGCTCAGAGATGCGCACCTTCTTCCCGGATAGCGCCGTAGAATACTTTGTTTCCTACTACGATTATTACCAGCCCGAGGCCTATATCCCCGGGCGGGATATGTATATTGAAAAGGATGCCCTGGTCAACGATGAGATCGATAAGCTGCGCCACAGCGCCACCTCGGCGCTCTTTGAGAGGCGAGACGTGATCATCGTGGCCTCGGTCTCCTGCATCTATACCCTGGGTGACCCTACCGAATACCAGACCCTGGTCATTGACCTGCGCCCGGGCATGCCGCTTTCGCGTGAAAAGCTGATCCTGCGCCTGATCTCGAATAACTACGAGCGCAACGATATCAACTTCGTGCGTGATAAGTTCCGCGTGCGCGGCGATACGGTCGAGATCTTTCCTGCCTCCTCGACCGACCGCGCCATCCGCGTTGAGTTCTTTGGCGACGAGATCGACCGCCTGAGCGAGATCCATGTGGTCACGGGCGAGACCATCCGGCGGCTGGAATACGCCCCCATCTTTCCCGCTACGCACTACGCCGTTTCGGATGAAAAGCGTGAGGCAGCGCTCTTAGAGATCGAGCGTGAGATGATCGAGCGGGCAGAATTTTTCCGCTCGCAGAACAAGCTGTTAGAGGCACAGCGCATCGAGGAGCGCACCAAATACGACCTGGCCATGCTGCGCGAGGTTGGCTTTTGCTCCGGCATTGAAAACTATTCCCGCGTGCTCTCCGGCCGCCCGGCGGGCTCTACGCCCTATACGCTGCTTGATTATTTTCCCACCGATTATCTTATGTTTATCGATGAATCCCACGTCACCGTGCCGCAGGTGCGCGGCATGAGCGGGGGTGACACCGCGCGCAAGAAGAACCTGGTGGATTACGGCTTCCGCCTTCCCTCCGCCTATGATAACCGCCCCCTGCATTTTGACGAGTTTGAGGACCGCGTTGGCCAGGTCTGCTTTGTCAGCGCCACGCCGGCCGGCTACGAGCGCGAGCATTCTGAGGCGGTGGTAGAGCAGATCATTCGCCCCACGGGGCTTCTTGACCCCGAAATATCGGTACGCCCGATCGAGGGGCAGGTAGACGATCTTCTTGGCGAGATCCGCGAAACGGTCACGGCCGGTGGCAAGGTGCTGGTTACCACGCTGACCACCAACATGGCCGAGGATCTGACCGAGTATCTTGCCGGCCAGGGCGTGCGGGTGAAGTATATCCACCACAAGGTAGAAACGATGGAGCGGCAGGAGATCATTCGCGACCTGCGCCTCGGCCTTTACGACGTGCTGGTGGGCATTAACCTGCTGCGCGAGGGGCTGGATATTCCCGAGGTGGCGCTGGTTGCCATTCTGGATGCGGATAAGGACGGCCTGCTGCGTTCGGATACCGCGCTTATTCAGACCATAGGCCGTGCCGCACGAAATGCCGACGGGCACGTGATCATGTACGCCGACCGCGTGACAAAATCGATGGATATCGCCATCCGCGAGACAGAACGCCGCCGCCGTATTCAGGCCGCCTATAACGAGGAGCATGGCATCACCCCCACCACGGTGCGCAAAAACGTGCAGGAGCTGATCGCTATCGGTAAAAAGGAAGAAAAGAAGCAGGCACGCCTGCCGCGCGCGGGCGAAAAGCTTTCGGCCGTCGAGCGCGAGGAGCTAATCGCCTCGCTGCGTGAAGAGATGCAGACCGCCGCGCGCCAGCTGGAATTTGAGCGCGCCGCCTTCCTGCGTGATAAAATTAAGGAATTACAGGTAACGAAATAATGGCAGAAAAGATCGCGATCCGGGGTGCCCGGGTCCATAACCTGAAAAATATCAGCCTGGACGTGCCGCGTGACAAGTTGGTGGTGCTGACCGGCCTTTCCGGCTCGGGCAAGTCCTCGCTGGCGTTTGACACGCTGTATGCCGAGGGGCATCGGCGGTTTGTTGAATCGCTTTCCTCCTATGCCCGTATGTTCCTTGGGCAGATGGATAAGCCGGACGTGGATTCGGTAGAGGGTCTGTCCCCGGCCATCTCCATCGACCAAAAGACCACCTCTAAAAACCCGCGCTCTACGGTAGGCACAGTTACCGAGATCTATGACTATCTGCGCCTGCTGTACGCGCGCCTGGGCATTCCGCATTGCCCGGTCTGCGGTAAGGAGATCCGCCAGCAGACCATCGACAGTATTCTTGACCGCATTATGGCACTCCCGGAGGGCACGCGCTTTATGGTGCTTTCCCCCGTTGTGCGTGGCGAAAAGGGCATGCATGAAAAGGTGCTCTCTGACGCGCGCCGCGGCGGCTACGTGCGTGTACGCGTGGATGGCAATATGTACGATCTTTCTGAAGAGATCAAGCTGGAAAAAAATCAAAAGCACCACATCGACGTGGTGCTTGACCGCCTGGTCATGCGGGCGGATATCCGCTCTCGCCTTTCAGATTCGGTAGAGGCGGCGCTTGCCCTTTCGGATGGACGCGTGGTGATTGCACTGGTGCCGCGCGAGGGGGAAGGGGAGGCCACCGAGCTTTCCTTTTCGCAGAAATACGCGTGCGAGGAGCACCAGGTCAGCTTTGGCGAGCTGGAGCCGCGCATGTTCTCCTTCAATAGCCCCACGGGTGCCTGCCCGGCGTGTGCCGGCCTTGGCGACCTGCGCGTGGTCTCGCCGGAAAAGATCATGCCCGACCTGTCGCTTTCCCTGCGGCAGGGCGCCATCGTGTGCAACGGCTTCAAAACGATCGACGAGCAATCCTGGAACGGGCCGCTCATCTTAGCTGCTCTTCGCGAAATTGGCTGCGATATCGACACCCCTCTATGTGAATTTTCCGAGCAGGCTATGCACGCCCTGCTGTATGGTACCGGGCAGGTGACCTACGATATCGTGCGCTATTTCGGCAAGGAGGGGGTGCGCCAGACCGTAACCTACGACGGTATCATTCCCATCATCGAGCGGCGCATCCAGCAGAATCCCCAAATGGCCGCCGAGTATTATGAGAATTTCATTGAGGATGCGCCCTGCCCGAAGTGTAAGGGGCGCCGCCTGTCTGACGAGGTGCTGGCCGTCACGGTCGGCGGCCTCAATATTGACGAGATCTGCCGCCTCTCGGCCGAGGATATGCTGCAATTTGTCAGCAATCTGACCTTTACCGAGAGTGAAGAGAAGATCGCGCACGAGATCATGAAGGAGATCCGCGCGCGCCTTGGCTTCCTTTGCAGCGTGGGGCTGAATTACCTTACCCTGGCGCGCAAGGCCGGCACGCTTTCGGGGGGTGAGGCGCAGCGTATTCGCCTGGCCACACAGATCGGCTCATCCCTTGTTGGCGTGATGTATATTCTGGATGAGCCCAGCATCGGCCTGCACCAGCGGGATAACGATAAGCTGATCGGCACGCTGAAAAAGCTGCGCGACCTGGGCAACACCGTGATCGTGGTCGAGCATGATGAGGATACCATGCGCGCGGCCGATTTCGTGGTGGATATCGGCCCCGGTGCCGGTGTTCACGGTGGGCAGGTGGTGGCTGCCGGCACGCCCGCCGAGGTGGCCGCCAACAAGGCCTCGATCACGGGTGACTATCTTTCCGGCCGCAAGCACATCCCCGTGCCGGCCGTGCGCCGGGCAGGCAACGGTAAGAGCCTACGCATTCTGGGTGCCCGGCAGAACAACCTGAAGAATATTGACGTCAGTCTGCCGCTTGGCTGCTTTGTCTGCGTCACGGGTGTTTCGGGCTCTGGCAAATCCTCGCTGATCAACAGCATTCTTTACCGTGCCCTGGCACGCAAGCTCAACCGTGCCAATCTGCACCCCGGCACGCACACCGCCATTGAGGGGGTCGAGGAGCTGGATAAGATCATCGCCATTGACCAAAGTCCTATCGGCCGTACCCCACGCTCCAACCCCGCTACCTACACCGGCCTCTTTACCGATATTCGCAACCTGTTTGCCAAAACGCCAGAGGCCAAGGCAAGGGGCTACGGTGCCGGGCGTTTCTCCTTCAACATCCGCGGTGGCCGCTGCGAGGCCTGCGAGGGGGATGGCGTCAAGTGCATCGAGATGCACTTCTTGCCCGACGTATACGTCAAGTGTGACACCTGCCGCGGCATGCGCTATAACCGCGATACGCTGGAGGTGCATTATAGGGGCAAGAATATCTACGAGGTGCTGGAGATGACGGCAGAGGAGGGGCTTGCCTTCTTTGACGGTATTCCGTCTATCACCCGCAAGCTGAAAACGCTGTGCGACGTGGGTCTTGGCTACGTTAAGATCGGGCAGTCCTCTACCACCCTGTCGGGGGGCGAGGCACAGCGCGTAAAGCTGGCTACCGAGCTTTCTCGCCGCTCGACCGGCCGCACCATCTACGTGCTGGACGAGCCGACCACCGGCCTGCACACGGCAGACGTGGCCAAGCTGATCGAGGTGCTGCAAAGCCTGACCGACGGCGGCAATACCGTGGTGGTCATTGAGCATAATCTGGATTTTATCAAGTGCGCCGATCATATTATCGATCTGGGGCCCGAGGGCGGTGACCGTGGCGGCAAGGTGGTTGCCACCGGTACGCCGGAGGAGGTTGCAAGCAACCCCCACTCCTATACTGGACAATATCTTTCCAAAAAACTGCAGGAAGCAAACAAGGAGAAAGAAAAATGAAAAAAAGACCCTCACGTATAACGCTGCAAAGGCTGGTTTGCGCTGCCCTTTGCCTTTCCCTGTGCATCGTGCTGCCCTTTTTGACCGGCCAGCTGCGTGATTTGGGCAACGCACTGCTGCCTATGCACCTGCCGGTGCTGCTGTGCGGCCTGCTGTGCGGTTGGCAATACGGCCTGGTGGTGGGCTTTGCGGCGCCGCTCTTACGCTCGCTGATGTTTGGCATGCCGCCCATGTTCCCCGGGGCGGTTGGCATGTGCGTAGAGCTGGCCGTTTACGGGCTGACCATTGCGCTGGCCTACCGTCTCTTGCCAAAGAAAACAGGGTTTTTGTACGTCTCGCTCTTGATTTCTATGGTGGCCGGCCGCTTAGCCGGCGGCGCCTTTAAGCTGGTGCTGCTTGGCCTTGGGCAGCTCAAGACCTACAGCCTTGCCATGTTCCTTTCCGGCTACGTGACCGAGGCGCTGCCCGGCATCGTGCTGCAGATCCTGCTGGTGCCGCTGCTTTTCTTAGCCCTGCGCCGTGCCAAGGTAGTTCCCGCGTAAGGATCCCATATCCATATACCGCCGTATCGCCTCTGCGATGCGGCGGCTTGCTTTTCCGTCACCAAAGGGGCTTTTCGCCTCTGCCATGGCACGGTAGGCGATCGGGTCGCGAAGCAGTCTCTCCGCTTCACGCAGGATGCGGCTTTCTTCATCACCGCACAATCGCAAGCATCCGGCAGCCACGCCCTCGCACCTTTCGGTGCAATGGCGCAGCACCAGCACCGGCTTGTGAAAATAAGGTGCCTCCTCCTGCAGGCCGCCGCTGTCTGTCATCACCATATAGCAGCGTGAAAGCAGATTGTGCATCACAGCCGGGCTTTGCGGCCTGTCAAGCATCACGCCGGGGCAGCCCTGCAGCGCCTCCGCCGCCTCACGCACGGCCGGGCTGGGGTGCACGGGGTAATAAAAGCATACGTCGGGGTATTCCTCAGCCAGCCGTCGCACCGCGCGAAGCATGCGCTGCATCGGCTCCCCTTGGCTTTCGCGGCGGTGCACGGTCAGCAATACCAGCCGCCGCCCGGCCGCAAAGCGCAGGGCGGGGTGCGTAAAATCGGCACGCTGTGTCAGCACCAGCGCGTCAATGCCGGTGTTACCGGTTACCGTAATGCAGCCGGGGGCTACCCCCTCGCGCAGCAGGTTGTCGCGCGCCTGCGCGGTTGGCGCAAAATGCAGGGCAGCAAGCGGCGCAATGGCGCGGCGGCACATCTCCTCAGGGAAGGGGGAAAGCAGGTCGCCCGTTCGCAGCCCGGCCTCTACGTGCCCTACCGGCACGCGGCATAGAAAGGCGGCCAGGGCGGCGCCGTAGGCCGAGATCGTATCTCCATGCACCAGCACCATGGCCGGCGCTTCCCGGCGGCATAGGGCGGCTGTACCCTGTAGAACACCGGCCAGCACGTCGGTCGGCGCTTGCGCCTGCTTCATCAGGCGCATATCCAGCGCCGGGCGAATGTCAAAATCAGCAAGCGCCTCGTCAAGCAGCTCGCGGTGTTGGCCGGTAACGGCCACCTCGGCCATAAGCCCCGCCTCACGCAGGGCGGGTAGCAGGGGTGCCATTTTGATGGTTTCGGGCCTTGTACCAAAGATCAGCCATATGCGTTTCATACCGTGCTCCCTTTTTTCTGAAAATCTATGCGCGCGCGGCGCAAAAAAGACCGCCCGGATTTGACAAACGCGAAAAAAAGCGGTATAATGTAAAAAAGAACGAAGAAGGGAGAGAGATATGCCTTACCACGTGTGTGTATTATCAGCCGAAGAACGCTTTGCCAGAATGCTGTGCTACGAGCTGGAGGATCGCGGCTTGCGTGTCTCTCTTGCCACCACGCCGGAGAGTGCCTTGCGCATAGAGGCGGATTGCTATCTGGTAGATGGCGATCGGTTTTCTCTACAGGTGCCCACGGGGCGCCTGATCCGCTATGGGCGTACCCTGTCGGATGCGCCGCCCCCGACCGAGCAATGGCACCGCCCCTTTTCCTTTTCGCTGCTTGCCTCTCTTGCTAAGGGTGAGGCGATGCACGGTCTCGTTTTGTTAGAGGGCGAGCAGGCCGTTTTGTTAGACGGCGAGCGCATTGCCCTGACCGAGCGGGAATACGCCTGCCTTGCCTGCCTGGTGGCGGCCAAGGGGGTACCCGTTTCGCGCCGCCAGCTGCTGGAGGCGGTGTGGGGCAAGGAATGGCAGGATGACGGCGTGGTAACCGTGTATCTGCACTACCTGCGTAAAAAGCTGGAGCGGCATGGCAAGCGTATGATCTATGCCATCCGCGACCGCGGCTATGCCCTGCGAGAGGGGGATACGCCATGATCACACTCATTACCGGCGATTTTGGCAGCGGTAAGACCACGCACCTGTGCGAGGCCATCGCCGCCGACGTGGCCGCCTGCCGCCCGGCCTGCCTGCTGGTGCCCGAGCAGCAGACCGTGCTGACCGAGCAGATGATGGCAGACCGCCTGCCGCCCTCGGCCCCGCTGTGCTTCGAGGTCAGCAATTTCACCCGCCTGGCCAATACGGTCTTTCGCCGTGTGGGCGGGCTTTCCTACCGCTATGCCTCGGCCGCTGCGCGCACGCTGTTTATGTGGCGCGCCATGGGCGAGCTGATGCCCCTGCTGCATGAAAAAAACGGCGAGCAGGAATTAGGCCGCGTGCGAAAAATGACGGCCGCCATGCAAGAGCTTTCTGCCCTTTCGCTCACGCCGGGGCAGCTGGATGCCGTTTCCCGCCAGCTGGAGGCGGGCAGCCACCTAAAGGACAAGCTGCAGGATCTTTCGCTGCTTTCCACCACCTACCACGCCCTGCTGCACGAGCGGTATAGCGACGTGGCAGACGATCTTGACCGCCTAGCTACGCTGTTAGAGGCGCAGGACGTGCTGGGCGGTATGCACGTATACGTAGACGGCTTTATCAGCTTTACCGCGCAGGAATGGCGCGTTTTGCGCGCCATAGCACGCCATTGCCCGCTCACCGTTACGCTCACGCTGCCGGGCGGGAGAGAGGATGCCACCTGCTACGTGGAAACGAAGGATACCGCCCGCCGCCTGGCTGACATGGCTGCGCTGGCCGGCTGCCCGCTTGAACGGATCGATCTGGGTGGCTGCCGGCGTACCGCCTCGCCGCTTTTGCGCCGCGTGCTACCCGCCCTGTTTGAAGAGGGGATAGAACCAGAAAAAACGGAAAACACGGCACCCGTGTGTTGCGAAGAGCCGGATGCGCTACGCATTTTCGCGGTGCGCGATGCCTTTGCCGAGGCCGAGCTGGTAGCGGCCGATATTGCCCGCCGCGTGAAGGAGGAGGGCGCCCGCTACCGTGATTTTGCCGTGATCGCCCGCCGGGCCGAGCAATATACCGGCATTTTAGACGTTTGCCTTGAAAATGCTGACATCCCCTGCTTTATGTCGAAAAAAACCGACATTTCGACCTATCGCGCCGTTAAGCTGATCTACACCGCCTACGCCGTTTGCACCGGTGGCTGGCGTGGGCGCGACGTGATCTCCTATCTCAAATGCGGCATGTCCGGCATCGGGCAGACCGATTGCGATATGCTGGAGCTGTACGTCACACGCTGGCGGCTGAATGGCCGCCGCTTTACCGATGATACCGGCTGGAACATGAATCCGGATGGCTATACCGACCGCCCCTCCCCCCGTGCAGAGGAGATCCTTGCACGCGTAGAGGCGGCCAGGCGCACCCTGGTCGATCAGCTGCTGCCGCTGCAGGAGGGCTGCCGCAAGCAGAGCGTGCAGGCGCATTGCCGCGTGCTGTACGAGTTTCTCGTCTCCCTGCGGATAGAGGAGCAGCTGGCAGGCGAGGCCGCGCGTGCACGCGCGGCCGGCCGCGTGGGCGAGGGGGACGAGCTTTCTCGCCTGTATGCCACCATTCTGCACGCGTTGGACGAGCTGGCAGATATCCTGCAGGACGTGCTCGTCAGCGCCGAGCAATTCGTTGACCTTTTGCGCCTGCTGCTGGGCGAGGTCTCGCTTTCTCGCATTCCCACCTCACTTGATGAGGTTACAGTCGGCTCGGCCGATCTTTTGCGGCTGCACGAGCCAAAGCATATTTACTTGATCGGTGTTAACGATGGCGTTTTTCCTGCCCCCGTAGACGATGGCAGCGTATTCAGCGAGCATGAGCGTTGCGTGCTGCAGGCACACGAGCTGCCTGTAGAGCCGGATCTGGCGCTGCGCTCCGCGCGGGAATATTTCTGTGTCTCACGCGCCCTTGCCGCCGCAAGCGAAAGCGTGACCGTGCTGTTTGCCGAGCAAAAGCTCTCAGGCGAGCGGTTAAAGCCCTCGGTGGCCGTTACCCGTCTTATGGCCGTTTCCGGCCGGGAGCCTATCACCCCGGCAGAAGGAGACCGGCTTGCCCACCTTTGGCGGCGGGATGCCGCTGCTGATTATTTAGGCCTTTATCGCGGCACGGCAGAGGGGGAGGCGCTGGCGCGCTGCCTGCAGGATGACCCCCTCTACGCCCGCACGGTGGCCGGCCTTTCGCACCCGCTTGCCGAGGCGGATTGCCACCTGAGTGAGGCAACGGCCGCTTCGCTCTACGCCCACGGCCTGACCCTGACCCAGGCGCGCATCGATCGCTACGTGCGCTGCCCCTTTTCCTATTTCTGCTCCTACGTTTTGAAGCTGGATCCCGCTAAGGTGATCGAATTCAGCTATGCAGACGTGGGCAACCTACTGCACGCGGTGCTTGAGATGTTTTTTGCCATCCTTTCCGAGCGGCAGCTTTCGATTGCCGCGCTTGGCGAGGAGGAGCGCCGGGCGATCGTTTCTGAGGTGCTTGAACGGTATATCCATCGTATCTGTCCCGCCGAGAGCCAGCGCACGCCGCGCCTGCTGCACTTGTTTGCTAACCTGCGCCGCATGGCTACGCTGGTGATCGACGAGCTATACGAGGAGCTTTCGCAAAGCGATTTTCTGCCCCGGTTCTTTGAGCTGGATATCGGCTCAGCCGAGGAGGATGCCCCCGGCGCCATCGATTACCGCCTGCCGGATGGCCGCCCCATTCGCATCTACGGCCGCATTGACCGTGTAGATACCTGGCAAAAAGGGAACAAGACCTATTTGCGCGTGATCGACTATAAATCCGGGCCTAAGGATTTCTCGCTTGAGGATGTCGAGCGTGGGTTAGATACCCAGCTGCTTGTCTATCTGTTCTCGCTTTGGAAGAGCCAGAACCCCGCCTTCCGCCGCCTGCTGTGCGAGGAGGGGGGCGAGCTGATGCCGGCCGGCGTGCTGTACACCGCCGCGTGCGCGGCCGATAAGGTCTATGATGCCCCGCCGGAGAGCGGCGAGGTGATCGAAAACGCCCACCGCTCGGTCAAGCGCAGCGGATTGTTGTTAGATGAGGAAGAGGTGCTGAGGGCGATGGATAAGACCCGCGAGGGGCGTTTTATCCCCGTTCGCTTTCGGGCGGATGGCGGCGTGCACAAGGCGAGCGAGCGCTCGCTCGCCTCGCTTGAAAAAATGGGCGAGCTGGTAGGCCGGCTTGACCGTGTGATCTGCCGTATCGGCAGCGAGATCACGGGTGGCGAGGCCTCTGCCAGGCCGCTACGTTCAGATAAGCGTAAGCATATCTGCGAGTTCTGCGATATGAAGGCGGTCTGCCGCTCCTCCTCTCTTGGTTAAAATATGATTGACTTTTCTTGCGATCTTCTGTATAATGTTATATATCTTCTAAATAAAGAGGTGCGCTTATGAAAAAGATGCTTGCCCTGTTGTTGACCCTGTGTATGCTGCTTGGCCTGCTGACGGCCTGCGGCCCGGCCGGTACTGGAACGGAAAACCCCGGTGGTAATGATACCCCTGGTGGTAATGATACCCCCGGTGGTAATGATACCCCCGGTGGCAACGACACCCCTGGTGGAACCGATACCCCTGGCGGTGAAGAGGAGCCTGAAAATCCGCCTGTGGAGGTGAGTTACGTGCAGACCTATCCCTATACCGATGAAGAAGGCGTGCTGCATATCCGCTATCAGGATACCTATACCTTTGATAGCCGCGTGCTGGAGATCAAGGATATGGTAGTTACCAGCACCCTGTGCGGCAGCGAGCAGGCAGACGAGGCCGTTGTGGTGCTTACGGGTGATAACAGCATCAAGGCCGTTGGCTGCGGTAGCGCCACGCTCACCTTCCGCAAGGAGGAGCAAAAGATCGTGGTAGACCCCTCGCCCATCAACCTGCTGTTTGTTACCGGGCAATCGAATGCCTCGGCAGACTGGAGCTTCCATGGCGCTACGCCGGAGGCGCAGAAGTACGGCCCCACCTATTCGCAGTACTATATTCGTACCGCGCCCACTATGGCCTACTTTACCTGGACAGGGCAATGGCTCTCGATAGAAAAGAAGAGCGGCACCCACGTTGCGGCGGAATGTGTGCCTGAGACCCTACATTGGGATACCATCAAGACCAAGAATTACGTTGGCTGCAACCCCACCGTGCTGGCGCAGGAAAATTCCAGCTTTGGCAATGCCGGCTGGTGCGCTGCCCTTGCACACGAATGGGTAGAGCAGACCGGCGAGCGCGTTTGGATCGTTAATGCCTCGCACGGTGGCATGCCCATCTCTACCTTCCTCCCCTCAGAGGATGGCACCCCGATCGATAACGATTATTATCAGGCCGTTTCGGTATTCAACCTGGCGCTTGAGACCATCTATCGTGAGGTAGATGCCGGCCACTTCACCCTCAACCATATGGCCTATTACTGGTTCCAGGGCGAGAGCGACAGCAGCCGTGATTCGGACTATTATCTTGAGCAGTTTGCCAAGGTGCATACCGGCTTCCAGCAGGACGTGATGTATAACCACAACGGCGTTGAGAAAACGCTGGAATACTGCGGCATTATGACCCTGCGCTCCTGTAAGGATAATACCGGCAACTCTACCGCCGAGCTGTATATGACCGGTCCGCGCCTTGCCCAGTATTACATGGGCGGCGAGACCGAGGGCGTGTTTGCCAACGTCTTTATCGCCTCTAACGCGACCGAAAAATGGGTAGGCGGCAATTTGAACGTAGAAGAGTATTTCTTAGACGTTTACGGCAGTCACCAGGAATTTTACGATATCTTCGGCTACGATATGCCTGTCACCATGTACGAGGTGCACCCCAATATTCACTATCTGATGATGGGGCATAACGAAATGGGTATGGATGCGGCGCGCAATTCGCTGCGCATCATCAATGCCACCCAGCCTGATAAGAATTACCGCCTCTCCTATGGGGAGGAGGAGCCTGCCAGTGCCGAGCTGCTGACGGTGGATGGTGTTACCCCGTGGGGGGATACCATCCTGCTTGACGTGGGCAAGGGCGTTTGCATGTACCCGGCTGTGAGCCCGGCGTATGCCATCTGCCGCGGTGTCGAGCTGCGCTCAGAGACTGAGGGCTTTGAATTTGACGGCTATATGCTGAAGGCAACGGGTGAGAAGATCCCCTCGTCTATCACCTTCTCGCTCTACTTAGGCGGTAAGAAGCACGAGACCTATACCATGCAGGTTTCTCCTGCCTCCTCCTTCGTGCAAAACTTCCCGCAGTATGAAAAGGATGCCGAGAATAATTATACCTTCTTAGGGCACAGCGAGCCCTGGCGCACCGGCTACCTGACCTACGCCAGCGGCAGCTTTACCCCCTTCAAAACCGTAGAGCCTAACGGCTGGCTGTATAACGGCAGCATGCTGTGGGGCGCCGGTAGTCACGGCTGCTTCTGGATCGTCAGTGGCATGAAGGTAGGCTTGCAGAATACCCCGGCCTCCTGCCTGGCTATCGAGTATCTGGCCCCCTATGGCGGTACCCTGGGTGCTACCACTGATATGTTCTCGCCTAACCTGAACAACGTGTACCTGGCCATTGCCGTTAACGGTGAAATGGTATGGCCGGTAGAGGGCGGCTCTCTTACCAGCCGCGGCAACTGGTATTTTGCCGAAAAGGATATCGATGATACCGCTTCCCTGAACGAGCAATGGGCTAACCTGTCGTTCGAGGTAGCCGCCGGCGATAGCGTTACCTTCCTGTTGGCGCATGCTGATGGCGCCGGCCAGGTGATCCTGTATCCTACGGTGTATTATCGCAATGAGGAATAATTCATAAAAAAGCAAAGGGCACACAGCAATGGGCACGCGCGATAACGAAGGATTAACATAAGTTATTCGAGCGTGCCCATAATGAATTGCCCTAAATGGCATGAATTGGCTTGCGCCGTGAATTGAACTTCGTTCATGAATTGCCTTCGGCATGATAAAGCATAGCAA
>JAGASL010000057.1 GCA_017621755.1 Clostridia bacterium
CCTCATTGCCACGGGGTTAGGTCCAATTGTTTTAGCAATCGTCTATTTGATTTTGAAACAGTCTGCTGCCATAGATACCTTAACAGTCAATCAAGTCTGTATCGGTATATTTTCACTCTCCGCACTTGCCTTTATTGCAGGCGGTATGAATGTTATATATCAAGTTGAGCGTATGCCGCTGATGACGGCGATATTGATACACGGCGGTACTTTGTATATTGGCTATCTCGGCACGTATCTACTAAACGATTGGCTTGACTTCGGGGCAATACCGGTTATAGTATTCACAGCAATTTTTGTTGTGGGTTATATCGTGATTTGGGCTATCATTTATTCGATTATCCGAAGAAACACAGCCAAGCTCAATGAAATGCTGAAGAAAAAACAGCAAAATCTATCATCTGGGTTTTAGGTTCAAAATTGTTGGGGCAACTCAAGAAAAAAGACCGTTTTCGAACGGTCTTTTTTCTATCCAATCCGAAGGATTGGCATGTAATCTCACCGCAGGTGAGTATGTAATCGCCGAAGGCGTATGGCATCACGCGTCAGCGTGTATCCTTCTTCGGATTGATTACATTCAACACTTCGTGTTGATTCCATACCGCAGACAAGCTGCGGATTTCATCCACGCCTATCGGCGTGATTATATAGAGAGTTACGTTGAAGTCCTTGATTTCCAAGGGCTTTTCGTGTTTTTAGGGGTAAAAAACAACCCTCTTTCACCATTGCACCTTTTTCCCTACCTTTTGGGCTTGAAGATACGACTTTATCGCATGATTGAAAATTAACAGCTTTTCTGATATAATATAGACAGAAAGAAGGAAAGCGAGGACTTACAGATGAAAAACGGATACGCGATGGTTCGCAGACTTAAACTCACCCCCTTTGAACTCCAAGTTGCAATCGAAGTTCTCAATGCAAATAGACTCAAACAGAGGTCAAACGGGATCGTGTGATACAATATATGTGAATGCGAAAAATTGACAAATTTGTGTTGATATGATATAAAGCTAAAAGCAAGTAAAGCAGTATTAATTGGAGGAATATAAATGAAAAAAAGAATTTTAATTGCTTGTGATTTGGAAGGGGTAAACAATGTAGTAGGTGAGCCCTATTCGGGTCTGACGAAAGGATGCGAGCAGTGGATGGTTGCCAAGCATCAAGCGGCGCTTGAAATCAATGCTGCCGCAGAGGCTCTTTTTGGCCTTGGCGCTGACTGTGTGGATCTATGGGATAATCACGGCGGCGGAAATAACATAGATGTTGCCGATCTTGATCCTCGTGTTAAGGTTTTGTTTTGTGAGCCAGGGAAGAACCGTATGTATTTTGCCGGAGAATATGATTGCGTTTGCTATTTTGGATACCACGCGATGGAGGGAACTCTTGGTGGCGTTTTGGCTCACACGATGAGCAGTAAAACCATCCAACACTACAAGTTGAATGGCAGGCATATAGGCGAGGTAGATATGGACGCTTATATTGCTGCCTCGTACGGTGTGCCGTCGTGCCTTTTTGTGGGCGGTGATATTGCTTGCGCACAGGCGGAGATGGCTATTCCGGGAATCGTTACGGTTGTTACAAAGCACGAAATATCACGTAACGAGGCGGTTTTCCGTGACAACGGGGAGCTCTTCGCGGATATAAAGGCGAAGGTGTCAGAGGCTGTTGAAAAGGATATCCCGGCGTATCTTTTAACCTATCCTGCGGTTATGGAAAAATCCTATAAGCGCGTAGAGGATGCAGCTAAATATCTGTCAAAATTACTTGCGGAGGGAATTGAGGCGGATTATCTCATTGATGAAATTCTTGGTAAGGATGCCCATACGGTGCAATCGACCGTTTATCGAATTGAAGATTTTATAAGATGTATTTAATGATGAGTTGCATTTTTGTACTATGAGCCCAGAAAAAAGCACTTGCTTTGGCAAGTGCTTTTTTCAATGAAGCGCACCTTTCGGTGCATGAAGAATGAAGCAGGGCTTCGCCCTATGAAGCGTGCCTTCGGCACACGAAGAGGTTAGCGTGCGCTTCGCTTCATGTTTGCAAAGCAAACGCATCATGCGAGCGTAGCGAGTGCATCATATCGGCGCAAGTCGATGCTTCATTAAATACTTAAAATCCTTGACTTCGGTGGGCTTTTCGTGTTTTTAGGGGAAAAAAGCATCCCTCTTTCACCGTTGCACCTTTGCCCCGACCTTTTGGTCTTGAAGGCGCGACTCGATATGGGCAAAAATGTTATAGATTGTTAAGATATAGTATGATATAATTGTATCAATGCTAAACGAAATGGGTGATATAAAATGCAGAAAAGACAGAAAGCTAAAGAAATAGCGCGACTTTTTGAAGATAAAATTTGTGATACCAATTTAATATCGGACATTTTCGATTATTTACAATTTGATTGCAAGATTAGAGCCTTTATCGATCCCAATAAGCTTGACGAAAGTATTAAAGTCTTTTATGAATTGCAAAGTATGGACTCTTTGACACAAGTGATCGACTTGATAATTAAGGGCAAAGAGCTTGCTTGTATGGAAGAAAAGGCGTTTTTGAAAAATGTGAAGGACTACATTGCGGATCATTTGAATGATGCTTTGACGGTGGAACAGATTGCAAGTGCGTTCCATGTAAGCTACTATTATCTTTGCCATCTTTTTAAGAAGCTGACGAACAAAACAATAAATCAGTTCAGAACGGAAAAACTGCTCGAAAAAGCTACACGAATGCTTCTTGAAACCGATAGCAAAATATCGGATATTGCTGTGATCTGCGGTTTTGATAATTTCAGCTATTTTTCAGAGGTTTTTATCAAATACGTCGGCATTTCGCCGAGCGAATTCAGAAAAAAGTATGCAGACTGTATTCTTCACTCTTTTTATGAGTTTGAAGACATACTTTTGGCAACGAAAATGGAGAGCGCCCGGTTCCTTGATCTCTGCGAATGCATCGAGGGATCGGGAATATCCTATGTGCATGTGCATGATCCCGGTGAGGAATTCGGAAGATTTTTGCACGAGGCGGCGATTGTAGAGTTTGAAGGCGTTCTGTATGCCTCGTGGTATAATTGCAAGGAAAAGGAGCTTGTCGGCTATACTCCGATCGTGGGAAGGCGTTCCTATGACGGTGGAAAAACATGGACTGCTCCTGAAATAATTGCCGAGGATCGAAGCAGCAAAATTCTATATTGTCCCCCTGTTTACGGAATATGTGACGGAAAGCTTTATATGCTTTTAAATCAGATGGTTTCTGCGGATCACATGCATTCGTTTGATCTGTACGTATTAAACAAAGAAACCGATCAGTTTGAGTTTCTTTGGTCGCGACCCATTCCGTTTAAGTTGAATACCAACGTCGTTCATCTGCCAAACGGTAAATTGATGTTGCCCGGAAGAATTGCCGAGCTTGACGGATTTCCCAACACACCGGCTGTTATGATTTCGGATAGCGGAAAAATAGATGCAGAGTGGCGGGTTGTGAAGGTTGCACCGAATGGTGATCTTCCCGACGGTAGCTTCCTTGTTCACCCCGAAACCACATTGTTGTGTTGCGACAACGTGCTTTATCTTTTTAACCGAAACGATCGGCGAAAGGTTCCCTTGGTATATGTTTCAAGAGATTTCGGCGAGAGCTGGAGCGAGGCGATGTCACACGATATCCCTTACGTAAACTCGAAGATCTATAGCGGTATGCTTTCTGACGGCAGATTTTATTTGATTGCAAATACCGAAAACTCTGATCGATCCAAGCTCGTTCTTTACGTCAGCGAAAAGGGAAGACTAAAATTTACAGATCAAAAGATTTTGATCGATTGCGGATATTCTGCGGATGATATGAAGCAGTGCCATTATCCCGCGGCGGTGGAATCCGGTGGAAAGCTCTATATTATTGCAACTGCGGATTATGCCGGAGAGGAGCTGAGGGGAAGAGGGGCAGTACTGTTCACCTTGGATCTGAGTGAGATCTAAGTATACAGAGCAGCGAATACAACTTATATTAAGTAAGGTTCTAAATTGTTGGGGGGAGCCAGAAAAAAAGCACTTGCTTCGGCAAGTGCTTTTTTAGCGAAATCCGCCGATGGCGGAAGAGATCCACCTGCGGTGGATGAAATCGCTGCGCGATGAAATCCGACTTCGTCGGGATATGGGCGGCGGATTTCATCCACGGCTTTGCCGTGATTATTCGATTTTTACCTGGGTTTTCTGTTGACAAGTAGTTTTTTATGTGATAGTATATAACATAAAATACATGGGGGTTCCATGATTCCGACAATATTTCAATAAAAAGGAGCTATACTTATGAAACCTTTGAAATTAAACCCCGGTGAGGTAAGAGGTTTTAACTATCATCCCAGCTATTCAACCACCTCGTTGGTCGATTGGCTGCTTTTTGATGAGGAGGTTTGGCGCCGCGAGCTCACCAACGGTAAGGAGAAATTCCCTAAAATGAATACCGTTCGTCTGTGGCTTTCGTGGAATGCTTACTGCCAAATGCAGGAACGCTTTATTGCGTGCGTAAAAAAGGCGATTGATATTTGCCGTGATCTTGGAATTTACGTGATTCCTTGTCTCTTTAACCGCTGGCACGATTCAATGGTGGATTGCGATGGCATCTATATCGACCATTTTTTACCCAACAGCAGCTGGCTTTTGAAGTATGGTGATCCCTTTTCCGATTATGTTGATGCGTTGTGCGAGGCCTTTGGTGACGAGGAACAGATTCTTGTCTGGGACATTTGTAATGAGCCTTTTGCTTATAACGGCGACTTCCCCATGAGGGAAACGGTTATGAAATCCGAGCTGGACTGGCTTCAGCGCATGGCCGACCGTATGCGTGCCAACAACGTTTCTCAGCCTCTCGGCATAGGAAGCACCGGTGGGGAATCTATGGAGATTTTTGGTGACATTTGTGACGTTTATCTGACACATCTGTATTATATTGGCGGCGATATCTCGCACTTTGAGAACAAGGTCGAGCGCTTTGTCACCGAGTCTCAAAAGAACGGCAAGCCTCTCATTTGCTCAGAATGCTGTTGGGGTTCCCTTGACGATAAAGTGCGTGGCGAGTTGATCCGCGCTACTCTTACTGTTTTCCGAAAATATAATGTTGGCTTTGTAGCGCACGCTCTTCAGTATTGCGGAGTTGCAGATCTGCACGATTCGTATGACGGCCGCATTTCTCCCGATGTAGGCAATCTTTGCTTTGTCAATAAAGACGGCTCCGTGCGCCCTTACCATGAGATATTCAATGAGTTCTAAAAGGTTCAAAATTGTTGGAGTGGACCATCCTCATAGGTCAAAAATGCAACCTATGCCAAAAAGCCTTGTTTTACAAGGCTTTTTCGGTTTTTTAAGGCAATTTTTTGACCTTTTGTTTTTTGCAACTTTTTCCGAGCCTTCGGGACTTGAACCCTCAACATTTTCGCACATTTGAAGATCAGCCGCTTTTCTGATATAATATTGAAAAAAAGAAAAGCAAGACTTTTTACAACTCAAGGTTGTAAATATAACAATTCCAAATCTATTTACAGATTTGATTAAAAGACGTAAAATATAAATACAATATATTTGATCGTATTTGGAGGCAATATGGAAATAGGACAATCTATTTATAAGATACGAAATAATGCAAAATTAACACAGGATCAATTTGCGGAAATATTTGATGTTTCACAGCAAGCTGTTCAAAAATGGGAGAGTGGCAGTGCTGTGCCTGATATCGAAAGGATTGTAAAAATCGCCAAATACTTTGATGTTTCTCTTGATTCTTTAGTAATGGGAAACGATAATCGATTGGTGGAAGATATGAACAAGTCGGAGATATTAAAACCACAGTATAAGAATCTTCATGATTGGGAATTCTACGCGTCAAATTTGAAGACAGAGTATCAGCAGTCGATAGAAGAAGGACTTGATATTGAAGCGTACAAGGAAGTTTTCTATTCGGTATCAATGCTTCCAAAGGGCGAGGTCAAGAAAAGATTTGGAGACATTTTGTTTGACGTAGTTTTATCAGCTAAAACAAAGGAAGGGTATTCCTACGTAGAGCCATCAGATCTGGAGCAAATTCAAATGATGCGTCAAGGCGCTAACGAGCGGTATTCTTATGATAAAGCGAAGATAAAGGACAAGGTGTACGGTGCTTGGCTTGGGCGTATCTGTGGTTGTATGCTTGGAAAGAGTGTTGAGGGTGTTCGAACAAACGATCTTGTTCCTTTTTTAAAGGAAACAAAGAACTATCCAATGTACAGATATATTTGTCGCAAAGATCTGCAAAATATTGATCTGACAAAATATAAATTTAATTTTGCCGGTAGAGTTTATGCAGATGAGATAGATGGAATGCCCGTTGATGACGATACGAATTATGTTGTTCTTGCTCAAAAAATAATTGAAAAATACGGAAAAGATTTTACGCCTTACGACATATCGAGAGCGTGGCTTGCTTATCAGGGCAAAGACGCATACTGTACTGCAGAGAGAGTTGCGTTTTGTAATTTTGTAAAAGGTTACGCACCCCCTCAGTCAGCGGTCTACAAAAATCCATACCGCGAGTGGATAGGCGCACAGATAAGAGGGGATTACTTTGGATATATAAATCCGGGAGATCCGAAGCTTGCTGCGGAAATGGCATGGAGAGACGCATCGATATCACACGTGAAAAACGGAATATACGGCGAAATGTTTGTGGCAGCTATGCTTGCGATCGCGGCAACCACGAACAGTATAGAAAAAATGATAACCTTGGGCCTTGCCGAAATACCGCAGACGTCAAGACTTTATGAAAGTATTATGTTGATATTGGATTCGTACA
Source organism: Clostridia bacterium (assembly GCA_017621755.1). Lineage (GTDB taxonomy): Bacteria > Bacillota > Clostridia > Oscillospirales > CAG-272 > UBA1740. The sequence continues at coordinate 6,811 of JAGASL010000057.1, forward strand.
AGCGTGGAGTATCTGAGCAGGATTGCTTTAAGATGATCCATAAAAAATACGACGAACATAGTGAGCACGATTGGTGTCATACGATCTCAAATGCTATGATTGTGGCAGCATCACTTTTGTACGGAGAAGGAGACTTTTCGAAGTCTATATGTATGGCAGTTGAAACCGGATTTGATACCGACTGTAACGGTGCAACCGTTGGATCGATATTGGGCATGGCAAACGGGAAGGAAACGATTTCTGAAGCTTGGAGTGCTCCAATCAGCAACAAACTGCACACCTCAATCTTTGGTGTTGGAACCGTTAATATATCGGACTGCGTTGAAAAAACACTGTCGCATATTGAAAATGCTTGAGTTGCATTTTTGTACTACGAGCCCAGCAAAAAAAGCAGGTCAAAGACCTGCTTTTTTTGCTGGCTTTTTTCTTATGGTGCTTGACTTATATTTCGATTGATGATATAATTTGTTTTAAAAATAACAAATAGGAAGTGTGAAGTTGGATAGGCTTTTCAACCGTCTTCAAAACATTGCTTGGCTTTGAGTTTCTGTTTGTTTTTGCATAGGAGAGTGGGCTATGAACGTATCTGTAAAAATGCTTGAAAACGAATACTGGTGGGGCGCATCATCCTCGACAGGGGAACAGCAGCCGTTTGACGCCGAGTCTAAATTTACGTATGATATGAACTGCGGCGCGAATCAAACAATGCCTTTCTTCCTATCAAGCAAGGGGCGTTATATTTGGTGCGATAGTCCTATGGTGGTCAGAATTGAAAATGGCGAAATTCATCTTTCTGCCCGAGAAGAAATCCTTGTATGTGATGCCGGAGAGAGTTTGCGGGACGCTTATTTGTGCGCTTCGCAGAAGCATTTCCCGTTTTCGGGAAAGATTCCTCCCGAAAAATTTTTTACCTCGGCACAGTACAACACCTGGATGGAGCTTGATTATCACCAAAGCCAGGAAGGTGTTCTCAGATATGCCCATGGATTGATTGAAAACGGATACGAGCCGGGGGTTTTGATGATCGATGAGGGTTGGCATGGGCGTTACGGTCTTTGGGAGTTTGATAGGGTGAAGTTCCCGAATCCGCGCGCGATGGTGGACGAGCTTCACAAAATGGGCTTTAAGGTCATGCTTTGGGTTGTTCCGCTGGTTACGCCTGATGGAATGGACTTTACTCTTGCAACTGAACGTAAACACCTTACAGGCGGTGCGGGAGATAAGAACTATTTTCTCCGTACCGACGATGGCAAAGTTGCCATCGTTCATTGGTGGAATGGATATAGCGCCATTCTTAATATGTGTAAAGAGGATGACAGAGAGTTTTTAGACAAAAAGCTCAGTTATTTGATTGATGCATACGGTGTGGATGGATTTAAGTTTGACGGTGGCAATATACACATGTACAATCCAGAAAACATAATCAACGGCCAGCAGACGAAATACACTGCTGACGAGCTGAATCTGGCGTGGAACGACTTCGGAACGAGATATGAATATCACGAATACAAAGATACCTTCAAGGGTGGAGGCAAGGCGGTCATTCAGCGACTTCAGGACCGAAACCACACTTGGAACAATAACGGACTTACCTCCATTCTTCCTGCGGCTTTGGTGCAGGGACTGATCGGCCATCCGTTCATTTGTCCAGACATGGTAGGCGGTGGGGAGTGGTCGTTTAACTACGTTTCCGATTTCAAGTGCGATCAGGAGTTGTTTGTCCGTATGGCACAGTGCTCTGCGTTGTTTCCTATGATTCAGTATTCTTGGGCACCATGGCGTATGCTTGACGAAAAGCACCGTGAGCTGTGTCTTGAGGCGGCAAAGCTGCATAAGCGTTTTTCTGACTGTATTGTGAAATTGGTACAAGAGTCCGCCGTGACCGGAGAACCGATTGTTCGGCATATGGAATACGAATTTCCACACTGTGGGTATGAGAATATCAAGGATCAGTTTATGTTAGGGACTGATGTTCTGGTGGCGCCGGTTATGGAAAAAGGAGCAGAGCAACGCTCTGTTGTGTTGCCACAAGGGCAATGGATCTATTGCGACGGTAAAGAATATGAGGGTGATGGTACCGTTGTCGTAAGTGCTCCTGTCGAGAGACTTCCATATTTTACAAGAAAAGACTAACAAAAAAAGAACGAAGAATACCTCAAATTCTAACTGTGGAGTTTGGTTTGAGGTGTTCTTCTTTTCTGTAAACCCTTATGCCATAAGGATTTTTGATGCTTCTGTAAGGGTTCGAAATTGTTGGGTGAACTCAGAAAAAAGCACTTGCTTTGGCAAGTGCTTTTTTTCTGGCAAAATTCGCATTCGGCGAGGGAAACATGGCGACAATAGAGCAATATTTTGTAATCTGTGCCGAAAATCTGTTTCCCGGCCAAAGAATAAATGTATTGACAAACAAAAGCCTGTATGGTATAATCATGCCGATTTTTGAGTGAAGAGGGGAAGGGTAATATGGCTAAATCTGAGAATCAGCTTGCGCTTTACGGTGATGGGATCCACGACGATACAGACGCGATACAGGGAATGATTGATAGCGGTGCTTGCGAGGTGTGTCTACCTGCTCCCTTACAATGCTATCTTATTTCAAGGCCGCTGATTATTCCGTCAAACTTTAAGCTCAAGCTGCCTCGCTATGCCGAAATCAAGCTTGCTGATGGGGCAAATTGCTTTATGCTGCAAAATAAAGCGGTCGAAAAGCCCGCGACGCGGTTGAGAGATTTTCTTACACCCATGCAAAAGATGCTTTGGCGCTTTTACGATCTTCTTTCGCCGGAAAAGGAGGATACGTGCCATGACTTTGAAATCGAAGGCGGTATTTGGAATTTTAATAATATGAATCAAACGCCGAACCCCATCTATACACGGCGCTTTGATGACAGCGGCTACCTCGGTCACGTGATGTTTTTTTATAACGTGCGCTGCTTTAAGCTCTCTAACCTCACGATCAAGGATCCTGCCAATTATGCGATCATGATTGATACGGGGTCCTACTTTACGATTGAGAATATCACCTTTGATTTTAACCTCGGCAATCCCATTGCGTCCAATATGGATGGTGTACATCTGAATGGCAACTGTCACTACGGCGTTATCAGAAATCTGCAGGGCGCGTGCTATGACGATCTCGTGGCACTGAACGCGCATGAGGGCTCCGGCGGAGACATTACGAATATCGAAATCGATGGCCTTTTTGCGGAGAATTGTCATAGTGCCGTTCGCTTACTAACGGTCAATCATCACGTAGCGCATATCAGTATTTCCAACGTTTACGGAACCTATTATCAATACTGCGTTGGTTTTACCAAGCATTATCCCGGTGAAACGACGGGACGTTTTGACGCCATAACTCTTGAAAATATACATGCCTCAAAATCGGAGCGGTTGCCGAGCCAGGAGGCGCACATGGAACGTAAGGATTATCATTTCCCGTTTATATGGATTCAAGAGGAAACGGTAGTAAATCAACTCAGCATAGATCATCTTCACCGTCGAGAGTATGTAAATCCGGTTGATACAATACGGATTGAGAAAAATGCCGTGGTTAATTTCTTGAATCTTCGCGACATAACGGTTGAAAATCATACCGATGATGACTGCGCAACGCTTGTAAACTGTGGAACAGTAGGAAAACTTTATACGGTGGATATGTGTGAAAACGATATAAATAACGAAGGAATTATTGATTGATGTTATAATAAAAGAGAGAAAGGCGGTGGTTGGATGGCAAAATTAAAAGAAAAAAGATGTGTCGATATCATTTTACAAAAACTGCGACGGCTCGGGAAGAGTACAGAGAAAAGAATTTGCCAAGGAGATATTAATTATGACAAAACAGAAAATAAGAGAAATTTGGTTTAGGGAATTTGAAGCTCAAAGGGAATTAACAAAGTCAAGATGTGAGCGCGATATTGAAAAGTACCGCAAGGGTGACAAAAAAATCGTTCTTAAAAATAAAGACGGAAGGACGCTTGCAAATAAAAGGGTGGCTATTCATCAAAAAAGCCATGATTTCAATTTCGGTGCAAATATATTTATGCTGGATGAGTTTTCGGATGAAAAGGACAATACAGCATACCGGGAGATCTTTAAAAAATACTTCAATGCGGCGACCGTTCCGTTTTATTGGGAAGGAATTGAACCCGAAGAGGGAAAACTTCGCTTTGAAAAGGGAAGTCCCAAGGTTTTCCGCCGTCCTGCACCCGACCTTTGTCTTGAATATTGCAACGAAAACGGTATTTCTCCAAAGTTGCATTGCCTATTTTATGATAAATATATGGCTATACCGGATTGGCTGCCCAAAAAAGATGAGAAAAAAATGCGGGAGCTGTATGAGAAGCGTTTTTGTGAAATATCAGAGCGTTACAGAGGCAAAATGATGGAGGTTGAAGTAACGAATGAAATTCTATGCGCTCCATATTGGAGTGAGAATGACGGTATATCAAGCGTTTTAAGTTACAAGAAGAATACCGTGGAATGGGCGTTTGATCTTGCCAAAAAATACTTCCCAAATGATAAGCTTATTATCAACGAGGGCAATCCCATGCTTCATACTATTGCCAAGGAAGGATATTTTTCAAAGTATTATTTGCAACTGGAAAAGTTGATAGCAAAGGGTACGCCCATAGATAAGATAGGCATCCAGAATCACATATTTTACGGTGCCACCCTCCCGGCGGGAGAAGAACCCGCTGATGATGAAATTCCCGGTTATTCGATTTACTTTAACCCGGATAATTATTTTAAGGGGTTGGATTTTCTTTCGGAATTCGGACTTCCTCTTGAAATTACAGAGCATACAATTCCCACACCGGGCGAGGGGGAGGAAGCCGAGCTGATACAAGCCGACCTTCTTGAAAACCTCTATACGATATGGTTCTCAATTCCGAAAATGGAAACGGTTATGTATTGGAACATCGTGGACAAAACATGCTATGTCGGAAAAGGCTGGAATGAAAATAATTGCCGCGGAGGTCTCTTCCACAGAGATTTTACACCTAAAAAGGCCGCCGAAAGACTTTATTATCTGATGAACGAAAAATGGCATACTGATTTAGTGCTTACTTCCGATGAAAACGGAGAAATTGATTTCAGAGGATTTTACGGTAACTACACAGTCGAGATAGACGGCGAAGAGTATGAATTTTCTCTTCATAAGGATGAAAGCAGCTGCTTTGAACTATCCCTGTAATATACAAACTAAGGAGGAATAGCAAATCTTCATTTTATTAAGTTGCAATTCCGTCCTACGAGCACAGAAAAAAAGCACTTGCTTCGGCAAGTGCTTTTTTAATGAATTGACACGCGGTGTGTTTCGTGCTATAATGGACCGGGAAAGGGGGCCTTTTTATGCTTCATTTGGAAAAAACGATAGACGAGTACGTCGAAAAGGGAATTCTGCGGCAGGTTGCCGTGCGTGTCGGACGGGGCGATGGGGTGCTTTATGACACATTTCGCGGCGGGGTGGACGACGCCGCGCTTTTTGATATGGCGTCGGTCACCAAAATCATGGCAACGACCTCGCTTGCCCTGATCGCGCTTGATCACGGGCTGATAAGTGTAAATGACCCCGTGGCCAAGTTTTATTCAACCGACAAGCCGCTGACGGTTGAGCATTTGCTGACGCATACGGTCGGCGTTGGGCATAAGCCGCTGAACAAAGCGGGCAATACCTACGCCAATATAGCCGAAAAAATACTGGAAATTCCTGCCGACATTCCGATCGGGACGGACGTGCTGTACAGCTGCCCCGGGTTTATTCTGCTCGGGAAAATATTGGAACGCGTGTTTGGCAAGCCCTTGAACGAATGCTTTGACGAGCTTGTAGCGAAGCCGCTTGGCTTTGAAAACACGTCGTTTTTGCCGAAAAACAGGCAACGCGCCGTGAATTCCAATCTTGAGGAAGAAAAACGCGGCGTGGTTAACGATTACAACTGCCAATTTCTTGGCGGTGTGGCGGGGAATGCGGGCTTGTTTTCCTGCCTTTCGGATGTGACGAATTACGTCCGCCTTTTGCAAAACAGAGGCGCGCCGTTGATCGGTGAGCGGACCTTTATGGCGGCGGCAGAAAACCATACAGCCGGGATGAGCGAGTCCCGCGGTCTTGGCTTTTTATATGTAGATGGCCGCTACACGCAGACAGGCGGCCTGTTCCCGGACGGCGCGATCGGGCATTGCGGGCACACGGGGCAATCTGTTTTTGTGGATTATCGTTCGGGTTTGTATGTGATCATTCTGTCGGACGCAACGATATCCACCGTAAAACAATACGGTGTTGAGCATTATGATGAGGTGATCAAGATGCGTGCGCGCATCCATGCGGCCATCAAACAGGAGCTGAAAGAGGTATGACCCGGCTCCTTTGCCTCAAACGGGACATCCGATACGCAAAAAGCACTTGCGAACGGCGACCTGCGATAAAGCAGGTGCGCCGAACGATGTTTGCCCTTACGTGCAAGTGATGTCGGCTTCGCTTAATGATGTAGCCTTCGGCAATGATGTAGTGCCTACGGCACAGTGGGCAAACATCACTTCTTTACCACCCGAAAATAAAATATGGTATAACACTCTATACCTATGCCAATGCTACAGAGCAACTGGCTTCCTATGTTCATAGCTACGAACGTAGCGCAAACAGAAAACTCCAGGCGTATTTCAAGTCAATCGATTGATCGCTTCTGACCGTATGTTACCAGAAATATAAAATATAAATTTCACTGCATGGAGGATATTCGATATGAGTGAGCAAATGATCGAATTTTACAGAGACCGATTGGGAGAAGGCTTTGACTCTGAAACCTGCCGAATAATCCCTGCTATCGTACGCGATGGGAATGATACAGCGTATATGATCACCACTGACCTAGCACTAACAGGCTCTGATGTTTTTGTAGGCTCCGAAATATTTAAAAGCGTTGATGGAGGGCTTACCTTTGGTGAACCCCACAGACTTAAACCATATGAGGTTTTCGAGAACGGTATCCGAACGATATTTAACATCGATTCTCTTCACTACCACACGTCGACGGGAAAATTTCTTTGCTTTGGAAGGACTACGCATTATGCCGATGATAAGCACCCGATCGCCGTACACGGTGTATCTACCTGTGAGCCCTATTTTTCAATTCTGGACACCGACACCGAAGAGTTTGGAGAACTCATCCCGCTTCCTATCCCTTGTGACATGATCAGTGCAATTCCCCACGGACAGATCATTGAGGATGCTGACCACAATATGCTGCTGACATTCTACGGCAGTGCCAGAGAGAACACACGCTCTCGTATATTCACGGTTCTGTACTCTTTTGACGGAGAAAAGATCGAAATCGTAAAAAGCGGTACTCCACTTCTCTCGGGCCCCGAGCATATTCGTGGATATTGTGAGCCCAGCTTGGCTCGTCTTGGCGACAAGTATTATATGACGATACGCACCGACGACACTGCATATCTTGCGGTAAGTGAGGACGGATTTGATTTTGCAGAGCCTATCCCGTGGGTATTTGATGATGGCGAAAAGGTCGAAAGCATCAACACGCAGCAGCGTTGGCTGCGCTTTGATGATGCGCTTTACCTTGCATACACACGCAAAACTCAATATAATTCCCACGTTTTCCGAAATCGCGCTCCCCTTTTCCTCTCTCGCTTTGATCCCGAAAGACTCTGCCTTATCAAAGAAAGCGAAAGGATCCTCGTTCCCGAAATGGGCGCGCGGCTCGGAAATTTCCAAAGCTGTGACGTATCAGGCGACGAAGCTTGGATCAGCGTGGCTGAATGGATGCAATTAGACGGCATCAAAAAGGATGAATGGAAAACTTGCGTGCGATACGGAAGTAATAATACTCTTTGGCGAGTAAGAGTTGTAAAAAACCGAAAGGATTAAAATATTGCCTGCAAATGCATGTTGGGAGGACGGCAAATGTTCAAAGCTGAAACGCATTGTCATACAAGAGAGGTAAGCGGATGCTCTCGTAAGAGCGCAAAATATATGATAAAGCTTTACAAAGAGGCCGGATATTCAACTGTTTTTATATCTGATCATTTTCAGGCCGGCTCTTTGGACGTGCTCGGAGAAATTCCGTGGAACGAAAAAATGACGATTTTCCTATCGGGTTATTATCGGGCAAAATACGAGGGGGATTTGCTTGGAATCACCGTGCTTCCTGCCGCTGAAATTTGCTTTGACGACTCAGCGAATCATTATCTTGCATACGGGATCACAAAGGAATTTCTTGATGCGCATCCCAATCTCCACAAGATGTCGTCTGCTGAATTTCTTCCCATAGCCCGTGCCGTAATTTTGTCATGTAACAATAATCGGGGAAAAATCAAGGCTCGAAATTGTTGGGGCAACTCAAAAAATCCTCGTTCTTCGGAACGAGGATTTTTTATTATCATTTGACCGAAGGTCAACATCATTCCTCATTCACGCGGTACAAATGAACGAGGTTGCGCTCCGCACAAACGGAAGTTCCCATAAAACTTGACACCTATTGCCCGAGGTGCTATAATGAAAGAAACGCTTGATAAAAGGGAAAACAATATGGAACCGAAGAATTATACCGTAGTTAAAATTGAGGGCGAGTATGCCTATCTCCGTGCAGACGGAAGCGGGGCAGAGGATGATCTGTTTCTGGCGATGGCACTCCTGCCGCCCGGCATCGACGTGGGTACCAGATTACACTACGAAATGCTAAGCTATACGATCATAGCGCCATAAAAGAAGGAGAACGTGAAAATGAAAAAAATACTCACCTGCTTTTGCTTTACCGATATCCACAACCAGCAAGCCATGCTGGATTACCCCACCACGGTCAGGGGGTCGCTTGTGCAAGCGAAGGAGCTGGCCGTGCGCGAGTTCGGCCTGGCTGACGTGGCGTTGGTTGGCGGCGACAACATTTCAGACTACCCGCATTGGAACAAGTCCTGCGCGCTGCCCAAGAAGAACTTTTTAGACCTGAAGCAGAAAATGCACGCCTGCATTTCGGAGAGCGTGAAGGACGGCCGGGTGCTGTACGTGGCCGGCAATAACGATATGATCCTTGGCGACATCGGTACCGCGGAAAACGAGCCGTATAACACCACCGATTTTTACGACCTGATGGACGAGGCCTTTGGCCCGCTGCCGAGTGGCGAGTGCCTGCCGCTTACCGCCAAGGAAAAGCCGGGCGAGCGCTATCTTGGCGCCTTTCACTACGTGGTGAACGGGGTCGATTTCATCGGCATCAACATCCACCCCGATACCGCCTTTAACTCGCACGAGGGGTATTACAGCAATGAAACGCTGCGCTGGGTCAAAAGCAAGCTGGACGAGATAGACCCAGAGGGGAAGAAGCCTGTCTTTGTGGTCGGGCACCTGTCGGCCAACTATTATTACACCGATGGCAAGCTGACCGAAACGATGGTCAACGGCGACCGCGCGCTGTTCTATGAGATCTTTCGGGGTCACCAAAACGCCTTTTACCTCTACGGCCACGTGCACGGAGAGACCTCCTGCTACCGGGATTTTTCCTCCGGCGCGGTGCTGCACATGGCAGAGGATGGTACACCGTTGGATGCCAACCTGCAGGCAAGCGACTCACGCGGGAGGGAATACGCCTATTCCTTCGTCCATATGGGTGGTCTGCGCCCATTCGGCCGCCAGTATTTTGCAGAGGACGGCCTGAGCGGCTACGGTGGCGAGGAAACGGTAAGCTACTACCCGCATACCGCCACGCCCACCTTGGCGCAGTTTTTGGTCTTTGAGGTCTACCCCGACCGCGTTGTTTTCTATATCCGTAATACCGGCAAGCACGAGCACTATGCGCAGACCGATCTCTTAAAGGAATATACCGTATATTTGAAATAAAGGGAGAAGCAGGATGACAGCAAGAGAAAGAGTGCTGGCGGCCATCGCCCACAAGACTCCCGACCGTTGCCCGCTTGACCTTGGCGCAACGCCAAGCTCGGGCATCTCTGCCATCGCGTACAACAATCTCAAAAAGCACCTCGGCATAGAGGGCGGCCATACCCGCATTTACGACGTGGTGCAGCAGGTCGCGCAGCCGGAGGAGGAGCTCCTTTCCCGGTTCGGCGTAGATACCATCGACATCGGCCGCGCCTTTAACGAAAAGGATAGCGACTGGTATGATACCACGCTGGCAGACGGCTCAGTCGGCCAGTACCCCGTCTGGTTCCGGCCTGAGAAGCAGGCAAACGGCGATTACCTCGTCTATGATAAGGAGGGCACCAAGATCGCCCGCATGCCCGTTGGCGCCACCTTCTTTGACCAGACGTGCTTTCCGTATGAGGAGGACTACCCCACCAGCTACGAGGGGCTTGACCACGCCATGGGCAAGGTACTGTGGAGCGCGCTGGTGCACAGCCCGTGGGACCACGCGGGGGAAGAGGATTTCTATACCCGGCTGCGTGAGAGAACGCTTGCCCTGCGCCAAAGCACCGACCGGGCGCTTGTCATCACCTGCGGCTGCAACCTCTTTGAATGGGGCACCTTCCTGCGTCGGATGGACAATTTCCTTATGGATATCTATACTGACGAGGAGAACGTAGAGGCGCTCGTCGAGCAGCTGATGGTTCGCCACCTGGCTACCTTAGAGAAGGTGTGCGCCGCGGTGGGCGACCTGGTAGATATTCTTCGATTTGGTGACGATCTTGGCATGGCCACGAATATGTTCATGTCGCGCGAGAAGTATCAGGCGCTGTTTAAGCCCTACCACACCAAGCTGAACGAATACGTGCATGCCCACAGCGGTATGAAGACTCTGTTGCATTCCTGCGGCTCGATCGCCCCCATCATCCCCGACCTGATCGAGGCGGGCTACGATATCCTCAACCCCGTGCAGACCTCTGCCTATGGGATGGAGGCCGAGAAGCTGAAGCGCGAGTTTGGCAAGGATATTACCTTCTGGGGCGGCGGCTGCAATACCAAAACGGTGCTCAACCACGCCACCCCTGCCGAGGTCTATGACCATTGCCGCCGGATGATCGACGTATTTCATCAGGATGGGGGCTTTGTCTTTAACCAGGAGCATAACATCATGCCCGACGTGCCGCCCGAAAACATCCTCGCGATGTACCGCGCGGTACGCGATTCGGCAAACGAATGATACACGATAACAAGGAGCCCGATCGTGAGCGATTTTGCCGCATAGTGAGAGAGGCGTGGTGCCGCTGGCGGCATGATTCGTCTGTGGTTTTGTTGCCCGCGCGGCAAGGACAAAGCACCCCCGCCCTATATACAAGCACAAGCAGGCGTGGTATCATAAAAGCGTATGGAAAGGAGCTTGCCCTATGAAGATCAGCAAAGCCAAGGAGACCATGACCGCCAAGGAGCGTGTTAAGAGAACCTTTCAATTTGAAAAGACCGACCGGGTAACCATCGGGTATTCGGCTAACCCGGGCATTCACAGCCGGCTTTGTGCGGCGCTGGGCGTGCCGGAGGGCGATATCGAGGCGGTGTATCAGGCGCTTGGCGTCGATTACAGACCGATCAACCCCGTCTATACCGGAAGGCCGCTATTCCCGGTGCCGGAAAACAGGCGCGTAGACCAGTTAGAGGGCTGCATTATGCGCTGGGTGGCGCATGGCACGGGCGGCTACTGGGATTTTTGCGATTTCCCGCTCAAGGATGCCACCGACGAGATGTTTGATCGCTTTCCCGTTCCTAACCCCGATGATTTTGATTATGATATCGCCCTTGAGCAGGCAAAGAGCTACGGCGGGCAGTACGGCCTGTACGTTGGTAACCCCGGCGTGCCGGACGTGCTCAATTCCAACGGCCGCTTGATGGGGGTAGAGGATATTCTATGCCACATCATGCTGGATGACGAGGCAGCCATGCGCTTTGTGCAGCGAAGAGCCGCCTTTCAGATGGGCATGATGGAGCGTACGATCGATAAGTGCAAGGGCCAGCTTGATTTCGTGTGGCTTGGTGAGGATCTGGGCACCCAGATCGCCCCCATGATCAGCTTAGATCTGTATAGGCAGCAGCTGAGGCCTATCCATAAGCAGTTCGTTGATCTGGCCGCCAGCTATGGCCTGCCTACCCTGGTGCATACCTGTGGCAGCAGCAGCTGGGTGTATGAGGATTTTATCGAGCTGGGCGTTCGCGGGGTAGATACCCTGCAGCCTGAGGCCGCCAACATGAGCCCGCAGTACCTTGCCTCGCATTTCGGCGGGCGATTGAATTTCCGCGGCTGCATCTCTACCGCCGGCCCGCTGGCCTACGGCACCGCCGCGGAGACCGAGCAGGTCTGCCGCGAAACGCTGGATATCATGATGCCGGTGCGTGGCTACCACTTCGCCCCGACCCACGAGATCCAAGATAACACCCCGGTTGAAAACTTGATCACCATGTATCAGGCAGCGCACACCTACGGTGTGTATTGAAAAATCGGGCAGGTATGGCGTTGTGTTCTAAAGGACACAACGCCAGTTCTATTCGCCCTTGGCGAGAGATATTGCTACGCAGTGATATTTGGACTTCGTCCAAGTGATATTCGCTACGCGAGTTTTAGGGCGAATAGAATATCACTGTGAGGTGAAGCCGAACAATACTACTGCCCGAAGGGCAATATCACTCTTTGCGAAAGCAAAGAATATCACTTATAGTATGAAAAAAGAGAGCCTTGTGTGATCTTATCACAGAAATGGCGCGTCTTTTGTAGTATACTAATAACAGAAAACGAAGGGAGCATAGGCTTATGAGGGCTGAAGAAAAAAATCAACGTATTTACGATATGATCGTGATCGGCGGTGGCCCCGCGGGATATACGGCCGCGCTGTATGCTGCCCGCGCCGGGCTTAGCATTCTGCTGCTGGAGCGGCTAGCCGCCGGTGGGCAGATGGCGCTTACCCATCAAATTGATAATTACCCCGGCTTTGCGGAGGGGATAGACGGCTATACCCTGGCCGAGAATATGAAAAAACAGGCCGAGCGCTTTGGTGCCATTAGTCAGAATGCCGAGGTCAAGCGCGTAGATCTGGCGGCCACGCCCAAGGTGGTGGAGGCAGGTGACCAGACGTATTACGGCAAAACGGTAGTGCTGGCCACCGGTGCCGACCCAAGACCCTTAGGGGTAGCGGGAGAGGGCGATCTGATCGGCCGTGGCGTTGCCTACTGCGCCGCCTGTGACGGTATGTTTTACCGGGGCAAGACCGTGGTGGTCGTGGGTGGGGGCGATACCGCCGTATCTGACGCGCTGCTGCTCAGCCGCCTGGCCGAGCGGGTCATTTTGGTGCACCGCCGCGACCGCTTCCGCGCGACAAGGATCTATCAAGAGGCGCTCGCACGCGCCGAAAACGTAGAGCTGCGGCTGAATAGCCGGGTAATAGAGCTGCTGCACGAGGGGCGCGTTACCGGCGTGCGCCTGCAGGAGATCCCTACAGGCAGGGAAAGCACGCTGTCCTGCGACGGCGTGTTCGTCAGCGTAGGCAGAATTCCCGCCACCGCCTTTCTTGGCGGCGCGCTCGCGCTGGATGAGGGCGGCTACGTGATCGCGGGAGAGGATACGAAAACAAGCATCCCTGGTGTTTACGCGGTAGGCGATCTCCGCACCAAGCACCTGCGTCAGGTGGTCACCGCGGTGGCGGATGGCGCCATGGCCGCCCACGCGGCTGAGGAATATCTGGCAGAAAACGCGTAGCCAAAAGAGGCCGTCGGTATGAACCGACGGCCTCTTTTACGTTGGATATGTGGTTTTTTGCCGCAAAAGGGAGGAGAAAGCAACGCAACCCTATTTACAGAAAAGAAAAAGAGTGGTATGATAGAAATACCACTCGAACAAGGAGAAGGAGCATGTTTTCTGTCACCTATCAGCGCGCGATTGCCGCGCACGAGGAATTTTGGAAGAGAGAGAAGCGTACCCGCCCGCTGCTGAGCATTCAGACCTGGCCACAAAAGCCTTTTCGCGCACCCGTGAGCCTTGAACAGAAGTGGCTGGATGAGGACTACATTTTAGCCGCCGCCCGGTACGAGGCAGAAAATTCCTACTACGCCGGCGAGGCAGTGCCCCGCCTGTTCACCAACCTGGGCCCCGGCTGTATGGCCGCCTGCATGGGCACCGGCTACTGGCTGGCTGAGAGCACGGTGTGGTTTGACCGTGCCCCCATCATGACCGACTGGGCAGAGCAGCCATCCCTGCACCTTGACCGTGAGAGTGAGATGTGGCGCCACCTTGACCGTCTGCAGACCGCCTTTTATGCCGATGGCGAGATCAACGCCTCGGCCACCGACATCGGCGGCGTGATGGACGTGCTCTGCTCGTTGCGCGGAACGGAAAATCTGCTTTACGACCTTTACGATTACCCAGAGGAGGTCAAGGCGGCCAGCGAACAGATCACCGACCTGTGGTTAGAGGTGTTCGACCAGCAAATGGCCCTGGCCGAGCGAGCCGGTCAGCCCTATAATACCTGGATGAACCTGCCCTCGCTTCAGCCCTGGTACCCCCTGCAGTGTGATTTTTGCGCTATGATCTCCCCCCGGCAGTTTGAAGAGTTCGTTTTGCCGCACCTTGCGCGCCAGGTGGCACACATGCCCCGCTCGATCTACCATCTTGATGGGCCGGGCGAGCTGCCGCATATCGATATGATCTTAGAGCTGGAGGGCCTTAGCGGCATTCAATGGGTGCCGGGCGACGGTGAAGCACCGCTGTGGGATGAAAAGTGGTTCCCCCTCTACCGCAAGATCCAGGATAAAAAGAAGAATCTCGTCCTCGGCCCCGGCATCTCGCAGTATGACGAGGCAGGTGCCGAGCGGCTGATCAAATCGATCGACCCGGTCGGCGTGCAGATCGCGGCCTCCGCCAGCGACCCCGCCGCTGCCGAGTGCATGATCGAAAACGTAGAAAAGTGGTCGTCTTGACCCGAAAAAAAGGATCCCCTGGCCCGGTAAAAAACGGCCTGCGGGCTCCTTTTTTTCTTTACAGCCAAGAAAAACTATGCTATAATAGGGGCAAAGAAACGATTACATAGTACAAAGGAGGCCGCTATGAAGCATTATTTGGGTATCGAATTTGGCTCTACCAGAATCAAGGCCGTGGTGATCAACGAGGCGTACGAGCCTGTTTCCGCCGGTGGCTATACCTGGGCCTCTCGGCTGGAAAACGGCGTCTGGACCTATGATATGAGCGAGGCGCTTGCCGGGCTCAGGGCCGCCTTGCAGGGCGTAGAGGGGCTTTCCCGGGTGACGGCCGTCGGCCTTTCCGGCATGATGCACGGCTACCTGGCCTTTGACCGGGATTGGAATCTGCTGGCCCCCTTCCGCACCTGGCAGAATACCATCACCGCCGAGGCGGCCGGCCGCCTGAGCGAGCTGTTTGCCTTTAACGTGCCGCAAAGATGGAGCATCGCACACCTGTATCAGGCCATGCTGAATGGGGAAGCGCATATCGGCCGCGTGGCGCACATCACCACCCTTGCCGGCTATATGCATTATCTTTTGACCGGTGTCAACGCCGTTGGCGTTGGCGAGGCCTCTGGCATTTTCCCCATCGGGGAGGATGGTCGGGGCTACGATAAAGCCATGCTTGAAAAGTTCCAGACCCTGATCGACGAGATGGGGCTTCCTTTTCACATCAGTGACGTGCTGCCCGCCGTGCTGACGGCAGGCGAGCCTGCCGGCCGGTTGACCGAGGCCGGCGCAGCCTTGACCGGCGGTCTGCTGACCCCCGGTCTGCCCTTTGCCCCGCCCGAGGGGGATGGCGGCACAGGCATGACGGCGACAAACGCCGTTGCCCCCGGCACGGGCAACGTCTCGGCCGGCACCTCGATCTTTTCAATGGTGGTGTTAGAGCGACCGCTTGCCCACCGGTATGAGGAGATCGACGTGGTCACCACCCCCGCCGGGCGGCCGGTGGCCATGGTGCATTGCAACAACTGCACAAACGATAGCAACGCCTGGATCTCGCTCTTGCGTGAGGCGGCGCAGCTCTTCGGCGCTGACCCGACCTCTGACGAGCTGTATACCAAGCTGTATCAAAAATCGCTGGAGGGTGACCCGGATTGTGGCGGCGTGCTGACCTGCAACTACGTAGCCGGCGAGGGCATTACGCATCTGGATAGTGGCCGCCCCCTGCTTGCCAGAATGCCGGGCGCACGCTTTACGCTGGGCAATTTCATGCGCTCTATGCTTTATGCCACCATGTCTACGCTCAAGCTGGGGATGGATATTTTGGCAGGCGAGGGCGTTGCCATCCGCTCTATGACCGGGCACGGCGGCCTCTTTAAGACCGAGGGGGTCGGGCAGCGGTATATGGCCGCCGCCTGTGGCGCGCCGGTCACCTGCCTGAATACGGCCGGCGAGGGCGGCCCCTATGGCATGGCGCTGCTGGCCGCCTATCTTGACCAGCGTAAGGAGGGCGAAGGGCTTGAAGAGTACCTTGCCTCTCGCGTGTTCAAAAACGTAGAGGGAACGGTATGCGAGCCAGATGAGGAAACAGCGGCCGGCTTTGCCGCCTACATGGCTGCCTATAAGCAGCTGCTGAAGGTAGAAAAGACCGCAACCGACGTGCTGCTGTAAGGAGAGAAAACGATGTTAGATGAGCTGAAGCAAAGCGTGTGGCAGGCCAACCTGGCCCTGGTCAAGCACGGGCTGGTGACCTATACCTGGGGCAACGTATCCGGCATTGACCGCGCAAGCGGCCTGGTGGTCATCAAGCCCAGCGGCGTAGCCTACGAGGGCATGACTGCCGCCGATATGGTGGTGCTTGACCTGCAGACTGGCGAGGTGGTAGAGGGTAAATGGAAGCCCTCGTCCGATACGCCCACTCACCTGGTGCTTTACCGCGCCTTTTCGGCGCTTGGCGGCGTGGTACATACCCATTCCCGCTACGCTACCTCCTGGGCGCAGGCCGGCCGTGGCATTCCTGCCTATGGCACCACCCATGCCGACTATTTTTACGGCGAGATCCCCTGTACGAGAAAAATGACCCCGGCCGAGATCCAAGGGGACTATGAAAAAGAGACCGGCAACGTTATTGTAGAGACCCTGCGCGGCCGCGCGGCGATGGATATCCCTGCCGTGCTGGTGCATTCGCACGGCCCCTTTGCCTGGGGCAGCGACCCGGAAAACGCTGTGCACAACGCCGTGGTGTTAGAGGAGCTGGCCCTGATGGCAATGAATACCGAGACGCTTTGCCCCGGGGTGGGCCCCATGCAGCGCGAGCTGCTGGATAAGCACTACCTGCGCAAGCATGGCGCCGGTGCCTATTATGGGCAAAGAACATGATTGTATGACCAAGGAAAGGAAAAACGTGGCGCATGAAGATCAAGAGAGAGCAAGTTTGCCTGTATACCCCGGTCTATTCAAATCGCTCCTCGGCTGAGGAGATCATCGAGCGGGCCGCCAGACACGGGGTTGGCGGCGTAGAGCTGATGAATTTTTGCGAGGAGCTTTCTACCCCGGATCGCGCAGCGGCCGTGCGGCTTGGCAAGCAGGCCCGCGCCAATGGGCTACGGATCCCCTGCTTTTCTGCCGCGGCCGATATCGCGGCCGACCCGGGCGTGGTAGAGTCGCTTTTCCGCTATGCCGAGATCTGCGCAGAGCTGGAGATCCCCTATCTGCACCACACCATAGCCATGAACCTGCAGGGCTACGGCATGACGGAGGGGGAACGGGAGGAAACCTTTTTGCGCTGCGTAGAGCCGGTGCTTCGCATCTGCGACTATGCCGCCAGCCTTGGCGTGCGCACCTTGATCGAGGATCAGGGCTTTGTGTTCAACGGCAAGGAAAATTGCCTGCGCCTGTGCGCCCTGTCGGGTGGGCGTATTGGCATCGTGGCCGATACGGGCAACATTCTGTTTTACGATGAACGGCCTGAGGATTTTATCCGTGCTGCCGGCACGCGCGTGTGCCACGCGCACGTAAAGGATTATTGCTTCAGCCCCACCCCCTACGGAGAGGGGGAGTGCTACCAGACCCGCCTTGGCGCCTACCTTCGTGATGAGGAATTAGGTCACGGCTGCATTGATTTTGTCGCCGTGAAGCAGGCCTTTGCCGAGATCGGCTATGCCGGCATGTACGCCATGGAGCTTGCCTCCGCAAAAGAGGCGGCCGAGGTAGACCGCGCTATTGATTTCTTGTGCAGCTAAAAAAGCACCCGTTGCCTGATGGGCAGCTGTGCTGTGATCAGAAAAATCATGCTTCAATAGGGAGAGGGAATCCGATATGAGCTTTGAGCTGTATTCGCAATTCTATGATGGTGGCGAGCAGGGAACCACCCTGCGCCCGCACGGCGCGCGCGCCGAATTTCACTTCAAGGCGGCACCGCAAGGGGATACCCGCTACCGCCTGTTTACGGTTGGCGAGACCGCGCAGTATTATATGTGGAAGGACGAGCCGGATGGCCCGCACGGCTACCGCTCAATTGCCGATGCCTTAGACCAGGCGCACGCCCTGCGTGATCGCTTTTGCCTGAATTTCTCTTCTAAAAAGGAAGAGACGTATACCAAGCGCATCTATAAAAAGGTCATGTGGCCGCCTGTGCTTTCCTACCTTGGCATGAATCCGGTGCCGGAGGGGTGGCGCGTTGGCCTTGTAGCCACGGCCAAGGGGCTGCGTGTGGCAGAGGGCGGCTTTTTGCAGCTGCGCGTGGACATCCGGCTGAAAAAGCCGGGGGTCAGCCGCCATGCCGTGGCCGGCGCGCCGGATCAGCGCATCCTGCTGCCCATTCCCACCGGCAGCTACACCGGCCGCCTGCTGGAAAAGAAGATCACCATCCCGCGTGATACCGCGCACGTAGGTGTGTTTGTCGAGGGCAAGGACTACGCCGGCGAGCTGTACATCGAGCAGCCCTTCCTTTCGGCCGATGGGCAAAACCTCTTGCCCTGCTTTGACCAGGACGTGGCCGATAAGGAAAAGTTTTCCTGGACCGGGCAATTCCTCAGCCAAAAGGAATGGCCTGTGTTCCGCGTGCGCCTCAATGGCAAAACGGTCTTTACCGGCGAGGTGTTTGAGCGCTCGCACCGCTATTCAGAATGGGAGATCGAGCTGCCCGCCCGCCTGCTGCGAGAAGAAAATACGCTTACCTACGAGCTGCTTTCAGATTACCATGACCCGCTGCCCTATACCATCTACGAGGCCGGTCTGCTTTCGCAGCCGGATGCGCCGGTTTCAATCTTATCTGTTTCTTCCGTTGCCCCGGTTGGCGGCTTTGCGCGCGTGCTGCTGCGCACGGCCAAGCCAAATACCCGCGTGCGCGTTGCGCCTCTTAGCCCCGCGCTTGGCGGCGCGGGGGAATACCTCTTCCAAGAAAAGGGGCTGCACGGCCTTTGCCTGCCTTGTCTTTCCCCCGCCGCGCGCGCGGCCTTTACCGTCAGCGCCGGGCACACGGTGCAGCAGGGCGAGGTAGGCGGCATTTTAGAAAAGCAGAATGACGGCGTGATCACCGGCTCGGGTGACATGATCTACGTTTGCCAAAAGCAGGAGGATATGGAGGAATATCTTTCCTGGTACCTTTCCCAGCAGGTGGGTGATCTCGTTACCATCCGCCCCGCCTACCGCTGGTCGGGCACGCGCACGCTCAACCGGCCGCTGTGGCGCTGGTTTAGCCGCCTGATGGACGAGCTGCGCCTGAAATACGTGCTGATGGTAGACGGGCGCGAGATGCCCGGCCTGGCCGCCCAGCCGACCAACGAGGAAATGGCTGGTGCCGGCTATCTTGGCCGCCAGGATCACGAGCGGGATAATGCGCAGTTCTACGGCGGCATCACCAGGCTCACTACCCCCACCGCCGAGCAGGCCGCCAACCTGATGCAGCTTGGCTGGCAGGAGGACCCGGCGCACGTCAGGGGCTCGTGCAACGATCACGCCTATCTTTGCAAGGGCGAGAGCCTGTTTGGCATGACCGACCGTGACCGCCCGCGCGACACCGTTGCCTGCCACGGCCAGGTCGTTTCCCAGCTGCAACAGACCCGCACCGAGGGCGCTACGCGACACACGGGTCCCTCCTGCTGCTTCAAATACATGCACGAGGGCGGCTACGATTGGCTGGGGGCAGAGACCATGTACTCCACCATGGAGCCCCTGCTGGGCTTTTTGCGTGGCCTTGCCAAGGATAAAGAGATGCCCGCCTGGGGCGTGCACCACGCCGTGCAATGGTCCTCCTCTCCCCACACCGCGCCCGAGCACGCGCGCCGCCTGCGCCTGGCGCTTTACGGCTCGTATATGCTGGGTGCCACCGATATCAACACCGAAGAGGGCTACTGGCACATGGAGGAGTATTACGAGCACCACCATCGCTTTGACCCGGTGTGCCTTGGGCACCTGCGCCACCAGCAGGATTTTTACCGCTATACCTCCTCGCACACCCGCCAAGGCCGCTTCTATACGCCGTATGCCTTCCTGCATGGGCGGGATGACGGCATCAACTTCTTCAACCCCGATATGACCTGGGGCATCTTAGAAAAGCAGACCCTGGCCGAGGATAGCTGGGGCCTGCTTAAAACGGTCTATCCGCAGGCAAAGACAGGCTCCTGCCTCTATCTGCACGGCTGCCCCACCGACAGGCCGCTTGGCTTTCATACCAGCACGCCCTACGGCAATGCGGATATCATCCCGATCGAGGGGAGGGAAGAAACGCTTGGCGACTATCGCGCCCTCATCCTTCTCGGCTACAACCGCATGACCGGGGCAGATGCTGAAAAGCTGCTTGCCTGTGTGAAAAACGGCGCAACGCTGCTGCTTTCCCGCGCCCATCTGAGCGATAGCACGAGCATAGAGGCCGTTCGCCGCGGCGAGCTGACCTTCTCACCCTGCGCGCTTTCCTTTACCGAGGGCGAGCCGGTCTTTTGCGAGGCGCATCTTGACAAAAAGGCGCTTTCTCTTTGCCAAAATGCCGCCCCGGCAGACGAGGTGCTGCTGCGCACCGACGAGGGGCAGCCCCTGCTTTGCCGTTACCGGGTGGGCAAGGGCAGCCTGCTGCTCTTCCAAACCAAGGAATACCCGGCGCAAGAGGCGCTTCGCCCGGCCTACGAGCAGGCGATGCTAGCCTTAGTGGGCGACACCGTGGCCGCCGAGCCTGTCTGGGCCGAAACGGGAGACGACGTTAGCTTCACCGCCTACCGCCAGGCAGACGGCAGCACCCACCTGTATTTCTTAGCTGTTGACTGGTACCGGCCGGAGGCCGGCATCCGCACCGCCACCCTGCGCCTGGGGCAGGCGCGCTACCCGGTCAGCATGCCCTTTGGCGTCATGCTCAAGTGCGTGACAGACGGCCGCCGTGCCGCCTGGGCAGAAAGCGAGGCCGGCGAGGTGCTTTCGCTTGGTGAAGCCGGCGTGCGCGTGCAGGGCACGGGTACGGTCACCTTCTGCCTGGCAGAGGGGGGCAAGCTTCGGCACGTGACGGTCGATTTTTCAACCAATCCGATACAAACGATATAAAAAAGGAGAACACCTATGATTTCATTTACCGAAATAGAGCCGAAGGAACTCGTTCATTTTCAGGGCGGAGAGGGCAGCTTTTTTGCCAAAATGACCGACGATGGGCTAAACCGTATTCTGCACGGCCGGCTGGAGCCGGGCTGCTCGATCGGCCTGCACCGGCACGAGACCTCGTCTGAGATTATTTTTATCCTCTCCGGCCGCGGCCGCGCTGTCATTGACGGGCGCGAGGAGCTGCTTGCCCCCGGCGATTGCCACTATTGCAAAAAGGGCAGCGCGCATACGCTCTTCTGCCTTGGCGAGGATGAGCCGCTCTGCTTCTACGCCGTGGTGCCGCAGCAGTAATATGAGAGTTGTCGTAGCTATTGATTCGTTTAAGGGGAGCCTTTCCAGCCTGGAGGCGGGAGAGGCGATTGACACAGGTATCCATGCAGCCGATGTGGGGGCCGAGGTGGTCGTTTCACCGCTCGGCGACGGGGGCGAGGGTACGGTAGATGCCATCGTTGCCGCCACGGGCGGCCGGAAGTGCACGGTTCGCGTATGCGGCCCGCTTGGTAACCCGGTAGAGGCTGCCTACGGCATCCTGCCCGGTGGCCGTGCGGTGATGGAAATGGCTGCCGCTGCCGGCATTACGCTGATGGGGGCAGAGGAACGAGACCCGCTTGCCGCCACCACCTACGGCGTGGGCGAGATGATCGTCGATGCCATTAAAAACGGCTGCCGCCGCTTTCTTTTCGGCATTGGTGGCAGCGCCACCAACGATGGCGGCGTGGGCATGCTGCAGGCGCTTGGCTTTTCCTTCTTAGATGCGCAGGGCAGGGAGATCCCGCGCGGTGCGCGCGGGCTTGCCTCGCTTGCCGAGATTCGTACCGCGGGCGCCCTGCCGCAGCTGGCGGAATGTGAGTTTTCGGTCGCCTGTGACGTAAAAAATCCGCTATGCGGCGAACAGGGCTGCAGCGCTATCTACGGCCCGCAAAAGGGCGCCACGCCCGCGATGGTTGCCGCGATGGATGCCGATCTTGCCCATTACGCAGCCCTGACGCGCGCTGTTATCCCGCAGGCAGATGCCGGCTATCCCGGCGCCGGCGCGGCGGGAGGCATGGGCTTTGCCCTGCTTGCTTACTTGGGCGGCCGCCTGGCAAGCGGCATCGATCTGGTGATCGATGCCACCGGGCTGGAGGAGAAGATCCGCCAGGCCGACCTGGTCATGACCGGTGAGGGGCGGCTGGATGCACAATCCTGCATGGGCAAGGCACCTGTTGGTGTGGCCCGCCTTGCCAAGAAATACGGCAAGCCGGTAGTCGCCCTTGCCGGCTGTGTGACGGCCGAGGCCGTGGCCTGTAACGCGCAGGGGATCGATGCGTTCTTTCCCATCCTGCCCGCCCCCTGTACGTTGACCGAGGCCATGGCGCCGGAGAACGCAAAAAGCAACCTCGCTCGCACCGCCGAGCAGGTATACCGCTTGGCAACGGCCTTCGCTTTCCGAAAATAGATCACACTTGGCAAAAAATTTCGTATCATGAAAAAAAGGCCACCTTGGCCACATGAAAGGAGCTTTTTATGGCTAGATATACAAGAAATCAAGTACAGCTTTCACCACGTCAGCTGCAAGAGAGCCGGTATAACGGCGCGCGGGTCAACCTGCTGATCGTGATCGTCTTTACCCTGATCAATTTGATCCTGCTGGTGACAAATGCCGGCCGCTACATGCTGTTTTCCATCTTTATCCCCTATCTGCTTGCCACCACGGGCATGGAGATGTGCGGTATGCTGCCCGTGGAGTATTACGACGCCTATTATGAGGGTGGCTATGCGGCGCAGGAATTTTTCGCGCCCTCCGTCTTTTACGTTCTGCTGGCTATTTCGCTGGTCATCGTGGCGGTGTACGTGCTGGCCTGGCTGTTTTCCAAAAAGCAGCGGGGCGGCTGGATGATCGCCGCGCTGGTGCTCTTTTCGCTGGATACGCTGGCTATGGTTTTCCTTGGTGGCATGACGACCGACATGCTGATCGATTATTTCATTCACGCTTGGGTCATTTACGAGCTGGCCGTTGGCGTGCACGCCTGGTACCGGCTGCAAACGATGCCGGAGGGCGAGGCTGTGCCGGTAGAGCCGGCAGGTGAGCCCGCGCCCGGCTTTGGTAAGACCCATGAATATACCGGCCTTTATAAGGAGATCTATGAGGCCTATCAGCAGGGGTCGATGATGGCGCGCCTTTCCGAGATGGCCGAGGTGCTGCAGTTAGATGGCAAGAGCAATATTGACAGCCTGGATATCGTGGTCAGGAGAAACGAGCAGGAGATCGCCTTTGGCATTGACGAGCAATCCGTCACCATGTTCGTTTCGCGCGGCACCAGCAGCAAAAACCCAGAGGAGACCGTGCTGCTTTCTGAGCTGTACGATATCGAGGATCTTTATGCAAGAATGGCGACCTATATTCGGCACAATTCGTGAAGAAGCGGCTGGTCAGCCCCGGTTGTTTGGCCCGGTTGACAAGCCGGCGCAAATATGATAAAATACTAACAAAAAACCGAAAGGGATAGGTAAGATGGAAAGCATGGAACGTCTTGATCCAACGTATGAGCCGCTCTTTACCCCTTGGAAGGTCGGCAACGTGGAGATCAAAAACCGCATTGTCATGTGCCCGATGGGCGGCACGTCGCTTTTTGGCTGGTTTGAGCTGGGCGGCTGTCACTTTGACCGCGAGGCCGCAGCCCTCTTTTTAGAGCGTGCGCGCAACAACGTAGGCCTCATCATTCCCGGCATTGCCCCCCTGCGCGATACCTTCTGGGGCAAGTGGCTGTGGCAGAACCCCAAGATGTTTGACGAGCTGAAGGTATTTATGGAAGAGATCCATAAGACCGGTGCCAAGCTCTTCATTCAGCTTACGGCCGGCATGGGTCGCTCGTGGGCGATCACCGAGCTGATAGCCCCCCTGCATAAGAATAAGCTTACCCGCGCGCTGATCAAGCCGATCATCGATACCTCGCACGAGCTGGCCAGCCCCAGCCCCCAGCCCTCGCGCTGGGCGCACGATATCGAATGCCCGGAAATGACGGTCGAGCAGATCCACGAGATCATCGAGGCCTTTGCCAAGACCGCCAAGCTCTGCCGTGATGCGGGCGTAGACGGGGTAGAGGTGCACGCGGTGCACGAGGGCTATCTGCTTGACCAGTTCTCGATCGAATTTTTCAACAAGCGAACCGATGAATACGGTGGCAGCTTTGAGAACCGCTATCGCTTCGCGGCCGAGGTGGTCAAGGCTATCAAGGAGGCCTGCGGGCAGGATTTCCCAGTCTCGCTGCGCTATTCGGTAGAATCCAAGATGAAGGGCTTTTGCGAGGGCGCCATGCCCGGCGAAAGCTATACCGAGGTGGGCAGAGCCATGCCCGAATCCGAACGGGCGGCCAAGTACCTGCAGGATGCCGGCTACGATATGCTGAATGCCGATAACGGCACCTACGATTCCTGGTACTGGGCACATCCGCCGATGTACATGCCTGAAAACTGCAACCTTTCCGACGTAGCGCACATTAAGAAATTTGTGGACATCCCCGTCGTTTGCGCCGGTAGAATGGACCCCGCCGTGGGCGCCAAGGCCGTGGCAGAGGGGCAGATTGACGGCGTGGGCGTTGCCCGCCAGTTCCTCGTTGACCCGGCTTGGGTCACCAAGCTGATCGAGGATCGGTTAGAGGATATTAAGCCCTGCATCTGCTGCCATGCCGGATGCTTTAACTTCTCCTCCTCCAAGGGGCATGCTAACACACAGGATCTGGCTGATACGATGGGCCTTTCCCGCTGTGCCCTGAATCCCGAGACCATGCAGTCGAAAAAGTACTATATCCAGCCGGCCACAAAGATAAAGAAGATCGCCGTGATCGGCGGCGGCATCGGCGGTATGGAGGCAGCTATCCTGTGCGCCAAGCGTGGCCACACGGTTGAGCTGTATGAAAAGAGCGACCGCCTGGGCGGCGTGTTCGTAGCGGCGGCAGCCCCCTCGTTTAAGGAAAAGGACCGCGCCCTGATCGCCTGGTACATCCGCGAGCTGGGTAAATACCCGATCACCGTGCATATGAATACCGAGGTCACCGACGTCAAGTCGCTTGTGGCAGACGAGATCATCGTGGCCACCGGCGCAAAGGCTAAGCAGCCGCCCATCCCGGGTGTAGAAAAAACGGTAGAGGCCGTTGACTACCTGCTTGGCAGCAAGCCGGTTGGCGAGCGCGTGGTTGTTATCGGCGGCGGCCTGACCGGCTGCGAGATCGCCTACGATCTCTATCTGCAGGGCAAGCAGCCCACCATTGTGGAAATGCAGGACGATCTGATCACCACCAAGGGCATCTGCCTGGCTAACACCAGCTACCTGCGCGATTTCTTTAAGACCAACCACGTGCCCGTACATCTTGAAACCGGCGTTTCGGCCATTACCGAGCAGGGCGTGACCGTGCGGCATAAGGACGGCACAGAGGAAGCGATCGCGGCCGATTCGGTCATCCTCTCGGTCGGCTATAACCCGGCGCCGCTGGCCAAAAAGAGCAAGCACGTGCACGTGATCGGCGATGCCCAGTCGGTTGGCAACCTGCGCACCGTGATCTGGGGCGCCTGGAGCGTTGCCATGAAGCTGTGAGAAAGGAAGAAGATATGCTATTAACCAAAGAGCAGCAAGCGATCCTTGACGGAGAGCAGGGCGAAACGCTTGCCAAGGTCATGAAGACGATGGTGATGTACGGCGAGGCCTTTGAGGCCGAAAAGCTGGTGCCCATCACCTCTACCTATAATCACCTGGTCACCTCCTTCGGCCTCAAGGTCATGTCCCCGGTCTACGACCTCATGCAGCAGCTGCTGGATGCCGGCGTGGCCTCCGGGCAGAAATTCTCGGTTGACCCCCGCCCGTTGGATAAGAACGTGCCGGCCAATTTCCTGCAGAATTTCGTGTTCAATAAGTTCATGTACACCAAGCAGGATTTCTACGAAGAGCAGCTTGAAAAGCTGGGCCTGATGAACGAGGATGCCTTTAGCTGCACCTGCTATATGGACGAGGTGGGCAATAAGCCGAAGAAGGGTGACGTGCTCTCCTGGGCAGAATCCTCTGCTGTGGTGTATGCCAACTCGGTGCTTGGTGCCCGTTGCAACCGCAATTCCGGCATCATCGACATCATGGGCTCTATCGTCGGCTACGTGCCCTATTTCGGCCTTCTGACCGACGAGGGCAGAAAGGCCACCTGGGTCGTTCGTGTCAAGACCACCAAAAAGCCAGAGGCGCAGCTGCTTGGCTCTGCCATCGGCATGAAGGTGATGGAGGACGTGCCCTACGTTTACGGCCTTAGCGACTGGCTGGGCGAGGAGCTTGACGACGATGCCTGCTCCTACTTAAAGGATTTTGGCGCTGCCACCGCCTCTAACGGTGCCGTTGGCCTCTATCATATCGATCGCCTCACGCCCGAGGCGGTAGAGCAGGGTGAGAGCCTGATTGCCGAGGGCGCGCGCGAGTATATCATCGACGATGAGGAGCTTGCCCGCGTGCAGCGCGAATACCCCGTGATCTGGAAGAATCCGGATGCTACCCCCAAGCTCTGCTTTGTGGGCTGCCCGCACCTCTCGCTTGCCCAGCTGAAGAGCTGGACAGAGCGCATTGAGAAGGCGCTGGCTGAGAGCGGGCATAAAAAGGTGCTGATCCCCACCGTGCTGACCGCCGCGCCCAAGGTGCTGGCCGCCTTTGGCGAGACCGATTATGCCGCCCGCCTGAAAGCTACCGGTGTTATCACCTCGTATATCTGCCCTCTGATGTATATGAACAACCCGCTGTGTAAAAAGATGCCTGTCATCACCTCGTCGAATAAGCTGCGCACCTATACCAGCGCCAGATATTATACCGATGATGAGATCCTGCAGGCCATCACAAAGGGAGGGAAGGAAGCATGAAGCAGTTTCAAGGAAGAGTGATCACCCCCGGCACGGTCACGGCAGAGGCTGTCGTTACCACGCAGGGCTTTAACACGCTGGCCTCGCTGCAGATGGCGCTGCAGTTTGGCGATAAAGAAGTAAAGTGCGGCGACCAAAACAACGCCGAGCTGCACGGCAAGCCGCTGATCGGCCGTGCGCTCTGCCTGCCGCAGACCATTGGCTCTACCACCGGCGGCCTGGTGCTTTATTGCGCCTGCGCCATGCACAAGAACCCCGCCTGCATGCTGTTTTCCGGCCATATCGATTCGCTGGCGGCTGCCGGTGCCGTGCTGGCTGACGTGTGGGTAGACGGCGTTTCTATGCCGGTTATCGATTCGCTGGGTGAGGAATTTCTTGCCTACGTGAAGGACGGTATGACGATCACCGTTAAGGATGGCGGCATCGTAGAGGTCGCGTAACGCCTGACCAAAAAGCGAGAGGAATATGGGTTTTTGCTAAAAAATCCATATTCCTCTTTTTTTATGCTGGAAAATTCATTTCTTTTTTGCGCGCTGCGTGGTATGATGATAACAGCATTTCGCGAAAGGAGAAAACTATGAACAGCGAAAACAACAAGCTGGAAGCAACGAAAAAATGGTTCCGCGAGGCGGGCTACGGCATGATGATCCATTGGGGATTGTACTGCCTGCCGGGCGGCGAATGGCGCGGCCGCCGTCTGAAATATATTGGCGAATGGGCACAGCAGTATTTCCGCATCCCGAATGCCGAATATCATCAGCTGGCCAAGGCCTTTAACCCGATCTTGTTCAATGCAGAGGAATGGGTGCGTGTGGCCAAGGATGCCGGCATGAAGTACGTGGTCTTTACCGCCAAGCATCATGAGGGCTTTGCCATGTACCATTCCCACGTTTCAAAATTCAACGTGGTAGACGCCACGCCCTTTGGCCGTGACGTAACGGCCGAGCTGGCAGAGGCCTGCTATAAGCACGGGCTGGGGCTGGGGCTTTATTATTCGCAGGATCTGGATTGGAGCCACCCGCACGGCGGCGGCTATCTCTCAGGAAAGACCTGGGGCAAGGGGGAAGAGAACGGCTACTGGACCAACAACTGGGATTTTCCTGATGACGCGCATAAGGATTACACCATCTGCTTTGAAGAAAAGATCAAGCCGCAGGTAGAGGAGATCTTGACTCAATACGGCGACCTTTGCCTGATTTGGTTCGATACACCGCAAACCATTCGCCCTGATCAGTCTGAGGAGCTGTATCAGCTGGTGCGCAAGCACCAGCCGGGCTGCCTGGTCAACTCTCGCATTGGCAACGGGCGTGGGGATTACACGTCGGCCGGCGATAACGAGCTGCCCGCCGATGATAAGAGTGGCATGCTGTATGAAACGCCCGCTACGCTGAACGATACCTGGGGCTATAAGCCGTTTGATACAAACTGGAAGAGCGCTGAGCAGGTAGTCGAGCTTCGCCGCCTGATCGCCTCGCACCATGCTAACTATTTGCTCAACGTAGGCCCGGATGCCTTAGGTCGCCTGCCCGCACCCGCATGCGATATCCTGCGCCGCGCCGGAGAGCTGTGGTAAGCAAACGAAAAGCAGGGCACACCTCGCAAGAGGTGTGCCCTGCTTTTATAACGCTTGATCAGAAGGATCTTTGATCCCTTACGCCTTTCCCAGCGCCTCGATCAGCGTGGGCAGAATGGCGGTCAAGGCATCCTCTGGCGTGCCGCTGAGCGTGCAGCCGGCGGCACGCACGTGCCCGCCGCCGCCAAAGGCCTGCGCCACGGCGCTTACGTTCACGTCTACCGAGCGAAGCGAGACCTTGCTCACGCCGCCGGGCAGCTCACGCACCACCAGCGCGATCTCTACCCCGGCCATCGAGCGCGGGATATCTACCGCCGTTTCAAAATCGTCATCCGAAAGGCCGGCGCGGTCAGCAAGTGTGAGGCACACAGCGCCAATGCGGCCGCCCGCGTGCACCGAAAGGCGAGACATGGCGATCTTTTCGGCCGCCAGCTGCTCCGGCGTGCGGCTGTCGTACAGCAGGTGGTTGATCTTATCGGCATGAATGCCGGTGGCAAGCAGCGCCGCCGCAATGCGGTGGGTCTGTGCCGTTACGTTAGAATATTTGAAGCAGCCGGTATCCGAGGAGATCGCTGCGTAGATCGCGCTTGCCATCGGCACGTCGATCTCGTCCAGCGAGCCTCTCTCTAACAGCCGCTCAGCCAGGCGATAGATCACCTCGCCCGCGGCGGCCGCCTGCGGGCAGATCAGCGAGGGCGCAAAGGGCGTGCCCACCTCGTGGTGGTCGATCATCAGGCGCACGCCGCCGGGCAGATACGTCTCAGAAAGGCTGCCCATCTGCATGGGGGATGCCACGTCTACCGCGATCACGGTGCCGCCGGCATTCTCCTCAGGCGTAGCCATCTCTAAATCCGCAAACAGAAAGGCCAGGCGGCGGGGCAGCGGGTCGGCGCATTGCCAGGCCGCTTTCTTATGTAGCCGTGAAAAAAGCAGGCAAAGCGCTGCCGCCGCACCCACCGTATCACCATCCGGGTGCGCGTGGGAAAGCACGATCGGCCGCTCGGCCGCCAGCAGCAGGTCGCAGGCCTCGTCAAGAGAGAGGGCGGGGAAACTCTCAGTCATGCTGCGCATCCTCCTTCTCCTTGGCGTTTTCCTGCGCCAGGCGGGCATCCGCCTCGTGAATTTCAGAAAGCAGACGTGCGATATGGGCACCGTGCTCGATCGAGCCGTCTGCCGTAAAGAGCAGCTCGGGCGTCAGGCGTAGATTCAGAGTTACTGCCAGGTGATGGCGCAGCTTGCCCTGTGCCGCCTCTAAGGCCGCCTTGGCCTCCTTCGGGTTGCCCAGCGCGGAAAAGTAAACGCGTGCCACCTTCAGGTCGGCGGCTACCTCTGCCCGCGTAATGCTGACAAAATTGTCGATCAAGCGTGGGTCGCGCAGCTCGCGCAGGCATACGGCCAGCTCCTTGGCCACCGCATCGTTGATCCGTCCTCTTCTGTATTTCGCCATCCGTCTGTTCTCCTTTTTTCTTGTTATCATTATATTATAGCACGGCACTTTGGAAAATACAAGGCAATTTTTATCAAAAAAAGAAAAAACGCCCGGGCAAAGCATTGCTTTGCCCGGGTTCTTTTCTTAAAAGGTAATGCCGGCTTCCTTGCGTATCGTGTCAAGGATCTGCATGGTCACGTCGCTTGCTGCCTGCCAGGCGTGCTGGGTCTCGCCACGGGCGATCAGCGCGGCAAAATCGCGCAGCTCGTGCACCATGTTGTTTTCCTCTGCCCGGTAGGGCAGCGCCTCCGGCTGGCCGGCGCGCGGGTAAAGGGTCAGCGTGCGCGTGGCGTTCACACGGTCAAGCGCCAGGGTCCCCTCTTCGCCTAAAAAGACGGAGGGCGCCACCGACTCCGTGATCTTGGAATAGCCAAGCGATACGGTAAACCCATCGTATGAGAGAATCGCTTCGCCGCCGCCCTCAAAGCCGTTATGTAAAAAGATGGAATTGGCCTTGATCGCCTGCGGCGCGCCAAACAGGGCGGCCGCCATGGCTACACAGTATACGCCGATATCCATCAGCGCCGCGTTGCCGTAGCGCGGGTCAAAGGCGCGCTTCACCTCGCCTGCCAGAAAGGCATCGTAGCGTGAGGAATACTGGCAGTATTCCAGCCGCACGTGGCGCAGCCTGCCAATGCGGGGCAGGTGCTTTTGCAGCAGCGCAAAGGATGGGTCGTGCAGCGGGCGCATGGCCTCCATCAGCACCACGCCGTGCCGGTCGGCCACCCGGCGCATTTCTTGCCATTCGGTAAAGTTGGTGGCGGTGGGCTTTTCACATAGCACGTGCAGCCCGTGCGCCGCCGCCGCGCACGCGCCGTGCGCGTGGTGGCAGTTTGGCGTGGCTACGTACACCGCATCCAGCCCCGCGGTAAAGAATGCCTCCTCGTCTGAAAAGGCACGCTCGATGCCGTTTTCGGCGGCAAAGGCCTCGCCACGTGCAGGGTCGCGTGAAAGAATGGCGCTCAGGCGGTAGCTGCCTGCCGCGCGTGCGGCCTCAGCCAGCTGGGTAGAGATCTTGCCGGTGCCGATCAAGCCTAATCTGATCTCAGCCATGGCGCTCCTCCCTTCGCGCATCGGGGTTTTTGAAGTATTGATATAAAAAGCAGGGGATCATGCCGTTATACAGCTTGCGCACCTTGTCGGCGCGGCGGCCGTAGAATTTTTCAAACTGCGGGTGCGAGGTGATTACGTACACCTGCCAGGGCGAGAGCGAGCGAAAATGCACACCCAGCTCCCCGTACAGCCTTTCCACCGCCGCCGGCGTCATCAGCCGCTCGCCGTAGGGCGGGTTGGTCACAATGGTGCCCCGCCGCCCGGGGGCGCTGATGCGGCGCGCATCCTGCACGAAGGCCTTTACCGTGTCCCCCACGCCGGCGCGGCTTGCGTTTTCATGCGCAAGGGCCACAGCAGCCGGGTCAATGTCGCTGGCATACACCTCAAAGTGGTCGCGGATCTCGTTATCTAACGCCTCCTCCCGCGCCAGGGCAAAGAGCGATTGTGGGATCGCCGGGAACTGCTCAGCCGCAAACGGCCGGCTTTTACCCGGGGCAATACGGCGGTGCAGCATGGCTGCCTCGATGGCGATGGTGCCAGAGCCGCATAACGGGTCCCACAGCAGCACCTCCTCCCGCGGGCGGGAAAGGGCTGCCATGGC
>JAGASL010000058.1 GCA_017621755.1 Clostridia bacterium
CGATGCGTGCGCGAGGCAAGATGCGCCGGCAGGCCGGTTGGGTCTGCCATGTGCAGCGTGGCGTGCGGAAGGGCGGCTGCCAGATAGGGCAGCCCGCCCGCGTGGTCGCCGTGGCGGTGTGAGATAAAGATCCCTTTTGGCGCGAAGCCGCCGGCGCGCAGGGCGGGCAGGATGCGCTCGCGCACGTCGGATTCGGTGGTGGCGGTATCGGCCAAGAGATCCCCCGCTGCCGTGCGGAGGAGGAAAACGGCGGTATACAGATCCTCAAACGGCACCTGCAGACGCCAGATGCGCTCTGTCAATCGCTCAAAGCCCTTCATTGTCTCTTGCCTCCTTTTCTGCCGCTTGGCGATAATCCCTGGGCGAGACGCCCATTTCCGTACGAAAGACGTGTGAAAAATAGTTGCTGCTTTCAAAGCCGGTGGCCATGGCCACCTCGGTGATCTGCAGCCGGCTCATGCGCAAGAGGCGCGCAGCGTTTTCTACCCGCAGGCGGGTAAGGTATTGATGCACGGTCAGGCCGGTCTGCTCCTTAAACCGGTGGCTGACGTAGGACGGGCTGCAATGAAATTCCTCGCAGATCTCCTCCATTGTCAGGCGCCGGGTGTGATTGAGGCGCAGATAGTGCATCAGCCGCACGGAAAACAGCGGCTCCTCGACCACGGCAGCCTCGCTCTCCAGGGCCAGCTGCAGCATGGCACACAATGGGTAAAGCAGCGTGTCCAGCTGCCGCCGCGGCGGCATGGTGGCAGCCAGGCGGTGATACAGCGCTTCTACCCCCTGCCGGGGAAAGCCGTATTTTTCAGAAATGCGCGCCACGTAGGAGGCGCCGTTTTCATCCGCATACCCGCCAACCGACACAAAGCCAACCGCTTCCCCCTTGGAAAAAACGGGGTAAACCACCTCGCGAACACCGGCATGACAGGTGCCGCAAAAGGCCCCTTTTTGGCACCTTTGCAACACACGCCCCTGCTTTTCTACACAGGCATGCCACATGCTTGGCTGCAGCTTTAGATATACACAATATGGGTTTTCGTGAATATTATATGGCAGCAACGCCTCCTCTAACCGATGGCCGGTGCAGCGCACGAGGTGCACGCTGATCGCAAGCCCACACGCTTGCTTGAGATGTTCAATATAGGCAATGATGTGCGAAGCTTCCATCCCTTCTCCTTTTGTGCAGAAAAACACCGTTTTTGGCTTGTTTTTTAGCAGAAATCTGCACTTTTTCGTTTCACTTTTATTATAACAATCATGTTCCGAGATGTCAAGATACATCCCCTTTGCCCAGGGACATTTTTTCTCTTGCATTCCGGGCGCGAATGTGCTACAATGTCTGTTGGAAAATTACCGAGGATAGAGGGAGCCTATGACAGCAACACTTTGCATCGCCGGCACGACCATTGCGCTGATGATCGCGGCCATCATCTTCTTCCCGCGGCTGACGCTTGGCCGCTTTTCTGTAGATACCTACTGGCCGATCGCGCTGCTTGGCGCGCTGGCGCTTTTGCTTGGCGGCCGCGTAGAGGGTGGCGAGCTGCTGGCCGCGCTGACCTCAAGCGATGCGATCAACCCGCTGAAGATCGCCCTGCTCTTTCTTTCAATGACCCTGCTTTCGGTCTTTTTGGACGAGGTGGGCTTTTTTGGCTACGTGGCGGCCCTGGCGCTTTCGCGTGCCGGGCACAGCCAGGCGCGGCTGTTTTTCGTGCTGTATGCCGCCGTCTCGGTGCTGACGGTCTTTACCTCAAACGATATCATCGTGCTGACCTTTACCCCCTTTATCTGCTACTTTGCCCATGCGGCCAAAATAGACCCCATGCCCTACCTGGTGGCTGAGTTTGTGGCGGCCAACACCTGGAGCATGGCGCTGGTGATCGGCAACCCGACCAACGTGTATCTGGCGGCCACCTACGGCATTGATTTTATCACCTACCTGCGCGTGATGCTGCTGCCCTGCGTGGCGGCGGGGCTTGCGGCGCTGCTCGTGCTTTGGCTGCTCTTTCGCCGGCGGCTGCGCCAGCCGATCGAGCCGGTGAGGATCGAGATGCGCTTTCGCGACCGGCTGCTGCTGGTCATTGGCCTTTTGCACCTGGGTGGCTGCACGCTACTGCTGGCCATTGCCTCGTACGTGGGGTGGGATATGTGCACCATTGCGCTGGTCTCTGCCCTTTCGCTGTTCGTGGTAACGGCGGTTGCCTCGCTTGCGCGGCGGCGCGCGCCGCGCGTGCTGCTTTCCTGCCTTAGGCGGGCACCGTGGCCGCTGCTGCCCTTTATTCTTTCGATGTTCGTGCTGATCCTTTCGCTGGGCAAGGCCGGCATCACGGCCGGCTATGCCGACCTGCTGGCGGCAACCGGCGAGACGGTGTGGACCTACGGCATCTCCTCTGCCCTGGTGTGCAATCTGATCAACAATATTCCGATGAGCGCCTTTTACTGCGCCGTGGCCGGTCTCTTGCCCCAGGCGGTGCGCACGGCTGGCGTGTACGCTGCGGTGATCGGCTCGAACCTTGGCGCCCTGCTGACCCCGGTGGGGGCTTTAGCCGGCATTATGTGGACGGGGATGCTGAAAAAGCAGGGGCTGCGCTTCTCGTATGCCGATTTTCTGCGCCGCTGCGCGCCGGCCGGCGCGGCCGCGCTGGCGGCCGCGCTTGGCGTGCTGATGCTGGTGGTGTAGGAGAGCGCAAGGAAACTTTTTGAAAAAAGTTTCCTTAGACCTTCAAAAGCCTTTTAGGATGATGGTGGCAAGCGAGCAGTCCTACTACTCTTTACCGCCATACCGTAAATAACCCATTCGCCACGGGCGAATGGGCACCGAAGGGGATAGACATGAGCAAGGTATACGTATTTGATTTAGACGGGACGCTGGTAGACTCGATGCCCTATTTCACGCGAGGCCTTTTGGGCATTTTAGACGAGGCAGGCGTTCCTTACGGTGAGGAGATGGCCGGCATTATCACGCCGCTGGGCTATACCAAGAGCGCGATCTATTTTCGCGAGCATTTTGGCCTGACCGAAAGCACAGAGGTGCTGGTGAAGCGGATGCAGGATCGGCTGGTGGGGGATTACGCGAACAACATTTCGCTCAAGCCCGGTGTTTACGACTACCTGCGCCGGCTGCACGAGGGGGGTGCCCGCCTGTTTGTGCTGACGGCCAGCCCGCATTGCGCGACCGACGCCTGCCTTGCGCACAACGGGGTGTTCGACTGGTTTGAGACGGTTTGGTCGGTAGAGGATTTTGGCCTGGACAAGACCGACACGCGCCTGTTTTTCGAGGTGGCGCGCAGGATCGGCTGCGAGATGGGCGAGGTGCAGTATTTTGACGACAACCTGACCGCCCTGCAAAACGCGCACGCGGCCGGCTACCACACCTATGGCGTTTACGATGGGCAGAGCGACGAGCTGCTTGCCGCCATGAAGCCCTATTCTGACGAGACGGTCATGAGCTTTGAGGCGCTATAAAAGGAGGACGATATATGCTGATACCAAAAAGAGCCGGAGAATGGAAAATCTTATTCCGTCCTGAAAAATTCGGTCGCTACGTCAATGACCATTGCATTCTGCGCGGTGCCGACGGGCGGCTGCATATGTACGGCATTACCAGCCATACCGACGGCGACCCGCGCGCGGAGCGGTATTTCGTGCACGCCGCAGGCGACAGCATGGAGCAGCCGATGGCCGAGATCGGCAAATCGATCGATCACGGCACGCTGGCCTGGGCGCCCTGCGTGATCAAGCGGGATGCCGATTATTATATGTTCTACGGCCCCTCGCCTACCTCGCTGGCCGTCTCGCCCGATATGCACGAGTGGTTTGGCTATGCGGTGCAGATCAAGGACGAGCCACCCATGGCGGTGCACCGTGACCATTTTGTTTTAGAGGTAGCCCCCGGTGAGTACCTGATGTACGTGGTCGGTATTCGCGAGCACCGCAGCGCGGTATCGCTGCTTTCCTCTCACGATCTTTTGCATTGGCAGTTTGAGGGCTACGCGCTGACAAGCGGCGAGCATGCTGAAATGAACCCCGCCTGGGGCGCTATGGAATCCCCCTTTGTGGTCAAACAGGGTGACCTCTATTACCTCTTCATCACCTACACCAACTGCAGCCGCGAGACCTATAACAACACCATGGTATTCGTCTCTCACGATCCACGCTGCTTTGGCGAATATAACGGCAAAAACGGCGCCTTGAAGCCGGTTGCCATCCTGGATGCCCACGCGCCCGAGATCATTTTTGACAACGGCAAGTGGTATATCACCACCTGCGGCTGGCCGAAGGCCGCTACCCCGCACCCCGGCTGCCTTTCGGTAGCCCCGCTTGTGTGGGAGGAGACATAACGCCTTCAGCCCCCTGTGTTGCGCACGCAACGCAGGGGCTCTTTTTTCTATTTTCCCCCTTGACAAGCGTATACTGTGTGTGGTATAGTATGATGTGTTAGGAGGTATCGGGATGGATATACAAATGAAGCGTGGCCTGCTGGACATATGCGTGCTGGCGGCCATTCAACACGAGGATTCCTACGGCTACCAGATCATCAAGGACATGTCGCCGTATATCGAGATATCTGAATCGACGCTCTACCCCATTTTACGCAGGCTGGAGGCGGCAGAGCTTTTGACCGTGCGCGCGGTGGCGCACAACGGCCGCTTGCGAAAATACTACCGCATTACCGCGGCAGGGCGAGAGCGGATCGCCGCCTTTGCCGAGGAGTGGAAGGAGATCACCGCGATCTACCAATTCGTTACGAGGGGGGCAGTATGACAAAGCATGAATATTTAGCGGTGCTTGCCAAGGGGCTTTGTGACCTGCCGGCCGGCGAGCGTGACCGGTTTTTAGACTACTACCGCGAGATGATCGAGGACAGGATCGAGGAGGGGCTTGCCGAGGACGCGGCCGTTGCGGCGATCGGTGAGCCGGATGCCGTTTTACGCGAGATCCGGCGTGAGGCGGCGCCGCAGCCGGAGAAGCCGGCGGCAAAAAGGCGTGAATGGCGCACGTGGGAGATCGTTTTGCTGGTGCTTGGCTCGCCGCTTTGGCTTTCCCTGCTGCTGGCAGCCGTGGCCATTCTGTTTTCATTGGTGGTGGCGGCCGTTTCCATTCTGTTTTCACTGGCGGTCACGCTGTGGTCGTTGGTGGTGGTGGTATACGCCGTTACCCTCTCGCTTTTGGTCTGTGGGCTGTTTGGGCTGGGGTACAGCCTGGTGTTAGCCCTGGCCGGGGCAGGCGGCAGTCTTGCCCTTTTGGTGCTGGGTGGCGGGCTGTTTTGCGCGGGTGGCGGCATGCTGTGCCTGCTTGCCTGTGTGGCCGCCACGCGCGGCAGCATGTATCTTTGCCGGCTGACCCTGCGCGGTCTTCGGCGTCTTTTCAGAAAAAGGAGAGGGAGCATATGAGAAAAACAAGCATTTTTATTCTGGTAGCGGTGCTTTGCATCGTAGCGGGGCTGGTCATCATGGTCGTGGGGCTTGCCGGCTGCGGCTTTCAGCTAAGCGACCTGAGCAACCTGCAGGCCGAAACGAACGAGCACGTGGTCGCGGACCCATTTTCTACCCTTGACCTGCACACGGTAGAGGCAGACCTGACCATTCTTCCTGCCGAGGACGGCGTTTGCCGCGTGGTTTGTGAGGAGACAGATAAGATCGCGCACACCGTAGCGGTGCGAGATGGCAAGCTGGTCATCGAGCGGCAGGATGGCCGCCCGTGGTACGAGCGGATCGGCTTCTTTGGTCAGCGGTTTTCCATTACCATCTATCTGCCGGGCGATGCCTACGGTGCGCTGACTGCCGAAACGGTCAGCGGCGACATTTCGATTGCTGATGCGCTTGCGTTTCAAGACACCGCGCTTTCTACCACGAGCGGCGATATCACCTGTGCCGCCAAGACGAGCGGTGGCCTGACAGTCTCTACTGTGAGTGGTGATATCACCCTTTCGCAACACACGGGTGGCCCCTTAGCCGTCAGCACCACAAGCGGGGATATCAACATTGCCCAAACGGATGCCAGCGCGATCACGCTTTCCTCGGTCAGCGGTAGCATCACCCTGCAGGACGTGCAGGCGCTTGGCCTACTGCAGGCCGAGAGCGTAAGCGGCGAGCAGCGCTTTACCCGCACGGATGCGGGGCGCCTGATGCTGAGCGCGGTGAGCGGCGGCATCACGGCAGAGCTGCTTTCCGGCAAGGATTTTTCCTACGACACGGTCAGCGGCTACGTCTCGCTACCGCCTGATACCGCCGGCGCCGGGGAATGCCGCATAGAGACGACCAGCGGCAGCATCCGCGTTTCAGTTGTGGAATGATCTTGACAAAAAAGAGCGTTTTTGCCACATGGCAAAAACGCTCTTTTTTATGGGATCAGCCACGCCGCTTGACAAGCAGGGTCTTGATGTTGATGCGTTTTTTCGCATCGGCAAAGGCGCGGTTCGTTTCCTCGATCGGGTAGTGGGTGCCAAGGCGCGCGATCAGCGGATGGGTGGCGGGGTGCTCGGCAAGAAA
Source organism: Clostridia bacterium (assembly GCA_017621755.1). Taxonomy (GTDB): domain Bacteria; phylum Bacillota; class Clostridia; order Oscillospirales; family CAG-272; genus UBA1740. The sequence goes on from JAGASL010000058.1 coordinate 6,486, forward strand.
GCGAAGATAATCGCGCACGTCGACCATGGAATACTGCGAGGAACCAAGGATGTGGAGTGCCTTGAAGGTGATGATCTGCGGCTGGAGCTCTATGCTGCCGGAATTGCTGTACTGGCCGGGGATGAGATACACGCCACGGTTGCGCAAAATCTCGATCCCCTGCCCGACGGCCTGCGGCACGCCGGAGCATTCGATGCACAGGTCTACCCCCAGGCCCCCGTTTTCACCCTGCAGGGTGGCGGTGATGGCTTCACTACCCTCGCGCGCCAGGGTGTAAACGCGATCTGCCCCCAGCTCGATGGCCAGCCTCTCGCGGGCGGGGTCCTCGTGCGCGGTGATGGCATAGACATGGCGCACACCACACTCACGCAGATAGAGGATGGCGAACATGCCAACCGGCCCAAGGCCCTGCACCACGGCGCAGCCTACCCGGGAAAGCTTGACCCCGGCCTCGCGTGCCAGGCGAACGGCGTGAATGGCCGTAGGGCCCGGGCAGGCAAAGGTAGCCGCCACGGTGGGATCGACCGTTTCGGGAATTTTGATCAGGTTGGAAAGGGGGGTGTAATTCACCTCGGCATAGCCACCCCACAAGTAGGGCGGCTGGTCAATGCTGCCGGCGTTGGTCAGCCCCATGCACACGCAGTTGGCGTCATCCCCGCTCTTGCAAAGCAGGCACTCACCGCACGGCACGGCGATATCTGCGATCACGGCATCCCCCACGGCCAGGCCGTAGGCAGCGGCCTCTTTTTCATCCGCCTCTACGAGGCGGCCAACAAATTCATGCCCGATCACGGTGGGTGCGGCGGCACCCAGGCGGCCGCTGTGAATGTGCAGGTCGGTACCGCAGACACCGCTGGCGATCAGCTCCAGGCGGCCATAGCCGCTTGGTGCCGCGGTAACGGGAAACTCGCGGATCTCAAAATCCTGTTCTGCCCCCATAAAGACTGCTGCTTTTGCGTTCATATACGTTCTCCTTATTCGATTTTTACGGTAAAATACGGGCTAAAATAGTCCTTGATGTGCGCAAGGCGAGCTTCCCCCAGCGGCTTTACCGCGCGGTAGGGGTAGGCAAGGCCCATGGCCTCGTACTTGCCGCTGCCTAAGCGGTGAAAGGGGAGCAGGTCTACCGTTTGGGCACCCACCTCGCGCAAGCAATCGCGCAGCGCGACAAGCGACCGGCTATCGGTATTAAAGCCGGGGATGAGCGGCACGCGCACGCGCACCTGCTTGCCCGCCGTCAGCAGGCGGCGCAAATTCTCCAGCACGAGCGAAAGGCTTCCCCCAATGACGGTGGCATACCGCCGCGCAGAGGCAGTCTTGAGGTCGTAGAGATAGGTATCCACGTACGGGTTCAGCAGCGCAAAGGCGTGCCAGGGCACGCAGCCTGCCGTATCTACGGCAAGAGACACCCCCCGCTCGCGCAGGCGCTTAGCAAGCGCCTGCGCCCCCTCGGCCTGCAGCATGACCTCGCCACCGCTGAAGGTAACGCCACCACCGCTTTCTTCATAATATTCTTTATCCTTCAGCACCTCGCAAAGCACCTCCTCCACCGACAGAAGACGGCCGCGCAGCTCATCCCCCAGCGGGCTTTTGTAGTGCAGCGTGGTAGGGGCCTGCGAGATGGTTTCGGGGTTGTGACACCAGGGGCAATGCAGGTTGCAGCCCTTGAAAAACACGGTGGTGCGGATGCCATCGCCATCCCCGACCGAAAAATGCTGAATGTGTGAGACGTTAAGCATCATCATTCGTGCTGGGTGCGGTTCAAAATATCCAGCTGCACGTCCCGGCTCAGGCGTACGTAGTAATCTGAAAAGCCGGAGACCCTGACCACGAGAGAGCCGTATTTTTCCGGCTCGGCCATGGCGGCAAGCAGCACCTTGCGCGAGGTGGCGTTCATCTGCAGCTCTTGCCCGCCCTTTTTGAAATAGGTGCGCACCAGCGCCATCAGCTTATCTAACTTCTCGCCGCAAAACATAGCGGGCGAGAGCTTTTGGTTGACCACCGTGCCGCAGGCGGCCTTGGTATAATCCGGCCGTGTAACGCTGTTTAGCGTTTGCGTGATGCCATTTTTATCGCGGCCGTAGGTGGGCGAGGCGGCATCCGAAAGCGGCTCGCCGCGCAGGCGGCCATCCGGTGTGGCGGCAATGCACTTGCCGGCGCTGATGTTAGAGGTATTGGCGGCCATGGCTACGTAGATGCCGCCGCCATCCCGCGTTTTGTATTGGTCAAATTGGCTGCTGAGAAAATCTAAGAACCAGACGGCGTATTTATCAACGAACTCGTCACCGTTGCCGTATTTGGGGGCGGCCAGCAGCTTCGCGCGCAGCGCCTCATAGCCCTCGAAATTACAGCGCAGCGCCTCACCCAGCTCGGTAAGCGTGGCGGCGCGGTCGATAAACACGACCTGCTCGATCGCAGCAAGCGAATCGCTCATGGTACCCACGCCCATCAGCGCAGCGCCATGCACCGAGGGGTACTTGCTGCCGCCGTTGTTGATATCCAGCCCGCGGCCGATGCAATCGTAGCAGAAGCAGGAAAGAAAGGGCTCGGTATAATAGGCCTGGTTGATGCCGTCGTTATAGGCGCGGAAGGTGGCGCAGTATTCCGCCACGCCGTGCGAAAGCTGCTTTTCTAAGCAGCGAAGAAAGGCGCGCATCGAGGTGATGCCGGAAAGCGCCCCGGTATCTACGCCCAGCGTGCCGCTTACCTCGCTGACACCGCGATTGAAGATATACTCAAAAAAGCGCGGGGCATCAAACCGCCCATCCGACCAGGGCGGCTGCATGCCGGTGATGAAGTTTTCAATACAGCCGACCATGCAATAGTGATAAACGTCGCGCTCCTCGTACCCGTAGCGCCGCAGGGCGGCTATATTGACGGTATCGTTCATCAGGGCGGGGTAGCCAAGGCCGGTGCCTATGCTTTGCAGGCAGGCGCGCAAAAAGTCATCCGGCGTGCCCGGCGAAATGCGGGCAGAAAGGTTGGGGCCCGGCACGTTGCCGTTTTTGACCGCCTGCAAAATACAAAAGCTCAACTCGTTGACCTGACAAGTGCCCTGCTCATCATCGCCGCCAATGCAAATATTGACCACGTCATTCGTCGGGATCTTGGCAAAGGTGTTTTCAAGCAGCACGATCGCCCCTTCGCGTGAAAGGGTGCCGGCGGCAACGTCACGCGCGTAGAAGGGGTAGAGGTACTGGTCCATCCGCCCAAGCGCCATGGCGTAGCGCCCCTCCATCATAAAGGCGGTATGCGAAAGCCATACAAGCTGCAGGGCCTGGGCAAAGGTCTTGGGCGGGCCGGCCAGCAGCGCCCGGCAGTTTTCGGCAATAAAGGCCAGCCGCTCGCTATCGTAGCGCTTGCGCCCCTTCATGGCCTCGGCCTGCTCGCCGTAATGCCGGATCATTTGGAAAAAGCCCTCTACCGTCAGCAGCATGGCCTGCAGGGTACGGCATTTTCCCTCATCACCCGCGTAACGGGCAAGCGACTGCCGCAGCTCGCCGATCAGACCGGGCACGCCCACTTCCAGCACGTGCTGATAGTGGGGGGCAAAATGGTCGGCATTGGTGCCGAAGTGCCGCAGGCCGATGCGACCGACAAGTGAAGCCGCCTGCTGCTCTACCAGCGGAGACTGCGCGGTATACAGGCAGCGGGTGTTCCCCACGATCAGATCGTGCCGGTAAATATGCGGCACGGGCTCGGTGAACAGGGCGTAGATCCCCTCTGCGCGAAGCTGCTCGATCGGCTCGCCCAGGTGATCGCGGTAGCCAAGATAGCGAAAATAGTGGGGCATATACGACCCCTTTGGCGGCGCTTTTTCCATCTCGCGTCGCAGGCTGGTGGATAGTGTCATGGCATGTTCCCCCTTTTTGAGGTTTTGTCACCTTCATTATAGCCTTACGCGGCGCTACTGTAAAGATACAATCTTCATCAATCTTGACAAAATTGCTCAAAAATGCTATACTACAAGCATCACCGCAAAGGAGACAGGCCATGAAAACGATCGAGATCGGCAGCATGCCGCGCATCACGTTTGCCCACGCGCACGAGGCGCCCCACTATGAAGCGAGCTTTCCCTTCTCTCACCAAAGCATCGAGGTGGCGTACATCGTCAAGGGGGCGCTGGCGCTCACCCGGGCGGGCGAGCGCGCCATTGCCAACGAGGGGGATGTGATCTGCCTGACGCACGATGCAAAAACCACCGTCTCTACCGGGCAATTTCACGCCCACCACACGGTGCACGCCACGCTGGAATGGGAGCCGCTTGACCATGCGGGCGGTCTGCTTTTACCCTTGATCACCCCGGCTTCGCGCGGGACAGAGGAGATCATCAAGCGGATCGACGCTTGCGTTTATCGCCCCTATCTGTATACCGGCTCGCTTGCCAAAAGTGCCGGATGCTTTTTAGATATTCTTTGTAAAATTGATGCGTGCAACCGCAAAAGCGAGGCCTTTCGCCAGCCTGAGGCCTCGCTGTGGGCGGAGCGGGCGAAAAAATATATCCACCACCATTTGAGCCAGCCGATCACGCAGGGCGAGGTGGCCGCCCATCTTGGCGTCTCGCCCGGCTACCTATGCCACGTATTCAAGCGGGCAGAGGGGGTATCGCTGATCAAATACGTCAACACCGTGAAGCTACAGCATATTCACAGGCTGATCAGCCAAGGGGGCGTGCGCCTGTACGAGGCGGCCGCCGCCTACGGCTACGCCGACCCCAACTACGTCAGCTATCTCTACAAAAAGACCTTTGGCTATGAGATCACCGCGCACGTAACGCGCCCGGCTGATGAATAAAAGCAGAGCGCTGCCATATGGCAGCGCTCTGCTTTTTCATTCGGCCAGGCTTGCCCGATACGTGCTGGGCGACATGCCGTAGACCTTGTAAAAGATCTTGGAAAAGGCCAGCACGTCGGCATAGCCGACCGAATTGGCCACGTCGGTGATCGAAAGGCGGCTGCCGGCCAGCAGCTCGCACGCGCGCTTCATGCGCAGGTTGATCAGGTATTGCTGTGGGGAAATGCCCAGCTCCTTTTTGAAGATATTCGAGAGATAGTGGGCACTGACGTAGCAGGCGCCGGCCACCTCGGCAATCGAAAGGCGGTGGCAATAATGCTCGTTGACGTATTGCATGGCGGCCTCTACGTGCTCATGCATCAGGCTTTTTGGAGGGTTGTGCGGCAGCTGCGCTTGATTGGCCGCGTTATGAAAGGAAATCAGGATATACAAGCAGCCCTCCAAATACCGGGGAGCATCCGCATCCCCATGCCGTGGGCGGCACAGGGTGGCGTACAGCCCGTCCAGCGCCTTGACCCAGGGGCAAGCAAACACCGCCTGGCAGGGCTTGATACCGGCATCGCGCAAAAGCCCCTCGGCCCCGGGGCCACCAAAGGAGACCCAGCCATACTGCAGGGGGTCTTTTGTATCGGAAATATAGGTGTGCCGCTGCCCGGGGCAGATGACGAAGCCCATCCCACGCTGAAGGGGAGTGCCGTTAAAGCTGCCGTGGCCGCCAAGCACGTAATGGATCACGTACCGGTCACGCACGCAGGGGCCGACCGTTTTGCCCGGTACGGTGCTTTCAAGGCCGAGTGAATATACCGTAAGCGCCTGCCCGTTTTCGGCGGGCGGGGCGGAAATTATGCTGACACCGTTCATAGATTCTTTCCTCCGATAGTGAAATTATACCATATAAAAGCACCATCTGTCAATAGACAAGGTGGGCGGTGCATGGTACAATGAAAGCAAAAAAACGATAGGAGAAGAACGATGAAGCTGATTCCAAACGAGGGAAGCATGGCCGGCAACTACTGGTGCTCTTGGCGCAACCAGCGGTTATTTATGCCCAACGCCTTTTTCCATATGCGCCAGTACGATCTACCAAGCCACGATATCGTGCAGCGCGAGATGCTGAGCGACGCCTTTTTATTCGGCAAGCCGGGCGTGGTAGCCGGCTATATGCAGGACGTGCGCCGAGATATGTACGTTATGCTGGATGACGGGTGGGACGTGCCCTATCAGGGCAGCTACCACATTTTTGGCTCGCTGGAGCTAAGCGAGGAGCGCTTTCCCTACGGCGGAAGGACCCCGGCAGAAAACCTGCGCCTGCTGAACGAGCGCGTAAAAGCCCTTGGCTATGCGGGCACAGGTCTGTGGGTACCAATGAGCTGTGTGGGCGAGAGACCCAACGCCCTCTTTGACCACCAGACCTTTCGCGAATACTGGATCGAGCGTGCGAAGTGGCTGCACGAGGCCGGCATTGCCTACATCAAGGTAGACTGGGGCTTTCATGAAAGCGACCCCTCCTACCGCCGGGTGCTAACCGAGGTGATCAAGGAATACGCCCCCGAAATTCAAGTAGAGCACGCCACCATTGACGGTATGTTCTACAACCCCGGCTCGGATAGCAGGATGCTTGCCGAGGTGCTAAGCGTATCCGACGTGTTCCGCTGCTATGACGTGAAGTTTGAATTCAACGCGGTGACCTCGCTACGCCGCGCCTACACCATGCTGACCCTGGATTGCGAGATGCAGTATAACTGCGCCGGCATCATCAACGTGGGCGAGGAGCCCTATCTGGCGGCGGCGCTGGGCTGCACCATGGGCATTATGTCGCACCCCCTGCTGCGCGGCAGCGTGATCTGCATGCTGCCTGAGAACATGGAAAACGGCATTTCGCGTGGGGAGATGCTGAAATCGGATTTTCACAGCTTTGACCACTATCAGCGTGCCCTGCGCTGGCAGCGCCTGGCGCCGGCCATGCCCTACCGCAAGGGCGAGACGGTAGGCAGCGATGCATGGTTAGAGGACACCTGGACCTACCGCAAGGAGCCCTACCCCTATACCAAGAGCGATTACCTGAACAAGACCATTTGCCAGAGCGCACCGCAGATCGTGGCGCGCAACGCGCCGCTGCCGCAGATCAAGGAGGTGGGCTGCGTTTATGAAAAGCAGTACCAGCCCTACGTGGTTGCCTCGATCAACCGAAAGAGCGGCGTGTACACCATTGCCACCCTGCCCCGCACGATAGACGGCGTGATGAACTGCACCACCCCAGCGGTGGATATTGAGGCAAGCGGCCTGTCTTGCGACAAATGCTTTGGCGTGTTTGGCGAATACAAGAGCCTGATGCTTACCTTTGACCGATGCATTGAGGGGATGCGCCTATATGGCGGTGACCTGCTGCTGGATGACCAGGAGGAGCTTAGTGGGCGTGAGGGCGTGCACATCGAGGGCAACCGCCTGACCCTGAGCGGCGAGCTGATCCACGCCTTAGGCCTGGCGGGGGCTGCCCTGCACGACCTGGCCGACCCCGGCTGCATCTTCCGCCTGGTGTAACGCGATGGAAAAGATACCCTATCAAAGAGAGATGCCGGTCTACGCCGAGGGCGAGATCATCGTGGTTGGCGGTGGCCCGGCCGGCGTTGCGGCGGCGGTGATGGCCGCGCGGCAGAAAAAGCGCGTGATCCTTTTAGAGCAGAGCGGCGCCTTAGGCGGCTCCAGCGCGCTTTGCATGGTGGCCGAGCTGATGAATTTTGATGATGGCGAGCACTTCGTTTCTCGTGGGTTCGGGCAGGAGGTGTTTGACCGGCTGGGTCTGCGCATCACCGAAAAGCGCGCGTGGTTTAACGTGCGCTACGAGGCGCTGAAGCGGGTCTATGACGATATGGTGACCGAGGCCGGCGTAGACGTGCTGTTCTACACCCGCCTAAGTGACGTGCTGAAGGAAAACGGAAGGATCAGCCACGCTATCCTTTCCGGCCCGAGCGGCCCGTGCGCCATCCGTGGGGATTTCTTTATTGATGCGACCGGCACCGGTCTTCTCTCCAGCCTGGCGGGTGCTGCCTATGCGTATGGGGATGAAGAGGGCCGAACCATGAGCGCCACCATTTGCAGCCTGTGGGGCGGCGTTGATTTTTCAAGAAAGCCGATCGACTGGCTGCATTACGATCAGGCCTACGCAGACGGCATTTTCTCGCAGTATGACAAGGTGCTGCCCGGCATCAAGCGCAACTACCGGGAGGTAGGTGTGGGCGGCGGCAATGTGGGGCATTGCTTTGGCGTGGATGACCGCGACATTCGCAGCCTTTCCCGCGCGATGCTGGAGGGGCGGCGTATTCTTTCGGAATACGAAAGCTACTACAAGGGCTACGTGCCCGGCTGCGAGAACGCCGTGCTGATCAAGAGTGCTGATTTTATCGGCATACGCGAATCCAGGCGGATCGTCTGTGAATATACGCTGACCATGGACAGTTTTTTTGCGAAAGAGCCCTTTGCTGACGAGATCGGCCGCTATTCCTACCCGGTGGATATTCACCCCATGACGCCGGACAAGGCCGGCGTGGTGGGCTTTTCTAAGGCGATCTCTCTGCGGCACGAGGATGGCGAGACCTACAGCATCCCCTACCGCTGCCTGGTGCCCAAGGGGGTAGACAACCTGCTGGTAGCCGGGCGGTGCATCGGCACGGATAGAGCCATGCAGGCCTCCACACGGGTGATCCCCTGCTGCTATATCACCGGCCAAGCGGCCGGTATTGCTGCCGCGGTGTGCGTAGAAAACAACACACCCGCGCGCGAGGCGGACGTGGCCACCATACAGGCAAGGCTACCAAGCTAACTGAAAACGGACAGAAAGCAGAGCGCTGCCCTAAAGAACACTTCTTAAAAAACACGGCATACCTCGACAGAGGTATGCCGTGTTCTGCGTTTGCGACCACATATATAACGCTTCGTATGCCTTAATTAAAGACTACAACCCAATTTCCGTCTATTTGCAAATAAACGGCTTGCACAAACCAAAGGCTCCCTTGTGTAAAGGGAGCTGACGCCGAAGGCGGCTGAGGGATTGTTTTGAGCGATAATCTAACCTTTTACAATCCCTCCGTCTCGCTGCGCGAGCCACCTCCCTTTACACAAGGGAGGCTTTTACGGCGACCTGTTTCTCAGCAGCTTGATCATTGATTTACGGTATTCTTAAACACATATAATCAAAAGATACTTCTTCACTACCGATTTTATAAAAAGCCGGGTGCATTCCTATTTTTCTAAAGCCAAATCTTTCATATAAATGGATGGCCGACAAATTGTCACTGCGAACCTGCAGATCAATGACCTCAAACGAATGTTCTTTCGCAAAATGGATGATTTCAAGTAACAACCGACTTCCGATGCCTTTGTTCCAAAACTCCTTCAGAACAGATACACCAAACTCTCCCCGGTGCTTCATGCGGCGAGGCAAGCGGCTTAAACTTGCGCTGCCAACGATTTTTCCATTTTCTTTTGCGACAAGCATAATTTCATCATGAGAGTTTTCAATTTGACGAAGGTATGCTGCTTCTGCTTCGGCTGTAATCGGCAGTCCTTCTGCACCGAACGTTAAATTATCTGTTTCTGCACCTATCTGTTTAAGATACTGCAGCAGCGCATCCGCATCTTTTGGAGCGGCTTTTTCAATCATGATCTCCATAGTAACCTTGCCTCGTCAAATCCTTTTTGTTCGGCCATGCTAACGACGGATAAATTGCCCCACTTCTTCTCGCGGCAACGCATCAGCCCAGCGCGATCTCGTCGATCAGGCGCCGCTCCTCCTCGCTGAATGCGGTGTTTTGCAGCATGCCGATGTTTTCCTTGATCTGCGCGGGCTTCGAGGCGCCGATCAGCACGCTGGTCACGGCCGGGTGGGCATAGACCCAGGCCAGCGCCATTTGCGAAAGCGTTTGCCCACGCCCGGCAGCGATCTCGCGCAGGCGGGCCAGCTTATCCAGCATGGTGGCGGTAATGGCGCTTTCCTTTAAGAAGCGTCCATCGGTGCGGATGCGGCTATCGGCCGGGATGCCGTCCTTATACCGATCGGTCAGCAGACCCTGGGCAAGCGGGCTGAAGATGATGACCCCCTTCCCCTCTCCCCGGGCGGCATCCAGCAGGCCGTTGTTGACCGGGCCACGGTTGAGAATGGAATAGCTGTTCTGGTTGATAATGAAGGGGCAGCGCAGCTCACGCAGGATGGCGGCGGCCTTTTTCATCGTCTCGCCATCATAGTTGGAAAGGCAGGCATACAGCGCCTTGCCGCTTTTAACGGCCTGGTTAAGCGCCTCCATGCTCTCCTCCAGCGGCGTATCGGGCGTCATGCGGTGGTGGTAAAAGATATCCACGTAGGCAAGCCCCATGCGCTTCAGGCTCTGGTCTAAGCTGGCCAGCAGATACTTGCGGCTGCCGCCGTTGCCGTACGGGCCAGGCCACATATCGTAGCCGGCCTTGGTGCTGATGATCATCTCGTCGCGGTAGGCATGCAGCTCCTCGCGCAGCAGGCGGCCAAAGTTTTCCTCGGCGCTGCCGGCGGGCGGGCCGTAGTTATTGGCCAGGTCAAAGTGGGTGATGCCGCCGTCAAAGGCGGTCTCGCACATGGCGCGCATGGTCTCGTAGCAGCCGGTGTTGCCAAAATTGTGCCAAAGGCCGAGCGAGACGGCAGGCAGGCACAGTCCGCTTTTGCCAGCAGGGCGATAGGTCATGCCCGCGTAGCGGCCCTCGTTTGCTATGTAAGCCATATTCTGGTCTTCCTCCGTTTATGTAGTTTTCTTTCAGTATACCACAGATACGCGCGCTTTGCAACAGAAAAAGCGGCGCAAAAAAGCCGTTTGGAAAATTTTCCAAACGGCTTTTTTCGTTAATAGCCCCAGTCCTCGCCAACCAGGATCACACGGATGCGGCCGGCCGGGCGGCAAACGCGCATGGTGGTCATGGTAGCGCAGATGCAATCGGGCGATTTGCAATCGGCACACAGGCCAGTCTTTTTACAGGGGGTATCGATGGCAAAGCGCTGGGCATTGGTGGGTGCGGCCAGGCCGCGCACACGGGCAATGGCAGCCTCCTCGCCCTTGACCACCTTGTTCATGCCTACCAGCAGCAGCACGTTTTTGGGGCCGTAGATATACGAGGCCACGCGGTTGCCGTTGCCATCCATATTATACAAGACGCCCTCCTCGCTCATGGCGTTGACAGAGCCAAGGAACCAATCTGAGAAAAAGTGCTCCTCTACGAACCTTGCACGCTGCTCGGCCGGTACGCTGCCACGGTCAAAGATGGCGCAGCCCTTGGCTGCCAGGCGGTCGACCAGGCCGCTATCCGACACGGTCATCGAGCCGCCAAAGGTCACGCTGGCGGCGGTGGGGATCATCCCCTCGGCAAGGGTCAGCGCCTCCTCCATGGTGGCGCAGTAATGGGCATCAAAGCGGCGAGCGCGCAGCGCGGCCACTACGGCCTCGCCGGCCTTGCGGTTTCTTTCTATGATCGGCTTTTGCATATCGTCTCTCCTTTTTTGGAATATCTGCCCCTATTGTAGCACAGGCGTGACGATTTGTCAATCAAGGATGAAAAACTTACATCCCCCTTGCGCGGATAAAGCGAAGCGTCTCGCGCCCGAACACGCTTTCGCCGTTTTTGTCGATCTCGTTAAAATATGAGCCGTGTGTGCCGGGCAGCAGACGATACTCGATCTTGCCCTGATCATACCGGAAATGCCGCAGCGCGGCGCGCAGCAGCTCGGTCTGCTCATGCCGGCATTCCATATCGTGATCCGAGATCAGGAACAGCATGGGCGCGTATTCCCTCGCAAGCCCCACGTAATAGAGCGGGGCGCTTTCATCCACGATCACGCGGCGCGTGTCCAGCCCGCGCTCGCGCAGCACGTTAAAGTGCGCGGTGGGCTGACCGCCATCATGCACAAAGCCAGCAATATCGGTTGGATGAATGCCGTAGGGGGCGAGATATTTATCGTCAAAGCAGAGCATCATGCTCATATACGCACCGGCCGAGCCGCCGCCCACGTAGATCCGCCCGCACCTGCCGTATTCGCCAATGTGCTTTTTCACCCAGGCAACCGCCGCCGCGCCGTCACGCAGGAAGTCGGGGTAGGCTGCCTCGGGGTACATCCGATAATCAACCAGCGCCACCGCCACGCCGTGCGCGCACAGATAGTCTGCCGGCAGGCGGCAATCCTTGCGACTTCCGGCCTCTAGCCCGCCACCGTGGAAATAAACGAAAATCGGAAATTCATCACCATCGGGCAGCAGCAGGTCAAGCATCTGCGTCGGGTTTTGCGCCGCGGTATAAAACAGGTCAAGATACTCTCTCATGCCTCGACCTCCCGTGCCTTATCCAGGCGGTAATTACGCACGTAGAGCACCAGGTCGGCCCCCACCATCAAGAAATTGAGCACGTAGAAGAAGAGCACGTACCACTTTGCGGCAAACTCGGCCATGTAGGCCTCGTTGAGCAGCTTAGAGGCGATGCCGGCAATGTAGCCGATAAAGATGAGGCAGAGGAAGGCCAGGCTTTTGCCCTTGGTTGAGCGGGCGCGAAAGGATTTTAGCACGTTCATCGGCCAAGAGGCGCCAAAGCAAAGCACCATTGCGATTTCAAGAATTTCAGCCATGTCTGTTCTCCTTTTTAGGGGTTTTCTTTCATTGTAACCGAGGATGCTTGTTATGTCAAGAATGAAAGAGCATATTCTGACATTCACTTGACAGTTAACCTATTTTTTGCTATACTGAAAGAAAAAACAAACGAGGCCGATATGGATCTTTTACAGCTGACTTATTTTTGTGACGCAGCAGAGCGCGAGAATTTTTCACGCACGGCGGCAAGCTTCTTGGTGCCGACCTCAAGCATTTCGCAGGTGATCCGGCGGCTGGAGCACGAGCTGGGCACCCCACTCTTTGACCGGCACGGCAACCGCGTTTCGCTGAACCCGGCCGGGCGCATTTTGTATGACAAGGCGCGCCGCGCGCTTGACGAGCTGGCCGAGGCAAGGCGCATCCTCTCTGACCGGGAGGAGACGCTCAGCGGCGAGGTGCGGCTTTTTGTGGGCTGCAACCGGGCGCAGGTGGCGCGCGCCATTGAGGCGTGCAAGCGGGCGCACCCGGGCATCTCCTTTTCTCTCTGCCACCGTGACCCGGCCGCGCCGGAGCACTATGACCTGCTGATCACCGACGGGCTGGCGGATGACGGTGCCTACGAGCGGCAGCTGCTGGTACGCGAGCAGATCCTGCTGGCGGCGGCCAAGAACTACCCCTTCACGGGCGAGGTCACATGCCTGGCCGACCTGCGCGAGGCGCGCTTTATCGCCATGCAGGAGGGCAGCAGCCTGCGGCGGCTGACCACGCGGCTATGCGAGGCGGCCGGCTTTTCGCCGCATATTGCCATTGAATGTGACGATCCGCTATACATTCGCCGCTACGTAGAGATGGGGCTGGGCGTTGCCCTGTACCCCGCGATCTCTTGGGCGGGGCTATTCCGGGAGACGGTCTCTTGCCGCGAGATCGGCCCCTATATGCGAGAGACCTACGTCTATTACCGCCGCGCCGGCTACCTTTCGCGTGCCGCGCGGGCGTTTCTTGCCTGCCTGCAGGAAGCGTTTCCGACAGAGAAAAAGCCCGTAGATGCATAGGCGTGATACTCTTGTCGGAGTATCACGCCAGTTCTATTCGCCTCCCGGCGAGTGATATTGCTTTGCAGTGATATTCGGCTTGTGCCGAGTGTTATTCGCTTCGCGAGCTTTAGGCGAATAGAATATCACTGAAGCCGAAGGGCTTCAATATCACTGTCGCTGTGCGACAATATCACTCTTTGCGAAAGCAAAGAATATCACTCATATATAAAGCAAAAAAGAGAGAGCTTCACGGCAATTTTTAACCATGTTGCTCTCTCTTCTGTTTTTTGGGCCAGTTTCACATTTGTTTTACAAATGCATTGGGCTATTATGCCCATACCCCTTATAAGATTTTTCCAACAAGGCACCCATAACGCATCTGCGGATCTTTCACATAAGGCTTCTTGGCTATTCTCGCATAACGATCACAGCGCCTCGAATACGGTGCTGGTGATCTGCGGGGCAGCGCTTTCCGGCAGGTCGAAGGGGGGAACCACGTCATCCAGCCAGCGGCCCTCTATCCCCTCGATCTCAATACGGCCATCGGTGCTGACCGTAATGATGGCAGAAAGCGGCCGGGCGCTGAACCAGGTGTTTTTTGCTTGCCCTAAGGTATTTACGGCGCGGTCGCACACATGACCTGTCGGCGTTCCCTGCTCATCGTACTCTACACAGGGAAAGGTGGTGCTGTCATAATGAACGCAGGCGCGATCATTCGGCACCCACAGCGCATTACGCACGGTATGCACGTCAACGTACACCACGCCGTTCTTTCGCACTGCGTGGTTAGAATGCAGGTGGCCGTTGCAGGCCAGCAGCACGGTACCCGGGGTCAAGCTGTTTGCCTTGTCAAACAGGGCTCGTACCTGCCCGGCAGAGGGCGAGGCACTCCACGCATCACAAAATCCGGCGTGTGAGAAGACCAAGCAATGCAGCCCCTTGGCGGCTGCATCCGTCAGCACGCCATCCAGCCACGAAAGCTGCACGGGGTCCAGGGAATGGCCATTCCGCGCGCCGGGCACGCTACCCTCTGAGCCGGAGGGATAGTGCAACCATGCCCCGGTGGCAACATCTTGGCAATGGTTCGTATCGACACATACCAGGCGAAAGGCGCCCATATCGGTATAATAATACCCTATGCTACCGTCGCCGATCTGACCATCTGCCGTGCCCCACGTAACGGCACGATTGTTCAGCAGGGGGGTTACCAGATCCATACGGTTGCCCTGCCATTCCAGCTCATGATTGCCGTAGATGCCGTACACCGGCAGCCCATAGGGGTTTTCTAAATACGCCTGCGTGATCTCGGGGGAATGGATATAATCATTACTAAAATCGCCCAGGTGTATGACAAAGGCCGCTTTGCAGCGGTCTGCCCGCTGCAAGACCGCCTCAAGATCAGAAACGGCAGCAATATATACGTCCTTTTTATAATGCAGGTCGGCAAACACGGTAAAACGAAGCGTTTCTTTCTTATCTGATTGACACATAGCAGACTCCTTTTTTTCGACATGATCGCAGCTTCGGCCGAAATACAAGACCGGTTGCTACGGTTACAGGCCGCGCTCGGCCAGCTCACGCTCGTAGGCGTAGGCGCGGGCGCTATTACCATAGGCAAGCAGAGCCTCGTTCAGGGTGATTTGCAGCGTATCTGCCGCCACGGAGGTGTTGGCGATATAGCTTTCGATGCTGTAGGTCAGCGTTTGGCTATAACGATTGCGGCCGTAGGCGGCGGTGCGCAGGCGCATATAATAGGTGCGCCCTACGTTACCAACCGGGATCATGCCGGTCTGGCAGACGGCCTTTTTCATGCGAATGGCTGTGGCATTTTTGAAATCGGGCGTGGTGGAAAGCTCTAAGAAGAGGCTAGTCTCTTCTTTTTCATCATAATCCGCATTGCCGTAGATGCGGAAGGAAATGCCGCCATCCAGCACCAGGCTGATGGCCTCGATGTGGGTGAGGATGGTGCTTTCATCCGCCTCGCTCAGGCTCTTGCAGCCGGTAAAGAGCTGGCCGCCCGTTGTGCCGCAGGCAAGCTGCGCGTCACTCAGGCGATCGGTAACCGGCGCCTCGGTGCGGTAGGCGAAGTAGGCCTGCGCGGCCGCGCCGAAGTTCAGCATATCGGTCAGCATGCGGTTGCGCAGGCTGTTTTCACCGTAGAGCGCGGTGGCATAATCAAAGATCGAGAAGCGCGTTACCTCGCCCTCGACCCGGGTGCCGTCTGCCATGATCAGGTAGGGGCATAGGTACAGGGTATCCCCCATCTCCTTAGGCGAGAGGTCGGTGTAGGAATAGGTGCAGGTGTTGTTATCATTCGGCTCAGTCTGCAGGTCAATCGCATCCTCGCGCGTTTGGCCCTCACGCCAGAGCAGCAGGCCATTTCCGATAGATTCGATGTACGAAACGGCAGCTGCCGTGTAGAAGCGCACGCCAAGATCAGAGGAAAGCGCCATGCTGGCACCGGTGATGGCAATTTTATCATCAAGCGACCGGTAGCTGAGCGTGGGCGCCATAAAAAGCGGCGCGCTACCGCTCTCGCCCTCTGGACGGGAGAGGTGAATGGCGATCACGTCGCCCCCCTTCAGGCCAAAGGGGAATACTGTGCCGGCCAGCTCGGCCGCTGTGCCGGTGGCCATGTACGGGGTACTTGCCCCGTTTTGATAAAGCTGCACGGTATAGCGCTCGGCACTTGACGTATCGGTAATGCCCAGGGAAAGCGTTACGCTACCGCTATAGCGGGCGGTATACAGAATCGCCGTATCGTACAGGCTGCCCGGACAAAGACCGGCCGCCGCCCCACCCTGGTAGGTGGTGGCCACGTGGCCCTCGCTTTTTTCCGTACCGGGCAGCAGATTGCCCGCGGCATCGCTATTTTTCAGCAGCGCGTAATCGGTTGTGCCCTGCGGCGCGGTGGCATACTGCCAGCGCCCCCGCCAGGCAAGCAGGCCGCCGCCCTCAGCCGGGGCACGCAGCACAGGGTAGTTTTCTGCCAGGCTGGTGCCAATGGCATCTACCTTAGGCATAGAGGAATCAATAAAGGTATAGGCCACGGAAAGATCGATATCCTTGGTGCTCATGCTATGGCCGGCACGAGCCACAAAGCAGTACTGCACCCGGTCACCCGTATGCAGGCGCACGTCCTGCAGCGAGGAGGAGAGCATGCTATCGCCACTGACAGAGGCGCCCTCAGCCGTTAGGTTGTACCAATGGTCGTAATTGGTCAGGCTGCCGCCCACGGCAGGCCAGATCATCTTTCCGTTATAGAGGATGCAGAACAGAATGTCCTGCCCATCTGCGCTCTGGGTAGCGGTGATATTGCCTACGCGGATATTTGCGCGGCCGGTGGCCGGTGCCTCGTAGGTAAAGGTGGTCACGGTGCCGGTGGCGGTGATCAGCACGCCGTTTTGCAGGTACAGGCCGCCGTAGCTCCATTGGTCGGTGCCACCGTTGTTCAGAATACAGAAGGTAGCATCTATTTGAGAGAAGTGGGCTCGTTCGACCGTGAAATCACGCGTGTAGGAGCCAAGCGACCAGCCGCCGCCCAGGTTGTCACGCAGGGAATAGGTGCCGCTTGAGCCAGCATAGGTGGGGAAATTCACGCCCTGGAAATTGATGCGCGAGGTGCTGATGGCCTTAGCGCTCATGGTGCGGTAGGTCACACGCGGGTAGGCAACGCTATAACCGCCGCCACCGCCCGTGCGGAAGGCAAAGGAGATTGTTTCCCCCTCCTCAACAACAGCCAGCACGGCATCCAGCGCGCGGTTGAGGGTGGCGGCATCGGTTTCGGCCGTTATGGTGTACCAAAGCGCCTTATCCTCTGCGGCGGCAAAATCGATCCCCGCCGTGGGAAAGGCCATGCGCTTGCCAACGAACACGGCAAAGGAATCGCCGGCTACCGGCTTGTAGCTATCAAGCGAAAAGGAAACGCTGCCGCTAAGCGGCGCGGTAAAGCCAATGACGGTGGCGTAGCCCACGCCACCGGCGGCGCGCATGTTCATGCTGCCCCGCTCGACCGTGCCAGCCGGGGATTGCCATTGGTCGCCGGTATCCTTGGTCAGCCAGGTGTTGCTGGAGGAATTGACGTGCGTAAAATGCTGGTAGCCGGTGGCGCTTAGGTAGCCGATGCTCCAACCGCCCACGTAGGTGATTGAGCGCTTGGCACTATCAAACTGCAGCTTGTTATCCGCGTAGCCGCTGACAAGGGTCTCACCCTCCTCAGGCAAGGGCGCCGGCAGCAGCGTAACGTCATTCATCGGTACGCCGGGCGAGGCCATGACGGGAAGCGCATATAACAACGAAGAAAGCAGCATAAGGGCCGCTAACAGCAAAGACAAAAGGCGACGGCGGTGATTTTTCATAAAATCCCCCTTCATATCATATCAATTACTCTTATTGTATCATTATCCTGAAAAAAAGTCAAGACAAGACGCAGAAAAGACGTGGGTGCGGCAAAGAAATTGCCGCACCCGGTTTTTACATATGCTGTTCGGCGTAGCGCTTGATCGCCTCAAACGAGGTGTCGCTGATGGCATGCTCGATGCGGCAAGCATCCTCGGCTGCTGTTTCTGCATCGACACCGATATGCGCAAGAAAGGCGCTGAGCAGGGTATGCCGCTCGTAGATCTTTTCGCCGATCTCGCGCCCGGCCTCTGTCAGCATGATGAAGCCGCCCTCATCCACCGTGATATAGCCCCCCTGGCGCAAAAGACCCATGGCGCGGCTGACCGAGGGCTTAGAATAGCCCATATGCTCCCCCACGTCGATGGCGCGCACGCCGGGATTTTGGCGGGAAAGCAGGTATATAGTCTCTAAATACATCTCTCCCGATTCCTGTAATCTCATGATCCTTCCCCTTTGATCGGTGTTTTTCTTATCATAGCACGTTCCCCCGCGCTTTGCAATCCTATTTTGAGAATTTGCCGGGGCGCACCATTGACAAGGCTCTACCTTTTCGTTATAATAGAGAAAAAAGCACCTGGGCGGTGCTTTTTCCTGCCATCGTTTATGGTGTTTCTCGCTGCTCTAAGCGATATTTCATGGAAAGAGCGATATCCGCTATCATTTTTGCCGTATCCTCGACCCCTAAGACCGAGGAATTGATGGCCAGGGCATAGTGATCATACTTGCCCCATTTTTGCCCGGTATAGAAATTATAATAGGTAGACCGGCGATGGTCGACCTTGTTCATCATATCCACCGCCTTGTTACGCGGCAGGTCATGCCGCTTCATGATCCGGTCAATACGGCACTCGTCATTGGCATAAACGAACACGCGCAGCGTGCAGGGGTGGTCGCGCAGCACGTAATCGGCACAGCGGCCGATAAACACGGCATCCCCCTCCTCGGCCAGGTGCCGGATGAGGTCAGACTGCAGGTAAAACAGCTTGTCATTGATCGGCAAGTGGTAAGAAAGTGGCGAATGGAGCCCGTAGGAGTTTGAACCCATAGCCAGGGTATACAGCAGGCTACCGGCGGCCACCTCATCCACGCGGTGCAAAGCATCCTCGCTCATGTTGCCGCGCTCGGCCGACATGGTGATCAGCTCGCGGTCATAGGTCTTGCAGCCAAGCAGCTCGGCAACCTTTTCGCCGATCTCACGGCCGCCGCTGCCGTACTGGCGGGCGATAGTAACGATTAAATGATGAGACATGGCATCCTCCTTCTATGATGATGGTCATCGTTTTTGTTCATTATACCATATTTTGACCCCATTGTAAAGATATTTTTGTGAAAAAGTTCCCGACATTCTTCGCGCGTGCCGCAAAAAAGGAGAATCTTATGCAGTCTTTCACCCCTACCAAAACCGCGGTAGAGGCGCGCCTGCGCGCCTCGCTGCCTCCACGCCTGCCTGATAGCCACAAGGGCAGCTACGGCAATGCCCTGCTCTATTGCGGCTCACGCACCTATACCGGGGCGGCCTGCCTGGCCGCCATGGGCGCCCTGCGCGCCGGGGCCGGCATCACCCACCTGCTGGCACCGGAGGAGGCGCTGGCGCCGGTACGTATACGCCTGCCGGAGGTGGTCTGCCACCCGATCGCACCACTCGGCAAGGAACCGGCCGCCTTAGCCGGGGCCGACCGTCTTGGCGGTCGGCGCGGCGCCATTCTCATCGGCTGTGGCCTTGGGCGCGGCACGGGGAGCGAGGCAGCCGCCTTTTGCGAGGCGCTGCTTTCCCTGCTTAGCAAGCCAGGCCTGCCACTGGTGCTGGATGCCGATGCGCTGAACATGCTTGCCGACCACGCGGCATCCCCCGCTTCCTTCCTATCGCAGGCGGTGCGGCCGGTGATCCTGACCCCGCACCCCACCGAATTTTCGCGCCTGAGCGGCCTGCCGGTGGAAGAGATACAAAAGAACCGCGCGTGCCACGCCACCGCGTTTGCGGGGCAGAGCGGCTGCATTCTATTATTAAAGGGGCATGGCACGGTGATCGCCACGCCGGCGGGGGAAGCCACCGTGAACCCCAGCGGCTCGCCCGCCCTGGCTAAGGGTGGAAGCGGCGACGTGCTGGCCGGCGTGATCACCGGTCTTATGGCCGGCGGCATGGCCCCGGCTGAGGCGGCCCTTGCCGGCGCTTACCTACACGGTCTGGCCGGCGAGCGTCTGGCCGCGCGCGATTCAGCCTACGGTCTGCTCCCCTCTGACCTGCCCGCCGCCATTGCTAGGGAGCTATGCCGCATCACAAGCGATGATCATAATTAGGAGGATTTCTCATGCTTCACACCATCACCCCTGAGCAGGCCGGCATTCCGGCAAGCCGGGTAGAAAAATTTCTGCGCGCGTTAGAGCGCCATGGCCTGGTCATGCACTCGCTGCTGCTGGCCAAGGGCAACGGGCTGTTTGCCGAGCACTACTGGGCGCCCTTTGACGCAAATTTTTGCCACCGCATGTACTCCGAGACCAAGAGCTACGTGGGCATCGCGATCGGCCTTTTAGAGGCTGATCACAAGCTCTCGCTGGATGATACGATCGTCTCGCACTTTCCCGAGAAGCTAGAGCGTGAGATCCCGGCCGAGCTTGGCAAGCAGACCATTCGCCACATGCTGACCATGGAGACTGCCTGCCGCACACCCTTCTGGTTCGCCACCGCCGACCCCGACCGCACGCACGAATACCTGAACGCCAGCAGCATACTGCGCCAGCCGGGTAGTCTGTGGGAATATGATTCCGCCGGCTCGCAGGTGCTTTCCTCGCTGGTGGAGAAGCTTGCCGGTCAATCGCTCTTTGATTTCCTTTACGAGCGCATCTTCTCGCATCTTGGCACCTTCCGCACCGCCACCATTCTCAAAACGCCGAACGGGGATTCCTGGGGCGACTCTGCCCTGGTCTGCACCAGCCGGGATATGCTTTCGTTTGCGCGGCTGCTGGCAGAGGGCGGCATGCACGAGGGCAAGCAGCTGATCCCGCCTGCCTATTTGGCGGCGGCCACGGCCAAGCAGGTCTCGAATCACACCTACGGCTTTGCTGATTACCATTCGCAGGGCTACGGCTACCAGATCTGGCACACGCGCGGTGGCGGCTGGGCCTTCAACGGTATGGGCGGCCAATTTACCATCTACCGGCCGGACAAGGACGTGACTCTGGTCTGCACCGGGGATAACCAAGGCAATCCCGGCGCGGCGGCACTGCTTTTCGCCCTGTTTGAGGAACTGATCTTAGACGAGATCGGGCACGCCCCACTACCGGCAGACGAGGTAGCCAATGCCTCTCTTGCCGCCTACAGCAGTCGTCTCAGGCTGGCGGCAGCAGACGGCGCCCACGAAAGCGACACGGCCAAGGAGATCAGCGGCAAGGAGTTTGCCTGCGAGGGAAATGCGGTCGGGCTGATCCGCTTTGCCTTCCGCTTCCGCGAGGGGGGCGGCCTGTTCGCCTATGAAAACATGCAGGGGCGTAAGGAGCTACCCTTCTTTTTTGGTGAGAACTGGTTTGGCAAGTTTCCACAAGAGGGGTATTCTGACGGTGTAGGCGGTGAACGGACGACAAACGGCTTTCTCTACGATTGTGCCGTCTCGGCCGGCTGGATCGAGGAGCGCAAGCTGCTTCTCCGGGCACAGATCATTGACCGCTACTTTGGCAACCTGACGTTTATTTTCCACTTCGCCAAGGACGGTAGCGCCACGCTGCACATGGAAAAGCACGCAGAGGCATTTTTAGATGAATACCAGGGCACCGTGCGTGCGCATATGCTTTGATACTTTTTGAAAAGAAAAAAGTAAATTTAACTTGCTTTTTTGATAGGACTATGCTATAATTTTCATAACATCATTTCACTTTTTTAGAAACGATGATGGCCGGGCGGCAAGCGTCACCGTGCGCTTGCCTTCGCCTGGCGGGCCTGCTGCGACCGAAGCCTGTAAAAATTTTGGGGATTTTTGGAAAAACCCCTTGACAAACGCGCAACAGTATGCTATCATATACTCGTACAAAGGGAGTAGTTCGCGGCGCTTGCGCCGTTCATCCAGTCGTCATAACAACTCACATGAGTTCGGCTGGGTGTGTATCCTGGTAAATGAACGAGACTTTACGCATGCTGCGGCGATGTGTAAGGTCTTTTTTTGTACCAGGTTTCCCTTTCTACAGGTTTGCGCAAACCGAAAAAAATATTTTATTAAAGGAGGAACCCCTATGCCACCCATTGTTGTTGCTGCACTTGCCGTAGCCGCCTTGATCCTGCTGATCTTCGTTGCGGGCTACCTGAAGGCACCGCCGGATACTGCCTACATTATTTCCGGCATCAAAAAGACGCGCCGTATTCTGATCGGCCGTGCCGGCTGGCACGTACCGTTCTTCGAGCGGGTAGACCGCCTGTCCTTAAAGGTCATGCAAGTAGATGTTAAGACCACCGAGGCCGTTCCGACCAGCGAGTTCATCAACGTGTCGGTAGACGGTGTTGCCAACATTAAGATCTCCTCTGACCCAGAGCTGCTTGCCCGCGCGGCTGAATCGCTGCTGGGCATGCGCCAGAATGACCTGACCAGCCTGGTTACCCAGGTGCTGGAGGGTAACATGCGCGAGATCGTTGGCTCGGTCGGCTTAAAGGAAATGGTGCAGGACCGCCAAGGCGTTGCCAAGAAGATCACTGAAAACGTTGTACCGGACATGGAGAAGCTGGGTATTGAGGTGGTAAACTTCAACATTCAGAATTTCAAGGACGGTGCCGGTACCATTGAAAACATGGGTATCGACAACGTGGAGCAGATCCGTAAGACGGCGCAGATTGCCAAGGCCAATGCCCAGCGTGATATTGCCATCGCTACGGCAAACGCGCAGGAGGAGGCTAACGCCGTGAAGGTCGAGGCTGAAAAGAAGATCGCCGAGCAGAATGCCGAGCTTTCGGTTCGCCAGGCAGACATGAAGGTGCTGGCCGATACCAAGCGCGCCGAGGCAGATGCCGCTTACTCGATCCAGGAAGAGAATCAGCGCCGCACCATTGAGGTTGCACGCACGAACGCCGATATCGCGCGCAAGGAAAAGGAAGCCGAGCTGGCCGAAAAGGAGATCGCGCTCAAGGAACGCCAGCTGGATGCCGAGGTACGCAAGCAGGCGGATGCCATGAAGTACAAGACCGAAAAGGAGGCCGAGGCACAGCTGATCAAGCGTCAGAAGGAGGCCGAAGCACGCCGTTACGAGATTCAGGAGGCCGCCGAGGCCGAGATGTACCAGGCTGTGAAGGAGGCAGAAGCACGCCGTGCCGCTGCCGAAGCCAACCGCTACGCCATGGAGCAGGAGGCCGAGGGTATTCGCGCCAAGGGCTTGGCCGAGGCAGAGGCCATCGAAAAGAAGGCCGAGGCGCAGAAGAAGATGGGCGAAGCGTCCGTGCTGGAAATGTACCTCTCCGCGCTGCCTGAGGTGGTTAAGAATGCCGCCGCACCGCTGGCACAGACGGACAAGATCGTTATGTACGGCGATGGCAATTCGACCAAGGTTGTACGCGACGTGATGACCTCTGCCAACCAGATCATGGAGGGCGTGAAGGAATCTACCGGGATCGATATTACCTCGCTGATCTCCGGCGCGATCGCCGGCTCCGCTGCCGCCAAGAGCGCAGCTGAGGCGCAGGAATAATTTTTACCACGCCCGGGGCCGCACCCAGAGCCACCCGCGCGGGCGAGAAAGCACCGGCTGTCGCACCCACTCTGCGTAAAAACAGAGGGATTCCCAGGGATGCAATCACGTAAGCACAAGCAAATACCATATGGGCATCCCATGTAAAAAACAAACGTTTCCCAGAATGCAATCACGCATACACAGGCGAATGCCGTATAGGCTTCCCCCGTAAAAAACAAACGTTTCCCGCGCGGCATAGCCGCGCGGGTTTTTGTTTTACCACAGCTGCGCATGCTGGAAAAAAGTAGAAACGAATGGAGCGAAGCAAGCAATCTCCACCTACCGTCATTCTGAGGGAACAAAGTGGGCGACCTTCATTTTCTGCCATTCTGCGTGAGCAAAGCGAGCGGCCTCTACTTCCTGTTTTTTGGTGATCAGAGCGAGCGGCTTTCATTTTCTGTCATTCTGAGTGAGCGAAGCGAGCGAAGAATCTTTCCGAGTGAAGCGAGGAATTCCTATTGTCATGTCACCTGTTTCGCCTAACGGCGAAAGGATCCTTCGCCTAACGGCTCAGGATGACAGGTAGAAAAGAGCGGCGAAAAGATCTCCTCCAAAAGGGTCTCCTCGCGGCGCTTCACTTCATTCAGGATGACAGAAACAAAAAAATCGGTGCGGGAGGAGCAATTCTCGCTGTGGCTCGGTATCGCTGCGGCCCCCCAAAGCTCGACAAGCTCGCTTCGGGGAACCCCAGCCGCTCGGGGTCTGACAGCCCGCCGGGCTATCATTCAAGACCCTCGCGCCGCTACGCTACCCCTCCCCTACGGATGACGGGTTAATGGGGGACGGTGCGGCCGTTGCTCGTAGGGGCCAACGTCCTCGGTCGGCCTGCTTTGCGGGAGGATAGTGCCCTCCCCTACGAATGAAAGATAGAGGGACAGACAGGGGCGCTATATACAAAAAACCCACAGGGATATACCCTGTGGGTTTATGATTGATTATTTCTGAGAGCCGGGGCGGCCGATGTGCTTGGTCTGTGCCTGCTTCTTGTATACGAAGAAGTAAACAACAACACCAGCAGCAGCAACTACAACAACGGCGATCAGGATCCACAGCCACAGCAGCGACTTAACAGGAATGGTTTCCTGTGCAACAAGTACAGTGCCGCAGACAGAGCAGTGAGAGCCTTCAGTCTTACCCTCGGTGGAGTAGGTGGGCTCTACACGGGGATCGGTTACAGGCGTATGACTGCCGGTAGCCTTAATGATCTCCTTGGTGGTGTAGCCACATCCGCGCTGACACTCCTCATAGGCGTTCCAACCATCTTCCAGACAGTCAACAGCCTTGGCGGGAACCTGCTTCAGATCGTGGCCGAGAGCGGGGATGATGACCTTAGTGCTGTAATCACAGCCCTCACGGGTACATTCCTCATATGCATCCCAACCATCGGTGGTACAGGTTACAGTCTGTGCAGCAACGGGAGCCAGCACATGCTCGAGCGCAGGAACTACTTCAGCAGGCTTGGTTACGAAGCCACACACAGAGCAGGCCTCGCTTTCCGTTGCGCCCTCAACACCACAAGCGGGGGCAACAGCCGGAACCGGTGCGGGCTTGTGAGCTTCCTTTGCATCGCCCATGGGCTTTTCTTTACAGGTCGGGCACTCGTAGGTGTTACCCAGACAAGGATACTGAGACTTCTCTACCTCGGTCAGCTTAGCGTGAGCGTTGAAGGAAGCCTTACCCTCGTTAGCGAGAGCGACCTTTACATAATCATATTCTGCATTTGCAACGTAATCAGGGTCAACCGTGAGAGTGATCGCGGTAGCGCCCTTGGTTGCTTCTGCACACTTAGCAACGGTGAATTCCACCGTGATCAGTGTAGCATTGGTAGCGGTTGCGTTTGCGGAGCCGATGTAACGTACATTCAGCACGCCGGGCTCTGCCACGTGAACTACCACATTCGTTTCAGCGGGAAAAACATTGCCGTTTTCATAAACGACTTTGCCGCTGGCCGTTTTTACAGAGACGACAGCGGGATCGTAAACCAGATTAAACTCCAGAATAGCGACGCCGGGGTTCTCTGCAACTGTTACGCTGACCTCAAGGGTGTCCCCAGCCTGAACGGTAACAGGCGATTTTGAAATAGCAGTTTCGGAGGATACCGAGACAGCCAGATTCAAAGGACTGGTCTCAGCAGCGGAGACGGTAATCCCCGCTGCGAGACAGATCAGGATAACAGCCAAAAGTGAAATCAGAATGCGTTTTGGCTGCATAGTCCCTACCTCGTTCCTCAATTAGCGCTTGGCCAGTTCAGCGTAGCTGAGCTTTTCAACCATGTACTGCTTCATGAGAATGAAGTCAGCCGTGTCAACCTTGCCGTCCTTATTCAGGTCAGCCTGTGCATCGTAGCCGGAGGTCTTGAGCACGAGCTCATCCATGATACCAGCATCAACTGCACCTACCACGCCGTCCTTGTTCAGGTCAGCCAGCTTCCAGATTACGAGCTCGTAAGCGCCCTTGTTGGTCTCTGCCTTGTAGCAGATACCGCCGTAAGCAACCTCGGTAGCAACCTTAACCTTGTCAGCATCGGTAGCGGTAGCGGACTCATCGTACTTCCAAACCTTGAACTCATCGCCGATAGCGTAGCCTTCCTTGCCGATTACGGAAGCATCATACTGCAGAACAGTGATGTCACCAAAGGTGATAGCATCCTTAATGGCCTCTTCGGTCTTAGCATAAGCGGTGGGCTTGATCTCGAACTCGAGAGTAACGAGCTTCTGGGTGCCCTTCACGGATACGTTCTGAACCTTACCAGCAGCGCTGTTCTCTGCGTGAGCGTAGATCTCAACCGTATCCATACCGTTGTTATCGCAGTAAACCTCGGTAACGCCGGAGCCGAATACGTTCGAAACGGTAGACTTGGTGTCAACCCACTCCAGAACCTTGTTGTTGAACTTCACAGCCATGGAAACGCTGTAAATATCGGTTGCAGGAGTCAGCATGTTGATGGTAACAGTTACGCGGCTGCCGTTAACGAGAACGGTACCAGCATACTTGTTAGCGATGGACATGTTGAAGTAAACCTCAGCCAGCTTCTCCTTGGTCTCCTTGCCGTCGTCCTTTTCGCACATATGGCAAACGAGGTCGTAGGTGTAGTAGCCAGTCCAAGTGGTGGGATATACTTCGTTCTTCTTCTTGGTGTACTCGTGATCGATCAGAGTATTGTCATACTTAGCGCGAACGATGAATACGTGGCTGCACTCGGTGCAGGTATTCAGGTCATGCTTAGGCATGGTGCAGGATGCTTCAACAACGACAACGTCGAAGTCGCCGTGAACCTCAGGGCACTTCTCAGGACCTGCGGTGAAGTCGCCTACGATACGGCCATCAGCATACTTGCTGTTGCCATCGTGGCAGAACTTACAGATGTAGAAGGCTTCCTTGTTCTCGGTATTTACGGGCCAGTCGGTGCAAACGAGAGCAATGTCATACTTGTTGGTATGAGGCTTAGCTTCCTTGACAACCAGCTCAAGGTTACATACGGTGGTCTGAACTACAAAGTTCTTGTAGGTCGGGTTCTGGCAGTAGTAGCAGTAATCTGCGCACTCCGGAACCTTTTCGCCAGCAGCGTGCATATCCTCGAAGCGATGGTTAGCATAACCGAGCTTGTAGCCGGTAACCTCGATCTCGGAGCAGCCTACGTTATCACACTCGTGGTAGGTGTAACCATCTACGAGACAAGCGGGATCAACGTACTTGGTAGCGCCAAAGGAGTGACCAGTTCTAGCCTGGAAGTTGTAGCCAGCATCAGCGTGGCCAACAGAGGAAACCATGCCAGCCAGGATAGCGGCATCGTCCTGAACGGTCTTGTTGTTCTGATCCTTCTTGGTAGGCAGCTTGCCTTCAACCAGAACGCTTGCCTTTACAACGTAATCGCAAAGTGCGCAGCCCCAGTGAGCATCGTACTTATCGGTTACGCAGTCACGCAGCGGAGAAGCGGCAACCCACTCCAGAGCCAGCGTGCCATCGGCATTCTTGTGGCCAAGAGGCGTGCCGGCAACCTTAACGTCAGCCTGGCATACCAGACAGTAACCATTCTCAATAACGCCAGGAGTGGTACAGGTAGGAGCCTCGAGCTCATCATTGATGGGCTGGTTGGGATCGTAGGTGTGCTTCCACGGAATGGTAACACCCTTGTCAATGATGGTGGCGTTGCCCTGGCTATCGGTGCAGCGTGCGCAGGTTACACGGTTGATGTAACCATTGTACGGGCCGCCAGCCGATACACGGCACTCAGCATCCATAGACGAGGTCACAAGAACGTGAGAGCCCCAAGGATGGCCATTGGTATCAACAACTTCGCGAACGAACTTGAAGCCGGTGTTGTTACAGATCCATACCTGATACTCATGTACGGTGCAAGAGCCCTTGCCGGTGTTGATGCCGGGCTGTGCGGTAACACCCTTCTCGGTGGTGGATACTGCAACAGCGGTCTCGTGTACACCAGGAGTCAGGGTGAACTCGCCGGTAAACTTGTCATAGAAGTAGGTGTAGCCGGTATAGTGGCTTTCGTATCTGTCGCGATCAGCTGCAGCAAGGGTGAACTTGTTGGTCTCCAGCGTGGTGTCGCAAACAGCACAGTAGTAAACCTCAAAGCCGAGGTTGTTACAGGTAGCGGGAACTACGCCAACGGGCTTGCTGCCGTAAGCATGGCCAAGAGCAGGGATAATAACGTTATCATCCTCAAATGCGCAGATATCGCAGTATACGCGCATCAGACCGGTGCTTTCGCAGGTAGGAGCGGTAGTAACCTCACGAGAATACTTGGTGTATACGTGCTTACCGGTGTTCTCGCCGATCAGGTAAGCGCTCAGGTCATGAGCGGCATGCAGGTACTGGCCAGCATTTACCGGATCTACGCACTCGCAAGCGGCACCGCCCAGGCACTCGTGGCCGCACTCGATGCAGACGTAACCGTCATGCTTCTTGTACAGGCAGTTCGCGGGGATATCCTTCTTCAGCTCGTAGCTGTGGCCGGAGGCCTTTACTACGTTACCAACATAGGTGTTGGTCGTGGTATCCAGATGGCAGGAGTTAGTATCATAATCGCCGCAAAGAGCGCAACGAATAACAGCCTTTGCACCATCGGTTACACAGGTAGCCTCAACAGCGGGAACGATGATCTTCCACTCGTGAGCGAGCGGCAGAGCATCGGTATATTCCTTTACCTCGGTGGGGTTGGTATTGCTCTTATTCGGGGTCAGGTCGAAGCAGTTGAAGCCAGGGCAGCCGGTACGCTGACAGGTGTATTCACGCCAGCCCTTGTTGCCGCAGGTAGCCTCATGCTCAACAACGCCAGTGATCGGAACGATATGGCCAAGAGCGATAGAGCCATCGATTACGATCTCAACTCTCTTGGTGGTGTTGGCAGAGCCGTCCAGATTCTCGCCGGGGCAGTTTGCATTTTCGCAAATGAACCAGCGGTATGCGGGAGTGGTACAGGTAGCGGCAACAACGTTCACCGTGCTGGGAGCCTTGTGGCCGGTAGCGGGGGTATTGATACCGTAGGTGTACTTACATACGGTACAGAGGTAGGTCTGATAGCCCTGAACGGTACAGGTAGGATCAGCTTCTTCACTTACCTGCCAGTCATGTCTTGCGGGATCAGCAGAGTTGTAAACCTTGTTGTAGCAAACGGTACAAGTCCAGTAACCGTCTACCACGCAGGTGTGAGCCTTATAGTTGCCCAGTCTGCTGTTATTGCTACCAGTAGGAACAGCATGGTAACCAACTTCCTCTGCGTCCAGGATCACCTTTACGATGCCATCCTTGTAATCGCAGTTCGCGTTCTTACAATGCCACCACTCCTGACCGTTGGTGCAGGTAGCAGCAAAGGTGGGGTAGTCGTTACCGGTGAGCTGCTTATCGAAATCGTGACCGGTAGCCGGAACAACGAAAGCGGTAGCGCCGCCCATCAGGTTCTGATAAGCGCAGTATTCGCACTTGTAGCCAGCAACGTTACCATCCTTCTCGCAGGTAGGAGCAACTGCATCATACCAAACGAGCTTGTGCTCATTAGGAGACTTTACGTACTCGTTCTCCTTGGTCTCGCCGCAGATCGAGCAAGAGAAAGCAAGGATAGCGTCGATCGGCTTTACCTCTGCCTTGTACTCGTTTTCGGGAGTAGCGGGATCATCCTGAACCTCAGGAGTGCCGCAGACGGGAGCGCGAACGATAGTAACCTTCCAGTTGTGGCCCTTGGCAGGAACGTATTCCTTAATCTCCATCCAACCACACTTGGAGCACTTGTTGTAAACGATACCTCTCTGATCGCAAGGATCAGAAACGCCGTTAGCATCGAGATAAACAGCAGGCTGTGCTACGAACGTACAAGCGTTGTTTGCGCAACGGTTGTAGTTCCAAGCCTCAGTCCACTCCGGAACGTCGCAACGGCTACACTTATACTTTCTCCAGCCGTTCTCCTTGTTCGTGGGAGCCTTCTCCTCAACGACAACCTTGTCATGGCCGAGCGGCTTGACCCAGGTAGTCTTGTCTACGAATCTTTCTCCGCACTTGCCGCAGAGATAAGCTTCGCCGCCGTACTCAAGGCACGTGGGCTCCTGCTTACCTACGTGAGTCCACTGATCTCTGTACGCATAGTGATCGCACTCATTATCAGCGGCGGCAAGCGGAACAACACATACACTGAGGAGCGTTGCCAATGCCAGTACGAGAGACAGGCATTTTCTGAATGTGTGTTTCATTTTTCCCTCCAAAAAATAAAAAATATACTTGGTGTAGCAGCGCCATCCATTTCTGCAAATAGAGACACTTCTACCCTGATCGTGGAAATTATAACACGCCCCGCATATTTTGTCAAGAAGTTTTTGATATTTTTTTTATTTTTGTTTTGAATAAATCAAAAATTTTCCGTTTTTCCCGTTTTTGGGGAGTGAAATTTCCATTTATTGGGATCTGTGGTTGGAGCTGGGGCGGGGTGAGAAGTAACAGGTAAGAGGCTGGGGGTGAAAGGGGGAATAGCATTTTTCTATCTTCTTGTTATTTCTACCCGCTACTCCTTCCGGCACGCTTCCTTCGGCAGCGTACCACCTCCCTCTCGGAGGGAGGCTTTGTTTCGCCTGACGGCGAAAGGATCCTTCGCCTATCGGCTCAGGATGACAGATGAAAAGGGGGTCAGAATGATAGAAAAAAGAATGGGATCAGGAAAGGGACTCGAATTCGGCAAGGGCCTCTTCAAAGGAGCGCATGGCGGCGGTGAAGGCATCCTTTTTCGTGAGATCGACGCCGGCGAGCTTCAGCAGCTCGACCGGGCTATCGCTGCCGCCGGAGGAGAGGAATTTGAAATAGTCGGCCACGGCGGTCTCACCCTCGCGCTCGATGCGATCGACGATCGAGACGGCGGCAATGATGCCGGTGGCATACTTATACACGTAGAAGGCGCGGTAGAAGTGCGGGATGCGCGCCCACTCGTAGGCGATCTCCGGGTCGCTTTCTACGGCGGGGCCGTAGTACTTCTTATTGAGCGCGAGGTAGCAGTCGGACAGCGACTCGCGCGTGAGGGGCTTACCCTCCTCGGCCATTTTGTGAGAGAGGTACTCGAACTCGGCAAACTGGGTCTGGCGGAAGAGGGTGCCCTTTAAGGTGTCCATATAATAGGATAGCAGATACTTGCGCAATGGTGCATCAGTAGTGGTGCGCAGCAGGTGGCGCAGGAGCAGCACCTCGTTTACCGTGCTGGCGACCTCGGCCACGAAGATCTTATAATCGGCCTTTTCCTGCGGCTGTGCCCGCTCAGAATGATAGGAGTGCATGGCGTGACCAAGCTCGTGCGCGATGGTGAACACGTCGCTGGTCATTTTTTGGTAATTGAGCAGGACGTAGGGATGGGGCAGGCCGTAGACGCTGACGCTATAGGCGCCGCTGCGCTTGCCCTCGGTCTCCTCTACGTCGATCCAGCCGCCGTCATGCGCCTCGTCCAGCAGGGCGGCGTAGCGTTCGCCGAGCGGAGCAAGGCCTTCCTTCACGAGGCGGAAGGCATCCTCGTATTCGAGCTGCAGCTCGGCGTTTTCAACGAGAGGGGTGTAGACGTCGTACATGTGGAGCTGGCGGTAGCCGAGCAGCCTTTTACGATCGGCAAAGTAGCGATGGAGCAGGGGCAGCCCCTCCTCGACACAGGCGAGCAGGTTTTCATAGACAATGGGATCTACATCCTCGGCTGCCAGGGCACGGGAGAGACAGCTTTCATAGTGGCGGGCGCGGGAGAGGAACACGTCCTTTTCCACGCTGCCGGTATAGGTGGCGGTGATGGTGTTGAGCAGCCCCTCGTAGGCCTTATAATATAGTTGAAAGGTTTTTTTGCGCAGGGCGCGATCGGGCGAGCGGAGCAGCAGGCCGTAGGTGCCGTGGGTGACAGTGACCGGCTTGCCGCCTACGCGGACGGTAGGTGCCGGAAAATCGGCGTTGTCCAGCATGCCGAAGATATCGTGAAAGCCACCCATGACCTTGCCGGAGAGAGCGAGCACCTGCTCGGTCTCGCGCGAGAGGACGTGCGGCTTTTCACGCAGAAGGCCGCGCAGGGTGTAATCGTAATCGGCAAAGCGCTTGTCAGCGATGAAGTCCTTCAGCGTTTGCTCGGGCAGGGCGGTCAGCTCTGGCGTTAGGAAGGCGGTATTGCCGGAGAGCGTGACCTCCAGCGTTTCAACGCGGGAGTTGAGCGCAACGGCGGCAGGATCGCGGGTATCCTCATCCCGCTTCATGAAGGCGTAAACGCCGAGGCGCGAGAGTTCGCGCACAACAGCATTGAGCTCCTCAAGGCAGGTGAGCAGGACTTCCGGGTCGGCAAGGCGACCCTCGTAGGATGAAAAATCGAGCCGGGTGGCGACGTTTTCGTAGAGTGCCTCCCATTCCTGCTGACTTGCGAAGATATCCTCGATACGCCAGCGAAGGCTTGGTGGCACGGATGCACGGGCTTTGGCCATGGCAGGGTTCCTTTCTTTGGTTTTCTTTTCTATTATTGTAGCACAAAAGGTGGAAAAAGTAAACGGTGGCGGAAGGATTTTATCTTGCAATAAAAAGAGCAAGGTGCTATAATAAAGAAAAAACCACCGAGGGAGTGATTGTATGCTAAGCGTTTCACACGTAACGAAAACGTATGGCAAGACCGCCGCCTGCCGCGACGTGAGCTTTACCTTAGAGCCGGGCACGGTAACCGTGCTGCTGGGGCCGAACGGCGCCGGCAAGAGCACGCTGATGAAGGCCATTATCGGCTTTTTGCGCCACGAGGGCAGCATTACCGTGGGCTCCTACCCCAGTAAGACAACCGAGGCCAAGCGCCTGACTGGATATATTCCCGAGATGCCCTCGCTATACCCGAACCTGACCGTTTCGGAGCATATGGAATTTCTGGCCCGCGCCTACCGCCTGCAAAACTACCGCGCGCGGGTAGACGAGCTGCTTGAGCGCTTTGAGCTGAGCGATAAGAAAAAGAAGTTTGGCGACGAGCTCTCTAAGGGCATGCAGCAGAAGCTGAACCTGTGCTTGGGGCTGTTGCCGGAGCCGGCGGTGCTGCTGTTAGACGAGCCGATGATCGGCCTTGACCCGCATGCCATCAAGGAGCTGAAGGGCATGATGGAGGAGATGCGGGCAGCCGGGCGCACGCTGCTGGTGAGCACGCACATTATCGACAGCGTGGATATGCTGTGGGACCGCACGCTGATCATGCAGAACGGCGAGATCCGCGCGGACGTGACGCGCGCGCAGCTGGAGCGTGACGGTCTCTCGCTTGAGGAGCTGTTCTTCCGCGTGACCGAGGGTGTTTCGGCCGATGAGCTGCGGGCGGAGGAAGCAAGCGAATGAGACTGTTTCTCTTTTACGCCTTTTGCTCGGTCAAGAACCAGCTGCGCCGGCTGTTTAAGACCTGGGTGGCGATCTTTTTGCTGGTATGCGTGGCCTTTGGCGTGCTAATTGGCCTGGGGGCCGCCTTTTTAGAGGATATGGCCACGGGCGGCGAGCTGCCGGACGAGCCGGCCATTGAGGAGGAGCTGCCCGAGGAGCCATGGACGGAGGAGGACACAGCTAGCGTGTTGGCCTTTGCCGAGGTGGCGATCGGCGGTGTGATCCTACTGCTGCTTGCCTTTCAGGTGATGGCGGCAGACAAGAACGGTGGCGCGGTCTTTCTGCAGGCGGACGTGAACCTTCTCTTCCCCTCGCCCATGAAGCCGCAATCGGTGCTGCTGTTCCGACTGATGACGCAGATCGGCGCTACGCTGCTGGTGGGCGTGTATATGCTTTTTCAGCTGCCGAACCTGGCGCTGAACCTGGGGGTCTCTCCCTTAGCCGGCCTGCTTTGCATTCTGGCGCTTTGCCTGCTGATCGTGCTGGGCACGCTGATCCGCATTCTGCTCTACACGCTGGGGGCTACCCACCCACGCGTGCGGCGCCTCACGCGACCGGTGCTGTATGCTTCGCTGCTGCTGCTGGCGGGCAGCTTTTACCTGTATTGGCAGCGTAGCGGCATGGAGCCGCTTGCGGCGGTTGGTGCCTTCTTCAACGCGCCCTTTACGCGCCTGATCCCGCTTTACGGCTGGCTGAAGGGGCTTTGCATGTACGCCTTAGAGGGTCATTACGTAGCCTCGCTCCTCTGTCTTGGCGGGCTTTGCCTGCTGGTGGCAGTCCTGGTGCTGGTGATCTGGCGGCTGCGGGCGGATTTTTACGAGGATGCGCTGGCCAAAAGCGCCGAAACGGCCGAGCTGCAGCAATCGGTGGCTGAGGGGCGCACCATTGTTGCCACGCGCAAGAAGGACCGCTCTGAGCGCCTGTGGCGCGACGGGCTGCGCCATGGCCGGGGCGCAAGCGTGTACTTCTTTAAGACGATGTACAACCGCTTTCGCTTTGCGCATTTCCACGTGCTGACCAAAACGGCCGAGACCTACCTGGTGGTGGCGATCGGCGTTTCTCTGCTCTGCCGGCTGGCGCTGGGGGCAGACGGGCTACTACCGGTGATGCTGACACTGGGCGGCCTGGTCTTCTTCCGCTCGCTGGGCAATCCGCTTGCCGCGGATACGCAGATGGATAGCTTTTACATGGTGCCGGAGAACGCGCATGCCAAGGTGCTGTTTTCTATGCTGGGCGGTACGGTAAGCTGCCTGCTTGACCTGCTGCCGGCGGCGCTGGTGGCCACCCTGCTGCTACCGGCCGATCCGCTGATCGTGCTGCTTTGGCTGCTCTTTATTCTGACGGTGGATTTTTATTCCACGAACGTGGGAGCCTTTATCGATCTTTCGCTTCCCACCTCGCTTGCGCCTCAGATCAAGCAGATCATTCAGATCATGTTCGTGTATTTCGGCCTCTTGCCGGATATTGCCCTGCTGGCCATCGGCGGTGTGCTGGGCATGCTGCCCCTGTTTGCCGCTGTGGCGGCCGGCGTGAACCTGCTGATCGGCTTTGCGGTGTTTGCCTTTGTGCCGCTGTTGATCGCGGCGGGCAGGAAATAAAAAGAAGAGCCCGGATGATTAGCGTGTTATCCTTAACGGAGAACACGCTAAAACTAAGTTTGCCCTTTGGGCAAGTGAAGTTATCTTCGATAGTGAAGTTCACTTTGTGAGTGAAGTTTCGCCTGACGGCGAAGTGATGGGCGAACTTAACTTCACTTGTGCATAGCACAAACTTCACTAACAGAAAAAAGAGATAACATTTCGGCTACGAACCGATTTGTTATCTCTTTCTGTTGTTATAAGGGTTTGGGCTTAGCCCATTTGCGTTTGACTAGTCAAATGCGATGTTCGCACTTAATAGCACTTTTCAAATTCTCCGCTAAGAACATCACACTTTTCATCCGGGCTCTTCTTTTTTTATTGATCATGAGAGCGGCGCAGGGCCACGATGGGCGCGGCGATCAGGCAGCCAAGACCAAGCAGCGCGCCGGCAAGGCGCAGAAGCCCGCCGGGAAAGGAAAGAAAGAGCGTACGCGTCAGCATGGTGGCCGTGGGGCCATCCGCACCGCCAATGATGCCAACGGCGGGCGCGCTCTCTGCCGCCAGCAGCGCCGGCGCGAGCGTCAGGGCAAGCAGCAAAAGGCCAAGGAGACCAAGAATCAGGGCAATTACTTTTTTCTTCGTCATCGTCTCACTCCTCAAACAGGTCGGTAGAGAGATAGCGCTCGCCGCCGTCGGGCAGCAGCACGATGACCGTTTTGCCGCGATTTTCTTCGCGCGCGCACACGGCCATGGCGGCGTGCAGCGCCGCACCGCCCGAAATGCCGCACAGCAGC
>JAGASL010000059.1 GCA_017621755.1 Clostridia bacterium
AACCCCTTTGACAGCCCACCGGGCTGTCATTCTCTACCGCTCGGCCGATTCGCTTCGCTGCGCTACCCCCGCCCTACGGTGGTGGGTGCGGCCGTTCCTCCGTAGGGACAGGCGTCCTCGACTGTCCGTCTTGCGGCGGGAGCAAGCCCCCGCCCTACGGTGGTGGGGGCGGCTCACCTTGTAGGGACCGGCCTCCTGGACGGTCCGCCTGCGGGAGGAGCAAGCCCCTCCCCTACCGGATATGGGCGTGCCTTTTCTTGTGGGGGCCGGCCTCCTGTCTCTCGTCCGGCGGGGCGCCAATCCATCAAAAACCGTTGTCCTATTCTATCAAAAATAAGAAAAAAGGCGGTAAAACCGCCTTTTTTGATTGTCTATTCATGGAGGGATCATTTTCACCGCATTTACAGCGAAAGCGCGGCGGTGTACTTCTCTAAGATCGCGCAGGGCGCGTAGGAGCGCTTAGAGCGCCGCAGCCCCTCGTCGCCATCGTCCTCCTCGCGGTTTTCGTACCGCGCGCGGCCCAGGTAGCGCTTTGCCGTTTCACGCACCAGCATGGGGTAGGCTCCGCGCACCTCGCGCAGCGCCTTCTCGATGTGCAGAAAGAGCACCTCGCCCACCACCTCGCCGATGAAGAAGCCCACGATCCGCCCGCCGGCGTACAGCACGCCGCCCTCGGCCGGCAGCGAAAGAAAATCGTCGATCAGGCGCCAGGCGGCCTCGCCCTCGTCCTGCGCGGTCTCGCTCTCGTCCTGCTCGCTTTCCTGAAAATCCCGGTAGAAGGCCTGCACAGCAGGCAGGTTCTCTGCCGTGATCGGCTCGTAGCGCCAGTCACGATGCTCGCGCAAAAAGGCGTTGATGTGGTTGCGCTTGGCCGCCAGCGCGCGGCCGCGCATTTCGGCAAGAGCGGCAAGCTCGTAGAGGTAATCCGCCTCCTCGGGGCGCGAGGAGATTGTCACGTGCTCACCGTACCGCGCCTTGACAATCGCGCAGGTCTCCTCATCCAGCGCCCAAAGCAGGAGCTTGCCGGGCGCCTCGGCCTCTAAGAGCGAGAGACCACGCAAGAAATCCGCGCCGCGGTGGGGGATGGTGTAGTAGTAAAACTCGCCTGTCGGGTCGGTGGAGCGCAGCAGCCATAGCTCGCCCACGCGGGCGTAGTCGGTCACGTAGACCTCGCCCCACATATAGAGCAGAAGAAAGGTATCGTCGCAGAACTTGGCGCCGTACTGCTCCAGTACGGCGCCAAGGGCGGGTGCATCTTCTTTGGTAAGGGGGGTAAATTTCATATCCGATGCCTCAAAACGGTGAATTTTCCGCCACGTAGGCGGCGGCCTTGGCAAAGCGGTCGGCACATTCGGTGGCCAGCCTGTCACAGCGCTCGTTGTAGGCGTGGCCGTCATGACCCTTGACCCAGTTCATGGTCACGGTGTGGCGGGCAAGCAGACTATCCAGCTCCTGCCAGAGGTCGGGGTTCTTCAGCTCCTCCTTGCCGCGGCGCCAGCCGGCCTCGCGCCAGCCCTTCAGCCAGCCAAGGCTCACGGCATCGACCAGGTAGCGACTATCTGAATGCAGCGTGACCTCGCAGGGCTCGCGCAGCGCGCGCAGACCTTCAATGGCGGCGGTCAGCTCCATGCGGTTGTTCGTGGTCTCACGCACACCGCCCGAAAGCTCGCGCTCGTGCCCGCCATAGACTAAGATGGCGGCCCAGCCGCCGTTGCCGGGGTTGCCCTTGCAGGCCCCGTCGGTATAAATATCGACCTTTTTCATGGAAAATATTCCTTTTTGGGTAAAAAAATATAGGACAAAGCAAAACATCTGTTTTGCGTGACAATTCAAATGGAAATGATAAAATAATACAACGCAAAAGGCGTCCCCGACTGTCCGCACCGAGCTTATTCAACCTGTCATCCTGAACGAAGTGAAGCGCCGTGAGCGGCGTAGTCGCGAGGAAGTCCTCTTGGAGGAGATCTTTTCGCCGCTCTTCTTCTCACTGTCATCCTGAGCCGCCAGGCGAAGGATCTTTTCGCCGATAGGCGAAACTGGGAGTAACAATGGTAGGAAAGTTCCGCGTTCCGCGGAAAGATCCTTCAGTCGCTGCGCTCCCTCAGGATGACAGCAAGTGGAGGCTGGTGCGGGAGGACCAAGGCCCTCCCCTACCGCGATGGGTGCGGCCATTCCTCGTAGGGGCCGACGTCCCCGACGGCCCGTGCGGCGGGAGCAAGCCCCCGCCCTACGGTGGTAT
>JAGASL010000060.1 GCA_017621755.1 Clostridia bacterium
CGGCTGCTCGCCGGCGCGGGTGGGCAGCGCCCTGCGCTATTGGTTAGAGGTGGGCGTTTTGGTCGAGACCGACGAGGGCGAGCCCTCCCTTGCCCCGGCTACGGCGCCTTCCGCCACCCCTGCCGCCGGCACCAAGGCAGCGCCCAAGCCGCTTTCCCGCGAGGTGGGGGACATGACGGCGGCCGAGATCGCCGAGACGGTCGAGCGTGAGCAGATGGCCGCCTTTATCGATTCGCTGCAGCAGCTTGGTGGCCGCGTGTTCAACACCAAGGAGCTGGAGACGGTGGTCGCGCTTGCTGACGAGCTGCCCTTTTCGCAGGAATATCTGCTGACGCTGGCCTCTTACTGTAAAAAGAAATCCGGCCGTTCGCGTTTTTCCGTTCGCTATATGGCGCAGGTGGCCTACACCATGTTAGAGCGCGAGTGCCTGACGGTGGAGCAATTAGAGGCCTATATCGCGGCGGCGGAAAAATTCTCGGCCGAGGAGTGGAAGCTGCGCCGCCTGTTAGGCATGGGCGAGCGGCGGCTGACGGCCAAGGAGCAGGACTATTTTCTGACCTGGACGGGCAGCTTTGGCTACGGCGAGGAGATCGTGGGCATTGCCTACGATATCACGGTGGATCGCACCGGCAAGATCTCGCTTGCCTATATGGACAAGCTGCTGCGCGCCTTTTACGAGGCCGGCTGCCGCAGCGAGGCAGCGGTGCAGGACTACTTAGCGCGCGAGCGCGAGGAGCACGCGGCCAAGAAGCTGGCTGCCGCTTCGCGACACACGGGTCGCCCGAACGGGCAAAAAACGAAGGAATTTGCCACCGGCAAGAGCGAAACCGACCCCACCGCGACCAAGGGATCGAGCTTTCTGGGTGGCGATTACATGGCCGCCGCCCTGCGCCGCAGCTACGGCGATGACGGAGAGGAATAAGAGCATATGGCACCGGGCGGGAAGAGGATATCCTCCCTACCGCGATGGGTGCGGCAAACGAAAAAAGAGACCTTTGGTCTCTTTTTTCGTTCTTGCGCCTCTTCTAACAAAGCCTCCCGCTGGTTTCTAAGGCTCCCTCCGGGAGGTTTTTAGGCTCCCTCCGGGAGGGAGCTGGCAGCCGTTAGGCTGACTGAGGGAGTAACGGGTAGAGACAATAAGCAAAGAGATAAACTCTATTCTTGCTTTGTTTCGTAAAGCATGTCAATCAGAAAACAAATACTTATAGGAACATATACCTATAGGAATATGTTTTTCCTTTTGTTTCTCTCTCCTACCCGGTACTCCTTCCGTCATTTTGCCTGCGGCAAAATGCCACCTCCCTCCCGGAGGGAGGCTAAGATAGAGGGAGCCTAAGGGGCCTGCTGCTGGCTACGGCAAACGAAAAAAAGAGGCCTTTGGCCTCTTTTTTCGTTTTTTGCCGCGTGGGCTTTGCCGCACGGGGCTTTGTTGCGCGGCTTTACTGCGGGTTTTCGTGGGGCTGTTACAGCACCAGGGCCTTTTGCAGCTCGTAATCCTCGTTGCAGAGGACGAATTCGGCGGCGTAGCCGCGGCGGAGCTTGCCCTTCTTCAGGCCCAGCATCTCGGCTGGGGTCTCGCTTGCCATGGCAAAGGCATCACGCGCGGGGATGCCGAAGGAGATGGCGCGCCTCACGCACTCGTAAAGCGGCGTGGTGCTGCCGGCCAGCGCGCCGTTTGCGATGCGCGCCTCGCCATTCTTGACCGTGACGGCCAGGCCGCCTAAGGTGTAGGCGCCATCCGGCATGCCGCAGGCGCTGACAGAATCGCTGATCAGCACCATGCGCTTGCGCCCGAACATCCGGTATAGCGCCAGCACCATGGCCGGGTGCAGGTGCACCCCGTCAGAAATGACCTGGGCATACGCGCCGCACACCATGGCGGCGCCGATGGGGCCGGGCGCGCGGTGCAGGATGGGGGGCATGGCGTTGCAGGTGTGGGTCAGGCACTTGGCACCGGCCGCAAAGGCGGCGCAGGCGGTATCGTAATCGCAATCGGTGTGGCCAAGCGCGACACACGCCCCCCGGTTAGTGGCCTCACGAATGAAGTCAATGGCGCCGGGCATTTCGGGCGCCACGGTGATCAGGGCGGCGTGCTCGTACTGCTCAAATTCCGCCAGGCTGGGCGCCTGGATATAGGCCGGGTTCTGCGCGCCCTTGTACTTTTGGTTGATAAACGGCCCCTCGTAGTGGAAGCCGGGGGTGCGGGCACGGTCTGTTCTTTGCTCGTTCAGCGGCTGCTTGCCTGCCGCGCGGATGTTGGCGGCGGCATCGGTGGTGGTGGTGGGCAGCCAGGTGGTCACGCCACGGCGCAGGTACTCCTTGGCCATCTCGTCAAGACCCTTGCCATCCATCACGTCCATGCCTAAGCAGCCGTGCGAATGCACGTCGATCAGGCCGGGAAAGAGGTAGGCGCCGGCGGCGTCGATCACCTCGTCGGCCTGGTAGGCCGCGCCGGGCGCAAGCAGCCCTTCGATCTTGCCATCCTTGCAGAGGACGGTCTTTTCCTCGCCGCCGTAGGGGCGGGCGTTGATGATCACGGTGCGCATGGCGTTATCTCCCCTCAAAGGCGGCGCGATCGCAGATCAGCGTCATATCCGGGTGGCACTTGAGCAGCGTAGCGGGGATCTGGGTGGTGACGGTCTTATCCTGCATGGCCTTGACCACCTCGTGCTTGTTCTTGCCGCAGGCAAGCAGCAGGATCTTTTTGGCGGTCATGATGCCGGCCA
This sequence comes from Clostridia bacterium, assembly GCA_017621755.1. Taxonomy (GTDB): domain Bacteria; phylum Bacillota; class Clostridia; order Oscillospirales; family CAG-272; genus UBA1740. The sequence continues at coordinate 2,727 of JAGASL010000060.1, forward strand.
TGCCCATGGTGATGGCGTGGGTGGGCACCTCGTCAATCGATTGGAAGAAGCGGGCGTTGGCCTTGCGGGTGGATTCGGTCAGTACCTCAACGTGGGTATCCATGCGCAGCGCGTCGCTTGGCTCGTTGAAGCCGATGTGGCCGTTTTCACCAATGCCGAGCAGCTGCAGGTCGATGCCGCCCAGGCGCTTGATGCGTTCGTCATAGCTGACCGATTCATCCTCTGGGCTTGCTGCCTGGCCATCCGGCACGAAGGTCTTTGCGGGGTCTACGTTGATATGCTTGAACAGGTTCTCGTTCATGAAGTAGCGATAGCTCTGCTCGTGGGTGGGGGCGATGGGGTAGTATTCATCCAGGTTGATGGTGGTCACGGCCGAAAAATCCAGCCCGCCCAGCTGGTAGGCGCGGATCAGCTCGCGGTACAGCCCCAGCGGCGTAGAGCCGGTGGCCAGGCCAAGCACGCTGCTCGGCTTGGTGCGCAGCTGCTCTTCGAATATCTTAGCGGCCTCCTGCGAGGCCTCCTCATAGGTATTGCAAACAAGAAATTTCATAGTGTTCCTCCTTGGTTGTTGTTTTCCTTTTTATTATATATCATCCGGGAGGAAAAATCAAGAGGGGAAGCGTGCTTTGCTGCGGCGAGTGCGGCAGAAAGGACTCCTTTGCTGCCCTTTTCTTTCTGCTTCCCGGTTTCGCCTGTCGGCTCAGGATGACAGAAAGAAGAGGGGCGGCGAAAAGATCCTTCGCCTGTCGGCTCAGGATGACAGTAAGAGAAGGCGCAGGATGACAGGAAAGCAGAGCGCGGCTTCTTCTACCCCGTCACCCTGCACAAAAAACGGTGCTGGTTTTTGTGCAATACGCCAAAAATTTTCGGGGGCACTTTACAGATATTCCGTTTTGTGGTATACTGTAATAGTCAAAAAATATAAATAGGAGGCTTTTTATGAAACGCATTTTAGCACTTCTTCTCGTGCTGTGCACCTGCCTGCCCCTGGTTGCCTGTGGCGGCGGCGGTACTGGCGGCCCTGCTGGCCCCGGCACGGATGATTCCGCTTACACCTTCATCGACAACGTAGGCGATCACAACTTTGGCAACGAGGAGTTCGTTATTTCGGCCCTGAAGGCTTACGAGAGAGAGATCTACAAGGAAGAGGAGGAGCCGGACGCCTGCGATACCGCGACGCTGCTGCGCAACCAGCGCCTCTGTGACCGCTTTAACGTGACCATTACCCCGGTCATTTACACCGCGGGCGATGCCGTTGCCCACGCCGCTGACATTCGCATGGAGCTGCTGAACGGTAACGACGACCTGCTGGACATGGTTCTGATTCAGCTGTGGCAGGCTGGCCCCTGTGCCCTGACCGGCATGCTGTATGACCTGCGCTCTGAGGTTCCCTACGTTAAGGATTCGGTTGGTAAGGCCGACTGGTGGAACGCCAAGATGAACGACTGCTATTCGGTTCTTGGCCGCCAGTACGTTGGCGTATGCGATATTAACCTTTCGGCTATCAGCACGACCTGGGCCATCCTGTGGAACCAGGATCTGGCTACGCAGCACAACATAGCCAAGCAGATCGACCCCTCCTACAACACGCTGTACGATTCGGTTGATGCCGGTACCTGGACGATCGACAACATGACCGCCATTACCAAGGACTTCTGGATCGACAACCCCAACGGTTCTGCCCCCGGCTCGCGCGACGTGGACGATACCTACGGCATTACCTACCAATCTAACCACGTTCGTGAGATCTTTACCAACGCCTTTGGCTACGACCTGGTTGTGAACGATGGCCAGATGATGCCTGAGCTGACCACCATGTCGCAGGGCATGGTTATCAACATTGGCAAGATCAAGACCCTGTTCTCCTCCAGCGGCTGTAACAACTTTGGCCAGGAATACGGTGAATGGGATGTGAAATTTGCGAACGGCCAGTCGCTGTTCTTTATGACCACGCTTGCCACGCTGGATGGCGACGTTATTCACGAATCTGAGATCAAGTTCGGCGTTCTGCCCTTCCCGAAGGCCGACATGAACCAGAAGGAATATTATGCCGGCACGCAGGATGCGATGTCTACCCTGATCTGCCCGCTGAACCTGACCGAGCGCCTGGAGATGACCGGCGTGATGATCGAGGCACTGGCGGCTGAATCGCACCAGTCGGTGCTGCCCGCTTACTATGAGGTTATCCTGAAGTACAACGCCACCCGTGACGAGCGCTCTGTAGATATGATCGAAACGATCTACGAGGGTCGCCGCTACAACCTGGCGGGTATTCACTCCTCCTCTACCAGCGAGCTGCGCACCTCTACCGGTGGCGGCCTGGCTTACATCTTCCGTGATCTGGCTTCTCCGCTCAGCACCAAGAACCCGGCTGACTTCTGGTCTGCCGAGGCCAGCAACTTCCAGATCCGTCTGGAGGATCTGATCGCCGAGTACGAGGCCATTGCCGAGCTGGCAATGGGCTAAGCCTGATAAGCGGCACGCAATGAATTGCAACCTTGCGGTTGCGTGAATTGAAAGCTGTGCTTTCGTGAATTGCCTGCGGCATGAATTGTGCCTTACGGCACATTGGTTGCCATTCAATTCATGGAGCGAAGCGAGAATTCATGGCAAAGCCAATTCATGATGCGTCAGCATCAATTCATTCATAAAAACGAACAGAGCAAGAATATAAGGATTTTCTCCTCGTATTCTTGCTCTTTTTTTGTACCGATAAGGCGACCCGCCCACATAGCCGTAGGGCGGGGGTAGCGTAGCGGCGCGAGGGTCTTGAATGACAGCCCAGTGGGCTGTCAAAGGGGTTCCCCGAAACGTGCATTGCACGTTTTGGGGGTCCCTGTCAGACCCCGAGCGTGACCGAGCCGCAGCGAGAGCCTGTCCCTACGGAGGAACGACCGCCCCACCCTTATTCAACCTGTCATCTTGAGCGAACGCAGTGAGTCGAAGGATCCTTTCGCCGCTCTTCTTCTTTCTGTCATCCTGAGCCTTTGGCGAAGGATCTTTTCGCCGATAGGCGAAACGGGAGTTACAATGGTAGAGAAGTTCCGCGTTCCGCGGAAAGATCCTTCAATCGCTTCGCTCTTTCAGGATGACAGTAAGTGGAGGACGGTCGCTTTGCTCCCTCAGGATGACAGAATGATGAAGATTGGTTATCCCCGCGACACACGGGTGGGGGCTTTTTGAGAAAAATTGCCGCGCGGGGCAAAAAAATCGGCAAACGGCTTGCAATTTGCCCGCCGCTCTGCTACAATAAAGAAAAAACCATAAAGGATGGGATAGACGATGAAAAAGCTTCAAAACGGCCAGCTTTGGTATGATACCGATGGCAACGTGCTGCACGCGCACGGCGGCCATATGCTGCTGGCACCGGACGGCTATTATTATTGGTATGGTGAGGATCGCCGCGACGGGATCTACGTTTCGGTCTACCGCTCGAAGGATCTGCAGAGCTGGGAATTCCGCAACCACGTGCTGACGGTGGATTCGGCCGTGCAGCCCTGCCGCATGCGCACAAAGCTGGATCTGTGGCGCGACGTAGACGATGCCGAGTACGAGAAATACAGCAAGGTGGGCGTAAACGCGGTGATCGAGCACGCCGGCAAGAAGATCGGCAAGATCAACGTGGAGCGGCCGAAGGTGCTCTACTGTGCCCTGACCGGCAAGTACGTGATGTGGGCGCACTATGAAAACGGCAAGGACTATTCGGATGCCGCCGCCCTGATCGCCACCTGCGACACGCCGGATGGTGATTTCGTGTACCACGGTGCCTTCAATCCCTTTGGCCATATGTCGCGTGACTGCACCCTGTTCCAGGATGAGGATGGCACGGCCTACTTTATCAGCGCCTCGCGCAATAATCTGGATCTGCACATCTATCGCTTGACCCCCGACTATATGAACGTGGCTAAGCTGGTGGGCACCCCCTTCCAGGCCGAGCTGCGCGAGGCACCGGCTGTTTACAAGAAGGATGGGCGGTATTACATGTTCTCTTCCTGGTGCACCGGCTGGGCACCCAACCAGGGCAAGTGGGCCGTGGCAGACAGCATGGATGGCGACTGGTCGCTGCTGCAGGACTTTGGTGATGAGACCACCTTCCGCTCGCAGCCGGCCTTTGTGCTGCAAAAGGACGGCCGCGATATCTACGTGGGCGACCGCTGGGGCGGCAACGGCAATGCCTTCTTTGAATCGACCTACATCGTGCTGAACGTTCAGTACAAGGATGGCTGCCCGTACATCGAGTACGACGACGAGGCCGCCTGGTAAGAAGAACCGAATAAAGGATAGAAAAGCCTCCCGGCCTGCAGGCCGGGAGGCTTTTGTTGGAAACGGGAGGAGCAAGCCCCTCCCCTACCGTGGTGGGTGCGGCTCACCTTGTAGGGACCGGCCTCCTGGACGGTCCGCCTGCGGGAGGAGCAAGCCCCTCCCCTACCGTGGTTGGGGCGGGCACCTTGCGGGGTAAAAAAGGCTCCCTTGTGTAAAGGGAGCTCCGCCGCAGGCGGTGAGGGATTGTCAACCTCTACGGTGGCGGGTTGATTGAGACCGGTGCGGACAGTCCGGAGGCCTGTCCCTACGGTGGTGGGTACGGCCGTTCCTCCGTAGGGACAGGCTCTCGCTGCGGCTCGGTCACGCTCGGGGTCTGACAGCCCACCGGGCTGTCATTCAAGACCCTCGCGCCGCTTCGCTACCTCGACTGTCCGCCTGCGGCGGGAGCAAGCCCCTCCCCTACCGGATATGGGCGTGCCTTTTCTTGTAGGGACCGGCCTCCCGGACGGTCCGTCCGGTGGGAACGAGCCCCCACGGTGGCGTTGGCGGGCGTTTTGCCCTCCGCGCTCGCGCATTTTAGCCCCGCTTCACAAACAGGCAGCCAAAGGGCTCGATCGCCAGGCGCTCGCCGGCGCGCACGGCGCGGCCGGTGGGCAGGTCTACCCCGTTGAAGGGGGCAACGGCCCAGGCCTCGCGCCCGCTATGCTCGATCAGGGCGAGCAGCTCGCCCTGCGGGCCGGCCAGGCGGCTGCAGGTCAGGTTGCTGCTTGCCTGCTCGACCACCGGGGTCAGGCCGCACTCGGCGGCCAGGCGGGTAAGAAAGGCGGCATAGTCGGCATCGGCCAGCTGGGCGCCCAGCAGAATGATCCTACCCTTGCCCACCTTGGTCTCGGTGATGGCGGCATGGCCGGCCAGGTACCGGTCGCCACCCGGGCGGTAAACGCCGCGCACGGTCACGTTTTCGCCTACCGGCTCCAGCGCGTCATAGATCACGGCGGCGGTCTTGGCCGTTTCGCCGTCTAAGGTGAGGTCGGTCAGCGCGCCAACCGGCATCACGCTGGCATACCAGCGGTCTGCGCGCGGTGCGGGCTGAAAGAAGGCGCGGCGCACCCCTGTCCACGCCTCTAAGTGGCCAAAGGGCGCGTGGGCGTACTTGTTTGCCTCTGGCGTCAGCACGTCGGAAAGCGGGCCTACCACCCAGGTGCCGCCCGCCTGGATCCAGGGCAGAATGCGCTCGGCAAAGCCCTTTTCATCAATGGTGTATTGCTGGGGCGAGACGATCATTTTGTAGGGCGAAGGGTCAGCCCCCGCGCCGATCACGTCCGGGCGGAAGTGCGCCTCGGCCAGCGCGCTGTGCGCGCGCTCGGGCAGAAAGTAGCTGTGCTCGTACTGCATGGGCAGCAGGGGGGCCATGGTAAAGGGCATGTGCGCCCACACCACCGCCACGCCGTTTTGCACCACGCGGGCGCCATCCAGCGCCGGGCGCAGGGTGTCCAGCGTTTTGGCAAGCGCCGTTACCTCGTGTGAGGAGGCGCGGTCCCTGCCCCAGCTATCCACCACCGAGCCGTGCATCTGCTCGTGCCCGCCAAGGTGGTCACGGAAAAGCCAATAGAAATTGGCCTCGCCGCCCAGGGCAAAGGGGGTCAGCGAGTTGGCGGCGCAAAAGCCGGGGGCACGGGGCCCCTCCGGAATGCCGGCGCCGTTCCAGCTGCAGCTGGTCTCGGTGACCCAGAAGGGCTTGTCCTTCAGCGTGCGCAGAAAATCCAAATAGAGGCACACGCGGCGCGGGCCGCTGTAATGATTGAACTGCACCACGTCAAGGTGGGCGTTCGTTTCTTCAAAATCGAGCTGCTGGGTATCCATCATGTCGGTGCCGATGGGTGCCTTGGTATAGCGGCGCAGGATCTCGGCCTGCTCGCGGCACATGTCTACGTAGACCCAGCTCTTGTATTCTGCCCAGGCCATGTTGTGCGAGGGCGCCATCCAAGCTACGTCGTCCGGCGGCTCGATCTCTTGAAAGGAATTGAAGTTCAGGCTCCAGGTATTGTGCTTCCACGCCTTGTTCAGATTTTCAATGGTGCCGTAGCGGCGCTCAAGATAGCGGCGGAAATCCTGCGTGCAGGAGGGGCAGGTGCAGCCGCGGCCGCTGAACAGGGTGATCAGCTCGTTGTCGATCTGCCAACCGATGACGGTCTCGTCCCCACCGAACGCACGCCCCATGGCGTGGCAGATCTTTCGGCAGTATTCGCGGAACCGGGGCGAGGAGGGGCAAGAGAGCCGCCGCGCACCGTGCGTAGCCTTGCGGGTGTTGATCTCCATCATGATGTCGGGGTATTTGGTCTCCATCCAGGCGGGCGGCGTGGCCGACGGCGTGCACATGATCACGGCGATGCCGCGTGCGCGGCACTTGTCGATCATCTCGCGAAAGAGCGAGAAATCATAGTCACCTTCTCGCGGCTCCATCGTTGACCAAGCAAATTCGCCAACGCGCACGGCGTTGAGGCCGTGGGCGACCATCAGGTCAAGGTCCTCGTCCATCTGCTCGCGCGGCCAGGACTCGGGGTAATAGGCAACGCCCAAATAGGGCGGCTTACGATCAAACATAAGAAAAGCTCCTCTCTGACGCTTTTTCTACATTATACAAGAAACGGGTGGAAAATTCTATAGAAATACGATCAAAAAGTATGAAATTTCTTTCATTCGTGCGGCTCTCTGTCGGCGGGACGGGCCGATCTTACTCAACCTGTCATCCTGAACCCCCCTTGTGGGGTGAAGGATCTTTTCGCCGATAGGCGAAACAGGGAGTTACAATGGTACAGAAGTTCCGCGTTCCGCGGAAAGATCCTTCAGTCGCTGCGCTCCCTCAGGATGACAGCAAGTGGAGGCTGGTGCGGGAGGACCAAGGCCCTCCCCTACCGCGATGGGTGCGGCCATTCCTCCGTAGGGACAGGCTCTCGCTGCGGCTCGGTCACGCTCGGGGTCTGACAGGGACCCCCAAAACG
>JAGASL010000061.1 GCA_017621755.1 Clostridia bacterium
AGGAGGCAACGTTGCCCTGGTCGATGTAAACGAGGCAGGACTTGCCGCGGCAGAGGCCGAGATCGGCCGCCCGGCACAAACCCTTTCCCTTACCGTTGACGTGCGCGATTACGCGCAGGTCATTGCCGCAAGAGATGCTGCCGTTGAACGATTTGGCCGTATTGACATTCTGATCTGCTGTGCCGGCGGTGCAGAAGCCCGGCTGCTGCGCGATCAGGTACCCGCGCTCAAGCAGGCCAAGACCTTCCATGAAGTGCCGATCGAGGTCTACGATTTCGGCATCGATCTCAACCTCAAGGGTCCAATCTACTTTGCCCACGCCGTGATGGCACAAATGGCCAAGCAGATGAGCGGCGTGATCATTGTCATGGGCTCGATCACCGGCCAAGAGGGCAGCAGTATAAATATGGCCTATGCCGCCTCCAAAAGCTCCTTAATGACTGGCGTTGTTAAATCGCTGGCAATTCAGGGAGCCCCCTACAACGTACGCGCCTGCTGTGTGGCCCCCGGCCCGGTGCTTACCCGCGCCGCCATGGCCAGCATGAAGACCTTGCTCGGCCGCGCATCTGAGCCGCAAGAGATCGTGGATATGATCCTCTACCTGGCATCCGACAGCGGCGCCAGCGTTACCGGAACCACCTTCCTGATGGATTGCGGCAGAAATGTTATGATAAATAAGGATTAACGATATGAAGCCTACGTTTTTGAACCAAAAAAAACCGCTTCTGACCACCATGATCCAGAAGCGCACGCCCGGCGAGATCATAGAGACAATCAAAAAAGCCATCCCCGCCGGGGCAGATGCCTTTGGCATTCAGATCGACCAGTTAGAGCGGCAGTACCACAAGGAAGAGATCTATCGCGAGATCTTTGCCGCCATGGAAGGGCGGCCGGTCTACGTCACCTACTATCGCGGCAACCAAAACGGTGACCGACCGGACGAGGAGCTGGCTGAGGGCCTACACCAGCTTGCCGCCGCCGGTGCCACGCTTTGCGACGTGATGAGCGACTTCTACGCCCCCCACCCGGATCAGGTTGCGACCGACGAAGCAGCCGTTGCACGCCAGATGAAGCTGATCGAGGAGCTGCACGGCATGGGTGCCGAGGTGCTTGTATCTGCCCATTTCAACAAGTACGCCACCCCCCTGCGGGTATTAGAGGCGGCCAAAATGCAAAAGGCGCGCGGGGCAGATATCTCCAAGATCGTGATCCATACCGACACCATGGCACAGCAGATCGAGCACATGAGCACCATAGAGCTGCTGCGTGGAGAGCTTGGTATCCCGTTCCTGTTTTTGACCAGCAATCAGTGTCATCTGATCCGCCGTATCGGACCAATGATGGGCGTTTGCATGTACCTTTGCGTATACGAGCACGATGCCCTTTCTACCCCCATGCAGCCGCTTTTGCGCCATGCCAAGGCCATTCGCGATAATTTTGGATTGTTTGAAAGTGAGGAAGCATAAATGAAAGCTGTTTTAGTAGGAAAGAACCGTGAGCTGCTTTGGCAGGACGTGCCGAACCCAATCGTGGGCGATGAGGACGTTCTGGTCAAAATCGAGGCGGCCGCGCTCAACCGCGCCGACCTGATGCAAAGAGAGGGTGACTATCCGCCCCCACCCGGCTGCCCGGAATGGATGGGGCTGGAGATCGCCGGCACGATCGTTGAGGTTGGTTGTGAGGTGCCGAAAAAATCGAATTGGAAGGTTGGCGACCGCGTTTGCGCCCTGCTGGGCGGCGGCGGCTACGCCGAGTATGCCAATGTCAAGTACGATATGCTGATGCCGATCCCGCAGGGCTGCACCGCCATCGAGGCAGCCGCCATGCCAGAGGCATTTGCCACCGCCTATCTGAACCTGTTTATCGAGGGCGGCATCAAGCCGGGCAACACCCTGCTCATGAATGCCGGCGCCAGCGGTCTGGCCAGTGTGATCATCCCTATGGCCAAGGCCTTTGGCATCCGCGTGATCACCACCGTGCTGGATGACGAAAAGGCCGCCGCCATCGCCCACCTGGGCGCGGACGTGGTGGTCGTTACCCCCAAGGAAAGCATTGTAGACGTCCTTCGCCGTGAACTGGAGGAGGGGCACCCGGTTGACGTGGCCATCGACTGCCTGGGCGGCAAGGTGATGGGCGAGTGCCTGCCCTACATGCAGCGCGGCGGCCGCTGGATCATGATCGCGGCGCTGGCCGGCCAGCTGACCGAGATCGACTTAAAGAACATCTACGTGCGCAACGTGCGTATCATTGGCAGCACCCTGCGCTCCCGCACGCCGGAAATGAAGGCCAATATTCTGGCCTCTCTTGTGCGTGACGTGTGGCCGAAGGTGGAAACGGGCGAGGTCAAGCCCACCATCTACAAGGTGCTTCCCATCACCGAGGCAGAGGCCGCCCACGACATCCTCTACCGCGGCGAAAACGCCGGCAAGGTCGTTTTAACGGTTGGGTAATGAAAAAAGCGACCGTGCTCGCAGAGCACGGTCGCTTTGCCTTATTCACTTAAGAGCCGGATCGCCGCGGCCACGTCTGCCATCTGCTCGATGGTGTTGACGGCGGTGATGGGTACACACTGGAAGGGTGCTTGCGCAGTCGCCACCAGTGTGGCGGTCTGCATGCTGCAGCCCTTCTCGCGGCACAGGGCCTCAAGCCCTGCATAGGTCCTGCCGTTTTCTTCGTTCTCGTAAGCGGCGCGAAGAGCGGGGGAAATTTCCCTGCCGGCTGCCAGCTTGGCAAAATAGCCGCGCGCCGTCGCCTGGAACGGGATCAGCGGCATGCCGTTTTCGGCGTGATAGGCAAGTGCCTCGTCATCCACCGCCACGATGGTGGGGTCGGGATTGGTGTTATGCCCCCTATTCAGGCAGGCCACGCTATACTGGTTAGAAACGGCCGAGAAGCCGATGATACCGTTTGCGGCAGCATAGGCCTCCGCCGCCCGCAGGCGATCGGTGCGGTAATTGGAGGCGCCATAATAGCGGATCTTCCCCGCCTGGACGAGGCTTTCCATCGTTTCAATGATCTCGCCAATCTCGCGTGCCGGGTCATCACGGTGGAGCCAGTAAAAATCAATATGGTCAACGCCCATCACGCGCAGGCTGGTATCTAGATCACCTTCGATCTCCTCACGCGAAAGGCGCATCACTGTGGGCGTGCCAAGGGCATAGTGGGCCCCCTTGGTCGCAACGATCACGTTCTGCGGCCTTGCCTGCTTTAGCCACTTGCCAAGCAAAGCCTCGCTCTCGCCGCCCGCGTAAATGCGCGCGGTGTCGATCAGGTTGCCACCGGCGGCCACGTAGGCGTCCAATAGGGAAAACGAGGTACGCTCGTCCAGCGCGCTGCCAAAGGCAGCAGAGCCCAGCGCTACGGGGCTGACGAGCAGATCGGTCTTTCCTAATATTCTCATAGCAATACCTCATATCGTTTTTTCTTATGATAGCAAATGCATAAAAAAATGTCAAGTGCCGGGCAGAAAAACTTGATAAAGCGCGGGGAGCGTGCTATAATAGAAAAAACAAAAATCAAGGAGCACCGTATGTATCAAGCAGCATTATGCCTTGGCCTGAGCGGCACGTTCGGCCTGCCGGAAGCAGAGCAGATCCGCGCCTTGCGCCAGATCGGCTTTGAGGGCTTTTTTGTAAATTGGACACCGGGCACGGATCTTTCCGCCCTGCGCGCGGTGGGCGACGAATGCGGCATGATCTTTCAATCTGTGCATGCGCCGTTTGCCAAAATGGCCGACATGTGGGGAAAGGACGAGCCCAAGGCCCGCATCGCGATCGATGAGCTGTGCACCTGCCTGACCGACACGGCCGAGGCCGGCGTGCCGATCATGATCATACATCCCTTTATCGGCTTTGAGGATCACACGCCGACCGAGGAGGGCTTGCGCCACTATGGCGAGGTGATCGACCTGGCCGAGACGCTGGGCGTGAAGCTCGCCTTCGAAAACGTAGAGGGTGAGGAATATCTTGCCGCACTGATGGCGCGCTTTGGCGATCGCGCCTGCGTAGGCTTTTGCTGGGATACCGGGCATGAGATGTGCTACAATCATAGCAAGGATATGCTGGCTCTTTATGGTGACAAGCTGATCTGCACGCATATCAACGATAATCTCGGTATTCGCGACTATCACGGTAACATTACCTGGATAGATGACCTGCATTTGCTGCCCTTTGACGGGGCGGGCGACTGGGGCGGCATCGTGCGGCGCCTGAACGCGCACGGCTACAACGGTATTCTGACCTTCGAGCTGACACGCGCCAGCAAGCCCGACCGGCACGAAAACGATGGCTACGCCGCCATGGAGCCGATCGCCTATCTTACCGAGGCATACAAGCGTGCCTGCCGCGTAGCGACAATGAAGCTGGCGGATGCCAAAAACAGTTGATCGTCAAAAAAATCCCAAAAAACTTTCAAAAAACCATTGACAAAACCATTTCGTTCGTGTATAATATAGAAGTCGCAGGGAAAACCCAGCGGCAATATGCGGGCGTGGCGGAATTGGCAGACGCGTAAGATTCAGGTTCTTATGGTCGCAAGGCTGTGCAGGTTCAAGTCCTGTTGCCCGCACCAGAAAAAACGACAGGTTTCGACCTGTCGTTTTTTCAATTAAATCCGCCGCCTGCGGAAGAAATCCACCTGTGGTGGATGAAATCGCTTCGCGATGAAATCTGCCTTGCGGCAGGAGATGGAGGCGGATTTGATTTCATCTGAAGCCGTAGGCTGAAGATTTCACCCGAGCTTGCGAGGATTTCATCGTGCAACGCACGATTTCATTCAAAAACGCAAGGGTTCAAATCTATAACACAAAAGCGCGAAAATATCTTTTTATAGCCAATTCACAAACGAAAAGGATGCTCTTTGAGCATCCTTTTTGTTTTTTTTGACGTAAGGGGAACAGGACTTGAACAAGTGCGGGAGTGAATGACGTGCCGGTGGCACGTCAGAGCCGCACGTGCTCTTTCAATGAAGCGCAGGCAAAAGATAGCCATGCCCTTACTGGACTTCAACGGTATCTTTCCGGATTGTCCGTTTCACCCAGCAGATAGTCTATGCTTGTCTGATAAAATCTCGCCAGCTTGATCAAAACCGCCGTTGGTATATCGTTTTCCCCCGTTTCATATTTGGAATAGCCCGTTTGCGACATGCCGAGCATGCGCGCTATTTTTGTTTGATTGAGATCACGGTCCTCCCGCAATCCACGAATTCTCTGATACATTGCTTGCCCCATCTCTTTTTTGCTATCATTATATTTTAATCTGTTTCAGGGTATTGACTTTTAACCTAAAACAGGTTATAATAATGAAGAAAAAGCGAGGGTCTTCTTTTTTTGATGAGCTCATCGCCTTTGAAATTCGTTTTATTAGGAGACAAGTATGAAAAGCATGATGCAAACACGCAACCTGCGGTACCTTTTTTTGACACTACTGGTCATTGCATGTATCTGTGCCCTTTCCGCATGCACACACCAGCACGCCATGGGCGAATGGATCGTGGACGAGGAGCCTACCTGCAAGGAAGCCGGTACAAAGCACATCGCGTGCGCTACGTGCGGGGAGGTTATGCTAACGGATAGCATACCAGCTACGGGCCACACCGAGGGGGGATGGATCGTAGACACAGAGCCTACCTGCATGGCAGGGGGCGCTCGCCATATCGCTTGCGCCACGTGTGGCGCTGCCGTGCGGAGCGAGCAGATAGCAGCCACGGGGCATACGGCCGGCGATTGGATCGTTGAAACGGCGGCTACCCAGAAGACCGAGGGGACGAAATACCGTGCTTGTACGGCATGCGGTGAGCGGGTGGAGAGCCAGACCATTCCCTGTACGGGGCCTATGGATTCTGTAGCGCTGGCAGCTTACGTGCAGGAAAGGACGGTTAGCATGGTCATTGGTGGCCAAACGAACGGAACCGGCTTTTTCATTGATGAAAACGGCACGCTGGTTACCAATTTCCACGTGATCGACAACGTGTTCTATTCCTCCACGCCCTCGATCGAGGTCGAGCTTTCCTCCGGCGCCAGATATTCCTTAGAATACGTTGTTAAATTTGACCCGGCATACGATCTGGCAGTTCTGAAGATCGATACCAAATCCATGAAGACACCCTATCTGCCTATTGCCGAGGAGGAGGCGGTTACCGGCACCAAGGTGTACGCATGTGGCGCGGCGCTTGGGCTAATTGCCGGAAACTTTACCGATGGGCAGATCTCCTCTGTTTCGCACAGATATGGGCTGGCCGATTCCTATATCTCTAACACGGCCATCTCCGGCGGAAACAGCGGCGGCCCCTTGGTGAACGCATACGGCGAGGTGCTTGGCGTTTCTACTGCCGGATATACGTACGGCGAAAACCTGAACATCTTTCTTAAGATGAGCAATCTGGAGAACCTTCGCGTGACGGGTAACAAGACCTTTAGCGATCTGATGCAATGGTTCAGTTTTGAAACACGCGACGCCCTGAATAAGTTCGTTTATGACGATGGGTATACGGGAAGCTACTATAATTCCTTTATCCACGCCTATCATGACGAGGTAGGGGCAACATGCCTGTACTCCTCTGACGAATTCCTTGATTACTGGGGGCACGATACCGGATACAATTCCATGATGTACTACTATACGTACGAGTATGACAAGGATGAATATGCGCAATACGCGGCGTACCTGAAATCTGAGGGCTATAACTATGACGAAAGCCTTAGTGGTGATGAAGGCAACGGTGTGTATATAGACGTCTATTATAATGACGTTGACGACTCTTACATAGAATTCGTTACCTATACCTGGAACGGCCAGCGCCTGTTGCAGCTTGATATGTTTGTATTCAGTTAACCGAAAAAGAGCGCCTTACACATGGTGTAAGGCGCTCTTTTTAGACTGAACATCAAAAACAATTCATTGTTTTTATTTAACTGCTACGTATGAACATACTGTAAAAAATGTGTTGACAATTGTGGGAATGTATGGTATACTGGTAAAAAAGTATCATAGAGGTGCGGCTGACATGATAAGCGCGGGTGGGGACACGGCCTGCGTGGGAAAGGGGAGGCCGCCGAGAGGGATAGGGCTGCCCGGGCGCTTTCCTTCGGGCGCGGCGAGAAGATCGGCGCGACTGTCACCGCAAAAGCGGTGTTGCGCTATTGAGATACGCCGATCGGTAGATCACGGTTTCAAGCGCCGTGGTCTTTTTTCTTTCAGCTTTCCATATTTAACATAAAAACAAAAAAGGAGAAGACACATGGAAGGAACTATTTGGGCATTTCTGCCCGCTGTGATCGCCATTGTGCTGGCGCTGGTCACGAAGCAGGTCTACGTTTCACTGTTTCTTGGCATCTTTGCCGGTGCGCTGATGTTCACGGGTGGCGATCTGCTAAAGGCGATGTTTACCCTGTACCAGGTTATGAGTGAAAAGGTAGGCGGCAATACGCCGATCATCGTTTTCCTTGTTGTACTGGGCATTTTGGTCGTTCTGATGCAAAAATCGGGCGGCGCGAAGGCTTACGGCGAATGGGCCGGCAAGAAGATCAAATCCAAGAGCGGTGCACTGGCTGCTACCGCAGGCCTTGGCTGCCTGATCTTTGTTGACGACTATTTCAACTGCCTGACAGTCGGCTCGGTTATGCGTCCTGTGACCGATAAGTTTAAGGTTTCGCGTGCCAAGCTGGCCTACATCATTGATGCTACGGCTGCTCCCGTCTGTATCATCGCCCCGATCTCAAGCTGGGCTGCTGCCGTTTCCGGCGAGCTGGAGGGTGACGGTCTGATGGTATTTATCAGCACCATTCCCTTTAATATTTACGCCCTGCTGACCCTTGTGATGGTATTTACCCTCTGCTATCTGAACTTTGATTTCGCCAAGATGCGCCGCAACGAGCTGACGGCAGAGACCACCGGCGACCTGTTCGCCGGCATGACCGAGGATGCGAAGAGCGATTCTGCCGAAATCGCCTCTAACCCGAAGGGCAAGGTTCGCCATCTGCTGATCCCTGTGATCATTCTGATCGTTTGCTGCATCGGCGGCATGCTGTACACCGGCTTCTTCTACAACTGGGATACCGGCCTGATCGATACCGAGCTGCAGTCTGCCAACGTGATCGAGGCCTTCTCGAACTGTGATGCCGGCATGTCGCTGGCGATCGGCTCTACGGTTGCGCTGATCATCATCGCAGCCTACTACATGATCGCGCGCGTTGTCTCCTTTAAGGAGATCACCGGCAGCTTTACCGAGGGCTTTAAGGCCATGGTGCCCGCCATTCTGATTCTGACCTTTGCCTGGTCTATTTCCGGCATTATGGGTGCCAGAGGCGGCTACCTGGATGCACAGGCCTTTGTAGAGACCAACCTGGCCAACAGCGCCTTCCCCGAATTCCTGTTCCCTGCTATCTTCTTTATCCTGGCCGGCGCCATTGCTTTTGCAACCGGTACCTCCTGGGGCACCTTTGGCGTGCTGGTTCCGATTGCCGTTACCATTCTGGGCGGCAGCGGCACGCTGGCCATTCTGACCGTTTCGGCTACGCTGGGCGGCGCCGTATTCGGCGACCACATATCCCCCATTTCGGATACCACCATCCTGGCCTCTGCCGGTGCGGAGTGTAACCACGTTGACCACGTAAACACCCAGCTGCCCTATGCCGGGCTGATTGCCGGCATTGCAGCCATTGCCTACGTGGTAGCCGGCCTGTGCGTATCGCTTGGCAGCGTTCTCTGCTGCGTAATTGCCTGGGCGGTTGCACTGGTGCTCTTCTTCGGCGCCGTGCTGTTTATCAAGCAGCGCAACAAAAAAGCACAACAAACCGAGGCGTAAGGCCTCATAGAAAAAGCAGGACAACCAAGGGGTTGTCCTGCTTTTTACGTTTTGCCGCGGCAGCTATGGCCGCGGCTCTTTTTATAGGTGCGGCAAAAATAGGCGGCTGAGGAAAAGCCAACGGCCAGGGCTGCGGCCTCTACGGTCAGGTCAGAATCGGCCAGCAGGCGGTCTGCCACGTCCAGCCGGTATTCGTTGCGGTATTCGATCAGCGTTTTGCCCGTCTGCCTTTTGAAGCGGCGCAGGAAATGATATTTAGAGAGGTGGCAAAGCGCAGCGTACTCTTCTACCGTGCGGTCAAGCATATAGTGCTCGCGCAGGTCAGCAAGCGCCGGCGCCAGCAGATCCTCTTCCTGCCGCGCGGGCTGTAGCCGATTGGAAATGCCGCACAGCAGCCGAAGCAGATAAAGCACCGTATCGGCCGGGGCGTGGGCCGATGCCACCTTTTCAAACAAGGCAGGCAGCTCGCTGCGGCTGCCAACCGGCAGGATCTGCCCAGTGGGAATGGGGTAGTGCTGTAAAAACGCCTCTATCCCATCTCCGGCAAAGTGGCAGCAATACACAATGACCCCCTCCTCGGCTGTGTAGCCATATTCCTGCGTTTGTCCCGGTGCGTAAAGCACCGCGCAGCCGGGGGCGGCAGTCTCCTCACGCCCGCCAAACCAAAAATGGCCACATCCATCTATGATATAGAGAAGCTGATAGTCGGTCTGCCAATCGGGGCGCAGGACGTGATAATTCTGGTGCCGAAATTCCAGCAGGTCGCAGCTGTTGATCTGCATATCCATCCAGTCGGCGGTGACATCTTTTTTGTGATGGTGATAGGTGATCATGGCATCCTTTCCCAAAAGGTCAATATTTTTTTGCTTTTTATATTGATATTATAGCACAAAAAGCAATATCGTGCAATAATACGGCAACATTCTTGAATGAAAAACGGATACCGCTGTGCTACAATAGCACCAAACGACATACAAGGGAGGACGTATGAAGGAACAGATCATCAACCAGGGCTGGTATTTCCATATCGAGGAGGAGGAATACCGCAAAACCGGCGACCCCACCAAGCGGGAGGAATTTTCCAACTATGGCTTTTTGAAGCCCGGCGGTGCGAGCGGCTTTGCCGCGCGACAGTATGAGAACCCCGCCTGGCGAACGGTAGATCTGCCCCATGACTATGCGCTGGAGCTGGATTTTGAAAAAAAGAGCCGCGTGCTCAACGGATTAAAACCAACCAGCGAATCCATGATTTTAGATAGCGAAAGCATACTTGGCCGCACGGAAGCGCCTTTCTTTCCTATCGCGTGGTACCGCAAGCACTTTTTCATGACCGAGGAAGGCGAATGGCAAGAGGAGCCCCGTGCCGTATATGGCAACACGGATAAGCCCGCACCGCAAGGGCGGCGCTATTTCCTTCGCTTTGAGGGTGTATTCCGTGACTTTACCGTCTGGGTAAACGGTGTGTACGTTGACCGTGTGACCAGCGGCTATCAGGGCATAACCCTGGATATCACCGACCAGCTGATCTTTGGCGAGACCAACAGCATTGCCGTGCGTGTAGACTGCACACATTGCGAGGGCTGGTGGTATGAAGGTGCCGGTATCTATCGCGATGTGAAACTACTGACCACGGGCGACATCTACTGCATGCCGGAAGATCTCTATATCCACACGACACCCAACGGGCAAATCAACGTTACAGCCGAGATCACCAGCTATGCCACGCCGGCAGAGGCAAGCGTGCTGATCACCGTTGAAAAGAATGGTGCCACCGTCTGTACAGCCACGCTTTCCCCCACGCTGACAGATGAGAAAACGACCCTAACCACCGGCCTGGCAGTCGCCTCGCCCGCGCTGTGGGATATTGATGACCCCCAGCTGTACACGCTGATACTTTCGATCAATAGCGAGCGTGAACTGGAAATTCCCTTTGGCTTTAAGGACGCCCGCTTTGACCCGAACGAGGGCTTTTTGCTCAACGGTCGCTCCCGCAAGCTGAACGGCGTTTGCCTACACCAGGATTTTGCCGGCGTAGGCGTTGCCATGCCCTACGAGGTCACCTATTACAAATTCAAGGTGATGAAGGAGATGGGGGTGAATGCCGTTCGGTTCTCACACAACCCGCCCTCACCGGATGCGCTGACCATTTGTGACCGCCTGGGCATGCTGGCGATGGATGAAACACGCATGTTTGGCAGCACGGCTGAGGCGCTGCGGCAGCTGGAAGCACTTGTCAAGCGAGATCGTAACCACGCTTCGCTGCTTATGTGGTCGATCGGTAACGAAGAATCCTCTTTGCAGAATAACGAATGGGGCGCCCGCATGGCGCGCACCGCACGCAGGCGGATCAGACAGCTGACGGTCGATCCAATCGTCACCTACGGCGGCAATAACGGAATCGACTATCACGGCATCAATGCCGAGATGGACGTGCGCGGCGTGAACTACATTCGCATCAACAGTAAATACGTTCACCCGGATGATTACCATACGGCACACCCCCACCAGCCCATGTACAGCAGCGAGGAAATGTCCTCAATCTCTACACGCGGCGCTTATAAGAACGATACCGTGCATGGCTACGTTGATGCTTACGGCAACAATACCATGCCCTGGGCCTCTACGCCGATGGGCTACGTCAAATTCTGCATGAGCCGCCCCTATTACAGCGGCTGCTTCGCGTGGACGGGCTTTGACTACCGCGGCGAGACCACCCCCTATTTCGGCAATCAACATAGTGAAGCGGAGCCGCGCAACACGGTCAGCAATTTTGGCATTGTAGACCTTTGCGGCTTCCCCAAGGACGTTTACTACTACTATCGCGCGCATTGGCGGAGCGAGCCGCTTTTGCACCTACTGCCGCATTGGGATGGCTTTGCACCGGGTGAGATGGTTCGCGTGGTGGCCTTTACCAACTGCGAGGAGGTTACCCTTTACCTCAACGACCGTGAGATATCCACCCAGCAGAACATGCCATACGGAAGCCCTGAATGGCAGGTTCCGTACGAGCCGGGTGAGCTAAAGGCAGTTGGCCGGCATGGGGATAAGGTGCTAACGGTATACAAGCGAACCAACACCACCGCTGCCCTGCGCATCACGTGTGAAACGATTGGGGACTATACCATGGCGGCAATAGACGCGGTAGACGAATATGGCGATCCTTGCGCCACTGACAACAGCACCGTAAGCCTGGCATGCGAGGGGGCAAGCATCCTGGGTGTAGGAAACGGCGACCCAACCTCCTATCTGCGTGAACGGTATTACGAGGAGAAAGAAACGCTTGCCCTACCGCCGTTTGCAAGCAACGTTGTTATGCCCAAGCGACAGCCCTGCTATATTGAGCCTACGGGAAAGGAGGAAAAGCACCCCCGCTTTGAGGATGATTTCCGCCTGCTGTGGCCACACCCCACCGTACAGGTGGAGGAGCATAAGTTTTCCGTTCGTTTCCAGGCTGACGAAAGCTATGAATACGTGGAATTCCCCGGCATTTTGGGCGAGGCACGCATCATGCTGAACGGTATGGAGATTGGCCACACGACGGCGACCGCCACGCCGAGCTTTACCCCGGTTTGCAAGCGGGCTTATCGCTTTGCAACCTCCTTCCTGCCCGGAGAGAACGAGCTGACCGTCATTGTCAAGGGCAGAACGGACATCCACGTTATCGTAGAAAACGCGTACATCGGTAAGTCGCGCAAGCCAAAGGTACAGCACAAGCTGTTTAACGGCCGCATGCTGGCAGTCCTGCACGGCAAGCAGGGCCACTTGACCGCCAAGGCCGAAAACGGTCTCTCAGCCGAGATCGACATATAAAAAGCAAGGTGCATCTGTTAAGAGATGCACCTTGCTTTTGTTTACTTTGGATAACGGATCTTCACCGGCTGACCAAGCCTTGCCGCCTCTACCGTGGCACAGGCAACGGCGACTGTAGCAGCGCCCTCCATCGACGAAACGGGCATATCGCCGCCCGAAAGCAGGGCGTTGACAAACAGATCAATTTCAGCCACCACGTTGTGATTGTTCACGTCTACCGGCAGCTCGACCGGGGTGGTGTAATTCTTTCCATTTTCCGGATCATGCTCAAATAGCGTGATGGTAGGTGAGGTGTTATCGCAGATAATGGTGCCACGCGTGCCGTAAAAGACCGAGCGCATGGTGTAATTCCGCCGGCAACCGATAGAAACGAACACCTTGCCCGAAACCCCGTTCGGGAAGCGATAAATGGCCACCGTGGAATCATCCACCGGCCAATCGAGCAGGCTCTTATGGTTGGCGTAGGCAAAGACCTCCTCGGGGTCGCCTGCGATCCAGCGAAGCAGATCAATGGAGTGACACCCACCGCCTATCACCGCATGCCGATCGGGATCTACACGCCAATCGCCGTAGCCACGGGCGTGCTCATAATGGTGCGCATACTCACTCTCAACAAAGAACAGCTCGCCGATACGGCCGCTATCTACCAGCTCCTTAGCCAGCAGAAAGGCCGGTGTACAGCGGCAGACCTGGCCAATCATCAAACGACGGCCGCTTTCGCGCTCGGCACGCATCATCTCTTCACATTCCCCAAGCATCAGCGCCATCGGCTTTTCGCACAGCACGTCCTTGCCGGCACGCAGAAAAGCAACGGTCATTTCGGTATGTAGCTTGTCCGGGGTCACCAGCACCACGGCATCCAGCGCCGGGTCATCGACCAGCTCGCGCCAGTTGGTGGTGGCAACGGGAACAGAAAACTCCTCGCGGCAGGCGGAGGCGCGCCCCTCATCCGTATCGCACACGGCATACAGGCAGGCATCCTTCTTGGCCAGCACCCCGCGCATATGCTGCTTGCCCATATCGCTGCAGCCGATCACGGCAATATTCAATTTGTTTTTCATAGGCTATTGCACTCCTTTTTCTTTTGTGCTATTATTATAGCAAACGAATATGCTGTTCACAAGAAGCATTTGTTTGTTTATTTCCTCAATTTGTTGGGAGGCAGGTATGATCTACGAGCGTTTTATCAGCGAACGGCAGCAGGAGCCTGCACTATATTACTGCGACCGTGACGATCGCATCCCTGCCGGCGTATGCTACGGCCCGGTGATACGCGATATTTATATCGTGGAGTGCTGTACCGAAGGTGGCGGCACGGTGGTGATCAACGGCCGGGTATTCCCGGTGGCGGCAGGAGATTGCTTTTTCCTCTTTCCCGGCGACACCGTGACCCACACCACCAAAGAAACGCGCAGCGGCGTCTGGTGCGCCTTAGATGGCCAGCCCATCGCCAAGGTGCTGGCCGAGGCGCAGATCTCGGCAGAGGCACCCTATGCGCCGCGCGAGGCGTTTGGCGGCATTCTGCGCGCGATAGAGCGTATGCTGGCCATGCGCGAGGAAAGTGATCCGGGTGTTGCCTTGCGGCGCACGGCCTGTATTTACGAGACCCTTGGCTGCCTGTTACGCACGGGAGGCCGGCAAAGAAGCCATGCTGCCGTGCAAAACGCCATCGGCCTACTGGAAACGCAGTACCACACCCCCTTGACCGTGGCCGGCATAGCTGCCCGCGTGGGGCTGGAGCGCGCCTACTTCTCTACCCTTTTTAAGGCAGAAACAGGCTGCACACCGCACGCCTATCTCACCGCCCTGCGCATTCGCAAGGCCTGCACCCTGCTGGCGGAAACCGATGCCCCCATTGCCGCCGTAGCTGAATCAGTAGGGTTAGATGACCAAAACTTTGCCCGCCTCTTCAAAAAAGAGACGGGCAAGACCCCCGGGGAATACAAAAGAACGCTGTGAAAGCACAGCGTTCCTTGCTATCTTCATTTATTTCTGCTTCTTCTGCCAGTTCATAAGCTCCTTCACACCACGGAAGACGCGCTCCATCTCCTTTTTGCCGTAGGCCAAGTATTCTTCACCAGCCGGCTCGATGTGATAATAATTGCGGATGCGCTTTTCGCCTACCTGCTCCTTGTGCGCCGAGATCAGCCCACGGTTGTACATACGGTACAACGGGCCGTAGAGAGAGCCCTCTTTCATAATAAAGGTATCGCTTGTGCGCAGCTTCAGCTCCTGCTTAATGCGGTAGCCATACATGTCCTCTTCTGCCAATAGCTGCAGAATCAGCAGCTCTACCAGGCCGCTTCTGACATTTTCGTCAATATCCGTTTTCCAACCCATACCCATACACCCCTTGTCATATTTTGTCTTTAATTATTATATCTGTTATTCTGTGACCTGTCAAGCATTTTTGTGTATTTTACATAAAAATTTTTAATTTTTTCATAATTTTTTGATAAAGTCAACATCTTTGGAGAAAAATGGTACTTTTCTTGACAAGAAAAAGCGGGTGTGCTACAATAATATCATCATTCCCCCCAAAAGGAGTATTGGTATGCCTTATGCCTTTACCGGCCACATGATCACAGACGCGGCATTTGCTGAAAAAAAGCCGCGCAACGTCTTTCATCGGCAGTTAGAAAAGTTAGATCTGCCGCCCGATGAGCGGCAGGACAGCCACATCCTCTTTCGCCGTCACTTCTCTCTGCAGGAGACACCCAAGAAGGCGATGCTGTACATCACGGCAGACGATTATTATAAGCTATACCTTGATGGTCGCTTTGTAGCACAGGGGCCGACCATGGCCAACCACAATCGCTACGGCTACAACGAGATCGACGTGACCGGCTATCTTTCAGCCGGCGAAAATCTGCTGGCCGTGCACACCTATTATCAAGGGCTGATCAACCGCGTGTGGCAGAGCGGCGACGGGCGGCACGGTCTGCTTTGCGACCTGGTGGTGGATGGCGAGGTCATTCTCTCGTCTGACGAGAGCTTTCTTACCCACCGCCACACCGGCTACACCGCTATCGGCAAGCTGGGCTACGACACGCAGTTCTCTGAGCGGTATGATAGCCGCGCGGCAGAGGTAGGCTTCTCTGCCCCCGGCTTTGACGATAGCGGCTGGTGCCACGCCTCCCGCTTCCTGCATGCCGACTATACCCTGCTACCGCAGCAATCAGCCATGCTGGTATTTGACGAAATTCAGCCAGTCACAAAGGAAACGCGTGGCAAAACGCTATTTGTCGATTTTGGTGCGACCTACGTGGGCTATCTGCGCGTGCGCGCGCACGGCAAGGCGGGCACCTGCCTGCGCCTGCGCTACGGACAAGAGCTGCTGGAGGATGGCAGCGTGCGGCATGAAATGCGCTGCAACTGCGTGTACCAGGATGAATGGATCCTATCAGGCGGCGAGGACGAATTACATATCTTTGACTACAAATCCTTCCGCTATGCCGAGATCATTGGTGAATGTGAGCTCCTTTCCCTCTCGCTGGCCGCGCGGCACTACCCGTTTTCGCTGCAGGCGGCGGTGCGGCCGGAATATGCCGAGGACCCGGATATCCGGCGCATTTGGGAGCTTTGCGTGCATTCCCAGCATTACGGCGTGCAGGAGGTCATTCAGGACTGCATGGATCGTGAAAAGGGCTTTTACCTGGGCGATGGCTGCTACACCGCGCTGACGCATATGATCCTTTGCGGCGATGACAGCATGGTACACAAAATGATCGACGATGCCTTCCATTCCACCTTTATCACCGACGGGCTGGTCACCTGCATGGGCTGCTCGTTTATGCAGGAAATCGCCGAATATCCGCTGATGCTGATCAGCCTGATCCTGTGGCACTACCGGCTAAAGGGCGACCAGGACTATTTGAAGGAAAATTACAAAAAGATCGTTGCCCTGCTGGAGACCTACCGCCGGGATTACGAAAAGGACTGTCTGCTCTGCGACTTAGACAAGTGGTGCGTGGTTGAATGGCCGGCCAATTTTCGCGATGGCTACGCCGTGGATATCAAAGAAGGGCAGGTCTGCCACGAGGCACACGTGGCGCTCAACGCCTATTACATAGAGGCCATTCATACGGCAAACGAGATTGCCGACATTCTTGGTGAGAATCCCTATCGCGATGAGGCGCCGCTACGCGAGCGCTTTGTTGCCGCCTTTTATGACGAGGAGCAGCACCTCTTCTGTGACGGGGTAGAGCACCGGCATATCAGCTATATTGGCAACGTGTATCCCTTTGCCTTCCGCCTGTGCCCGGATGAGACAAGCAAGGAAAGCATTTTGCGCATGATCCGTGAGCGTGGGATGGCCGAGGTCTCTCTGTTTGGCTCCTTTGCCCTGCTGCAGGGGCTGGTACGCGCCGGGCGCAGCGATATGATCAAGGGGCTCCTCTTAGACGAGGGGGCCTGGCTACGCATGCTACGCGAGGGGGCTACCACCACCTACGAGGGCTGGGGCCGGGATACCAAGTGGAACACCTCGCTTTTCCACCTTACCCTGTCAGATGCCGCTGTGTTTATCGCGGACGTGGATCTTGAAAAATTGTTTGCATAAAAATCAAAACGCGAAAAGAGGTATATATTTATGAAAGCCTATATCATACAACCCTATTATTCCTTTGAGGAAAAGGATCTCGACACCTGCTATCAGGGTATGATCGACCTGCTGAACACCGTGAAGGAGGATGCCGACATCATCATCCTACCCGAATACGCAGACGTGCCCGCCGCATGCGAAAGCAAGGTGGCCTTTCACAACTCGATCGCCCGCTATAATGCGACGATCAAGGAGCAGGCCGCAGCCGCCGCGAGACGTTGCCATGCGATCGTGTTCTTCAACGCCGCAGACGAAACGCCCACGGGCTGGCGGAACACCACCTACGCCTTGGACCGCGAGGGCAACGTGGTATACAAATATTACAAGGCGCACCCAGCACCCAGCGAGGTCAAAACCGAGCGCCAGGGCGGCAACGAGCTGGACGTAAGCTACAGCTATGAATTCCGCACCCCGGACGTGGTAGAGATCGAGGGCATTCGCTTTGGCTTTATGACCTGCTACGATTTCTATTTTTACGAGAGCTTTGCGCCGCTGGCACGGCAAAACGTAGACGTGATCATCGGCTGTTCGCACCAGCGCACCGACACGCACGAGGCGCTTTCGATCATCAACCGGTTCCTGTGCTACAATACCAACGCCTACCTGCTGCGCGCCTCGGTCTCCTTAGGTGAGGATTCTACCATTTGCGGCTGCAGCGCGGCGATCGCGCCGGACGGCACTGTGCTGGCGGATATGAAGAGCCGGATCGGCGTTGCCTGTGTAGATATCGACCCCCACGCCAAGTACTACAAGGCCGCCGGCTTTCGCGGTGCGCCCAAGGCGCATTATGAATATATTGAAGAGGGCCGGCGCCCCTGGCTCTACCGTAACGGCGGCGCCAGCGTTGTACCCTTTGACCAATACATGCCCTACCCCCGCATTTGCGCGCACCGCGGCTACAACACCGTAGCGCCGGAAAACACCATGCCCGCCTTTGGCGCGGCGGTAGCAATGGGAGCCGAGGAGATCGAATTTGACCTGTGGGCCACCAAGGACGGCCAGCTGGTCACCGCACACGACCCGAATCTGGAGCGTGTCTCCAACGGTACGGGCAACATCTGGGACTATACTCTTGCCGAGCTGAAGCGCCTGGACTTTGGCAGCCATTTCAGCGAAAAATACAAGGACCTGCGGCTACCGACCTTTGAGGAGATCCTGCAAAAGCTGGCCGGGCGGGTGATCATGAACATCCACGTCAAGATCTGGGATATGGGCTCCGCCGAGATGTTTGAGGAGATCGCCTCTCTGATCGAGAAGTACGATTGCGAGCGGCACGTCTATTTTATGACGGTCAATACCGACATGCTGCTTGCCATGCGCAAAAGGCTGCCCCACGCCGGCTACTGCCAGGGGGCGGAGCCAAACAATGCGGTGATGATCGAAAAGGCGATCGCGCACGGGCTGGACAAGGTGCAGGTCGTCAGCTGGCACCCCTATGACAAGGAAATGGTCGAGCGGTGCCACGCGCACGGCATTATTTGCAATTTCTGCCAGGCAGACACGCCGGCAGATGCGCGCCGCATCCGCGACATGGGCTTTGATTGCATCCTGACCAACGATTTTCACGCTATCAAATCCGCCTTAGAGAGCGAATAACAATAAAAAGGGGCGAGCAGATTGGGTGATGTCCTTAGCGGAGAATTTTCGCTTTGATAAAAATGCAAGCATCGCATTTGACTAGTCAAACGTAAATGGGCTGAGCCCAAACCCATATAACAAGCAGAAAGAGAGAACAAATCGGTTCGTAGCCGAAATGTCCTCTCTTTTTCTGTTAGTTAAATGAAATCGTGGCTATGCCACGATGAAATCTTCGCTTTGCTCAGATGAAATCCAAGGCGTTGCCTTGGATGAAATCAAATCCGTCTGTTATAACCCTGCGAAGCAGGATTTCATCGCGAAAGCGATTTCATCCACCAACGGTGGATTTCACCCGTCGAAGACGGATTTGACTGCGTGATACTCCGTTAAGAGTATCACGCAATCTGCTCGCCCCTTTTTAATTTCCTTACATAGCATCAATATACCGACAAGCGGCAATGGCGGCCACGGCACCGTCGGCGGTGGCGGTGGTCACCTGGCGGACGGCCTTTTTGCGGCAGTCGCCTGCCACGAACACGCCGGGGGTACGGGTCAGGCAATCCTCGCCTGCCGCTACGTAGCCGGCTGCATCCAGCTCGACGAAATCAGCAAACGCGCCGTTCTCGGGCACCAGGCCGATGGCCACGAACATACCGTCCAGCGCCAGCTCGGTTTTGCTTCCGTCTGCCGTTTTTTCTAACGTGATGCCGGAAAATTCCGGCGTGTCGGCAATGGCAGACACCACCGTGCCGGTAATGACCTCTACGTTGCCGCGCTTAGAAAGGATCTCCTGCAGGCGCTTTTCACCCGTCAGAAAATCTAAATTCTGGATCACGTAGACCTTCTTGCTGGTCTCGGAAAGCAGGATGGCCTCCTGCAGCGCCGAATTGCCGCCGCCCACGAGCGCAACGGTCTTGTTGGCGAAGAACGCGCCGTCACACACCGCGCAGAAGGAGATGCCCTCACCAATAAAGCGCTCCTCATTCGGCAGACCCAGGTGGCGGTGCTGGGCACCGCAGGCCAGGATCACAGTACGGCACTCGTAACGGTTGCCATCCTCGGTCAGGACGGCCTTATGGTCGCCAAGCTCTTCAATGCCGGTTACGTTCTCTACCTCGACCTCTGCCCCCTGTGAAAGCACCTGCTCGACCATGTGGTCGGCCAGCTCGCTGCCGCTGATGCTATCAAAGCCGGGATAGTTTTCTACCTTAGGGGAGAAGGTGATCTGCCCGCCGAAGGCGGCGCGATCAAGGATCAGCACGCTTTTATTGGCGCGGCGGGCATATACGGCGGCGGTAAGACCGGCCGGGCCTGCACCAACGATCACGATATCATACATAGCTTGTTTCCTCCATAAAAGACGGGCGGCGTAAGCCGCCCGTCTGCTTGCTTATTTTAGGCCTGCGCGGACTGAATATACTGCTTAACACCGGGAACCATGACGTACTTCTCGACCTGGCCATCCTTGACAGCCACCAGCGTGGGCGCCTGCTTGATGCCAAGCGATTCGGTCAGGGCTACGTTTTCCTGTGCCAGCATCTTGGTATAGGCGATGCCTGCCTTAGAAAGCAGCGACTCGGCGATCTTGCAGTTCGGGCAGGTGGCAGAGGCGAAGAGGTAAACGCCGTCGCCCAGGGCAACCTGTGCCTCGCATGCGCAGGGGGCCTCTTCGTTGCGCGGGCCGCTGTGCGTCAGCACCGAGTTGGCAATATCGTAGGTCTTACGCTCACGGTATTCCTGTGCCTTACCGTCGTTCCAGTTCTTCACGGGGCGGTAGTAGCCGGTGATACGGCTATAGACCTCGGTCTCCTTACCGCAGGTGGGGCAGCTGAACTTCTCGCCGGCGATGTAGCCGTGCTCCTTACATACCGAGTAGGTAGGAGACAGGGTGTAGTAGGGCAGGCGGTAGTTCTCGGCGATCTTACGTACGATCGAGGCAGCTGCACGCCAATCAGGCAGCTTTTCGCCAAGGAAGGCGTGGAATACGGTACCGGAGGTGTACAGGGTCTGCAGCTCGTCCTGAATATCGAGCGCAGTGAAGATATCCTCGGTAAAGCAAACAGGCAGGTGAGAGCTGTTGGTGTAGTAGGGCGTTTCACCCTCGGAGGCACAGATGATATCCGGGTAGTGCTTGCGGTCATGCTTAGCAAGACGGAAGGCAGTCGACTCGGCCGGGGTAGCCTCGAGGTTATAGAGGTCGCCGTACTTTTCCTGGTAATCGGAGAGGCGCTCACGCATATGGTTGAGCACGTTCTGGGTAAATACCTGCGTCTCCTTATGCGTCATATCCTTGCGGATCCACTTCGCGTTCAGACCGGCCTCGTTCATACCAACCAGACCAATGGTGGAGAAGTGGTTAGCAAAGGTGCCGAGGTAGCGCTTGGTGTAGGGGTAAAGCCCCTCCTCCAGCAGCTTGGTAATGATGGTTCTCTTGATCTTCAGCGAGCGGGCAGAGATATCCATCATGTGGTCAAGGCGCTTGTAGAAGTCCTCCTCGTTTTCGGCCAGGTAGGCGATACGGGGCATGTTGATGGTAACAACGCCGATAGAGCCGGTGCTCTCACCGCTACCGAAGAAGCCGCCGGACTTCTTACGCAGCTCGCGCAGGTCAAGGCGGAGACGGCAGCACATGCTTCGCACATCAGAGGGCTCCATATCGCTGTTGACGTAGTTGGAGAAATAGGGGGTGCCGTACTTCGATGTCATCTCGAAGAGGAGCTTATTATTCTCGGTCTCCGACCAGTCGAAATCACGGGTGATGGAGTAGGTGGGGATGGGGTACTGGAAGCCACGGCCGTTGGCATCGCCCTCGATCATGATCTCGATGAAGGCGCGGTTGACCATATCCATTTCCTTCTTACAGTCACCATACTTGAAATCCATGCGCTTGCCGCCGATGATGGCGTACTCGTCCTCGAGGTCATGCGGCACGGTCCAGTCCAGCGTGATGTTGCTGAAGGGAGCCTGGGTACCCCAACGGCTGGGGGTGTTCACACCGTAAACGAAGGACTCAATGCACTTCTTAACGGCATCGTAGCTCAGGTTATCGGCCTTAACAAAGGGGGCCAGATAGGTATCGAAGGAGGAGAAGGCCTGTGCGCCTGCCCACTCGTTCTGCATGATGCCAAGGAAGTTGACCATCTGGTTACACAGGGTAGCCAGGTGCTTGGCCGGTGCCGAGGTGATCTTGCCGGGAACGCCGCCAAGGCCCTCCTCGATCAGCTGCTTGAGCGACCAGCCGGCGCAATAGCCGGTCAGCATAGACAGGTCGTGCAGGTGGATATCGGCGTTGCGGTGCGCGTTGGCGATCTCGTCATCATAGATCTCAGAGAGCCAGTAGTTGGCGGTGATCGCGCCGGAGTTAGAGAGGATCAGACCGCCGACCGAGTAGGTAACGGTAGAGTTCTCCTTCACGCGCCAGTCGATGTTCTTGACGTACTTGTCCACGATCTCCTTATAATCAAGGATCGTAGACTTCATGTTTCTCAGCTTTTCGCGCTGACGGCGGTAGAGAATGTAGGCCTTGGCCACGTCGGCATAGCCAGCCTGTACCAGCACGGTCTCTACGCTATCCTGCACGTCCTCTACGGCAATGAGCCCGTCAGCTACCTTCGGCTCGAAATCCGAGGTGACCTTGAGTGCCAGGAAATCAATAATGCTTTCATTGTACTTGCGATCGCATGCGTCAAACGCCTTTTCGATCGCGGCGGAAATCTTGCTGATGTTAAAATCGGCAACACTACCGTCTCTTTTCTTGACCCGATACATGTTCTCTTTCATAGCTCATCCTTGCCCCCGCAGCTCTGCCGCAGGAATGTATTTTTTAATGATGTCTAAGAAGGCCGACATCTCAGCCTCCGAAAAGGAGGAAACGCCCGCACCCAGCAGGTTTCCGGAATCGCGGAAGGCCTGTAGGAAATACCGCTTTGTGCCCGCCAGCAGCTGCCCGATAGCCTCTGCATCGGCGGCGGTATGGATCCCCTTGACCCAGGTGGTGCGAAACTCGTGCGGTAGATCGCTTTCCTCTAACAGGCGGATGCTCTGCAGATAGGGGGCTATATCCCCTTCCCTACCCGTTGCAACGGCATAGCCGGCGGGCGAGCTTTTCACGTCCATGGCCACGTAATCCAGTAGGCCGGTGCCAAGCAGCGCGGCAAGCCGATCAGGCAGGCTGCCGTTGGTATCCAGCTTCACGGCATAGCCCATCTCCTTCACCCTTTGTATAAAGGCAGAAAGATCGGTCTGTAGCAACGGCTCACCGCCCGTGATACAGACCCCATCCAGCAGGCCTCGGCGTGTGGCGAGGTAAGCGAGCACCTCTTCTTCGCTGTTCTTTGATGAAAACGGCGTGCGTACCAGACCGGCATTGTGGCAAAAGGGACAGCGCAGATTACAGCCACCCGTAAAGATCGTGCAGGCTACGCGGCCGGGAAAATCCAGCAGCGTGAGCTTCTGGTAGCCCTGTACGTTCATCATTCGCTCCTTTCGGAATTGGTTCGGGGATAGTATACCACAAAGAAAGCGCTGTGTCAATAGGAAAAATACAATATTTAGCATAAATTTTCTTGTGAAAACACTATATATTGTGTTTTTGTCTGCATAAAAAACAGTAAGAAAAAAACAAGAAAAAACGAAAAAAGGCAAGCGGAGCAAGGCTTTTTTAGCGTTTCTTCAAAAAAGGAGCATGCATTTATGCATATTTTACTGTTTATTTTTCCATCCGAGAAAAAGAAAAAGCCGAGAAAATTTTCTCGGCTTTTTCGTGATTTAAGAAAGCAGGGTCCTGTCGTTGGAAAATTCCTCTCCGGCAACCAGAGAGAACTTTTCAAGCAGTGCCTCTACCGTCAGCTTTTTCTTTTCCTCGCCCGCAATATCCAGAATGATGTTGCCATCCTGCATCATGATCAGGCGGTTACCGTGTGCGATCGCATCACGCATATTGTGCGTTACCATCAAGGCGGTGAGATTAGATTCGGCGATCAGCTCGTCGGTCAGAGAAAGCACCTTGGCGGCCGTTTTGGGGTCCAACGCTGCGGTATGCTCGTCCAGCAGCAGCAGCTTGGGCTTTTGCACGGTAGCCATCAGCAGGGTGAGTGCCTGGCGCTGGCCGCCGGAAAGCAGGCCGACCTTGGCGTTCATACGCTCCTCAAGACCGAGATCAAGGCGGGCAAGCAGCTTGCGGTATTCCGCACGCTCGGCATTCTGAATGCTCCAGCGCAGGGTGCGCGCCTTGCCGCGTCGGGCGGCGATGGCCAGGTTCTCTTCTACCTCCATCGAGGCAGCGGTGCCCAGCATCGGGTCCTGGAACACGCGGCCGATCAAGGAAGAGCGCTTATGCTCGGGCAGGCGCGTTACGTCTACCCCGTCGATCAGGATCTGCCCCTCGTCCACCTGCCATACACCGGCAATGGCGTTCAGCATGGTCGATTTACCGGCCCCGTTACCGCCGATGATGGTAACAAAATCCCCCTCGTTCAAGGTCAGGTCTACGCCGCGCAGCACGTGCTTGGCATTGATACTGCCGGGAAAAAAGGTCTTGTGGATGCCTGTCAGCTTAAGCATGGCCGTTACCTCCCTTCCCCTTTACGTGGCTAAAATACTTCCCCTTGAGATAGGGCATAGCAAGGAACAGCGCAACCAGCAGCGCCGAGAAGAGCTTGAGATAGTCTGTCGGCAGGCCAACCTGAATGATCAGCGCCGTCACCATCTGATAAATGATCGCGCCTACGACCACAAAGGCCAGCTTCACGGCGAAATTGGCGCCTTTTTTGAAGAGCGCATCGCACAGCACGCTACCAATGATAACAGAGGCCAGGCCGATCACAATGGCACCACGGCCAAAATTGATATCCGAGTTGCCGTTATACTGGGCAAACAGACCGCCCGCCATGGCAACGAAGCCGTTGGAGAGCATGAGGCCGAAAAGCGTAGTAAAGTTGGTATTGATGCCCTGCGCGCGGGACATATTGGGATTGGCACCCGTAGCGCGCAGCGAGCTGCCAAATTCCGTACCGAAGAACCAGTACAGGAAGGCGATCGCCACTACTACGAAAACAAGGCCCACGATCATCGACTGGGTGTTGTTCGACAGCTTTACGATCACGTCATATTCGCGGCTGCTGACCTTGGCATTCGGGCCGCCCATAATACTGAGGTTGATCGAGAAGAGAGAAAGCTGTGTCAAAATACCGGCTAAGATCGCTGGAATGCCCAGCGTAAGATGGAAAAAGCCGGTGATCGCCCCTGCCACAAGGCCGGCAAGGAAGGCAAGGAACACGGCCAGCACGGCATTCATCCCGTTTGCGATGCAAACGGCCGCCACAGCGCCGCCGGTAACAATCGAGCCGTCTACGGTCAGATCGGCCACGTCCAAAATCTTATAGGTGATATAAACGCCAAGCGCAAAGACCGCATAAAACAGCCCTTGCGCTACGGCGCCCTCCATCGACCCGAGTAAAGATAACCAGTTCATGTTTTACCCTTTCAGGAAGGTGATATAAATAATGAAATTACTTCAGAGAGTCAGGCAGGGTGATGTTCATTTCTGCCATGACCTCTTCGTTAGTGATGAGGGTCAGCTCATCAGCGCCGAAGATCTTGATCGGCATGTCGGCAGGGCTCTTGCCGTTGACCAGGATATCGTAGGCCTGCAGACCAGCCTGGTAGCCGATATCGTAGTAGCTGAGGCTGTAGGAGGCCACGCAGCCAGCCTTACACATCGACTCCTCACCCGCGATGACAACAACACCAGCCGGAGCGGCGATATCACGCAGGATATCAACATTAGCGGCGATCAGATTGTCGGTCGGCTCGTAGATGACCTCGCTCTCGGAAACGGCCTTGGTAACCACCTGCTGCAGATCGCTGGAATCGTTTGCGTAGTAGATGGTAACGGTGTAGCCCTCTGCCTCAAAGGCAGCCTTGGCCTCATCGGCCTGGATCTTGGAGTTTTCCTCTGCTGCGCAGATGATGATACCGATCTTCTCGGCATCGGGCGCGAAGGCCTCGATCAGCGCCAGCTGGTTAGAAACGGGGTTCATATCCGAAACGCCGGTCACGTTCGAGCCGGGCTTTTCGTTGCTATCTACCAGGCCAGAGCCAACGTAGTCGGTAACCGAGGTACCAACGATCGGAATGGTCTCAGTCGCCTCACGTGCTGCCACAACGGCATTGGTGGCGTTGGCCATGATCAGATCAACCTTATTGTTAACGAACTTGGTAACGATGGTGGTGCAGTTGTTCTGCTCGCCCTGTGCGTTCTGATAATCAAAGCGAACCTTGTCGCCCAGCTTTTCGGTCAGGGCAGCCTTAAAGCCCTCGGTAGCGGCATCCAGCGCATCATGCTGTGCCAGCTGAATGATACCGATGTTATAGGTCTTTTCACCGCCGCCACAGGAGGAAAAGACCAGCGTAGCGCATGCCAGCATGGCTACTACCAACAGAAGAGAAAGTACTTTTTTCATGTTGAAAATCCTTTCAGGTTTTAATATCTTTTCGGCACGCGCCGTAAAAGCCAAAATAAAAAAACAAACGCCCCTGTATCCAAGATACAGAGACGACTCAGGCCGTGTTACCACTCTGCTTTACTGCGGCCTTACGGCAGCAGCCTTAGGGGGCACCATACAGTGTCCTGCGATGTGACGGTCGCGCCCGGCGTAGCCTACTGCCATATGGGTTCGGTACGCAGCTCCCGGAATGTATTTCACCCAGCGCTACCACTGCCTTGCACCATCCGGCAGCTCTCTGCAGGCGCTTACGGGGTTACTTCTTTCCGATCTTCGCTTTTCTGATTTAATATGCTAAAATAATACCACAGATCTTTTCGTTTGTCAAGCCCTTTTTTGAAATTTTATGCAGCCTTTTTCGATAAAAATTCCCGCCCGGGATTTTCCCGGGCGGGTGCGTGTTATTCCTCGAAATTCAGCGCTTTTTTGATCATGTCGGAAAAATCATCCACGATCAGGCCGTTGGTCTCCATCAGCAGGTCAGCGGCGGAAAAGAGCTGCAGCTCGCAAAGCGGTGCTTGATATTCTTTCATCTTAACCTCCCATATGTGCTGTCTTAGCAGCCTGATACATCGCCTGTACCTGATCGTAGCTGGCGGCATCGGAATACAGGTTTACCATGGCGATCGACGCCTTGGCTCTCGCCTCGGCCGGATTAGTAGCAGAGCCGTAATCGGCACCTACCATCATCCAACGACCACCGTGATCCCTGATCGTGCCAGTAATCTCAAGACTGCCGATCCGTTCACCGTTGATATACAGATTGGCAACGGTGCCATCGTAGGTCGCCACGATATGCACCTCTTCTCCTACTGCAATATCATAATACAGATTTCGATAAGCGCCATTCACATAAAACTGGAAGTTGAGATGGCCGGGCTTTGTCCCATTATTCTCATGACGATAGATCAGACCAAGGCCGCCACCGCTCAAGTTGGAAAATAGACCAGACCACGTGTTATCAGTTTCGCCGTTGATCGTCAATACCGTTTCCATCGTAGCCGCTTTTACCAGCTTTTCATAATCGGCATCGGTCAGCGTATATCTGTAAGCGCCGTCAGTGAACACGGCGTTACCACCCGTATAGGTGGGGGCAGTGCCATACGTGGTAACAGCATGCCCGTTGGCATCGGCATTCGAGCCGGTAGAATAATCAACGTCCAGGATGGAATTCAAGCTGTCCGGATCGTCTGCTGCCAACGAGTTCTGGTAAAGCAGACCTGCCTCGCCGGCATCTACCGCCTCGGCATACAGGCGAACGCTTTCAACTGAGCAGCTGGAGGAGCATTGATATCCCCCCCAACCATTTGTATCAGCACCAACCAGAAGATAGTTCGGGTTGGTAGCCGTGCTGTGTGCAATATTACCGGTAAACTCTTTCTTAGCAACCAATGCACCATCAATATATAGCGAGCTCCATCCGTTGCCAATTGTGGCAACCACGTGAATTTCTTCCTTACGTTCTATGGTTGCTGCTACGCTTACAGACACTCTCTGACCTTCTTCATTATTGTAATACGTGAGCAACTCTAACTGCGATTTAGAGCCGGAGCTGTGCACATAATTCAAACCAAAGCCGCCGGCTTCTACGTTTGATATCAGCGCATCGTAGGTGCCCCAGGAATTCGTAGCCTCTCCCGACTTAAAGAAGCCGTTAACGGCCAACACCGTTTCAATCGTCAACGTACTGGTCATAGCAGTCTTATCAGCTGCGTTCAAAGTATACTGATATGCGCTATTCCCCGCAAAGGTAGCCATGCCGTTTTCCAGGGTAGGCGTGCCCAGGGTGGTTACTGTATGACCCTTTTTATCGGTGACCACACCATTGCTGTAATCCACGTTCAGGATCTCGGTCAGGTATTCACGCGGGTCGCGCGATTCCTTAGTTGTGATCGTGGTCTGCAGCGCGTCAGAGGATTTACCAAAGATGCTATCGGCACGCACGTAGACCTGATAATCGGTTTCCGGCTTCAGGCCAGAAGCCTCAAAGGTGATATACGGCGTTTGCCGGCTGGCACGGTAATACTCGGAAAGCTTCTTTTCTGTATATACGATATCGCCATTCGGATCGGTCACGATGATGGTATAGAACTCTACCATGTTATCCGAAACGGCATCGTTGATGGTAGCAAGCGGCACCTGGAACGAGGCCGAGGTGGCTGTTGTCTCCACCGTCATCTTGGCATCAG
This sequence comes from Clostridia bacterium, assembly GCA_017621755.1. GTDB lineage: Bacteria > Bacillota > Clostridia > Oscillospirales > CAG-272 > UBA1740. The sequence goes on from JAGASL010000061.1 coordinate 28,488, forward strand.
CGGCAAATTCAGGTGCCTTGGCCTGGGCGATACGCTCGTCTACGCGGTAGGTGAAGTTTTCCTTCGAGCGCAGGATGGCGGGAATATCAATGCGCCACTTCTGGCCGATGGTTTCCTTGGTGCCGAAATCATAACGCTCGGCATAGATGACGTCGGTATCGCTGATGGTCAGGATCAGGCCCTGATTGGCCTCGGTCGCGTAGGCAGAGGGGTAAGAGGCCGTTGTGGGATTGGTGCTATAATACCACCACCACTTAGAACCGGAGGTGGGCAGCTGAATGTTGGTAAAGCTCTCCTGCTGGATCATCAGCGGATCCTGCGAGGCGTAGTGCGTGTGGCCGGTGAACCAAACGATCTGCGGGTACTGGTTGATCAGCGCGGCCGTCTCTGCAGACAGGGTCATCTTTGAGCTGCCCTCGATAGCGCCGTAGCCAATGTGATTGTAGATCAGGATGGGCGCGGTAGGATCTGCCGCTACGGCTGCCTTGACCTGCTCAACGAGGAACTTTTCGGTCAGCTCGCCGTAGGTGGCGCCGCCGCCACGCATCGAAAGACCAATGATGCGCACACCGTTGAGCGTAAAGGCGTGGTCAATACCGTTCGAGGCAAGGCCCTCGCCATCGTTATTCAGCGTATAGCTGCTATCGTGATATTTGCTTACGATATTGTTATTAAAGGACTGGAAGGCCCACGTGATCGCCTCGGCAGCGGGCTTATCCGTATAGGCGCCCTTTGTGCCATCGGTACCGGCAGAAAATTCATGGTTGCCGATCACGAAGCTGAGCTTGATCGATTCCGGCAGCGCCGCCTCGGTAATGATGCGGTGCAGCTCGGTATATTCGCTGTTAATACCCAGATTGGTCACGTCGCCGGGGAACAGGATCGCATCCACCGGGGTGGTATTGTTCCATTCCTTGATCTGCGCCAGCTGCGAGGTCAGCTTATCGCTGGCCTTGGTAAAGGTCTCACCAATATGGGCATCGCTCAGGAACACCAGGCGGGTGACGATCTCGCCGTCATCGGTGGGGGTATACATGGCCTTGTAATTGGCAGCCGCTACGCCCACGGTGCGAATGGCATCCAGCACGGCAGCCTGCTCGGTAACGCCGCCCATGCGGGCCGCATAGGTCTCTACGCTGTAGGTCAGCGTATCGCTTACCTGCGTGCCGCCTGCTGCGTGCAGGGTCAGCACGTAGTCGGTAGAAAATTCAGAGAACGGAACCGAAAGCACCGCCTTCAGCTTGCCGCCATCGGTGCTGCCATCGTTCAGGGCAATGGTGGCATCCGTCCTTTTGCCGTTCACGGCCAGGTAGCACGAGGCCCAATCGGCAAGCGGCGCATCGGTTGCCTGCAGCAGCAGCTTCAGCTTTAAGGTATCCTCCAGCAGCAGCGTAGCGCCGGTAAAGGCGTAATCACCGCTGCCGCTCTTGGCGATCTTATCAGTCACTTCAGGCAGGGTAAAGGAGACCTTGCCGCTCAGGCCGGCGGTAGCCAAATCATCGGTCTTGTAGCCAAAATAGGTCTGTGCGGCAGCGCCGTACTGCAGCGTGCCAAGAGCCAGGTCGCGCAGCACAGTCTCGGTGGTGCTGGTATAAAGCGCCTTCATATAAGAGGCAACCGAAACGCTGCCCTCGTTCAAAACCAGCTGCTTTTCACTGTTATCCGGGCACTTGGCCGTGGCAGTCAGGCGGTAATTGACCGGCTCGGTCATCTGCTTGGCCATGATGTTCGATACCTTGGCCACCAGCTGGCCGCCTGCCAGCGTGGGCGTGCCCACGTGGATGCCGGCTGCCTCACAGGAGAGCGAGAGCTGCAGCGTGTCTGCCAGTAGATAAGGCTTTTTCTCAGAGGGCTGGAAGGAGAAGCCGCTCGCGTCTGACACAAAATCCAGCGCCAGCGAATCGCCAATGGTGGCATAGGCTGAAAAATCAGTAGAGAATACCTCTGAGTAGATAACGGCGGGCTTCACAACATTACCAGAGCCACCGTAAATGCTGACGGATTCAGCATAGGTCAGCAGGAAGTCCACGTGCGAGCCCTGCTGCACGTAAATAGAAACGTTTTCTAATAGTGCATTGACCTCATCGGCCATATCAGCCAACGACGGGTCAGGCTCTGTAGATTTAGGCAGTTTGTAGCCCTCTTCTACCGTATAGGGCTGATACCACTTGGTCAGATCCGTTGCGTCTGCCCCGGCATTCGGCCATGCCATCACGCCGTCTACAAAGATAGCAATGCGCGTGCCGTTATAGGTAGCGGCGCCCTGCTCCCAACCAAGCATATGCTTGCTCAGCGCGTCAAAGGAGGGCTTGATATAGCCGGCATGCTCTGCCGTATAGCGGAAGCCGGCGGCATCCGTGGCGGCGCCGTTTGTACCTTCATACTTCACGCCGATCGAATACTTGGCGCCCCAGTTGCTGGTGAGCTCCTTGTTTTGGAACTGTGAGGGGCAAGCACCGGCAGTCCCGTAATCCTTATGCGCTGTAATAAAGGAATCGGCAGAGCCAACCTTCGTATAGTAATTCGCCTCGTTGGCGTTATCACTATTGGCAATCGAGGCCTTATCGTCATACACGATCATGCTCCAGCTGCCGGGGTAGCTGACCTCGGGCTCGGTATCGCTTACCGCGCCCAGCACAGGAGCCTGAGAGGCATCCAGCGGCTTAGCCGGCTCGTAGGCGTTGGGTAAGGAATAGACAACCTCCTCAGACAGACTGCCTACCGTTTCATAACCAACAGATACAACGGCATCCAGGGGGCGATGATTGGAATAGCCGAAATAAAACCGGATCGTATCGCCCGCCTCTACCGTAATGCTATCTGTCAAGGCGGCAACCTTCAGATCCGTGCTGGCAGCAAGCGCAGCGGTATTGCCAAGACTTGCCGCATACCAATTGCCGGCGGCAAAATCCGTTGTCACAACGGCGCTATCCTTCGCGGCCGCGGGCCACACGATCACGTCGTTTTTGGCGATCGCCAAATAGACCTGCGCATTGACAGGCTTATCAAGATCGCTCTGATAACGGAAGCTGACCTTATCGATATTGGCCTTAACGGTACCGGCAGCCAATGCCGTCCAGGAAAGACCAAGAACGCGATTGGCGTTGGTAGAAAGAACCACAGCAGAACCGCCACCGCCCGATCGATAGTAAGCACCACCTGCACTCCACGCAGAGCCACTGCCCTTTTCAGAAACCAAGCCGGGCGTAGGGGCATAATCAAAATTCACAAACTCGCCGTTGCGATATACGCCGGCATTCCAGCCGCCACGCAGCGCCAAGATCTTGTTGCTGCCCGCTTCACCCAGAACGGGAACGTTGGCGGGCGAATTAAAGCTCATGCTTGAGAATTTGAGGTAGGGATAGAAGTTCAGATCCTCAGAAATATACACGCCGTTATAGGCCGAGGCATCCACAAAGGTGCCATCCGGCTGAATGTGGTACCAGCCCAGCACGTCGCTTGGCTTAACGCCGTACGAAAGCAGCTGCAGATCGGTAGGATACACGATCGATGCAAAGCCGGGGGCCTGTGCTGTTTCAGAAACCACCGTGCCGGTATAGCCGTATTCGCGCGCATCCGCCAGGCGGAAACGAACGTAGACCGGCTTTTCGGTATCGGCTGCTTCAGCGGCGGCAGCGGGCATGACCCAGGTGGGCACGCACAGTAGCACCATTACCAGCGCTAAGAGTAGACTTGTTAATCGTTTTTTCATAGTTTTCCCTCTCGCAAAATTTCTTTGCCAGGCACAGAGCCTGGCATCAAGTCCCAAAAAGGAGATTTTCTATCATTATACAATATAAATTCATAAAAAGCAAGTTAAATTTGTGCAATATCACAAGATTTTGCCCGTTTTGCACCGGGTGGGCATATACGCACGACACGCAGGGTGGCTTTTTTCAAAAACGCGCAAAAAAAGATTGACACGTACCGCGCGTTTTGATACAATAATAAAAAGCCCTCCCGCTTACATGAAAGGAGCGATCCATGAACGATATTTCTTTTTCGGCGGCACCCGCTATGCCGGAGCCACCCGCCGTTGATTATTCCCCCTCTGCCCGCCGCGCCTACAACCGCGTTGGCCTGGGCATGCTGGTCTTTTTGCTGCTGCCGCTGGTGGTGAGCCTGGTGGTGCAGCTGGTAGCCATGCTCTTCTTCCCCGAATATTATGAAAGTAGTCTGTTTTTATGGTTTAACCAGATCTTTTCCATGTACCTGGTCACCGCGCCCATCTGCCTGCTGGTGATCGGCGTGCCGCCGGCCAATATGCCGGTGCGGGAAAAGCATACTATGCCGTTTTCGCACCTATTCGTCATCTTCTGCATTATGGAGATGGTTGCCGTAGCCGGCTCGTGGCTCAGCCAGCTGCTGATGTCGCTTGTCAGTCTGCTCTCGGGGCGCGAGCACGTCTCGCCATTGGATGAAATACTTTCCGGCGCGCCGCTGTGGGTCATCTTTTTGGTGGTGGTGGTGATCGGCCCGATCATTGAGGAGCTGGTCTGCCGCGCGGCCATCATGCGCCGCCTGCTGCCGTATGGGGAAAAGAGCGCGATCCTGGTCTCGGCCATCTGCTTTGGCGTGATGCACGAGAATTTTTACCAGCTCTTTTACGCCGTGGGTGTGGGCATTCTGCTTGGTTACGTGTACGCCCGCACGGGGCGCCTGCTTTACGTGTGCGGCCTGCATATCCTATTCAACTTCCTTGGCTCGTTTATCCCCATGCTGGTGATGCAGTTTATCGACGTTTCCGTGCTGGAAACGCTGACTGCGGCAGAGCTGCTGCCCTGGGTCATGGAAAATCTGCTTCCCTTCCTTGGGCTGCTGCTATATGACCTGGTGTTATACGGCCTGGCCCTTGCCGGCTTGATCCTCTTGATCGTGTTCTTTAAGCGCGCACGCTTTGAGCCCACGCTGCTCCCCCTGCAAAGAGGGAAGCACGTAGCCGCCTGCCTTGGCAACCCCGGGGCGATCTTGTTTTTGATCGCCGGTGTGGCCATGCTGGTGCTTTCAATCTTTATATACTAACGAAGAAAGGACTTTCCTATGTTACCCCAGCCCCTGAAAATAAGCATTGAAAAGGCTGCCGCGGCCTTAGCCGAGGCGCCCGTACAGGATACACCTATTCGCCCAGAGTTCCGCGCCCGGATCTTGAAATTTCTTTATCTGGTGCGCAGTGCCATGTTTCCAAAGGTATTTGGCGGTGAAGAGGGCGTAAACTGCGCCGGCCACCTGCGCCAGGCAGCCAACGAATTGGGTGATCTGCTTTCTGAGACGATGGCAGATGAGGAGCAGCAATGCGCCGTGCTGTGCCGCTTTTTTGAGGAGCTGCCCACCGTGCGCGAGATGCTGGATACCGACGTGCGCGCCGCCTACGAGGGCGACCCGGCTGCCCGCTCAGAGGAGGAGATCATGCTGGCCTACCCAGCCTTTGAGGCCATCAGCATCTATCGCCTGGCCCACGTGCTGTACACGCTGGGCGTACCGCTGATCCCCCGTATGATGACCGAGCACGCGCACAAAAATACCGGCATCGATATCCACCCGGGCGCCACTATCGGCCGTTATTTCTTTATCGACCACGGCACCGGCGTGGTGGTAGGTGAGACCTGCCACATTGGCGAGCATGTGAAGCTCTACCAGGGCGTGACCCTGGGCGCTAAGAGCTTTGAGCTGGATGAAAACGGCAACCCGGTCAAGGGCATCAAGCGCCACCCGGATATCGGCAACCACGTGGTCATCTACGCGGGCGCCACCATTCTTGGCGGCAGGACGATGATCGGCGATCATTGCGTGATCGGCGGTAACGTGTGGCTGACCCACTCGGTAGAGGCCGGCCAGACCGTTATCTACCAGGGCGGGCAATAAAAAGCCTGAAAAAGAAATAAAGCAACCAGCGGCAGGGTGGAGAATGCACAGCGTTCTCCTCCCTGCCGCTGGTTTACACACGCTTGACAAACATCCATCTTCATCAAATCTTAAGGAATTACCCACTTTTTTCTTTAGACCTCGGTATGCTATAATAAGCACGGAAGGAGGAAATGCGATGTACCACATTTTAATTTGCGATGACGAGCAGGATATCTGCCGTGCCCTGCGAATATACCTAAGCGACCCGAGCTATACCGTGCACGAGGCACATACGGGCAAGGAGGCGCTGTGCCTGCTGGAGAAAACGGAAATTCACCTGATCCTGCTTGATATCATGATGCCGGAAATGGACGGCATCACCGCCATGGTGCGGATACGCGAGAAAAGCAATATCCCCATCATTCTATTAACGGCAAAGGGAGAGGACGCTGACAAAATCCTGGGCTTAGACCTGGGCGCGGACGATTACGTTACCAAGCCCTTTAACCCTGCAGAGGTGGTAGCCCGCGTTCGCTCGCAGCTGCGGCGATATATGCAGCTGGGTGCAGGCAGGCTGCCACCACAGGTCTATGAGGTGTGTGGGCTGACGTTGGACGAGCGGGCTAAGCAGGCCAGCTTAGACGGCGAGGCGCTGGCATTAACACCAACCGAATACGATATCCTACGCCTGTTGATCACCAATCCGGGGCAGGTGTTTTCCCCCAAGGAGATCTATCGCCACATACGAGGCGATGGCTTCTGCACCGAGAACACCATTGCCGTACACATTCGCCATTTGCGCGAAAAAATAGAAATCGAGCCAAGCAGCCCGCGATACTTGAAGATGGTGTGGGGGCAAGGCTACAAAATTGAGAAAGGAAATAAAGCATGAATACCAAAAACCGTACACCGCTTTCCTGCCGCACCGGGGTCAAGGCAGTTGTATTTTGCCTGACGATCATTATGCTTCTGCTGCTGATCGGCAGTATATTTCTGGCAGCCTGGCTGCTGCAAGCAGAGGCGTATACCAAGCCGGAGGCGGTATATAAGCAGGAAATCCTGCAGCAGGGACATGCCGGCAGCGCCTACTGGCTGCTTGACGGGCTAGTCACGCTTTCCTATCACCTTCGCTACGCCATCTATATCATCGGCCTGGTGGCGCTTGCCGCCCTTCTTACCGGCATGGCTTTTCTGCTTAGCGCAGCGGGAAAGCGAGCGGGGCAGGCAGAGGCTACGCCCGGCTGGGGCGCCTGGTTCCCCCTTGATCTGCTGACCGTGTGCGTGGTGCTGGCCTGCTACCTGCTTCTTCCCCGCACTTACCCCTATCGTTATTTGGGGGAGATGGCAGCCGCCTGGCTGCTGGCGGGCACCGGCATGGGGATTTTGCTGCTTGGCTACGGCATGAGCCTTTCCTGCCGCCTAAAATGTGGCAAATGGTGGCGCGGCATGCTGGTATGGCGTATAGGCCGCCTGCTTGGTCTTGCCGGCAAGCGCCTTGCCCACCACGCGGTCTGCCTGTTCAAGGCGCTGCCACAGGTATGGCAGACGGCGCTTGCGTTTGCGGGGCTCTCACTGATCGAGCTATTGGTGCTGCTGGCAAGGCCGCACGTGGTGCTGCTATCCATCCTTTTCTTGCTGGAAAAGCTGGTGCTTTTGGCAATACTCGTTTACCTTCTGCTATCCGCCAAGACACTTGCTAAGGGTGGCGAGGCGCTGGCAAACGGCGAGCTTACCTATCAACTTAAAACAGACCGCATGCCTGCGCCACTCAGACAGCACGGTGAAAACCTTAACCGTATCTGCAAGGGCATCAACGTAGCGGTAGAGGAGCGGATGCGCAGCGAGCGGATGAAAACAGAGCTGATCACCAACGTTTCGCACGATATCAAAACACCGCTGACCTCGGTGATCAATTACGCCGACCTGATCGCGCGGGAGCCAAACGCCGATCCGAAGGTGGCCGAGTACGCCGCTGTGCTGCTGCGCCAATCAGAGCGGCTGAAGCGACTGATCGACGACCTGATCGAGGCATCTAAGGCGCAGGCGGGCAGCCTGGAGATCCTGCCTGCGCCCTGTGAGCTTGGCATCCTGCTAACGCAGGTAATAGCCGAATATGAGGAGAAGCTTTCCTACCACGCGCTAACGCTTCTGACAAAGCAGCCTGCGCAGCCGGTCACGATCATGGCAGACGGCAGACGCATGTGGCGCATTCTTGACAATCTGATGAGCAATGCCGCCAAGTACGCCATGCCAAGCACGCGGGTCTACCTTTCGCTGGAGGTGAAAAACGAGCACGCGCTGATCACGCTGAAAAACACCTCGCGCGAGCCGCTGGACATCCCGCCCGAGGAGCTGATGGAGCGTTTTACACGCGGCGATGCCTCTCGGCATACCGAAGGCAATGGGTTAGGGCTTGCCATTGCACGCAGCCTGACCGAGCTGCAGGGTGGCCGCATGGCGCTGACCACAGACGGCGATCTTTTCAAGGTAACGCTCTCCTTTCCGACCGCAGAGGTAGAGGCGGCAAGCAGAAACGAAGAGACAAACAAAAAATAAAGAAAGGCGGAGAAATTTCTCCGCCTTTCTTCGCTATTGCAGCATAGTTAAAAAGGTCTCTTCATCAATGACGGGTACGCCAAGCTCTTTTGCGCGGGTGAGCTTACTGCCTGCCTCCTCGCCGGCCAGCACGTAGTCGGTCTTTTTAGAGACAGAGCCGGCGGTCTTGCCGCCTGCCGCCTTGATCAGGCGCGAGGCCTCGTCCCGCGTCATGGTAGGCAGGGTGCCGGTCAGCACAAAGGTCTTGCCGGCAAAGCGGTCATCCTGCGGTGCAGCATTAACGGCCTCCATCCGCACGCCGGCTGCCGCCAGGCGGCTGATCAGCGCGCGCACGTCCGCGCGCGCGAAATAGGCGGTCAGGTTTTCGGCGGTGATGCTGCCGATATCCGGCACGGCGGCAAAGGCCTCGGCATCGGCCGCTAAGCACCCCTCTATATTGCCAAAGCGCGCGGCCAGCGCCTCGCCGGCTACGGCGCCCACCTGGCGAATGCCAAGCGCAAAGAGCAGGCGCTCAAGCCCTGCCTCCTTCGATTTTTCGATCGCGGCGATCAGATTAGCGGCCGATCTTTCGCCCATGCGATCAAGGCCGGCGATCTGCTCGGCCGTCAATGCGTAAAGGTCAGAGACGTCCTGCACCAAGCCCTCCTTTACCAAAAGCTCTACGATCTGCGGGCCAAGGCCGTCTATATCCATGGCATCCTTTGAGGCAAAGTGGATGATGGCGCGTGTGCGCTGCGCCGGGCAGGCCGGGTTTTCGCAGCGAACGGCTGCCCCCTCGCCATCGGCATCCTTGGCTACAGGGTGGCCGCAAGAGGGGCAAACGGCAGGCATCTCGTAGACCTGCTCTCCCCCGCTGCGCTTCTCACGGCAGACGGAAACGATCTCAGGAATGATATCCCCCGCCTTTTGCACCACCACGTAGTCGCCGATGCGCACGTCCTTTTCCCGGATGAAATCAATATTGTGCAGCGTAGCGCGCGAGACCGTGCTGCCGGCCAGACGCACGGGGGCAAGGCAGGCGGTAGGGGTCAGCACCCCGGTACGGCCGACCGCGATCTCGATATCCAGCAGCTGGGTGGTCTGCTGCTCGGGCGGATATTTATAGGCCACCGCCCATTTGGGCGTATTGGTTCCCTCGCCCAGCGTGCGGCGGGTGGCCAGGCTATCGATCTTGACCACGGCACCGTCCATATCAAAGGCAAAGGTGGGGCGTTTTTCACCCAGCTCGCTCACGTAGGAAAGAATGGCCTCGCTGCCCGAAAGACAGGCGCGGTGCGGCAGCACGCGAAAGCCGAGGGCATGCAAACGGTCCAGCGTTTCGGTATGCGTTTTGGGCGCGTGGCCGTCCATATACAGGTCGCCCTCTTGGTAGTTGAACACAAAGATATCCAGATGGCGCGCGGCGGTGATGCGGGAATCTAACTGCCGCAAGGAGCCTGCCGCCGCGTTACGCGGGTTGGCAAAGAGCGGCTGCCCCTCCTCCTCACGCTCTTCGTTTAATTTGGCGAATACCGCCTTGGGCATATACACCTCGCCACGCACGCACAGATAGGGCAGCTGCTCGGGCAGCACCAGCGGAATAGACATGACCGTGCGCAGATTCTCGGTCACGTCCTCGCCCACGGTACCGTCACCGCGCGTGGCGCCGCGCACAAAGCGGCCGTTTTCATAGATCAGAGAGACGGAAAGGCCGTCGATCTTCGGCTCGACCGAGTAGGCAGGCTCGCCGCCCAGCTGATCGGCCACGCCGGAAAGAAAATCAGCAAGCTCCTCGTGCGAGAACACGTCGGCCAGGCTATCTAACCGCACACGGTGGGTCACCTTATCAAATTTATCCAGCACCGCGCCGCCCACGCGCCGGGTAGGCGACTGCGGGCTATCAAACTGCGGGTAGGCCTTTTCTAAATCGCCCAGCTCGCGGTAGAGCGCATCGTATTCATAATCCGAGATCTCGGGCGCATCATACACGTAATATAGTGTGGCATGGTGAGAAAGCTGAGCGCGCAGCTCCTCAATTCTTTTCTTGGCTTCCTGCTCGTTCATACAGATCACCTTCGTTTCTTTGTACTATAGCCGAAGAGAGCCGAACACATAAGGCTTTCGGCCGGCAAATATCCGGCAATCCTGCAGAAAAATTGCTTGCCATATCCTATATGGCCGCACAATTTTTCTTTGTCTATCCGCATATTTGCTCGACGAAAGCTGCTTCGCACTCTCCGGCGAATGAATTTTTGATGGATTTTGCCGCAGTAAGCCGCAGCAAGGTAATACCTTGCAAGGTGCGCTGCGGCAAAAGACGCGAAAAGGCATCGCCGCAGAGCTTATGTGTTCGGCTCTCTTCGGCTATTACTATTTTACCGCGAACGCAGGCTTTTGTCAAGAAGTGCCGCCCGTTTTCGGGCGGCACCTACTTTTTTATTTTGTTAGAGCCAGCGTATCGTCTAACGTGCGGCGAATGGTGGCCGCGCTGCGGTGCACCATCTCGCTTTCGTGCTCGTCAAGCGGCAGGTCCAGCACCTTTTTGACGCCCGAGGAGCCAACGATGGCCGGCACCCCCAAGCAGATATCGTGCACGCCGTAATGGTTCTCTACCAGCGTAGAGACCGGCAGCACGGAATTTTCATCACGCAGAATCGAGCGGGTGATGCGCATGACCGCCTGGGCGATGGCATAGTAGGTTGCCCCCTTGCCCTCGATGATGCGGTAGGCGCTGTCACGCACCTCTTCAAACATCTGTTGCAGCGTTTCTTTATAGTTCTCCATACCGGAAAGGCGGCAGAAATCATAAAGATCAATGCCGGAGACGTTGGCGCTGCTGAACACCGGCACCTCGCTATCCCCATGCTCGCCGATAATAAAGGAATGCACGTTGCGCGGGTCTACCGAGAGGCGGCGCCCGATCATATACTTCAGGCGGGCGGTATCCAGCACCGTGCCGGAGCCGATGACGCGGGCAGCCGGATAGCCGGATTGCTTCCAGGTATAGTAGGTCAGCAGGTCGACCGGGTTGGTCACGACCAGCAAAATAGCCTCTTTGTTATATTGAACGATATTCTGCACGATGCTATCAAAGATCTGCAGGTTTTTGGAAAGCAGCTGCAGGCGCGTTTCGCCCGGCTTTTGGTTAGCGCCGGCGGCGATCACGATCAGCCCGGCATCTGCCAGGTCGGGGTAATCGCCCGCGTAGATCTTCATGGGGGCGAGGAACGGCAGGCCGTGCCCGATATCAAGCGCCTCGCCCTCTGCTTTTTTATGGTTCACGTCCAGCAGCACCATTTCAGAAAACAGGCCGCTTTCCGCATACGAATACGCAATGCTGGCACCGACAAAGCCGCAGCCGATCACCGCGCATTTCTGTTCATCGATCATGGTTGTTTCTCCTTTTCGTTGTTTACGTCTTTATTATACCACGTTTTCAGCCTTCTTCCGTGATCTGATCACATTTTTTGAAAAAAACACCAATGCCGCCGGCATTGCCGGCGGCATTGGTCATATCATCAAGCGCGATCGGAAAGCAGCTTTTCAGCTGCGGCCAGGCGCACGGCGCAGCAGAGCACGGCGGTGGCATCCTGAATCTCATTCAGCTTGGCAAAGGTAGGTGCCAGGCGCAGATTGTGGTCGCGCACGTCGCGGCCGTAGGGGTAGGTGGCGCCGGCCGGGGTCAGGGTCACGCCGGCAGCCTTGGCCAGCTCGTATACGCGCTTTGCGCAGCCATTTGGCAGATCTAAGCTGATAAAATAGCCCCCGTTTGGCTTCGTCCATTTAGCAATACCCAGCTCACCCAGCTCCTTTTCAAGGATATCCAGCATGGCCTCAAACTTGGGGCGGATGCAGGCAGCATGACCGCGCATAATGGCGGCGGTATTCTCTGCATTCTTTAAGAAGCGAACGTGGCGCAGCTGATTCAGCTTATCAAAGCCGATGGTCTGGGTGCCGAGGATGGGCAGGATCTGCTTCAGGTTGGCATCACTTGCTGCCATCATGGCCACGCCGGCGCCGGGGAAGGTGACCTTGGAGGTAGAGGTAAAGTAGAACACGCGATCCTCATGCCCATGCTGCTTACAAAGCGCAAAGATATCGGCAAGCGGATCGGTCTCGTTGTACAGATCGTGAATGACGTAGGCGTTATCCCAGAAGATACGGAAGTCGGGCGCGGCTGTTTCCATGGCGGCCAGGCGGGTAACCACATCATCCGAATAGGTGATGCCGCTCGGGTTGCTGTACTTCGGTACGCACCAGATGCCCTTTACGGCGGGGTCCTTGACCAGCTCCTCTACCGTATCCATATCCGGGCCGTTTTCATTCATCTCTACCGAAATCATATCAATGCCAAGCGACTCGCAAATGCGGAAGTGACGATCGTAGCCCGGCACGGGGCAAAGGAACTTGACCGTTTCCTCTCTCCCCCACGGGCGGGGAGAGCCGACCACGCCGTACAGCATGGCGCGGGCCACCGAATCATACATTAAATTCAGGCTGGCATTGCCGCAGGCCAGAATGTTGGCGGCAGGAATGCCGGTGATCTCAGAAAATAGGCGGCGCATTTCGGGCAGACCCTCTAAGATGCCGTAATTGCGGCAATCGGTGCCGGCCTCGGCACGAAATTCATCAGCCTGCTCGGTCAGCATGGGCATAGAAAGCGCCAGCTGGTCAGCAGCGGGCTTGCCGCGGGAAAGGTCAAGCGACAGGCCGCGCGTGCAATGCGTGCGGTATTCACGCTCTGCTTTTTCTTTTTCGATCTTCAATTCCTCGGGGGTAAGTGACAGGTAGTTCATATTCTCTCCTTTAGATAACCGCTTTTGCAGCAAAAACGGGGCGAAAATTCATTTTTTGTCAGCAATACTTTATCATTATAGCAGATTGTGCATGAAATTGCAACTGTTTTTGCAAAAATTTCTTTTTTTGTGCGTTTTGAACGAAGTACGCGCTTGACAGCCCCTGTTCTCTTGTGCTATACTGGAAAAAAATATATGTAAAAAAGCAACTCCTCTGCCCCTTTTTCCGCCTATAGGGGCAGCACTCCATTTCACCGAAAGAAAGGAAAAAACATCATGAAGCAAAAAGCACCACGGCTATTGTTTACCCTACTGCTCCTGCTACTGGCCCTCTCGCTTGCAGCCTGCAGCGCCTCTACACGCCCGGGCTCTTACGCCAACGGCGGTGCCGCGGCCGACGGTTATTACGGCGGCACAGGCGATAACGTCTCAGACAAGGAGCATTCTTCGCTTAGCAGCATCACCTATGCCCCGCCTGCCAGCCAGCTGATCATCAAAACCGTAAACGAAACGGTAGAAACGCTGGAATACGATGAATTTCTTGACGCGCTGACCGAGGCGGTTCGCGCGGCGGGCGGCTACCTCTCCTCCTCCTCTTATCGGGATGGCAGCTATAACACCAGCGTGCTGCGCACGGCCAGCCTGGTAATCCGCATTCCCGCTGCGGAGCTGGAGGGCTTTTGCAGCCGGGTAGACGGTATTGGGCATGTGACCTCCTTTTATGAAACGGTAGACGATATCACGCTGGCCTACGTTTCTATAGAGAGCCGCATTGGCGTGCTGGAGAGTGAGGAAAGTGCCCTGCTGGGCATGCTGAGCCGGGCAGAGACCGTTGCCGATATGCTGGCTATTCGCAAGCAGCTAGAAAGCGTGCAGGGTGAGCTGGCCGAGCTGCGCGCCCAGCAGCGCGTATACGATGACCAGATCGCCTACAGCACGGTAAACATGACGGTGCGTGAGGTCAAGCGCGTGAGCGAGGATACCGAGCGCATGGGCTTTGGCGAGGAGCTTTGGCACACCTTTATGAGTAGCCTGTACGGCATTGGCGATTTCTTCCGTGCCTTGGCCATCTTTATCGGCGGCTATTCGCCGGTGCTTTTGCTGCTGGCGGCTGTGATCGCCGTGATCGCGCTGCTTTTGCGCCACCTTGTACGGCGCGAGCGTGCCCGCGCTGCCCATAGACGAGAGCAGGAAAAATAAGAAAAGCATGAAAAAGAAGCTCGGTTGAGCTTCTTTTTCTTCGCTTGCGCTTCTTTTTTTGCAAGTACCTTGACAAGTCGGCACCAAATGCGCTATAATATTATGAATAAATATTGCAAAAAGGACCGGTACGTTTTTATGGCTGACAAGAAAATGGTTGAGCAGATCACGTCTATGGACGTGGATTTTGCGCAATGGTACACCGATATTTGTAAAAAAGCAGACCTGATCGACTATTCCAGCGTGAAGGGCTGCATGATCATTCGCCCCTACGGCTATGCGATCTGGGAAAATATTCAGCGCATTCTCGACACCCGCTTTAAGGAGCTGGGGCATGAGAACGTGTATATGCCGATGTTTATTCCCGAATCGCTTCTGCAGAAGGAAAAGGACCACGTAGCCGGCTTCGCGCCGGAGGTCGCGTGGGTCACCCACGGCGGCAGCGAGCCGCTGACCGAGCGTATGTGCGTGCGCCCGACCTCAGAGACCCTGTTCTGCGAGCATTATGCCAACATCATTCATTCCTACCGTGACCTGCCGAAGCTGTATAACCAGTGGTGCAGCGTGGTGCGTTGGGAAAAGACCACCCGCCCCTTCCTGCGTAGCCGCGAATTTTTGTGGCAGGAGGGCCATACCATGCACGCCACCGCTGAGGAGGCTATTGCCGAGACGGTGCAGATGCTGAATGTATACGCCGATTTCCACGAGCAGGATCTGGCTATTCCGGTCATTCGCGGTAAGAAAACGCCGAGCGACAAGTTTGCCGGTGCCGAGGATACCTACGCCATCGAGGCGCTGATGCATGACGGCAAGGCGCTGCAGGCCGGCACCTCGCACTATTTTGGCGACGGCTTTGCCCGCGCCTTTAACATCACCTTTACCGATAAGGAGAACAAGGTCTGCTACCCGCACCAGACCTCGTGGGGTGTGACCACCCGTATGATCGGCGGTATTATTATGACCCACGGCGATGATAACGGCCTGGTTCTGCCGCCGGCGATCGCACCGATCCAGGTAGTGATCATTCCGGTACAGCAGCATAAGGACGGCGTGCTGGACAAGGCGCACGAGATCGCTGCCGTGCTGAAGGCAGCCGGCATCCGCGTGAAGGTGGATGATAGCGACAACAGCCCCGGCTGGAAGTTTGCCGAATATGAAATGAAGGGTGTGCCGGTCCGCCTGGAGGTTGGCCCGCGCGATATCGAAAATAATTCCTGCGTGCTGGTTTGCCGCCACAACCGTGAAAAGACCTTCCATTCCTTGGATGATATTGCCACCTCGGTTGCCGCAAAGCTGCAAGAGGTGCGTGACGGCATCTTTGAAAAGGCGCTTGCAAACCGCGAAAAGCGCACCTACGTCTGCCAGGATATGGACGAGATCATTGCCGCGATCGAAAAGAATGGCGATGGCCTTGTCAAGGCCATGTGGTGCGGCGAGGAGGCCTGCGAGGACGAGGTTAAGGAAAAGACCGGCGTAGGCAGCCGCTGCATTCCGCTGATGCAGGAAAAGCTGAGCGGCACCTGTGTGTGCTGCGGCAAGCCTGCCAAGCACATGGTTGTTTGGGGCAAAGCATATTAATGACAAAGAAACGGGTGTCTTGGCACCCGTTTCCTGCACAAGGAGCGTGAAAGCAAGATGGACCATATGACTGACAGCGCGTCTAAGCGGGTCGTTCTCAGCTGCGAAAGCGGCCGAATGATCATTGTAGACGAGCAAGAGCCCCCTTGCTTGGGCAATGCCGCCCTGCTTACCATGGCGCAGGAGGGGAAGGAGGAGGGCTACGTGCTATTCAGCCAGCTGCCCGAATGCCCCTTTGACGATTGCGATACGCCGGGGCTGTTTCTCTCGATCCTGACACGGCCCACCACCCTGCCCGTGCAGGAGGCCGGTCTGCTTTCGGCAGCGGCCGCCGTAGCGGCGGCACGGGCGATTGAAAGGCTTTCGGAAAGCGAGATCCGCATTCGCTGGGTAAACGACCTTCTTCACGATGGCGAAAAGCTTGGCTCGATGTCGATCAGCACACGCCTCACGCCGGAGGGGCAGCTGGATTATGCCGTGATCGGCATGATGCTGTGCCTGTCTGCCGAGCATTTTCCACCTAAGCTGGGAGACGTGATACGGCGCGTGTTTAACGGCGAGCTGCGCGAGCTGCCCTCGCGCCTGAGTGACGCGATCGCCTTAGAGTTCTTTTCGATCTACGACCGCCTATCTACCGACCGCAGCTTTATGGAGGAATATCGCGAGCGCTCCTCGGTGCTGGGCAAGCGGGCGAAGGTGCTGGTAGGGGATACCTTTTTGCGCGGCCGCGTGGTTGACATAGATGACCACGCCTGCCTGACGGTAGAGCTGCGCAGCGGCGCGCAGATGACTATAGCCTCTCGCTCTGAGATCGTATTTTAAGAAAGCATACCGTTTACCGGCCGTGCGGCATTTGCCGCACGGCCGGTTCTTCTTCTAAAAGAACGAAAGCCTGCATACACTAAATCAAAAGAAAAAAGGGGGGCTGGAATGCAGTACCACGATCAAACAATGATAACCATGCCAGCGCAAGGCGGGCATGAGGGAATGGGCACGGTGCTGCTGCTGGCGGCGCTGTTAGTCGGCGTTTTTTTCTTAGCCTTAGGTGGCTACGGCTATTATGCCGCCATAGATGCGGGGGATCTGCCCGGCGCCCTGCCGAACGCGGTGCTGGCGCTGCGTGGCCTGGTAGAGGAGAACGAAGCGGTGGCCGTTTTTTTAGGGCTGGCGCCGGATGAAAGCGTTGCCACCATGGCACCGGCAGAGGAGGTACCCGCGCATATCCGAGCAGCGGCCGAGGCCTATATTCGCGCGCGACAGGAATGAGCGCGTATCGACTGCGCCGGATGGCGGTACACCTGCTGCCCTACCTATGGCCGGCGCTATGGATCGCCTTTCTGCTATTGACCGAGCCGCCCGCCTACGCCCTGCTGATGCTGGCGGCCACCGCCCTGCATGAAACGGGGCACCTGTTTGCCTTTTTTGCCTGTGGCGAGCCGCTGCCTGCCTTTTCGGGCAGGCAGTTTGGCCTACTGCTGACCCCCACGGGCGGCATGCTTTCATACAAAAAAGAGATTGTCATCTGCGCGGCGGGGCCTCTTTTTAACCTGCTGGCATGCCTTTCGCTGCTGCCCGCCATTCGTGCTGGGCTGGCCGTAGATGCCAATTTTTGTTTTTTTGCCTTGAACCTATTCACAGCCCTCTTCAATCTGCTTCCCCTCTCCGGCTTTGATGGGGGCAGGATGCTTTCGGCTGCCCTTTCGCTCTCACTGCCGGCACACACGGCAGCCGCCGTGGGCGGTGCGATCGCGCTGGCGGGGGTGCTGTTTTTTTATTTTCTTTCCATCTTTCTTACCTTTGTGGCGGGGGCGGGTGCTTACCCCTTTTTGCTGGCCGGCTTTCTGCTTTGGGCAGAGGGAAAGCGCTACCCGGCCCTTTGGGAGGATTTTTAAGGATTTAAGAGGAAACGGGAGAATTTTGAAAGAAAACGCAGCCTTCCGCCGTCTCAGCACGGATAATCACATTTATTCAAAAATTTTTCAAAATATATTGCATTTTTCTGCAATATTTGCTATAATGCATGTAATTGCTGAGAGTAGTCCTTTTTGTGACGCTTCAGCAACAGAAAGGAGCGCGATAACGCAGAAGAATGAACAAGCTGATTGAACTGAAGGGGATCACAAAATCCTATGACGGTGAGACCGTCTTAAACCACATCAACTTAGATATTCACGATCACGAGTTCGTGACCCTGCTCGGCCCCTCTGGCTGTGGCAAGACCACGACCCTGCGTATCATCGGCGGCTTTGTAACGCCGGACGAGGGAGACGTGATCTTTGATGGCGCCAGGATCAATGACCTGCCGCCCTATAAGCGCCACGTAAACACCGTATTCCAGAAATACGCGCTGTTTCCGCACCTGAACGTGTATGAGAATATTGCCTTTGCCCTGCGGCTTGCCCGCCTGCCAGAGGCCGAGATCTCTCGCCGCGTGAAGGAGATGCTGGCGCTGGTAGCCCTTTCCGGCTTTGAAAAGAAAAACGTCAATCTGCTTTCGGGCGGTCAGCAGCAGCGTGTTGCCATTGCCCGTGCGCTGATCAATAAACCGCGCGTTCTACTACTGGACGAGCCGCTTGGCGCCCTTGACCTCAAGCTGCGCAAGGACATGCAGAACGAGCTGAAAAAAATTCAAACGCAGACCGGTATCACCTTCATCTACGTCACGCATGACCAAGAGGAAGCGCTTTCTATGTCGGATACCGTGGTGGTCATGCAAAACGGCGTCATCCAGCAGATCGGTACCCCGACCGACATCTATAACGAGCCTGTCAACGCCTTCGTTGCCGATTTTATTGGCGAAAGTAACATTGTTGACGGCGTGATGCTGGAGGACAAGCTGGTCTCCTTCTCTGGTCATACCTTCCCCTGTCTTGACAGCGGCTTTGGCAAAAACCAGCCGGTAGACGTTGTTGTACGCCCCGAGGACGTTGACGTGGTCAGCCCCGAAAAGGGCATGCTGCGCGGCATTGTTTCCTCTGTCACCTTCAAGGGCGTGCATTACGAGATCATCGTTGACATCGGCGGCTTTAAGTGGATGATCCAAACCACCGATTACGTAGCGCCCGAGGCCGAAATTGGCCTGTATATCGAGCCGGATGCCATTCACGTAATGAACAAATCTGAATTTTCCGGCCAGTTTGGTGACTACAGCTCCTTTAGCGACGAGATGGATAATATCTCTGACCCCGACGCGACCGAGGAAGAATAACAAGATAAGGAAGCCCCTTGTGGGCAGGGTGATATTAAAAGAAAAGATGAATAAAAAACGGTCTTTTTTGCGCACGGCGGCAGCCTATCCACACATGGTGTGGAGCGTGCTGTTCATCGTGGCACCTTTGATCTTTGTTTTATATTACGCGCTGACGGAGGAGGATGCAAGCGGAAATTTCTATTTTTCCTTTGCCAACATCACAGCGCTGGCGGGCGAAAGCTATCTGCCCGTATTCTTCCGTTCTATCTGCTTTGCGGTCGTAGCCACCGCCATTTGCCTGGTGCTGGCCTATCCGCTTGCCTATTTTCTTTCTAAATGCAAGGTCTCCTCGCAGCGCATGCTGATCATGCTGGTCATGCTGCCGATGTGGATGAACCTGCTCATTCGTACCTATTCCTGGATGAACATTCTGGAAACGAACGGTCTGATCAACAACCTGCTTACCACCATCGGCCTGCCGAATGCCAAACTGCTTGGCAACGGCGCGGCGGTGGTGCTGGGCATGGTGTATAACTTTCTGCCCTATATGATCATGCCCATCTACACCGTGATGAGCAAGATCGACAGCCGCTATTTAGAGGCAGCAGCCGACCTGGGCTGCAACGGGCCGCAGACCATGCTGCGCGTGATCCTTCCGCTCTCGGCCTCCGGCATTATTTCGGGCATCACGATGGTGTTCGTGCCCTCTGTCAGCACCTTCTACATCTCGCAAAAGATGGGTAACGGCCGCTTTGAGATGATCGGCGATACGATCGAGCGGCAGTTCATGTCGAACTACGATTACCACATGGGCGCTACGCTTTCCTTGGTGCTGATGGTGCTGATCATCATCTGCCTGGCGGTGATGAACCGCTTTGGTGATGAGGATGGAGGTGTGCTGGTATGAAGCTGCTTTCCCGCCTCTATATGGTGCTGATCTTTGTATTCCTGTACGCCCCGCTGCTGATCATGGTGCTTTTTTCCTTCAACGAAGCCAACAGCCTCTCCAATTTTACCGGCTTTTCGCTTCGCTGGTATGAGGAGCTGTTTCAGAGCGAGGAGGTGCTGGACGTTCTTTCCAACACGCTGATCTTAGCGCTTCTTTCGGCCGCTATTGCCACCGTGGTGGGCACGGCCGCTGCCGTGGGCATTGAAAAAATGCGCACGCGCTGGCTAAAGACCGCCGTGAACACCGTCTCAAACATGCCCATGATGAACCCGGATATCGTAACCGGTATCTCAATGGCGCTGCTCTTTGCCTTTGCCATGAAGCTATTCCACATGGAAAGCATTTTCGGCTTTTGGACGGTGCTGATCGCCCACGTGACCTTTAACCTGCCCTACGTGATCCTTTCGGTGGTGCCGAAGATCCGGCAGATGGACAGATTTTTGCCCGAGGCAGCCTTAGACCTGGGCTGCACACCGATGCAATCCTTCTTTAAGGTCGAGCTGCCCGCTATCCTACCCGGCGTGCTGAGCGGCTTTGTAATGGCCCTGACGCTCTCGCTTGACGATTTTGTCATCAGCTATTTCAACACCGACGGTGATTTTCAGACCCTGCCGATCTATATCTTCGGCATGACCAAGCGTACCGTGACCCCGGATATCTATTCGCTTTCTACCCTGCTGTTTGCCGGGGTGCTACTGCTGCTGATCCTTTCTAACCTGATGCAGAGCCACGCCGAGCGCAAGGAGCAGCGCATTGCCGCGGCCAAGCGCCGCGCGCGGAGCGGAAGGAGGGGATAAGGATGAAACGAATTTTTTCCTGCCTTTTGCTGCTTCTGCTGCTTATCACCCTGCCCGGTGTACTGACCTCCTGCTCGCTGATCGAGCCGGTGAAGAAGCTATACGTTTATAACTGGGGCGAATACATGACCTTAGAGAGTGGCGAGGATGAGGTTCACCTGAACCACGCCTTTGAGGAATGGTATTACGAGACCTACGGCGAGCGGATCGAGGTCGTTTACTCGGTCTTTTCCTCGAATGAGGAAATGTACGCCAAGCTGAAAAACGGCTCCTCAAAGATCGATCTGATCTTCCCCTCGGAATATATGGTCGAGCGGCTAATCGCCGAGGAGATGCTGATGCCGCTGGATTACGGCATCATCACCGCCTATGAGGAAACGATCGACCCGCGTTTTCAGACCTTGGCCACCAAGCCCTACTGTGTTCCCTATACCTACGGGTATCTGGGCCTGATCTACGATGGTGCCTTGGACGAAGCGCTGCGAGACGAGAGTGGTGAGATGAGCTGGCGCGTGCTGTGGAACGAGATTCCCGGCGGCACCGACCTGACCGATAAGATCCTGACCTTTAACAACAGCCGCGATGCCTTTGGCATTGCGCAGTTCATTCTCAACTACGAGCGTGCCCTGCAAAGCGGCGAGCTGCCCGGTGCGAAGGATCTGTACGTGAACACCGCGGATACCGCCCGCTGGGATGAAGCCTACCTGCTGCTGGAGCAGCAGAAGGACAGCCTGCAGGCCTACGTGATGGACGAGATCTATAACAAGATGGAGAGCGGAGCCGCCTGGCTTGCCCCCTACTACGCCGGTGACTATTTCACCATGGTGGACGTGAATGAGAATTTGGCCTTTGCCTACCCGAAGGAGGGCACCAACTTCTTCTACGATGCCATGTGCGTGCCGGTCTCTGCCAAGAACCCGATCGAGGCACAGCGGTATATCAACTATATCCTTGGCGGCGCGGATGGTGAGGCGCTGGACGTGGCCATTGCCAACGCCGAGTGGGTCGGCTACTCTTCCCCCAACATCAAGGTAACCACCAACCTGGATTATCTGGCTGACATGGCAGATGACGAGGAGGGCTACGGTGCCGAGGCCCTTTCTATCCTCTACCCCGAAAGCGACCACGAGGCGCTGCTTGCCATGGTGGAGGAATACGCCGCCTGGCGCGAGGAAGCGGGTGAGGACTATGACCCCGCCGATTACGAGGGGCCCACACCGGATATTGCAATGTTTACCGACGTGAACACTGATTTTGTAACCTATATCTATCAAAATCTTGACAATGCAACGCTGGTATACGCCAACGGCCGCTGGGAGGCGCTCAAGCTGACCAGTGCCCCCTGCACTGAGATCTATATCTTCTCGGCTGTGATCGTGCTGGTGCTGATTGCATGGGCGATCGGCTATATGCTTTTACGCCGCTACCGTAGCCGTTATTATTAAAAAGCGAGCCCTCGGTGGAATTTTTTCCACCGAGGGCTAGTTTTTTTCGTTTTCCTATTGACAAAATGCGAAAAACTTGGTATAATAATTTGTGCCTTAATGGGAATATGCTGCAAGCCGCGGCTTATCCGTGGCAACAAACCAGCTTACGATATAAAATGAAGGAGGGATCTCTGCTATGGTAAGAACATATCAGCCTAAGAAGCGCCAGAGAAAGAAGGAACACGGCTTCCGCAAGAGAATGGCAACCGCCAACGGCCGCAAGGTTCTCAAGAGAAGACGCGCTAAGGGAAGAGTTCAGCTCACCTATTGATGTCTTTTCCCACAGGGACAAGCTTGACATTCCAAACGTCACCCTGTAAGGTGACAATACTGAAAACTCCCGATAAACACGCGATGCGACTTTATCGGGGTTTTACTTTATAGAGGCAGGTGTCAGGATTGAAATTTCGAGCAATCTGTGAAAATCATCTGTATTCCAAGGCATATTCCAAGGGCAAGCGGGCTGTGACCCGCAATTTGGCCGTATACGTCCTGCCGGACTATATGGCAGAGCGGCTGCGCCGTGCGCACCCGCAAAAGCTCCGGGTAAACCGGATCGGGCTTACCGTGACCAAAAAGCTGGGCGGTGCTGTTGTGCGTAACCGCACCAAGCGTATATTGCGAGAAGCCTATCGCCAAGTGGCACAGGAGTGCCGCATTAAAACGGGGTTTTTGGTCGTGATCGCCGCGCGCGAGCACGCCACGCAAATGAAATCCACCGCGCTGGCCGAGGATCTTCGCTATACCCTCGGCAAGCTGAACATGCTGGCCGTATGAAATATATTTGTATATTCTTCATCCGGCTGTACCGCCGCTTGATTTCCCCCATCAAACCGAAATGTTGCAGGTTTACCCCAACCTGTTCTGCCTATGCCTTAGAGGCATATCAAAAACGTGGCTTTTTTGCCGGCACCGTGCTTACCGTGTGGCGCCTTTTGCGCTGCAACCCCTTTGGCCGCCCGGGCCACGACCCGGTACCCGACAAGGGCTTTAAGCGTGTGCCGATCACCAACATCGATGCGGGAAAGAAAAAGTAAAAAAGAAATGGAAGTTTACTATGTTTGATTGGATAGCATCCATATTCAAGTACCCCATGCAGTGGTTCTACTCGTTCACTGGCAGCTACGTTCTGTCCTTGATCCTGTTCGCCCTGCTCGTTCGCATCCTGTTTCTGCCTATGTCCATTCACCAGCAAAAGCTGCAGATCAAGGGTGCCAAGCTCCGCCCGCGCATTGCGATTATCGAAAAGAAGTACGAGGGCCGTACCGACCCCGAATCTCGCCAGCAGATGCAGTCCGAGATCATGGATCTGCAGCAGAAGGAGGGCTACTCTCCCCTGTCCGGCTGCCTGCCGATGCTGCTGCAATTCCCGGTCATCATTGGTCTTTACCAGATTATCCGTAAGCCGCTCACCTTCTTAATGGACGTGAGCAACGAAACGGTGACCGCCATTATCGAATCGGTCAAGGCTACGGTTGGCGGGCTGGAAAAGTACGCCAGCACGAATTTTGACAGCCTGATGGAGGACCAGATCTCCCTGATCCAGATCATCCGCGAAAACAACCTTTCGCTTTCGGCTGTTGAGAACGCGCCCACCACCTTCCCGGATCTGAGCTTCTTCGGCCTGGTAGATATGGGCCCCATGCCCGCCTTCTTTAACTGGCTGCTGCTCATTCCGGTGCTGACCTTCGCGCTTGCCTACGGCTCGATGAAGCTGACGCGCAAGCTCAATCCCGCGCCTACCGCCGGCCAGACGGCTGATGCTGCTGCCTCGAACAAGATCATGGAGATCAGCATGCCGATCATGAGTGCCGTGTTCACCTTCTGGGTACCCGGTGCCGTTGGCTTCTACTGGCTGATCGGTTACCTGTTCTCGATGCTGCAGACCGTTCTGCTGGCAAAGCTGATGCCTATGCCTACCTTTACGGACGAGGAGATCCGCCAGTACGAGAAGGAAATGAAGGCCTCTAAGGCTATCAGCCGCCAGGCGGCTTCTCAGCAGGCCCGCATCCGTTCGCGCCATCATATTGATGACGATGATTACGAGACCGCGCCGCCCCCGCCCAGCCAGAAGGGCAAAAGCACCAAGACCCCCAGCGGCATTGAGGCTGCCCCCCGCAAAAAAGATTAAGTAAGAGACATTAAGAAAGGAAGCATATTCACCGTGAAAAGAGAAGTGATTGCCATCGGCAAGGACGTGCAGGAGGCACAGGCCAACGCGGCCGAGCTGCTGGGCGCATCCGCTACCGATAATATCGTATATGAGGTTTTAGACTTCCCAAAGAAGGGCTTTCTTGGCATTGGCGCACAGCCGGCGAAGGTTAAGGCAACCGTAGAGCTGCCGGACGAGGCTCCCGCCAGACATGAAAAAAAGCACCACCAGAAGAAGGTTGAGGAGCTGGCGCTCCCCACCGAGCCGGCCGAGCCGCGCGAGGCAATGAAGCCGGATAGCGAGATCGTGCTGACCAAGATCGAGGCAGCAGAGGGGGAGGATCGCTCCTTTGACTTTGTGAACCGCCTGCTTGCCAACCTGGGCATCAACGCTACCGCAACCCTCTACCGTCAGGACGAGGGTGGCAGACGCATCTGCATTGACGGCGAGGATGCCGGCATGCTGATCGGCCACCACGGCGAAACGCTGGATGCGCTGCAGTATCTTTCCAACCTTGCCTGCTCAAAGAAGAACATCAACGGCGAGCGCCTGCATGACCACGTGACCGTAGACATCGGTAGTTACCGTGCCAAGAGAGAGGAGACCCTGCGTGCGCTGGCCCGCCGTATGGCCGCCAAGGCGCTGCGCAACAAGCGCAACGTGATGCTGGAGCCGATGAACGCTTACGAGCGCCGCATCATCCACTCTGAGGTGCAGGGCATTGCCGGTGTTTCCACCAACTCGATCGGCTCAGAGAATAACCGCAAGGTGGTTATCTATCTGACCGACAAGAAGCCTGCCGCCAAGGCAGAGGATGCCGATGAATAAAATAGGCACAACCGTTGCCGCCATTTCGACCCCACCCGGCAAGGGTGGGGTCGCGCTTATTCGCGTTTCGGGGCCGGAGGCGATCGAGATCGTCTCTCGCTGCGTGGTGCTGCGAAGCGGCAAGCCTCTATGCTCCCTTCCCGCGCGGCAGGCGGCCTATGGCGACGTGATCTTTGAGGGGGCACCGATCGATGACGTAATCGTCACGCTTTTCCGCGCGCCGCATTCCTACACCGGTGAGGATACGGCAGAGATCAGCTGCCATGGCGGTATTCTGCTGACCAAAACCGTACTGACCGCGCTCCTTGCAGCCGGTGCCGAGCAGGCTGGACCAGGGGAATTTACCCGCCGCGCCCTGCTTAGCGGCCGCCTATCGCTAACCGAGGCAGAGGCCATTGGCTGCCTGCTGGAGGCCGGCAGCACAGCGCAGATCCGCCTTTCGGCCGCGCCTGCGCGAACAGAACTGGCGCGCGCGCTTGGTGAGCTGCATGACCGCCTGCTTTCGCTGTTGAGCACGCTATACGCCAAGATCGACTACCCGGATGAGGACCTTGCCGACCTGACGGACGAGGAAATTATTGGCCATCTGACTGCGATTTTTGACCGTATGCAGATGCTGCGCAAGACATACCGCACCGGCCACGCCATTAACGAGGGGATCCCCACCGTGCTTTGCGGCCGACCAAACGTGGGCAAAAGCTCGCTGTATAACCGCCTGGCAGGCGAGGAGCTGGCTATTGTGACCGAATTGGCTGGCACCACTCGTGACGTGCTATCCACGACCCTGCCGCTTGGCAGCGTGATGCTGCGCCTGTTTGATACCGCCGGCCTGCGCGAGGCAAGCGACCCTGTAGAGCAGATCGGCGTTTCGCGCAGCCGCGCGCGCATCGAAGAATGTGAGCTGCTGCTGGCGGTATTAGACGCCTCGCAGCCCCTTTCAGACGAGGATCGCGCCTGGCTTGAGGAGCTTAAAGGCTACGGAAAGCCTGTGATCCTATTGCTTAACAAATCCGATCTGCCGCGCGCCATCCAGCCGGATGCACTTTCCACCTTCCCGCATGTGCTGCCGGTCTCGGCCGCCACCGGTGAGGGGCTCGACACGCTGACAGCGCTGGTAGAGCAGCTGTTTACCGACGAGACGCTTCGCGTAGGTGAGGAGGCTATTCTCTCCTCTGCCCGGCAATACGCTGCGCTATCCCGCGCGCAGGAGCACCTGGCCACCTCGCTTTCGGCCTTTTCGGCCGGGCTGCCGGCTGATGCGGCGGCAAGCGATTTAGAGCTAGCACTAGGGGCCATGGCAGAACTGGACGGCCGCGCCGTCAACGAGGAGATCATTGCCGATATCTTTAAGCGCTTCTGCGTAGGAAAGTGATCAATCGTGCCGCCGGCTTTGCCCACGGAACACATAAAGCAGGGCAACAACCAACGAAATAACTGCTAAGCCAACAACCAAAACGGCCATACCGACAGAAAACCCTTCGCCGATTGGCGTGGGGGCACCTTGCTCGGCGGCATCACGGCTTCCCTGCCCGGCGCGGCCGGGCTGCGTGCTCTCTTGCCCATCACGGGGTGCCGTGCTGCTGCCCGGCAGCTCATCCGGCAGGATGCTATCGATCATGCCGATCGGCTGCACGCTCACGGCGGCCTGCACCGGCAGCCAAACCAGCTGCAAGAGCAGCAAGAACAATACGATGCGCATACAAGCTTTTTTCATGTGAATTCTCCTTTCCCCTTCAGTATGCGCCAAAAGCACGAAAACTATCAAAAGCAGGATCAGATATGGAAAACAAGCGCTTTCAAAAAAATGACGACGGGTTTATTTGCAAAAACTGCGGCTTTGCGGTGCTGCCGCTGGGCTATAGCTCGCGCAACCATTGCCCGCGCTGCCTTTGTTCGCTACACGTAGACGTGAACCCGGGCGACCGGCAAAACGATTGCGGCGGTATTTTGCGCCCTATTCGTGTAGAGACCGACCCGCGCAAGGGGTATATTATTATTCATAAGTGCGATCGGTGCGGCGAGATTCGCCGCAACCGCGCGGCAAACGAGGCAGCCGTGCAGCCGGATGACATTGATCTGCTGATCCGTCTGACGGCCGGGCTTGGGTGAGAAGAAGGCGGTGGGGTGCTTTTTGAAAAAAGCACCCCACACCCCGCAAAAACTTTTGAAGAAAAGTTTTTGTTACCGCACAGACGAAGGTAGGCTTAGATAGGATTGACGGTTGCTGCCCGGCGTTCTGAGCAGCATAACCGCACGTAACCCATTCGCCATAGGCGAATTGGCACCGAAAAAGAGGCCCCCCGTGTGTTGTACAACACACGGGGTGCCTCTTATTTGTTCAAAAGATGTGAAACGCGCTTATAGAGCAAGCCGGTAAGCAATGAGCAAAGGACACCCTTGATCAGATTAAAGGGGATAACGGCAATGATGATCAACGTCAAGAGATCCTTGATCGCCGGATTGACGGCCGCACCCATACCTATAATGGCATCCATCGGGTAGCCCGCCAGATGCACGTAGGCGGGTATCATCAAAAAGTAATTGCAGAACGCACCGACAAGAACGAGAGAGAGCGTTCCAACAGCCATACCAACGATGGCGCGCTTTAAGGTTTTTTTGCGGCAATACACAAGCGCGGCGGGCAACACGAAGGCACAGCCCATCAAAAAATTGGCAAGCTCGCCGACAAAAAAGGTATCGGTTCCGTTGATCAGCAGGTTGATGAGAATTTTAATAAATTCGATTATAACCCCGGCAAGCGGGCCGAGCGCAAAGCTACCGATCAAAACGGCCACCTCGCTAAAATCCAGCTCGTAAAACGAGGGGGCAATGGGCAGGGGGAATTCAAACAGCATGAGAACCGTTGCCATTGCGGATAAAACGCCAACCTTGGCCATGTAAAGCAAAGAGGATTTTGTTTTTGTTTTCATCATGTTTCC
Organism: Clostridia bacterium; assembly: GCA_017621755.1. Taxonomy (GTDB): domain Bacteria; phylum Bacillota; class Clostridia; order Oscillospirales; family CAG-272; genus UBA1740. The sequence goes on from JAGASL010000061.1 coordinate 56,783, forward strand.
TTTCCTTCTCCGGGGAGGAAAAAGGAAGAAAAGGGATCGAAAAAAACAGAAAGAGCCACCAAAAAGATATGGGGGCTCTTTTCTTCGATCTTTTCTCTTCCGGACTTTCGGCACGTGCTGTGCCACCGTCGGTACGGGAATTACACCCGTTCGGCGCTTACGCGTTCGTGGACTTTACCACCGGTATGGAATTTCACCAAACCCCAAAGATCTTGTATGCTTAGTATATGATTTTGAAAAATGCCGTGTGCGCGAAGCACACGGCATTTTTAAGCGAAGTTGAAATTACTCGAGAATGTCAACTACAACGCCGGAACCAACAGTTCTACCACCCTCGCGGATTGCGAAACGAAGGTTCTTCTCGCAAGCGATAGGAGTGATCAGATCAACGGTCATCTTAACGTTGTCGCCAGGGCGGCACATCTCAACGTCTGCAGGCAGGTTGATAACGCCGGTAACGTCGGTGGTTCTGAAGTAGAACTGCGGACGGTAGCCGGAGAAGAAGGGCTTCTGACGACCGCCCTCTTTCTCGGTCAGAACGTAAACCTGGCCCTCAAACTTGGTGTGAGGGGTAACGGAACCGGGCTTGCACAGAACCTGTCCACGCTCGATCTCGTTCTTCTGGATACCACGGAGCAGAGCACCGATGTTATCACCAGCCTCAGCGAAGTCCATCAGCTTGTGGAACATCTCAATACCGGTAACAACGGTGGTCTTGGTCTCCTTAATACCAACGATCTCGATGGCCTCGTTCATCTTAATAACGCCACGCTCTACACGACCGGTAGCAACAGTACCACGGCCGGAGATCGAGAATACGTCCTCGACAGGCATCAGGAAGGGCAGATCATCGTTACGAGCAGGAGTGGGGATGTAGGAGTCAACTGCATCCATCAGCTCCTTAATGGGAGCGTACTCATCAGCAGAAGGATCCTTGTTAGTGGACTCCAGAGCTACACGAGCGGAGCCACGGATGATCGGAATGTCATCACCCGGGAAATCGTACTCGCTGAGCAGGTCACGAACTTCCATCTCTACGAGATCGAGAAGCTCTTCATCGTCAACGATGTCGCACTTGTTCATGAATACAACCAGAGCAGGAACGCCTACCTGACGGGCAAGCAGAACGTGCTCACGGGTCTGCTGCAGAGGACCATCGGTACCTGCAACAACCAGGATAGCGCCGTCCATCTGAGCGGCACCGGTAATCATGTTCTTAACGTAGTCGGCGTGGCCGGGGCAGTCAACGTGAGCATAGTGACGGTTAGCAGTCTCGTACTCAACGTGACGGGTGTTGATTGTGATACCACGAGCTCTCTCTTCGGGAGCGTTGTCGATCTGGTCATAAGCCATGAAGTCGATATTCTCGTTGCCCAGGGAGAGGAACTTGGTGATCGCTGCGGTCAGAGTGGTCTTGCCGTGGTCAACGTGACCGATGGTACCGATATTGACATGGGGTTTGGTTTTTTCAAATTTTGCCTTTGCCATTTCAAATATCCTCCTAGATATTATTTTTTTATTTTTTTATTTTGTGGCGCATCGCCTGCGCCTAAGGGTCAAGATGCTTTAGTCAGCCTTTGCGCGCTTCTTGATGATCTCTTCCTGAATGGACTTCGGAACCTCAGTAAAGCCATTCGGCTCCATGGCGTAAACGCCACGGCCCTGCGTGCTGGAGCGCAGTGCGGTTGCATAACCGAACATTTCGCCAAGCGGCACGTTGGCATTTACCTGCTGGCCACCCGCAACAGGCTCCATCGATTCGATGGCACCACGGCGGGAGTTCAGGTCGCCTACTACGGCACCCATGTAGTCATCCGGGATGGTTACGCTAACCTTCATGATCGGCTCAAGCAGAACGGGGTTAGCCTTCTTCATAGCTTCCTTGAATGCCATAGAGCCGGCAATCTTGAACGCCATTTCAGAGGAGTCTACCTCGTGGTAGGAACCATCGTACAGGGTTACCTTCACGTCTACTACGTTGTAGCCTGCCAGAATACCGGTCTGCATAGCACCCTGGATACCTGCATCAACAGCAGGAATATATTCCTTCGGGATCGCACCGCCGGTAACGGCATTCACGAACTCATAGCCCTTGCCGGACTCGTTCGGCTCAACGGTGATCTTAACGTGACCGTACTGACCCTTACCACCCGACTGACGGGCGTACTTGGTATCCTGGTCAACCTTCTTGCGAATAGTCTCCTTATAAGCAACCTGCGGGTTACCAACGTTTGCCTCTACCTTGAATTCACGAAGCAGACGGTCAACGATGATCTCGAGGTGAAGCTCACCCATACCGGCGATGATGGTCTGAGAGGTCTCATCATCGGTGTAGGTACGGAAGGTCGGGTCCTCCTCTGCCAGCTTAGCAAGAGCAATACCCATCTTTTCCTGACCGGCCTTGGTCTTGGGCTCGATCGCTACACGGATAACCGGCTCCGGGAATTCCATGGATTCCAGGATAACGGGGTACTTCTCATCACAGAAGGTATCGCCCGTGGTGGTGTAACGAACGCCGATAGCGGCGGCGATATCGCCCGAGTAAACGGTGTCGATATCCTTACGGTCATTAGAGTGCATCTGCAGGATACGACCGAAGCGCTCTTCCTTATCCTTGGAAGAGTTGTAAACGGCAGAACCCTTATCAAGCGAGCCGGAGTATACGCGGAAGAAGCAGAGCTTGCCCACGAACGGGTCGGTCGCGATCTTGAATGCGAGAGCGGAGAAGGGCTGATCGTCACCGGCTACGCGCTCTTCCTCCTCGCCGGTCTCCGGGTTTACACCACGGATAGCGGGAATATCGGTAGGAGCGGGCATATAGTCGATAACGGCATCCAGCATCTTCTGAACGCCCTTGTTCTTGTAAGAGGTACCGCAAACAACGGGAACCAGCTTGTTCGCGATACAAGCAACACGCAGCGCCTTCTTCAGCTCTTCAACGGAGATCTCGTCACCGTTGCAGTACTTCTCAAAAAGCTCCTCATCGGTCTCGCAGATAGCCTCGATCATGTTGTTATGATATTCCTCGGCCATTTCCAGCATGTCTGCGGGGATCTCCTCAACACGCATGTCCTTACCAAGGTCATCATAATACACGTCAGCCTTCATCTCCATGAGGTCGATGATGCCGCGGAAGCTGGATTCAGCACCGATCGGGAGCTGAATCGGAACAGGATTGGTATGCAAACGATCCTTCATCATCTGCACGACGCGGAAGAAGTTTGCACCGGTAATGTCCATTTTATTTACATATGCCATTCTCGGAACGGCATACTTGTCAGCCTGGCGCCAAACGGTCTCAGACTGCGGCTCAACGCCGCCCTTTGCGCAGAATACCGTAACAGAGCCGTCAAGCACGCGAAGCGAACGCTCAACCTCTACAGTGAAGTCTACGTGGCCGGGGGTATCGATAATATTGATGCGGTACTGATTGTTCTTCTTGAAATTCGGATCGGTTGCGGCCTTCTCCTGACACGCGGTCGGGATCCAGTAGCAGGTAGTAGCAGCAGAGGTGATGGTAATACCACGCTCCTGCTCCTGTACCATCCAGTCCATAGTAGCAGTACCGTCATGCGTCTCGCCGATGCGGTGGGTCTTACCGGTATAGAACAGGATTCGTTCAGTAGTGGTCGTTTTACCGGCATCAATGTGAGCCATGATACCGATATTACGTGTCTGAGCAAGCGACACGTCTCTTGCCATGTTTTTATCCTCCTTGTTTTATAACGGTAAATTAGAATCTGTAGTGAGCGAAAGCCTTGTTCGCTTCAGCCATACGATGGGTTTCTTCCTTCTTCTTGAAAGAACCGCCCATGCCGGCCTTCGCGTCAAGAATTTCGGCTGCAAGTCTTTCAGCCATCGTCTTTTCACCACGGCTTCTGGAATAGGTGGTGATCCAACGAAGACCAAGGGTCTGGCGGCGTTCCGCGCGGACCTCCATCGGCACCTGGTAGTTAGAACCGCCTACACGGCGAGCCTTAACCTCCAGTACCGGCATTACGTTCTCAAGAGCAGCCTGGAATACCTCCAGCGCGTTCTGACCGGACTTAGCCTCTACCGTAGCAAAAGCATCGTACACGATCTTCTGAGCAACGCCCTTCTTACCATCCAGCATGATATTATTGATCAGCTTGGTTACAAGCTCGGAATTATATACCGGATCCGGCAATACGCTTCTCTTGGAAATCTGACCTCTTCTTGGCACTGTACTTCCCTCCTTCATTAAAATGATGATATCATAGGTACTCGAAAGCGAAACTTCCGTTAGTGCTCGTCAGTCTATTATAATCGGATAAGAAACAACACAATTACAGCACACTGATGACGCACAAACATAAGAAATCCCTACGGGATCGCTTTACTTCTTGGGACGTTTTGCACCGTACTTGGAGCGTCCCTGCTTGCGGTTTGCAACGCCCTGTGCGTCCAGCTTACCACGGATAATGTGATAACGAACACCAGGCAGGTCACGTACACGACCACCACGGACCAGAACAACCGAGTGCTCCTGCAGGTTGTGGCCGATACCGGGGATGTAGGTCGTAGCCTCCATACCGTTGGTCAGACGAACCTTTGCGATCTTACGAAGAGCAGAGTTCGGCTTCTTCGGGCTGGTGGTAGTAACCTTCGTGCAAACGCCTCTCTTTTGCGGCGAGCTTTGGTCCGTAGGACGGTTCGTCAGAGTGTTGAAGCCTCTTTGCAGAACCGGGGTCTTGGACTTGTAAGTCGACTTAGAGCGGCCGTTCTTTACGAGCTGGTTAAAAGTTGGCATGTTTCTCCTCCTTCTTCTCATAATATTTTATATGCGCAGCGCTCTCCAGAAAAGCGCCGTGATATACACAATTCGGCGAATGGGCATAGTTCACCCCATACGCAGACAACTTATTATATCACTTTGCTTGTAGTATTGTCAAGTGTTTTGTTAAAAAATCTTCACTTTCTTTTTTATTTGAAAAAATTAGAAGGGCTGTGCTACCGGGGTAGCACAGCCCTTGTTTGTTTTAGAAAATCAAGCCTCGGCCTCCTCAGCCTCAACCTCGGGAATTTCTTCGACAACAACTGCCTCTTCCTCTACCTGAGCCTCTGCAAAAGCAGTGGTCTCATCAGCGGGAGCGGGGGCTTCCTTATCATCGATCTCCACGTCACGGTAGCAATCCAGGCCGGTACCGGCAGGGATCAGCTTACCGATGATAACGTTCTCCTTCAGGCCAAGCAGGTGGTCTACCTTACCGCGGATGGCGGCCTCGGTCAGCACCTTGGTGGTCTCCTGGAAGGAGGCGGCGGAGAGGAAGGATTCGGTCAGCAGCGAGGCCTTGGTGATACCAAGCAGCACGGGAGAAGTCGTTGCCGTGCGCAGCGTATCCTCGCCGGCAGCAATACGGGCCTCAACAGCCTCGTTCTCGGCACGCACCTCCAGAATATCGACCACGGAGCCGGAGAGCAGACCGGTATCGCCGGCATCCTCTACCTTCACCTTGCGGGTCATCTGGCGGGCAATGACCTCTACGTGCTTATCGTTGGTTTCAACGTCCTCACCACGGTATACCTTCTGTACCTCGCGGATGATATAATCGTAAGCGGCATCCAGACCGTTGAGACGCAGAACGTCCTGCGGGCTGAGATAACCCTCGGTCAGAGCCTGACCGCAGATCACGCTGTCACCATCCTCTACGATCAGGCGCATGCCGAACGGAATATCGTATACGACAGGTGCTAGGTCGCTTGCGGTGGGGGTAACGGTTACGCGGCTAAGCTTCTTCTCGGTATGGATGCTAACGGTACCGTCTAGCTCGGCCACGATGGCGGTCTTCTTCGGGCGGCGAGCCTCAAACAGCTCCTCGATTCGCGGCAGACCCTGGGTGATATCCGAGCCTGCAACACCACCGGTATGGAAGGTTCTCATCGTCAGCTGGGTACCCGGCTCACCGATAGCCTGTGCGGCGATAACGCCGACAGCCTCACCGATGCTGACCTTCTTGCCGGAGGCAAGATCGGCACCGTAGCAGTGGGCGCAGACACCGCGCTTGGCCATACAACGAAGAATAGAACGAACCTCAAGCTGCTCGATGCCGGCCTTGATGATGGCATCGGCGCTCTCCTCGGTGATCATGGTGTCGGCAGGAACGACCACCTCGCCGGTCGTAGGATTGACGGCCGCCTCAATGGTAAATCTGCCAACCAAACGCTCCTTGAAGGATTCAAGCACGTTGTTATCGCTATTGCGGATCTCGCTGACGATCAGACCGTTGCGAACGCCGCAATCCTCTTCTCTGACGATCACGTCCTGCGAAACGTCTACCAGACGGCGGGTCAGGTAACCCGAGTCAGCCGTACGAAGAGCGGTATCCGACAGGGACTTACGCGAGCCCTTTGCACCGGTAAAGTACTCCAGCATCGTCAGACCCTCACGGAAGTTTGACTTGATCGGGATCTCGATGGTCTTACCGGAGGTAGCGAACATCAGACCGCGCATACCGGCCAGCTGACGCATCTGCTTGGTCGAGCCACGGGCACCGGAGGTAGCGATCATGTTAATGGCGTTGTAGCGGTCAAAGCCCTCCAGCAGCTTGGCGGTAACGTCCTCGGTTGCCTTTTCCCAGATGCTGATGACCTGCTTATAGCGCTCCTCATCCGACAGAACACCCTCCTCCTGATAGAGGCGGTTGACCTCCATGACCGATTCCTCGGCCGCGCGGAGGATAGGCGCCTTCTCGGGCGGGATGGTCATATCGTACACCGAAATGGAGATACCGCTTCGGGTCGAATACTTATAGCCCATTGCCTTGATATCGTCCAGCACGGCAGCAGCCGTGGGGAAGCCGTGGCAACGAATGCAACGGTCAACGATATCCTTCAGCTTCTTGCTGGTACAAACGAAATCGATCTCCAGATCCAGCAGCTTATCCGGGTCGGTACGGTCAACGTAGCCGAGCGACTGCGGGATCTTGCTATTAAAGATCAGACGGCCGAGCGTGGTGTCGATCACCTTGGAATGCATCACGCCGTCGATCTCCTTCTCCATGCGAACGTGGATAGCGGCATGCATTTCCAGCTGGTGATTTTCATAAGCCATCATGGCCTCGTCAAAGTTGCGGAAGTAACGCCCTTCACCCTTCTCACCGGCCTTATCCAGCGTGAGGTAGTAGGAGCCAAGCACCATATCCTGAGAAGGAACGGTAACGGCGTGGCCGTTCTGCGGCTTGAGCAGGTTGTTACAGGAAAGCATCAGGAAGCGCGCCTCTGCCTGCGCCTCAGGCGACAGGGGGAGGTGCACAGGCATCTGGTCACCATCAAAGTCGGCGTTGAAGGCCGAGCAGACCAGCGGGTGCAGACGAATGGCACGGCCCTCAACCAGCACGGGCTCGAACGCCTGAATAGACAGACGGTGCAGGGTCGGTGCACGGTTCAGAAGCACGGGGTGCTCGCGAATGACGTATTCGAGTGCATCCCATACGTCTGGGAATACCTTTTCTACCTTCTTCTTCGCATCCTTGATGCTGGTGGCCTTGCCGGTCTCGATCAGGCGCTTCATAACGAAGGGCTTGAATAGCTCCAGCGCCATCTCCTTCGGCAGACCGCACTGATAGATCTTCAGATCCGGGCCAACGACGATAACCGAACGGCCAGAATAGTCAACGCGCTTACCCAGCAGGTTCTGACGGAAGCGGCCCTGCTTACCACGCAGCATCTCGGAAAGAGACTTCAGCGGGCGGTTCGAGGCACCGGTAACCGGCTTGCCGCGACGGCCGTTATCGATCAGCGCATCTACGAACTCCTGCAGCATGCGCTTCTCGTTGCGGATAATGATCTCCGGCGCGTTCAGCTCGATCATCTTCTTCAGACGCATGTTACGGGCGATCACGCGGCGGTAGAGCTCGTTCAGGTCAGAGGTGGCAAAGCGGCCGCCATCCAGCTGGATCAACGGGCGCAGATCGGCCGGGATGACCGGCAGCGCCTCAAGGATCATCCACTCCGGGCGGTTGCCGGACTTGCGGAATGCCTCTACGACCTCAAGTCTCTTGATAATGCGCAGCTTCTTCTGGCCGTTTGCCTGTGCCAGCTCATCCTTCAGCTGCTTAGAAAGCGCCTCAATATCCAGCTCCTGCAGAAGCTCCTTAACAGCCTCGGCACCCATGCCAGCCTTGAAATCGTTTTCATACTTCTCGTATGCGGCATCATACTCCACATCGGTCAGAAGCTGCATCTTCTCCAGCGGCGTATTGCCGGGATCAATGACGATATAACGGGCATAGTAGAGCACCTTCTCCAGAAGGCGAGGCGAGATGTCCAGTAAAAGACCCATTCTGGACGGGATCGCACGGAAATACCAGATATGCGAGACCGGGCAGGCCAGCTCGATGTGGCCCATACGCTCACGGCGCACCTTCTTGCTGGTGACCTCAACGCCGCACTTCTCGCAAATACGGCCCTTAAAGCGGCCGCGCTTATACTTGCCGCACTGGCATTCCATTTCCTTCATCGGGCCAAAGATGCGCTCGCAGAAAAGGCCATCCCGTTCAGGCTTGAGTGTGCGGTAGTTGATCGTCTCGGCGCGCGTTACCTCACCGTGCGACCAGCTACGGATCGTTTCGGGAGATGCCAGACCAATTCGGATCGAATCAAATACACTTCTTTTCATTGATTGTATACCTCTTTCCCCGCATAGCGGGGGAAGCATAATCCCCTCTCGTTAAAGTAATGCTGTGAATGAGTCGGTTGCGGCTGCCTTACAGGTCACCGTCAAAGTCCGGCTCCTCCTCGGCGTATTCTTCCTCATACGCCTCCTCCTCATCATCCGAGAAGGAGAAATCATCATCGTCGCCTTCCTCTTCCTCGCCATCGGCCTCGTCGTCAACGTCCTCGTCGCGCTCATAGCCGCTGTCAAGTGCTTTTTCCACCTCTTCCAGCGAGTTCATGGTAGGCATATCATCGTCAATGAGGTCGGAGAGCTCGATCTCCTCGCCGTTATTATCCAGCACGCGAACGTCCAGCGCCAGCGACTGCAGCTCCTTCACCAGAACCTTGAAGGATTCGGGAATACCCGGTGTCGGGATATTCTCGCCCTTTACGATCGCCTCGTAGGTCTTGGTACGGCCATTGATATCGTCACTCTTGACCGTCAGGATCTCCTGCAGCGTGTAAGCGGCACCGTAAGCCTCCAGTGCCCAAACCTCCATCTCGCCGAAGCGCTGGCCACCAAACTGGGCCTTACCGCCGAGAGGCTGCTGGGTCACGATCGAGTACGGGCCGTTGGAACGGGCGTGGATCTTATCGTCAACCAGATGGTGAAGCTTCAGGTAGTACATGATACCAACGGTAACGGGGTTATCGAAGGGCTCGCCGGTACGGCCATCGTACAGCGTGGTCTTACCGTCGATCACGCGCACGTCGTGATCCTTGCGGTATTCGGCCAGCTTCTCAGCATCACCCTCGATCTCGGCAGGCAAACGCTGCAGATCCTTCTTACCGTTTTCATCGGTTACCTCGATAAAGAGGGCCTTACCCATCACGTTCTCGCCATCGCGGATCTCACGTGCAAAGCCTGCCTCGCGCATCCACTCTACGATGTCCTTTTCATTGGCACCGTCGAAAACGGGGGTCATGATCTTATAGCCCAGCTTGCGGGCGGCAAAGCCAAGGTGAACCTCAAGCACCTGACCGATATTCATACGGGAAGGAACGCCCAGCGGGTTTAGCACGATATCCAGCGGCGTACCGTCGGCAAGGAACGGCATATCCTCCGGCGGTAGGATGCGCGAAACGACACCCTTGTTACCGTGACGGCCTGCCATCTTATCACCAACCGAGATCTTTCTCTTCTGTGCCACGTATACGCGAACCACCTTGTTCACGCCGGGGGCCAGATCCTCGGAATTGGTGCGGTCAAACGTCTTAACGTCTACAATAATACCCGATTCGCCGTGCGGCAGGCGAAGCGAGGAATCACGCACCTCGCGTGCCTTTTCACCAAAGATGGCGCGCAGCAGGCGCTCCTCGGGCGTCAGCTCGGTCTCGCCCTTGGGGGAAACCTTACCAACCAGAATATCACCGGCATGCACCTCGGTACCCAGACGAACGATACCCTCGGCATCCAGATCCTTCAGGGCATCCTCGCCCACGTTCGGGATCTCACGGGTGATCTCTTGCGGGCCAAGCTTAGTATCACGTGCCTCGATCGAATACTCCTCAATGTGAATAGAGGTGTACACGTCGTCACGCACCAGGCGCTCGTTCAGCAGAACGGCGTCCTCGTAGTTATAGCCCTCCCAGGTCATGAAGCCGATCAAGGCATTCTTACCCAGCGAAATCTCACCGTTCGCGGTAGCGGGACCATCGGCAATGACCTGGCCCTTCTCTACTCGCTCACCAACCTCTACGATCGGACGGTGGTTCACGCAGGTGCCCTGGTTCGAGCGCTTAAACTTGATCAGCGTATAGGTATCCTTGCGGCCGTTATCGGTCACGATCACGATCTGCGAGGATTCTACGCGCTCAACAACGCCGCCCTCGGCAGCCACGATCACGGCGCCCGAGTCTACGGCGGCCTTGTACTCCATACCGGTAGCAACGATCGGCGATTCGGTCATCATCAGCGGCACAGCCTGCTTCTGCATGTTCGAGCCCATCAGCGCACGAGTGTTATCGTCGTTCTCAAGGAACGGAATGCATGCGGTAGCGACCGAAACGACCATACGAGGAGAAGCATCCATGTAGTCGATCTTCTCGCGATCTACCTCTAAGATCTCGGCTCTCTCGCGGGCGATAACGCGGCGGTTGATAAAGCGGCCGGTCTCATCCAGCGGCTCGTTTGCCTGGGCGATGATGTAGTTATCCTCTACGTCACCGGTCATATATTCGATTTCATTGGTAACGATGCCGGTCTCCTTGTCCACCTTGCGATAGGGGGCCTCAAGGAAGCCGTAATCGTTGATACGGGCATAGGTAGCGAGGTAGGAGATCAGACCGATGTTCGGGCCTTCAGGCGTCTCTACCGGGCACATTCTGCCGTAGTGCGTATAGTGCACGTCACGCACCTCGAAGGAGGCGCGGTCGCGGGACAGACCGCCGGGGCCGAGAGCCGACAAACGGCGCTTGTGCGTCAGCTCTGCCAGGGGGTTGTTCTGATCCATAAACTGAGAAAGCGGCGAGGAGCCGAAGAACTCGCGGATGGCGGTAGCCACCGGGCGGGTGTTGATCAGCGCCTGCGGGGTCATTTCCTCAGAATCGTGTACCGACATGCGCTCCTTGATGTTCTTATCCATCCGGGCAAAGCCAATGCGCATCTGGTTCTGCAGCAGCTCACCAACAGAGCGCAGACGGCGGTTGCCAAGGTGGTCGATATCATCAAAGCTGCCCACGCCGTGGGTCAGGTTCAAGAGATAGTTGATAGAAGCAAAGATATCGTTTTTGGTGATATGCTTCGGGCACAGCTCGTCGGCACGGGCCATTACCTCACGCTTAATGGCGGTGGCGCGATCCTCCTCGCTCATCAGCGGGTTCTCCTCTGCCACCTGATCCATGATCTCGCGCAGCACGCTGTAGCGCACGCGCTCGCTCAGGCCGCAATCGGCCAGGTCATAGCCAAGGATCCATTCCGGCTTCACGGTGCCGTTGCTAAATACGCGAACGGTGCGACCGTGCTCGGTCAGAATATCCACCTCATTCACGGCGGCATGCTCGATCTCCTTGGCCAGCTCGCGGGTCAGGCGAGCGCCAGCCTCGGCGATCACCTCGCCGGTCAGGGGGCTGACGACAGTCTGCGCCAGGGTATGACCCTGAATGCGGCGACCGATGGCCAGCTTCTTATCATATTTATAACGGCCTACGTTGGCCAGGTCATAGCGCTTGGGATCAAAGAAGAGGTTGTTGATCAGGATCTGGGCGCTCTCTACCAGCGGCGGCTCGCCGGGGCGGAGCTTCTTGTAGATCTCCTTCAGCGCCTCTTCACCCAGGGTGCATCTGCTTTCAGCGGCCAGCAGCGCACACTCGTCCTTGGCAAAGGTAGCGTTAATAATGTCCTCTTCACCAAACAGGCGCAGAATATCCTCATCGGTCTCCTCGCCCAAGGCACGAATCAGAACGGTGATCGGAATCTTTCTGGTTTTATCGATCTTGACGTAGAAAACGTCGCTGGCATCGGTCTCGTATTCCAGCCATGCGCCGCGATACGGAATCACCGTAGCGGTGTAGCTGTGCTTACCGGTCTTATCCACCGTGCTATCATAATAGATACCGGGGGAACGAACCAGCTGCGAAACGATAACGCGCTCTGCACCGTTGATCACAAAGGTGCCGTTTTCGGTCATGAGCGGGAAATTGCCCATAAAGATCTCAGACTGCTTGACCTCACCCGTTTGCTTGTTGGTCAGGCGTACCTCTACGCGCAGCGGTGCATCGTAGGTCACGTCTCTGTCCTTACACTCCTCTACGGGATAACGGGGGTTTTGCAGATCCAACGTGTAGTTGACGAACTCGATCGACAGATTGCCGGAGTAGTCAACGATCGGAGAAACATCACGAAGAACCTCTTTCATGCCTACGTCCAGGAACCACTGAAAGGACTTCTTCTGAACCTCAATAAGGTTTGGCATCTCCAGTGCTTCGTCGATCTTAGAAAAGCTCATGCGCACATTTTTGCCAAGCTTTTGGGGCTTTACCATGCCATAATCACTCCATTCCATGTATTTTTCGCGCCGTTTACCTATTTATTATAGGGCTTTGCGCGTGCCGAAAAAGCGCAAAAAACCCTAAAAAATAGGCAATTATAATGCAGTTTACTATTATATCATCGAAAACAAGGCCTGTCAACACTTTTTTGGCAAAAAATTGAACATAATATTTTTTTATAGAGCCATACAAAAATATAATTGTCGTTTCTGATGAAATTTGCCGCTGCCGGCTTTTATTTTCAGTCAAAGCGGCTATAGGGCGACGGCAGGCCTTCCCCCTGCCCTTTTTCCAAAAACGGTTTATTTTTTCCTGTTTAGGACTTTTGAAATTGGTTTTTCTCGAAAAAATATCCACTTTTGGAAAATTTTTTTGCAAAACCTCTTTACAAACGAAAAAAGATATGCTACAATGGTGCCAAAGAAACCGAAAGGAGATGCACCATGAGCTTTGCAGACCGTGTAAAACTGTTAAAAAGTGAGAGATCGATGACGAGCGAGCAGCTCAGCCGCGAAAGCGGTATTCCCTTAGGCACCTTGACCAAGATCCTTTCCGGCGCGACGGGCGAGCCCAAGCTTTCGGTAGCGCTGGCGATCGCCGAGGCGTTTGATTGCCCCATTGGCCTGCTGCTGGATGGCGAGGGGCATTTTACCGACACCCTGCGCGAGGAGGAGTGCCGCTTGGTCAAGCGCTACCGCCGCCTGGACGAGGGCGGGCGCGAGCTGGTGGACATGGTGATCGACAAGGAGATTTCCCGCATGGAGAGCGCCGGCACGGTGCCCGAAATTGCAGAGGCAGAGGAGATTCGTATGCTGACCCTTCCTTTATATATGCTGCCGGTATCCGCCGGCCGCGGTACCTTCCTTGATGACAGCGGCTTTTGCGAGTCGATCGAGGTGCGCGCCACGCGCGTCTCTCTTGGGGCTGATTACGCCTTGCGCGTCAGCGGTAACAGCATGGAGCCGAAGTTTACCGAGGGCGATATTCTGTTAGTCAAGCGGCAGAACGCGGTGGATATTGGCGACCTGGGTATTTTCGTGGCAGACGGCGAGGGCTACTTCAAGCGCTTCACCGGCAAGAGCCTGCGCTCCTACAACCCCGCCTACCAGGATATTCCGATCTCAAACTTTGCCGAGTTTCGTTGCTGCGGCAAGGTGATCGGCCGCATGCGCCAGCGCAAGGTGGCTGTATAACCCTCATACCTATCGAATGGGAAAGCTACGCACCCCGCTTTCCCGTTCTCTTCCCCCCTCACGGCGGCCGCCCTCCGGCCGCCGGTTTTTATTTGACAAATCTCCCATTCCGTGCTACAATATAAAAAATTGCGAAAAAAGGAGCCACACCATGACCACCGGTATTGTGCTTGGCGCGTATCCGATCCCGTATGCGGAGCAGATCGCCCTGATCAAAAAGCACGGCTTTTCTGCCGTTTTTCTTTCCTCCGGCTGCCGGGATATCGAGCAGATCGTCACCCTTTGCGCCGAAAACGGGCTAAACATTGAAAGCTGCCACGCGCCCTTTGACCATATCAACGATATCTGGTACGATACGCCCGAGGGTGAGCGCATGCTCTCTTCGCTGCTGGACGCCGTGGATGAATGCCGGGACTACGGCATTCCGGTGCTGGTGGTGCATCTTTCCAGCGGCGAGAACCCGCCGCGCGTGAACGATCTCGGCCTTTCCCGCTTTGAGGCGCTGATGGCCCATGCCGCCGCCTGCGGCATCACGATCGCCTATGAAAACCAGCGCATGCTGGGCAACCTCTCGGTGGCGATGGAGGCCTTCCCATACGCCGCCTTCTGCTGGGATAACGGGCACGAGGCCTGCTTTACCGACGGCAAATGGGATTATATGTCCCTGTTTGGCGATCGCCTGGCCGCCATTCACATTCACGATAACCGCGCCACGCACAATGCCGATGATCACCGCCTGCCGGGGGATGGGTGCATTGATTTTACAGGCGTGACCAAGAGGCTAGCTGCCTCCGGCTATGAAAATTCCTTGATGTTAGAGGTCTTTGCCAAGAACACCCCGGCCTATATGGAGATGGGGGCAGAGGCGTTCTACGCCCGCGCCGCCGCCGCGGCGCGCCGTCTGGCCGATGCCACAGAGGCAGCCCGCTAAAAAACGACCGCCAAGCGCAATGCGCTTGGCGGTCTCTCTTTTAACGGTAGAACAGAATGTCGGTATACGAGGGGTAGGGCCAATAGTCGCTGGCCGTTTGGGTCTCGGCCTGATCAGCAACGGCACGCAGCGCGGCCATGGCGCCACGCACGTTGTCGCTATAGGCGCGTGCGCGCGCGGCCATATCCTCAAGGGCGGCAGCCTTTTTCATTTCGGCCTTCAGCGCCTCGGCGGCGGCGTAGATCTCATCAGACAGGGAACAAAGCGTTTCTGCCAGCGCACTCTCGGCACGGCAAGGAAGGCGCAGACTCTTTTTGTTAGCCAGGCCGGCTGCCAGGTGGTCGGTGTAGGCGAGCACGGCGGGCAAAATATCCCGCTCTGTCATTTCCAGCATAGTCTTTGCCTCTACCTCTATGCCCTTGGCCACCGCATCCAGCATGATCTCGCAGCGCGAATGCAGCTCGGCGGCGGTGTAGATGCCGTGCTTTTCAAAGACGGCGACGTTTTCAGGATCCTCTAAATGAGGAATCGCCTCGGCGGCGGTGGCGTAGTTATGCAGGCCGCGGCGCGCGGCCTCCTGGCGCCATTCCTCCGAATAGCCGTTGCCGTTAAAGACGATACGCTTATGGGCGCGGTAGGTCTCCTGCGCAATGGCAGTCACCTCACCGTTGAAATCATCGGCCGTTTCCAGCCGGTCAGAGAACCGGTCAAGGATCTCGGAAACGATAGTGTTGAGCACCACGTTGGCATCCGCGATCGAGCAGCCGGAGCCCAGCATACGGAACTCGAATTTATTGCCGGTAAAGGCAAAGGGCGAGGTGCGGTTGCGGTCGGTATTATCCTTCGGGAACTTGGGCAGAACGCCTACGCCAATATCCAGGCGGCTATTCTCGTGCTTATCATAGGGGCGCCCCTCGGCTAAGCAATCTAAGATCTCAGTCAGTTCATCGCCAAGGAACATAGAAAGAATAGCGGGCGGTGCCTCGTTGGCGCCCAGACGATGATCGTTTGAGGCGTTGGCCACCGAGATGCGCAGCAGGTCGGCATATTCGTCTACCGCGGCGATCACCGCCGTCAAAAAGAGCAGGAACTGCGCGTTATCCGCCGGCGAATCACCCGGCTCCAGCAGGTTGATGCCGTGTGAGGTAGCGATCGACCAGTTGTTATGCTTGCCCGAGCCGTTGACACAGAAGAAGGGCTTTTCATGCAAAATGCAGACAAGGCCGTGCTTGCGCGCTACGCGCTTCATCATCTCCATGGTCAGCTGGTTGTGGTCGCAGGCCATGTTGGTGGTGCAGAAGATGGGGGCCAGCTCGTGCTGGCAGGGGGCTGCCTCGTTATGCTCCGTCTTGGCCATGACGCCCAGCTTCCAAAGCTCAAGGTCCAATTCGTCCATAAAGGCCTTAACGCGGGGCTTGATAGCACCGAAATAATGCTCGGAAAGCGCCTGGCTCTTCGGTGGCGGCGCGCCGAACAGCGTGCGGTCGCACAGGCGCAGGTCGGGCCGCTCGTCATACAGCTCCTGCGGGATCAGAAAATACTCCTGCTCCGCGCCTACGGTGGGATTGATGGTGCCGATGCCGGTCTTACCGAACAGCGACATCAGGCGCCTGGCCGAGCGGCGCAGGCACTCCATCGAGCGCAGCAGCGGTGTCTTGGCATCTAACGCCTCGCCGCTGAAGGAGCAGAAGGCGGTGGGAATGTAGAGTGTTTTATCCCGCACGAAGGCAGAGGAGGTTGGGTCCCAGGCGGTGTAGCCACGCGCCTCAAAGGTGGCACGCAGGCCGCCATTGGGGAAGGAGGAGGCATCCGGCTCGCCACGCACAAGCGACTTGCCAGAGAACTTCATAATAACCTGTCCATCCTCACCCGGCTCGATAAAGCTATCATGCTTTTCAGCAGTAATGCCGTTGAGCGGCTGGAACCAATGCGTGAAGTGGGTAGCCCCCAGCTCCATCGCCCAGCACTTCATGGCCTCGGCCACGGGGTTGGCGATATCGATATTCAGCGGTGTGCCGCGGCGGATGGTATGCCGCAGGGTGGTATAGATCTCCTCCGGCAGGCGTGCCTTCATTTCCTTGTCGCCAAACACCATGCACCCAAACAGCTCCGGGATGCGACTTGCCATTTCCATATTGCGCTCCTTCATCATTGTCTATAATAAGGATATTATATGTCTTTTCGCGCCTTTTGTCAAGAGGGGGTGCAAATCTTCGCTTGACGAAGGGGCATTTTTGTGCTACAATGAAAGAAAAAAGAACGAGGATTACCATGAATAAAAAGATCGGTATCTCTACCTTTTATTTTCAGAAAGAGCTGGGCGACAGACAGGCGCTGGCGCTTGCTGCCGAGATCGGCGCAGAGGGGATCGATTTCAATCTCTGTGATTACGACGATCGCCGCCCGGGCAATCTCTATACGAAAAGCGAGGAGGAGATCGTTGCCTATTGCACCGCGCTGCGGGAATACGCCGCCTCGCTTGGGCTTGTATTTGTGCAAACGCACGGCCGCATCACCGGCTACCAGAGCCGGCAGGAGGAGGACGAGGCGCTTATCCGCAATGCGCGCCTTGATTGCTTAGCCACGCGCGCGCTGGGTGCCTCGGTCTGCGTGATGCACACCGTCTCCAACAGCGTTTACGGCGCCGATGCCCCCGCTGCGCTGATGCACGAAAAGAACGATGCGTTTTTCTTATCCGTTCTTCCCTTTGCGAAAGAATTTGAGATCCGCATCGCCACCGAGACCTATGGCATCTGCGGCTATACGAAGACCTGCGAGACCTTTGGCCTGATTCCCGAATTTATCGCCGCCTACGACCGCCTGGCCGCACATAAGGAGCTGGGAAAACATCTCACCGTATGCATGGATACCGGCCACACGCACAACGCCACCCAGTTCCCCGGTGCTATACCGGTGGGCGAGGCCATTCGCCGGCTGGGCAAGCGTATTGCGGTGCTGCACCTGCACGATAATAACGGCTATGCCGACCAGCACACCATGCCCATGGCCGGCACGGCAGACTGGCAGGATATTTTGCAGGCGCTGGAGGAGACCGGCTTTGACGGGTATTATAACCTGGAGCTCTCACCCACCCATTTTGGCCCCGCCCTGGCCAAGGAGGAGGCCGCCTTTGCGATCAAAATCATGCGCAATCTGCTGGATGGCATGGAGAAATAACGAAATTTGAAAAAAGGGCTTGCATATCCGGCCAAAAAATGGTACAATAAAAAAGTGCGTTGCACAAATACGACGAAAGAAGCGAAGTCATGAATTACATTTCCCTCGATCTCGAGTGGAATCAAGCGTACGCGCAAAAGGCGCTGGCCGTGCAAAAGCGGCTGGAATGCCGCCTGCGTGGTGAGGTAATTCAGATCGGCGCTGTAAAGCTGGACGAGGATCTTAATCTCATCGGTAGCTATCGCATCACGGTAAAGCCAAAGTTCTTTAAGGTCATACAGCGGTACGTCATGCGCCTGACGGGCATTGACCAGACCATGCTGGACCACGGGACCCCGCTGCCGGAGGCGATCGAGCGCTTCCACCGCTGGTGCGGGGAGGATTTTGCCTTCCTGACCTGGGGGCCGGACGATATTCCGATGTTAGAGGACAATCTGCGTGCCCACCGGCTGGATGGCTCTTGGCTGCATCGGGTCTACGATCTGCAGCTGATCTTTAACCGCCAGACAGACGGCAGCAAGAACCAGCGCTCGCTCGAATACGCGATGGAGCATTTCGGCATTGAGCAAAATCTGCCGGCGCATGATGCGCTGAACGATGCCTACTTCACAGCCCTGGTTGCCCAGCGGCTGGACGTAGCGGCAGGCATTGCCCAATATGACGAGCGGCGAGGCGACAACCTGCTTACCACCGTGATCGGCGATGCCGATGGCGGCGAAAAGGGCTTTTCAACGCCCGAGCTGCTTTTGGCAGACGAACGCGTTGCCACCCCCACCTGCCCGCTCTGCTCTGCACCGCTTACCCCGCTTGACAACCTTCTCCACTCTAAGGGGCAACGGTACACCCGCCTGTTTTCCTGCAAGGAGCATGGAAAGCTGTTTTTACGGATGCACCTGTTGCGCAATTTCAATGAAACGTGGCGTGCCAAATACGTGATCCTGCCGGCAGACGAGGCCGGAGAAAAGGATTACCGCAAACGGCTGCAGGATTCCGCAGTCGCAACCACCCGCCGCCGTCGCCCGCGCCGCAAGCCGCGGCAGGCACAGGAGGCCAGCACGCAAGGCAGTGATGCCGCTACCCCGTCACCACAGTGACCTTCATGGGGCAAAGAGATACCCGGTGGGCGTAAAGCGCCCACCGGGTATCTCTTTTATCGGTTGCTTTTGCGGTAGGCGGAGGGGGTGACCCCCTCGACACGGCGAAAGCAGCTACAAAAATACGAAAAGCCTGAAAAGCCTGCCTCGTCGGCGATCTGCGATATGGTCTTTTCGGTAGTGAGCAGCAGCTGCTTAGCACGCGCCAGGCGGCGGTGATTGACGTATTCCATCACCGTCATACCCACCGAGCGATGAAAGGCGCGACAAAGATAACATTTGCTGACGTACAGCGCAGCGGCCATCTGATCTAAATCAAAATGCTCGTCAAGATGCTGGCTGATATAGGCCAGGGCGCGAGATACCACGCCCCCCTCCGGCACGGCCGGCTCGCGCTCGCCGCGCGCACACAGGTCAAGCAGGGAAAGAATGGCCGCGTGCAGCACCGGTCTTTCCTCCTCGCGCGCCCTCTCAAACAGGCGGGCGATCGTTTCCAGCCGCCGCTCGATCAAAGAGGCTTCTGCCTCGGCAGGGATCACGCTGGCATGCTCACCGCCAAAAAGCCGCTCGATCAAAAATTCACAGTCGGCCGCCTCTAAAAAGCGATGCAGGCCGTCCCGCGCCAAAATCAGCTTGCTACGGCAATAATCGGCCGGCCGATCGGGGATCGAGCAATGCGGCTCTGCCGCGTTGATCAGATACAGCGTGCCGGCACGCATGGGGTAGAGCCTGTCGCGCACCAGCATGTGCCCCCCATCGGTATGCACCAGCAGCACCTCGTATTGATTTTCCTCAGTATGCTTACAGCTGATACGCTCGTCACGCCCGCACACCCGGTAGGCCGCCTCTCTGATCATAGCAAACGCTCCTTTTTTCTTTTATTTTACCATCTCGCTCTCAAAAAGTCAATACAACAAAAATAAGGGACAATATTCCCCTATTATTTTTTCAATTTTTGCCTTACAATAAAAGAAAAAACAGAAAGGGTACCGATCTATGAACAAGCATACAGGCGTTTTCCCCGCTCTGCTGACCCCCTTCACGGCAGAGGGCAGGATCAACGACAAGGAGCTTGAGAGGCTCATTGCGTATAACATCAAGAAAGGAGTAGCCGGCTTTTACGTAAACGGCAGCACGCAGGAGGCGTTTCTGCTGCGCGAGGAGGAGCGCCGGCATATCTACCGCTTAGTGAAGGAGATCTGCGGCGACCGCGTTACGCTTTACGCGCACATCGGCTGCGTATCGACCGAGGAGGCGATCTCCTACGGCCACCTGGCTACCGAGCTGGGGTACGATGCCGTATCTGCCGTGGCACCCTTTTACTACAAATTTTCGGTAGGCGAGATCAAGCAGCACTACCGCATGATCGCCAAGGCGGTAGAGCTGCCCCTGATCCTTTACAACATCCCCGCCTTTTCGGGCGTTTCACTCACGTTTGACGATTTTGCCGAGCTGCTGGAGGATGACAAGATGATCGGCGTCAAATACACCTCGGCCGACCATTTTATGCTGCAGCGCCTGTGCGCGGCCTTTCCGCACAAGTGCTTCTTTAACGGCTATGACGAGACCTTTGCCGCCGGTCTGATCATGGGTGTGGGTGGCGGCATTGGCTCTACCTACAACTTCATGGCCGAAAAGTTTGTGGATATGCAGGCAAAATTTAAGCAGGGCGATATTGCCGGCGTGCAGGCGGTGCAGGACGTGGTAAACCGCATCATTGCCGCGCTTTGCCGCGTGGGCGTGATGCAGGGCGAAAAGGCGCTGCTCGACATGCTGGGCTTTGATTTCGGCCCCTGCCGCGCGCCATTTGCCCCTCTCTCAAAAGAGGCTATGCAATACCTGGCAGACACCGTGCTGCCGCTGCTATAAGGAGAAGCACCATGAACGTTTTGAACGATTATTCCATGGCTGTGGCGGGCGAGGGTGACTACGCCCTGCGCCGTATTCCCGGCCTGATCACCTGTGCAGACGGCTCTATCCTCTGCTACTACGAATGCCGCTCCTGTCTAAGCGACTGGGCGCTGATCGACATTGGCATGCGCAAAAGCACAGACGGCGGTCTGACCTGGGACAAGGAGCGCATCATTGCCTCCTCCGGCGGTAAAAATACCGTCAACAACCCCGTCATGATGGTAGCCGGAGAGGGCAAGCTGATCCTTCTTTACTTAGAAAACTACAAGCGCCTATTCCAGCGCGAGAGCCACGACCACGGCGAAAGCTGGAGCGAGGCGTGTGAGATCACCGATGCGCTTGAGGCCTTTCGCCTGGAATTTCCATGGACGTGTGCCGCCGTTGGCCCCGGCCACGGCTGCCGCCTGCCCTCTGGCCGGCTGGTGATCAACGTATGGATGGCAAGCGACAAGACGAATATTTTCGCCCATTGGCCAAGCGTGGTCTCTTGCTTGTATAGCGACGATGAGGGGGCAAGCTGGCAGCGCGGGCAGATCATCGGTGACCCGGTAGAGGGTGCTAACCTCAACGAGGCGGTCATCCTGCCGCTGGCATCCGGCGGCGTGCTCTTTAATATTCGCAACTACGCCCCCTGCAAGCGGCGCTACCTGGCCTATAACGAGGATGCAGCCGGCGAATGGAGAAATTGCCATTTTTCCGAGGCGCTGCGTGACCCCGGCTGCATGGCCGGCATGTGCCGCGCGGGGGATGACCTGCTGTACTGCGGCTGTGACACCGACGGAGAGGGAAAACAATGGGGGCCGAGCCGCATTCACTTGACCCTGCAACGCTCGCACGACGACGGCGCGACATGGGAAAAATGCTATCTTTCCAAGCTCGGCGGCTATAGCGACGTGTGTGTGGCGCAGGACGGCAAAACAGCCATCGTTCTTTACGAACGCAACGAATGCAGCGACCTGCGCCTGGCGCGCGTGGCGCTTTGACCAAAAAGCGACTGTCGATTGACGGTCGCTTTATTTTTTTCAGTTTTCTTCTTTACTTGCAGGAAAATTTATGGTATACTAAAGCGAAGAAAATCTGCCGGGGAGGCACCATGAGATTAGATCGGTTTTTAAGCAACACGGGTCTGCTTTCACGCAAGGAGGCGGCCAAGGCCGGGAAGGACGGACGCATTACCGTGAACGGCGAGATCGTGCGCCGTGTGGACGGGCATATCAACGAGCATACAGACGTTGTCTGCCTGGACGGTGAGCAGATCGGCTACCACCAATTTGATTACGTGTGGCTGAACAAGCCCACAGGCTACGTCAGCGCGACCGAGGACGGTCGCCTGCCCTGCGTGACCGAGCTGCTGCCGCCGCCGCTTGACAAGCGCGGTCTGTTTCCCTGTGGGCGGCTTGACCGCGACACGGTGGGCCTCGTGCTGCTGACCAACGACGGGCAGCTTTCGCACACCCTGCTTTCGCCCAAGAAGCACGTGCAAAAGGAATACCGCTTTACCTGCGAGCCGCCGTTGCCGGTGGGCGCGGAGGAGAAATTTTCAGCGGGCATGACGATCGACGGCGATGAGCGCTGCAAGCCGGCGCTGCTTGTGTGTGACGAGGGGCGCGCGGGTGGCGTGATCACCCTGACCGAGGGGAAATACCACCAGATCAAGCGCATGGTAGAGGCCTGCGGCAGCCGCGTGATCACGCTTGAGCGCATCTCGTTTGCCGGCATTCCGCTTGACCCGGCGCTGGCACGCGGTGAGATACGCGCCGCCACGGAAGAAGAAATTGAAAGATTGCGCCACGCAACAGATTAAAAGGAGAGATAAATGGATATCATTAAAGCGTTAGCGAAGGAATTGAGCCTGACCGAGGAGCAGGTGGAAAAGACGGTAGCCCTACTTGACGAGGGGAACACCGTGCCCTTTATTGCCCGGTACCGCAAGGAGGTGACCGGCAGCCTGGATGACGTGATGCTGCGTAATTTAGAGGACAGGCTGAACTACCTGCGCAAGCTGGACGAGCGCCGCACGGAGATCGCCTCGCTGATCGAGGCGCAGGGCAAGCTGACACCCGAGATCACCCAGGCGCTTGACCGCGCCGTGACGCTGGTGGAGCTGGAGGATATTTACCGCCCCTACCGGCCGAAGAGAAAAACGCGCGCCTCGGTGGCGCGGGAAAAGGGCCTTGGCCCTCTTGCCGAGCTGATCGCCGAGCAGCGTGACTGCTACGAGCCGACGATCGAGGAGGCGGCTGCCGCCTACGTGGATGAGGAAAAGGGCGTTGCTTCTGCCGCCGAGGCGCTGCAGGGGGCGCTCGACATCATTGCCGAGGATATTTCCAACGAAGCCGACTACCGCAAGCTGCTGCGTGCCTTTACGGTGGAAAACGGGTCGCTTGTTACCCGTGCGGCCAAGGAGGAGGATTCGGTATACAAGGATTATTACGAATTCAGCGAGCCGATCAAGAAGCTGCGTGGGCACCGCGTGCTGGCCATCAACCGCGGCGAGAAGGAGGAATTCCTCAAGGTATCGATCGAGGTACCGGAGGAGGATGCCGTTGCCAAGCTGGCCGCCCACGTTATCAAGAACAAAAATAGCGCGGCCGTTCCCCACCTGATGACCACTATTCGCGACAGCTATGACCGCCTGATCTTCCCCGCCATCGAGCGTGAGATCCGCTCTGACCTGTTTGACGAGGCAAGCGAGGGTGCCTTGAAGGTGTTTGCCGAGAACCTGCGCAACCTGCTGATGATCTCGCCCCTGAAGGGCAAGACCGTGCTGGGCTATGACCCCGGCTACCGCACCGGCTGCAAGCTGGCCGTGGTAGACAGCACTGGCAAGGTGCTGGATACCGCCGTGATCTACCCCACCAAGCCGCGCGAGGACATTCCGCGCAGCCGTGAAACGGTGCTGCGCCTGATCCGCCGTTACGGCGTAGACGTGGTGGCCATCGGCAACGGCACTGCCTCGCGCGAGAGCGAGCTGTTTATTGCCGACACGCTGAAGGGCCTTGACCGTGATGTGCGCTACACCATCGTCAGCGAGGCGGGCGCCAGCGTTTACTCGGCCTCTAAGCTGGGGGCAGAGGAGTTCCCGGATTTTGACGTGACAGAGCGTTCGGCCGTTTCGATCGCGCGCCGCCTGCAGGACCCCTTGGCTGAGCTGGTCAAGATCGAGCCGCAGGCCATTGGCGTTGGCCAGTACCAGCACGACATGAAGCCTGCCCGCATGAGCGAGGCGCTGGGTGGCGTGGTAGAGGACTGCGTAAACGCCGTGGGCGTAGACGTGAACACCGCCTCCTATTCCCTGCTTTCCTACATCGCCGGCATCAGCACCGCGGCGGCCAAGAACATCGTGGCCTACCGTGAGGCAAACGGCGAATTTACCCGCCGCGCCCAGATCCTGAAGGTGCCCAAGATCGGCGCCAAGGCCTTTGAGCAGTGCGCCGGCTTTCTGCGCGTGCCCGGTTCAGACGAGCTGTTAGATAACACCGGCGTTCACCCCGAATCCTATGAGCTGACCAACCGCCTGCTGGCGCTGTTCGGCTATACCGAGGAAAACGTGCGCCAGGGCGAGATCGGCATGCTGCGCAGCAAGGTGACCCTGCGCGGGGTAGACAAGGTATGTGCCGAGCTTGGCTGCGGCGAGCCAACGCTGATGGATATCATTGGCGAGCTGGAAAAGCCCGGCCGCGACATTCGTGATGCTGCCCCGGCACCCGTTCTGCGCTCTGACGTGCTGGAAATGAAGGATCTTGAAGAGGGCATGCTGCTGAAGGGCACCGTGCGCAACGTGGTGGACTTTGGCGCCTTTGTTGACATTGGCGTGCATGAGGACGGCCTGTTGCACATTTCCGAGATGAGCGATAAATTCATCCGCCACCCGCGCGAAATGTATTCGGTAGGCGACGTGATCGAGGTGCGTATTAAAAGCGTAGACCTGCAGCGCAAGCGCATTGCCCTTTCACGCAAGGGGCTGAATGCCACGAAAAATTAAATATTTTTCTAATAAATTAGATAATAAATCGAAATATTTTTCGAAAGCGCTCTGTTTTTGCCAAATTTTTATACATGTTGCACAAATATCAGGCAAAAAGTTTGTCAACAAAAGCCCTTTTCATTTGGCAAAAAATTTGGTACAATATGATCGTAAAATTGTTACTCATATAAACAGGAGGAATTCATTATGGCAAGCTTGTCTCTCAAGCACATTTACAAGAAGTACCCCGGCGGCGTTACCGCCGTATCCGACTTCTGCCTGGACATTAAGGACAAGGAGTTTCTGATCTTCGTTGGTCCTTCCGGCTGCGGTAAGTCTACTACCCTGCGTATGATCGCAGGTCTGGAGGAGATCTCTGAGGGTGAGCTCTTCATCGGTGACACGCTGGTAAACGACGTGGCCCCGAAGGACCGCGATATCGCGATGGTGTTCCAGAACTACGCTCTGTACCCGCACATGACCGTATTTGAGAACATGGCATTTGGTCTGAAGCTGCGTAAGATCCCGAAGGAGGAGATCAAGCGCCGCGTAGAAGAGGCTGCCCGCATTCTGGATATCAACCACCTGCTGGAAAGAAAGCCGAAGGCTCTTTCCGGTGGTCAGAAGCAGCGTGTAGCACTGGGCCGTGCTATCGTTCGTAACCCGAAGGTATTCTTGCTTGACGAGCCGCTTTCCAACCTGGATGCTAAGCTGCGTGCTTCGATGAGAACCGAGCTGACCAAGATCCACAAGAAGGTTGGTACCACCTTTATCTACGTTACCCACGACCAGACCGAGGCTATGACCATGGCAAGCCGTATCGTTGTTATGAAGGACGGTCTGATCCAGCAGGTAGATACCCCTCAAAACCTGTACGATTACCCTGTCAACACCTTCGTTGCAGGCTTTATCGGCACCCCGCAGATGAACTTTATCAACGCCAAGCTCCTCAAGAAGGAAAACGATCTGTTCGTTTCCTTTGGCGAGAACGAGCTGAAGCTGCCGCCTGAGAAGGCGAACAACCCCGCTCTGAAGGAGTATATCGACCACGAGGTCGTTCTTGGCCTGCGCCCCGAGTGCATCCATGACGAGCCGATGTACCTCTCCAGCATGCCGGAGAACGTGATCGACGTAGATATCGACGTAACCGAGCTGATGGGCTCTGAGATCTTCCTGTACCTGCGCTATAAGGGCCAGGATGAGGATACCGGTAACCTGATCGCCCGCGTATCTCCTCGTTCTACCTCTCGTGCCGGCGATACCGTTAAGGTTGCTGTTGATACCAGCCGTCTGCACATCTTTGATATCGATACCGAGCGTTGCATCGTTCACTAATCCCGCAGGGGAGTGGCAGGCACGCCAAAGAAAATGCCGGCGATCTTCGCCGGCATTTCCCTTATAAGGAGTTTTTATGGCCATCTATCGCATAGCCGACCTCAACATTGACATTCAAAACAAATATCCGCACATCACGCGGCAATGCGCGGCCTATCTTGCCCCGGAGGAGACGGTGGCAGATCTGACCATTGCCATCCCTGAGGAAGAGATCGACCGGGCGCTGGAGCTGCAGCCGCAGTTTACACGCGGCTACCACGAAAGCATCTGCGTGTATCGTCACCTGTGCATTGCCATGCTGCACCACGGGGCCTTTTTGATGCATGCAGCCGTGGTGAAATATGGCGGCTGTGCTTACGCCTTCTCTGCCCAGAGCGGCACAGGCAAAAGCACGCACATCTCGCTCTGGCGGAGGTATTTTGGCGAGGGTGTTACCGTGATCAACGGGGATAAGCCCATTTTGCGCAAAACCGACGAGGGCTTTATTGCCTACGGCACCCCTTGGTGCGGCAAGGAGGGCTGGAACGAAAATGACAGCGCGCCGCTAAAGGCCATCTGCTTTTTAGAGAGAAGCAAGGAAAACTACATCCGCCGGCTTGACAGCCGCGAGGCGGTAGAGCGCATCTTCCACCAGCTGCTGCGCCCGAAAAACGCGGCCGAAATGGATATAACCGTTTCTCTGACCGATGCGCTGCTGCGCACCGTGCCCATCTACGTGCTGGGCTGTGATATCTCGCGTGAGGCGGCGGAGCTTTCCTTCCGCACGCTGACAGCAAAGGAATAAGGAGCATAACCATGAAGATCAACGAAAATTTTCTATTGCGTGACGTAGCCGGCCAAAAGGTCGTTTTGCCGGTAGGCGAGGCGGCCGAGCGCTTTAACGGCATGATCCGCTTAAACGATACCGGCATCCTGCTTTGGACACTGCTGGAGCAGGAGACCAATGAGGAAGCGCTGCTTGCCGCCATGCTAAAGGAGTACGAGATCGACGAGGAGACGGCGCGAGCCGACATCCACCGCTTTGTAGAGACCCTGCGCAAGGCCGGCATTCTGGAGGAAGCGTAAGCCATGATCAAGGGATACACCATTATGGCAGAGGGCAAAAGGACCTCTCGCATCGGCGTGATCGTGTTTGCGGTGCTTTCGATCGTCATTATCGCGATCGCGCAGCTTTCGCACGGCAACAATGCCACCGGCTTTGTGCCGCAGTATTTTATGATCTACGGCGCACCTATTCTGATGATCGTTGCCGGTATCCTGCGCTCGTATATGCTATTCATCACCTCGGTCATCTACTATACCCTGCACCAGGTGATCTCGCTCGTTCTTCTTTCCATGAAGGAGGGGGCATACACCTCGTTTGACGGGTTTGAGACCTTTACCGAATACGCACTCTGTTTTTTGGCAGGCGCCGTTGTGTGGCAGACACTTCTCTTCATGTTTGGCCACGCAGATAACGTAGCCATTACCCACACCGTGCTGCTATTCACCACGCTGACCCTGATCTTGACCTTTATGCCCTATATCATCAATCTGTTTTTAGAAGGGCTATATATCACCGATTCCTACAACGTTTTTTGCCTGGGTCTTTCCTTTCTTTCCTTTGTGAACGGGATTGAAAAGGCCCCCAAGCCGGAGGAGGAATAAAAACGCAACGATATAGATCCCTTACGGGAGCCCCAAAACGCACTCTTCGCACATCATTTACCCCTTCGGCGAATGATGTGCACGTGGGCGTAAGGAGCTATTTTCACTATATGCGGTTGCGGCTACCAATGCAGTGCTTCGCGTGTCCTTAATGAGGGCATGAAGCGCTGCATTGTTTTTATATTCCGTTAAAGCTTTTCGCCGGGCTTGTTCCAAAGTGCTTTAAGTATATGCGGTAAAAATTGCTGTAATTCTCATAGCCGATCTGCGCAGCCGCGATAGTGGGAGAGGTGCCCTCGCCAATCAGCTTGCTTGCCAGAGCAAGCTTTTTTTGCAGGATATACTGCTTGGGGGAAATATTCATTTTCGACTCAAACAAATGACAAAAGGAGGATTTTGATCTCGAGGTATGCTTAGCAAGATCGTCAAGCAAGATTTTTTCATGCAAATGCTGGTCGATATAGCTGAATGTTTTTTGCAAAAGCTCATCGGTCTCCATTTTGGTAGGTGCTTGCGGTATCTGCAAGGCATCATAAAAGATCTCTATCATCAGGCTTTGTAGCAGCGGTGCGTAAAATGCTGCATCCGCCTTTTGACAGACCTCCTTGATCTTTTCTATACGAGAGGCATCAATGGTGATCGTTCTTCCTTGCTTGGCAAACTCATCCTGCAGCGCGCCCGGAATGGCATCCATACCGAACAATGCGGTAATTCTGCGATAGCTCCCTTCCCCGTTTGCCGTGATGGAATGGTAAAACAGAGGCGGAATAATGATGATCTGATTTTTCTTTAAGCGATACGTTTGTCCTTCCAGCATCACGGTAATATCCCCCTCCGCAACCGCGATCATCTCATGCTTCGCGTGGCAATGGTTTTCCCACAAGATCGGATGGTCGATCTTGCTTTCTATATATTCCATTTCCATGCTCTTCGTATTCCACTCGAATATCACAAAAATCACCCGCCTTTAGATACATTTTATCACGTGTTTGCAAGAAAAGCAACATAATATGCAAAAATAACGATATGCATATCTTTTATTTTTTGATATAATGGACGTATAACAGAAAGAAAGGCATGCTATCAAATGATCGACGCATCCATTCAAGTAGGAAAAAAGAAAATCGCGAACCGTGTTGTATTACAGCCCATGGAGGGGTGCGACTGCAATATGGACGGAAGCCCAAGCGGCTTGACGATCGACAAATATTTGAAAGCCGCAAGAAGCGGCGCGGGTGTTGTCTGGTTTGAGGCCAATGCTGTTTGCGCCGAAGGAAGAACAAATCCCCGACAGATGATGCTGACGAAGGACAATCTCTCCCAATTCCAGGCGCTTTTAAGGCAAATGCGAGAGATCGCGAGCAATGAGTGCGGGATCTCGCCGATCTTTATTTTGCAGCTAACGCATTCGGGCAGGCAGAGCATGACGCCGATGATCGCCTATCGCCACCCCCTATACGAAGAAAAGCGACCCGCCACAGATGCCAATATCGTAACGGACGAATATCTTGACACGCTACCAAAAAAATACGCAGAGGCTGCCCGTCTTTCGATGGCGGCAGGCTTTGACGGCGTGGACGTAAAATCCTGTCACGGATATCTCTTTCAAGAGCTTTTATCAGCGTTTACCAGAGAGGGGAGATACGGTGGGAGCCTTGAAAACCGGGCAAGGCTGTATCTTGACTGCGTACGCGAGGTCAAAAAAGCCCTTCCTGCAGATGCTTTGCTAACCACGCGGCTCAGCGTATCAGACATGGTTCCCAAGCCCTACGGATTTGGAACAACGGAGGATAATGCGCTTGATCTGACAGAGCCCGATATGCTGATTGAGCGATTGGCCAAGGAGGGAATTCAAATTCTGAACGTGACCGTTGGCAACCCCTATTACAATCCTCACGTCAACCGTCCGTACAGAAAGGGCGGATATATCGCCCCCGAGTCGCCGAAAGCAGGACTTGAACGCTTTGAATATATAGAAGGACACATCAAAGAGAAATTTCCGAATTTAACGGTGGTCGGTTCGGGGCTTTCCTATTACCGTAATGACCTGATGGAGCAGTCGGAGCGTCAACTTTGCGAAGGGATATGCGATATGGTCGGATACGGCAGAATGTGGCTTGCCTATCCTACGTTTTACAGAGATCATCTGAATGGAGCGCTTGATCCGAAAAAATGCTGCCTTACCTGCTCAAAATGTACCGAGCTGATGCGCGCGAAGCAGGTCTCGGGCTGTGCGGTATTCAACGAATATTACAGGGATCTATATAAGGAGATACAAAAATGAAAATTGCGATTATTACGGGGGTGTTAGGAGGAATCGGCAAGGCAAGCGCGCTTGCGCTTGGCAAAAACGGATATACCGTGGTAGGAATGGGTCGAAGTGAGCAGCCCGACCTATCGGATTTCAACGGACTTGACGTTACCTACCTTTCGGGGGATATTTCATCAGCCGAGGACAGGAAAAGGCTGTTTGATGCCGCCGTCGCCAAAGGGGAGATCGCTGTTCTTGTCAACGTAGCGGGTGTGGCTCCCAAGGTTCGCCGCGATGTTTTAGAGATGACAGAGGAGAGCTATGACTTCGTGATGGGCATCAACACCAAGGGAACGTTGTTTTTAACGCAAGCGGTGGCGAATGAAATGGTCAAGCAAGGAAAGGGCGGTTCCATTGTCAACATCTCCTCCTGCTCGGCGTATACCAGCTCAACGAGCCGCGGGGAGTATTGCATATCAAAGGCGGGCGTTTCTATGATCACCAAGCTTTTCGCCGACAGACTCGCAAGTGAGGGGATCATCGTCAACGAGATCTGCCCCGGGATCATTGCCACGGGCATGACAGCAGCAGTAAAAGAAAAGTATGACAATCTCATTGCGGGTGGTCTGATCCCTCTTGGCAGATGGGGACAGCCCGAGGACGTTGCAAAGGCCGTTGTGGCGCTGTGCGATGGCACGTTTGGATATACCACGGGGCAATCCTTCATTCTTGACGGAGGAATGCACATCAGAAAGCTATGAGAAAAAGCTACCATACAATCATCATAGGCACGGGCTGCGCAGGATACAACGCCGCCGACCGGCTGTATGACTTTGGAATAAAGGATATTGCCATGATCACCGAAGGGCGATTGATGGGAACATCAAGAAATACGGGAAGTGACAAGCAGACCTACTATAAGCTATCACTGTGCGGAAGCGAAGGGGACAGCGTGCGCGAAATGGCTGACACGCTTTATTCCGGCGGTGGCGTTATGGGTGAGCACGCGCTTTGCGAGGCTGCTTATTCGACACGCTGCTTTATGCGCCTTGTGGAGCTTGGCGTTCCATTTCCAACCAACGAATACGGCGAATACGCGGGCTACAAGACCGACCATGATCCCCGCACACGCGCCACCTCGTGCGGTCCTTTGACCTCAAAATATATGACAGAGGCTCTGGAACGCTCTGTCATATCCAAGGGGATCGAAATCATTGATTGTCAACGAGTGGTAAAAATAATAACCGAAGATCATACGGTTACAGGTGTGGCATGTGTCAACACAGTAACGGGGGATATCACGGTGATTGCGTGTCAGAACGTCATTCTTTGTACGGGTGGCCCTGCGGGCATTTATAAGAATACCGTTTATCCCGAAAGCCAGCACGGCGCTACGGGGCTTGCCATCGAGGCGGGAGCCACCCTTTCCAACATGGAGGAATGGCAGTACGGCATTGCCAGCACAAAATTTCGCTGGAATCTGTCGGGCACGTATCAGCAGGTGCTGCCGCGGTATATAGCCATTGATAAAAACGGGGGCGAAAGTGAGTTCCTTTATGACACACTTGGCGCGGCATCACTTGGTCTTATCTTTCTAAAGGGGTATCAATGGCCCTTTGATACAAGAAAGGCAGAGGGCTCGTCCAGGGTTGATCTTCTCGTTGCCGAGCAGATAAAGCGGGGAAACACCGTATATCTTGATTTTACCAAAAACCCCAAGGGGCTTGAAAACGGATTTGATATGCTTCCCAAGGAAGCCTATACCTATCTTAAAAATTCAGGGGCTCTCTTTGGAACGCCTATCGAGCGCCTTGCAAAAATGAATATGGGCGCTATCGAGCTGTATGCCGCGCATGGAATCAACCTATATCAGGAGCGTTTAGAGATTGCCGTTTGCGCGCAGCACTGCAACGGCGGCGTGGAGGTAGACGAAAATTGGCAAAGCGGCGTAAGCGGCCTGTACGCTGCGGGCGAGGCCGCGGGAACATTTGGCGTTTACCGCCCGGGCGGAAGCGCGCTTAACGCCACACAGGTGGGAAGCTTACGTGCGGCGGAGCATATCGCCAAAAAGAAGGGCGGCGTTCATGCTACACCGACCTACACCTTACCTATGATTCAATACGGCAAAGCAAGCATAGAGGACATACGAAACGAGCTTCAGACCGAGATGAGCTGTGTTGCCGACTTTGACAGAAGCACCGAAGGCATGAAGGCATTGCTTAACAAGGTCGAGAAGCTATGTGACACGTTTTTCAATATGGCCACTATTGAGGATAGGTCACAGACCGCAGCGCTTTTCAAGCTATACGATATGGTATTGACACAACGCGCCACCCTATCGGCCATGCTTTTCTCGGCAGAGACGATCGGTACACACGGTTCAGCCTTCGTTGATCGCAAGCCTGATAGGTGCGGCGAAAAGCGCAAGACACGAACGCTTACAAGAGGGGCGATATCCTATATGGAAGGGGTATCCGAAATGCCTGAGCCGGAGCTGTGGTTTGAAACGCTCTTGGCACAAAAAAAGCAGGAGATGAATTATGAAAAAAAATGACTATGCTTTAGGGGTGGTGTCGATATCCTTCCGCTCTCATACACCAAAAGAAATTTTAGAAGCCGCAAGGGCGGCAGGTCTTTGTTGCGTGGAATGGGGGAGTGATGTGCACGCGCCCTGTACCGACACGACACGTCTTATGGAAATTGCCGAGATGCAGAAGGCATACGGCATCGCTTGCTCATCCTACGGCACGTATTTCCACTTGGGAGAGACACCGATTGAGGAATTGGAGAGTTATATTGCCGCGGCAAAAAAATTAGGCACGGATATTTTACGTCTTTGGTGTGGCACAAAAAGCGGCGAGGAATATTCGGATTTAGAAAAGCAAAAGCTTTTTGATCAATGCAGATATGCCGCACAAATGGCAGAAAAAGCAGGCGTGACCTTATGTATGGAGTGCCACAGTGGGACCTATACCCAACGCCTGCAGGATGCGCTTGCACTGATGCGGGAGATAAGCTCTCCCCATTTCAGAATGTATTGGCAACCGTTTCAATGGCAAAGCGTAGAAGAAAACCTGACGTATGCCAAGGCGATAGCCCCCTTCACTTACCATATACACGTATTTCAGTGGAAGGGGAAGGAGCGTTTTTCATTGCATGACGGTCTGACGGAATGGCGGGAATACCTGAACGAATTCCCCGCCCCTCGCACGCTTCTTTTAGAATTTATGCCTGATGATGCGATTGCTACGCTTTCTAAAGAGGCAGATGCCTTGAAAATGATGATAGGAGAAGGAACATGAAAGCAATTTGCTTGTGTGAACAGCCTGAAAACTTTAGCAAGGTATATGCTGGCGACATTCTGCCAAGGCTACGAGGCATAACCGAGCTTGATGAAGTGATTTATGCAAAATCTGATATTTTGTCCAACGCCGATCGATTTGCAGATACGGAGATCCTGTTTTCCACGTGGGGCATGCCCATTTTTACGGAAGAGGAGATCAAAACGTATCTTCCAAGCTTGAAATGCGTATTTTACGCGGCAGGCTCTGTACAGAGCTTTGCCCGCCCATTTCTGCGTTGTGGCATCAAGGTCTTTTCGGCATGGGCAGCCAACGCTGTTCCCGTGGCGGAGATGACCGTCGCGCAGATCGTGCTTGCCAATAAGGGCTATTTTGTATGCAACCGTGTCTATCACGCAAGTGGAAGAAAAGAGGCAGATACCGCATTTAAGAAATGTCGCGGCAACTATGAAGAGACCGTCGGCATCATCGGCGCGGGCATGATCGGGCGCTTGGTGATCCAGATGCTCAAGGCCTATCGTCTGAACGTCCTGGTATTCGATCCGTTTTTGCCTGACGAAAAGGCGATAGAGCTTGGCGTAGAGAAGTGCTCGCTTGCCGCGCTGTTCGAACGCTCCTTTGTGGTATCCAACCACCTGGCAAATAACGCACAAACACAGGGAATGTTACATTACGATCTGTTCTGTCGCATGCGCAAAAACGCTGTCTTTATTAATACGGGGCGAGGCGCGCAGGTGGTAGAGGATGATCTGGTTCGCATTCTACGAGAGCGCCCAGACCTGACCGCCCTGTTAGACGTGACCCATCCTGAGCCGCCCGTAGAGGGGCACCCCTTCTATACGCTACCCAACTGCCTCCTTACCCCCCATATTGCAGGAAGTGCGGGAGACGAGGTGGTGCGCATGGGCGAATATATGTTGGATGAATGCAAGGCTTATCTCAACGGTGAAGCTTGCCAATATGAGGTAAGCATGAAGATGTTGGAAACCATGGCGTAAGGAGATGGGATATGAAGACGCAAAACATCAACGATTTGTTGCAAAAGATCGAGAATAGGGTGGTTGCCCACCGCATTTCAATCGGGAATTACAGCCGTTATTTGTGGCAAAACGAAAAGGGAACGCGACAGATGGGGTCGAATCCTTACGGCTGCGCCGATGCCGCCAATCTCTTGTATACGCTGGGGCGCTTCCCCTCGGATGCGGACGAGAGAGCGGCGTTTGTCAATACCTTGCAGGGCTTTCAGGACAAGGGGACGGGGCTGTTTTTCGAGCTGACCCATCACACCGTTCATACCACCGCGCATTGTGTGGCGGCGCTCGAGCTGTTTGACGCGAAGCCATTGTATCCCTTGCATGAGTTGGAGCAATACCGTGAGATTGACCGCTTTTTCGCTTGGATGGAGCGTGAGGACTGGCTTCACCGAGGCTGTATGGCGCACGTGGGCGCGGGGCTCTTTGCCGCCATGGTGATCACAGAGTCGGTGGACGACGTATGGTGTCAACGGTATTTTTCTTGGTTTGACGAGCATTGCGATGCTGAGAGCGGATTGTGGAAACAAGAACCGACCGAGAGCTTTCCCATTCATCTGCAAATGGGCGACACCTTTCATTATCTGTTCAATTACGAGTATATGCATCATGCCTTTCCTTATCCCGAGCGACTGATCGATTCCTGTCTTGCCATGTATGATGAAGGAAGAATGCCCGAAGCTTTTGGAAAGCAGTTTCATTTTATTGAAATGGATTGGGTGTATTGTCTCAATCGCGCTTCAAGGCAGACGACGCATCGCTTTGCCGAGATCAAGAAGACGCTTTCGGCGTTTGCTGATCAATATCTTGAATATCTGCGGAGCGTGGATTTTGAAAGAAGCAGCGGCGCCAACGATCTGCATTTGCTCTTCGGTGTGACCTGTTGCCTCGCCGAGCTGCAAGCGGCACTGCCCGATTGTCTGCCATCGACCAAGCCCCTGCGTCTCGTTCTCGACCGCCGCCCATTTATTTGAAAGGAGATTTTATGATGAAGCAAAGATATATTGACTTGATGGAAAAAGCGCTTTCCGCTTATACCGACGAACACATATTGCGCTATTTTAACGATGTAAAAACGAACGGGCTTACCGAACACGGCTTTCCGAGGCTTACCGCTAACATAGGCATTCTCATCGCTCACGGAAAACGCCGAGATCTGTTACCCCTCTTCATGGAAATGATGGAGGTTTGCTGCGATATGTTTCTGCGCCCTTACGTTCAGGCGGGAAATGAATTTTCGGTACGAGAGATCGTGTGCTGCATCAAAGAGCTAGAGGATGCGGAAGCTGTAGAGGCCAAGGACATTCTACGATGGAAGCAAAAAATTTCCCAAATCGTTCCAGAGGCCTGTTACAACGTGGTGGTGAAAAGAGAGACCGACCGCATGACCAACTGGGCCATCTTCGGAGCGGTCAGCGAATATGCAAGGTTTTATTTTGGTCTTGGCGAAAATCATGATTTTATTAACCGTCAGCTTTCCTGCCAGCTTCAGTGGCTGGACGAGAATGGAATGTATCGCGACAATCTCCAAACGCTCGTTCATCAGCCTATCATGTATGACTACGCTTCGCGCGGACTATTTGCTATGCTGCTTCACTTTGGTTACCGCGGAAAATACTATGAGCAGCTTGACAGCTGCTTGAAAAGATCGGGGCTTTTGACCTTAAAAATGCAATCCCCCAATGGCGAGATCCCGTTTGGAGGACGAAGCAACCAATTCCTGCATAATGAGCCGTGGATGATGCTTCTATTTGAATACGAGGCAAGGAGATACGTCAAGGAAGGAAATATAGAGCTTGCCAAAACGTTCAAGGCGGCGATCGCCCGCGCCTTGGACGCTACAGAGGCTTGGCTTAACAAGCAACCAATTCGTCACATCAAAAACAGCTTTCCAACAGAAACAAGTTACGGATGTGAGGAATATGCGTACTTCGATAAATACATGATCACCACGGCATCCAATCTTTATGCCGCTTATCTCCTCTGCGACGATTCCATTCCTACGATAATCGCGCCAGATCACGAGCCAGCGGTGCTTCAGACCTCCTATCATTTTCACAAGCTTTTCCTGAAGAGTGGCGGTTATGCCCTTGAATTTGATACAAACGCAGATCCCCGCTACGATGCAAGCGGGCTTGGCAGAGTTCACAGAGAGGGCGCCCCGTCAACGATCTGTCTCTCCTGTCCCTGCCCTGCTGATCCGGTATATACGCTAAACGTTAAGCAGCCATTTGCGTTTTCATTGTGCGCTGCCATTCGCAAAAAGGACGAGTGGTGCTTTGGCGCTGACGAGGGCACAAAATACGAGGTCTGGGATAGTGGTATCGATAAGGATCGTGCATCAACAACGATCCTATGTCAATTTGCCGAGGGCCGGATGATCAAAGAGCATTACACGGTCAATGAAAACGGCGTTCATATCACGCTTGAGGGCGATGGTGAGATCGGATACACGCTTCCCGCCCTTTGCTTTGATGGGGCGACATCCCCTGAAATCACAGCCGAGGAGCATTCTTTGACGGTATCCTATGAGGGATGGATATGTAGATATACGACCAACGGAAGGATCTGCGATCTGAACAGGATCGCCGCCAACCGAAACGGTCATTACCGTGTATTTGTTGCATCCGCACAGAGCGCCCTTCATGTAACAATTGAAATTTTCCGGTCTGTTCGGGAAGGATCATGTTAATAAAACATCCGTTGCCCGTGCGATAAGATCCACCAAAGGATCCACAAGGGGATCTAAAAATCTTTTTTTCCCCCTTCTCTATTAAATGGATCGTTTTTCATGAAGCCAATGGCTACATAGAACAAAGGGGCTGTCGCATTTCGCCACAACCGTAAACAAAAAGGATGAGGGGGACTGTTTCCCACTCATCCTTTGCTTTGTTTATGAAGTTCTTTCGCTTCCCGCATTGCTCTAAGACCGTGCAGCGCGGTTTTTCGGAATACTATCTTACTTTTTCAGGCGGAAGTAGCGGCCGCTGATCGGATGCGGCAGGGTAACGGTCAGCGTCTCGCCGTCATAAGAGAAGGTGGCGCCGTGCGGGTCGGCCGGGTAGAGCATCTCGGCCGCAAAGCCCTTTGCGTACTTAGCAAGTGGGATGCGCACGGTGTCGCCTGCGGCACGCACGCGCCAAACGGCCAGCAGCAGCTCGTCACCGTTTTCCGAAAGCAGACCCTGTGCGGCAAAGCCGTCGCGGTTCAGCAGCAGCTGCGGCAGGGGGAATACCGGCGTAGCACCGGCGATCGTGCGGCGAATCGACTTATAAGTCTCTACCCCCTCGTGCAGCAGGGCCCGGTTTGCTTCATCCATTGCTTCAATATGGCCGGAAAGGTACATGGCGCCGCACATACCGTTGACCATATTAAAGATAGTGTTCTCCCCATCTGCCATGTCGGCATACAGGTCGGCCGGTAGGCCGTTCGGATCAAAGAACTTGTCAAAGCAGATGGGATGCGGGTAGGCCCAAATGCCGGCCTTTTCGGGTGCTACGTAGCAAAGCGTTCCCGACAGCACAGAGGGATAATTCTCATAATATTCCTGGTCAGACGTGCTTTGCAGATCAAAATGGCGCAACGTGCCATGATCCTCGCGCAACGCGCCGCCGCCACAGTTTTCAATCACCAGATCAGGGTACTTCTCCTTTAGCTCCTCTACAAAGCTGTAAAGAGCCTCCTGGCAAAGACGTGTGCCCTCGGCCAGACTGGTGCCGTACATATCGGTACCGGTACCGGTATCAAAATTATAGTCATTCTTGATATACCGAACACCCATTGCATAAAGCGCATCGACGCGCGCATGCAGGTGTGCGCGTACCGCGGGAGACCGCATGTTGAACAAATAGCAGCCGCTTTCTTTGCGCACAATGGGCTTTCCATGACGGGTCAGCAAGCAATCAGGAGAGAGGTGGAATGCCTTTGCCGTATCCTGCAACGACTCCCATTCAAACCATACGCCGGGCTTCATGCCGGCGGCCTTGATGGCGGCAAAGATGGCGGCAAGGCCGCCCTCGCCAAAGCGCTCGTCGGCCACGATCCAGTCGCCCTTGTGCCCAAGCGAATGATCCGCCTCGTTGCGGTGCCAGCCGGCATCAATGCAGAAGTATTCTGCCCCGGCTTCGCCTGCCGCCTTGATCAGCGGCAGCAGCGCCTTATCACTCGGCTGCCCCCACAGGCAGTTCATGTAATCGTTAAATACCAGCGGGATCTCCCGGCCGGCATAGCCATATGCCGTTGTGGCACGGCGATAGATCAGCATTTCGCGAACAGCCTCTTCAAGGCCGCCATTTGTACAACCATATACAGCCGGTGTAGTGGTATAGCTTTCACCGGGGAACAGCGTGGTGTGCCAGCCGTTTTCTTCGGTCGCGCCGGAGACGCTCATCGAAATGCCGTTTTTGGCATAGCCGCCAAGGTGAAAAAGCTCAAAGCTCCAGTTCCCTGCGCCAAGATGCTCCATGAAATAAACGCGACCATGCTCCTTTTCCTCCAACACGAAGAAGGGGTACATACGCACGGTAGAATAACTGCCGCAGGAATACAAAAATGCTCTTGCCCGCTCCCATGGATGGTGACAACCGGGAATAACACCCATTTGCTCGGGGGTCACGGCCCTCCACTGCCCCTCCTTTGTCCAGGCCGAGGTGGCATAGCGCAGCAGATACTTTTCAGGGTCATACCACGTCTTTTTTCCGTCAGCCCCCACAGCATGCAGGCTGGCCGAGGTAACGGCGGTCAACACGTGCATTTCCTCACCGCGGTTAACAACGGTAACCGTTTGCTCAACCACCGAGGTGCCGGGAATCATCTTGATTCTGGCAGTTGCCTCCATCCCATAGGGAAAGGCATAGGTAAGCAGGAGAGCGTTTTCTTCCTCCCGCTGTTCCTTCAGCGTAGCATGATGGCTCAAAGTACTCCCGTCAATGGCAAGCTCAAATGGGCAGCCGTCTGACAAAAAAGTGTTTTCTCCCAACACCGCAATCCCAACCGCGCCGCTATCAGCCACGGTGATCTTCATATCCTTGACGATTTTTTCCATCTTGGCTTTCTCCTTTATTCACGTATCATTCTGGCATAGGTCGCCATTAATTTTTTGGTTTGACCGTTATCAAATTCTACCTCGTACAGCACGTCGCCCCCCATATCGCGGGCGGAAAGCACGGTGCCGGGGCCGTAAACGGCATGGCGAACACGGTCCCCCACACCAAATTTTTCAAGCGGCTTCCTCTTGCCACCCTCGCCCCCGGCCACGGAGGCACGCTGCAAAAATTCAGGCGAGATGCTCATGCGCTGCGGTCTTTGCGGCGCGTGCGGCTGAGAAATACCAGGGGCAGGGCGAGCGCCAGCGCCGCGCGCGGCACCAAAGTAGGGCATTTCGTCCTCCTCCTCAAATAGCAGGCCGGCAGGGATCTCCTGCGCGGCAAAGCGAGAAACCGGGTTGGCCTGCGTACGGCCATACAGCAGGCGACTGCGCGCGCAGGAAAGAAAGAGCCGCTCCTTGGCGCGGGTGATGGCCACGTAGGCCAGGCGGCGCTCCTCGCCCATTTCCTCTGGATTGGCAAAGCAGGGCGTACCGGGGAAGATGCCCTCCTCCATACCGGCAAGAAACACCACAGGGAATTCCAGCCCCTTGGCGCTGTGAATGGTCATCAGCACCACGGCATCGGCATTCTCATCGTATTTATCAACATCAGAAACGAGGGCGACCTCCTCTAAGAAGCCGGAAAGCGATGCGCCCTCCCCTACCCGCTTTTCATATTCCATAGCGGCAGAAACAAGCTCGTTGACGCTTTGCAGGCGGGTCTCCCCCTCTTCACCTGCCTCCTCTAACATGCGGCGGTAGCCAGTCTCGCTGATCGTTTTTTCTACCAGAGCCGATACCGAGCCATGCGCCGCCTCACGCAGGCGGTGAATCAGGGAAACGAATTCGCGCAGATGCGCAGCCGCCTTGGAAAGTGCCACGTATTCCTCGCAGCGCTCCAGCACGGCAAGCATAGAAATACCTTGGCGATCAGCGATCTCGGCAATCGCATCAACGGTGGCCTGGCCGATCTTGCGCTTGGGCTCGTTGATCACGCGCTTCAGCTTTTGGTCATCACGCCCGTTTTCGACTACCACCAGGTAGGCCACGATATCACGGATCTCCTTGCGGTCAAAGAACCGCTGGCCGCCCAGCACACGGTAGGGGATGCCGCTTTTGGTAAAGCTGCTTTCTAAGGTTCTGGCCAGCTCGTTGACACGATAGAGCACGGCAAAATCGCGGTAGGAGCGCCGCTCTCGCACGACCAGCTCGGTAATCTTATCAACGATATAGGCTGCCTCCTTTTCCTGAGAGGCGCTGTGGTGAAGAACGATCTTTTCGCCCAGGCCCGCGGCACACCACAGGGTCTTTTGATGCCGCTCGGTATTATGGGCGATCACGGCGTTGGCCGCATCCAGAATGGTTTTGGTAGAGCGGTAATTCTGCTCCAGCTTAATGACCTTGGCATCTGGGTAGGTCTTATCAAAATTCAGGATATTTTCAATGGTGGCACCGCGGAATTTGTAGATGCTTTGATCGTCATCCCCCACCACCATAATGTTGCGGCGGGTGGCGGTCAGCAGCTCCACCAGGCGGAACTGGGCATAGTTGGTATCCTGATACTCATCCACCGACACGTAGCGGAAGCGGTTTTGATAATACTGCAGCACGTCCGGATTGTTTTCCAGCAGCTCGACCGTTTTCATAATGATATCGTCAAAATCCACGGCGTTGGCCGCTGCCAGGCGCTGGTTATAGGCGGCGTAAATGCGGGCGATGTGCTTTTCACGCAAATCGGCCGGCGGAATGGCGCCAGGGGCACGCAGGGCATCCTTTTCACGGCTGATCTCGTTCATCACCGTGCGTACCGAAAGCAGTCTTTCATCAATTTCCAGCCGCTTCATGCATTCTGTCACCAGGCGCTTTTTCTCATCAGTATCGTAGATCGAGAAATTGGAGGCGTAGCCCACCCGCTCGCCAAAGCGGCGCAGAATGCGCACGCAAATGGAATGAAAGGTGCCGGCCCAAATATCCTCGGCCATGCTTTCATTATCAAAGGCGGCAGAAAGGCGCTCGCGGATCTCGCGTGCGGCCTTGTTGGTAAAGGTGATGGCTAAGATCGACCAGGGCGGGCAGGGCTCTGAGATAAATTCGGGCAATATGTAGCCAATCTCCTCATGTGAGAGGCCGGCTGCCCGCTCCATATCCGCTACGCTCTCCTCGCTCAGCTCGGGGGGCACGGCATTGCTTTCATAGGCGTTGCCATATTTAATTAAAAAAACGATGCGGCGCACCAGCACCGTGGTCTTACCGCTGCCGGCACCAGCTAAGATCAAAAGCGGGCCGTTCGCCGTGCAAACCGCCTCGCGCTGCTGGGGGTTCAGCTCCGCCTCGTAATATATATCGAACAACCGGCGCTTTGCGGCAAGGTACCGTTTTTCCAATTCGCTCATCCTGCACCATCCTCACTTGCAATTCTTCTCTCTTTATTGTAACACATCAGGCGTAGCAATGCAAGAACAAAATAAAAAAGCGGGAAAATTCCCGCTTTTCTGTTACCACGCTCAGCGGCTCTGCTTGCTCTGCTGCTGATTCTGATTCTGCTGGCTCTGATTCTGCTGGTTCTGCTGCTGATTCTGCTGGTTCTGATTCTGCTGGTTCTGCTGCTGGTTCTGGCTCTGCTGATTCTTCTGCTGGTTCTGATAATTCTGATTCTGCATGGTTTCTTTCCTCTTTTATGATCATTTTTCCGCTATGCGGTCATAGAATAGTATGGCCAAAGGGTGAAAAAATATTTGCGACACGGAAAGTTCACGGTAATTTCTTGATTTTTACCCATTCCTGTGCTACAATGGTGATGGAAATAAGAAATCAGGAGGGCTCGTATGGGCGTTGTGATAGGAATTGACGTGGGTGGCAGCACCACTAAGATCGTAGGCTTTCGTAAGGAGGGCGCTTCTCGCCGGCTGATAGACCCGCTGTTTGTCAAGGCCACCGACCCGATGACCTCGATCTACGGCGCCTTTGGAAAGTTTACCGACCTGAACGGCTTAGCCCTTTCAGACATCGAGCAGGTGCTAATGACGGGGGTAGGCTCCTCTTACCTTTCCCGCCCGATCTACGAGCTGCCCTGTGGCACGGTGCCGGAATTTAAGAGCATTGGGCTTGGTGGGCTTTACCTTTCCGGCCTTTCTGAAGCCATGGTGGTCAGCATGGGCACCGGCACCGCCATCGTACACGCTAAGGAGGGCCAGGATGCCGATTATCTTGGCGGCACGGGCGTTGGCGGCGGTACGCTGATCGGCCTTTCCAAAAAGATGCTGGGCATTGAGGAGATCTCGCACCTGGCTGATTTAGCCAAGGATGGTGACCTTTCCAGCATTGACCTGCGCATTGGCGATATTACCAAAAAGGACACCTCGGTAGGGCTTTCGGACATTCTGACCGCCTCAAACTTCGGCAAGCTTTCCGATATTGCCACCCCGGCTGACGTGGCGCTGGGCATTCTGAACATGGTGTTTGAAACGGTGGGCATGCTGGCGCTATTTGCGGCACGCTCGCGCGGGGTAAAGGACATTGTGCTGACCGGCAATCTGACCGGGGTGCCCTATGCCAAGACGGTTTTTGCCTCGCTTTCCTCGCTGTTTGACGTAAACTTTATGATCCCTGAAAACGCGCAGTATGCCACCGTGATCGGCACGGCGCTGTGCGGCTGATGCAGGACGCTTTTATGAATACCTTTGAAAGGATCTACGCCGCCGTAAAGACCATCCCCCGTGGATACGTGATGACCTACGGCGGCGTTGCCGCGCTGGCAGGCAACCCGCGCATGGCACGCGTGGTGGGCTATGCCCTGCACCAAAACCCCGCGCCGGGGGTCATTCCCTGCCACCGGGTGGTCAACCGCGAGGGGCGGCTGGCGCCTGCCTTTGCCTTTGGCGGCGAGGAGGTGCAGCGCGCCCTGCTGGAAACCGAGGGAGTTCCCTTTCTGCCTGACGGGCGCGTAGACCTTTCCCGCGCTCGCTTCATTCCACCAACAAAGGAGTAACGAATGGAAAGCATTATGCGTTTCATCACCCCCAAGAGCAAAACCGCCTATATTGATGATAAGAGCAGCGTTCGCCAGGCGCTGGAAAAGATGCGGCACCACGGCTACAACGCCCTGCCGGTGATCGACGATGGCGGCGTATACGTGGGCACCCTGACCGAGGGCGATTTTCTTTGGCACCTGGTCAATTCCCGCAAGCCTGACCTGCGCGACCAAGAGGAAACACCGGTGCACACCCTGATCCGCACCGAATGGAACCCAGCCGTGCGTGCCGATGCGACCATGGCAGACCTGTTAGAGCACGTAGAAGAGCGAAATTTTGCCCCGGTGGTGGATGACCGCGGTTGCTTTATTGGCCTGATCACCCGAAAGGCCGTGCTCTCTTATTTTGCCAAGCTGCATGCCGAACGCGACACACGGGTGGCGCTATAATACGAAAAAAGAACCGAAACGCATCGCGTTTCGGTTCTTTTTTATACATGCAGGCCGTAGGCGCGC
The DNA here is from genome assembly GCA_017621755.1 of Clostridia bacterium. Classification (GTDB taxonomy): domain Bacteria; phylum Bacillota; class Clostridia; order Oscillospirales; family CAG-272; genus UBA1740. The sequence goes on from JAGASL010000061.1 coordinate 100,860, forward strand.
AGGCATGCCTCGGCCGCGGCAATGGCCTCGGCGGTGGGCAGCGTGGGTGGCAGGGTATGCGCCAGGCCCAGCGCGGTATACTTAGAGCCGGCATAATTGTGGTAGGGCAGCACGCGCACACGGCGCACCTGCTTCATGGGGGAAAGCAGCTTGGCCATTTTTTCGATCTCGCCATCGTTATACCCCGGCACATAGGGAATGCGGATCTCGATCGTTTTCCCACAGGCATCGAGGTAGGCCAGATTCTCTAAGATCTGCTTGTTTGATCGACCGGTACAGGCCTGGTGCACCTCTTCGTCCACCGCCTTTAGGTCATAGAGGAAAATATCGGTATACGGCATGACCTGATCAAGCGCCGCGCGCGGCACAAAGCCGCAGGTGTCCACCGCGGTGTGAATATCGGCCGCCTTCAATTCCCTGAGCAGGGCGGCACAAAAATCCGCTTGACAAAGGCACTCGCCGCCCGAAAGGGTGACACCGCCGCCCGAGGAGCGGTAAAAATCAATATCCTCTAACAGGGTGGGCAGCAGGGCGGCAACCGTCATACGCCGGCCAAAGAATGCAAGCGCATTGCCAAGGCAAGAATCCTCGCACGCGCCGCAGGCGGTGCATGCCTCTTTTTCATAGTGGTGAAGCCCCTTTTCTATGCGGTGTGCCCCGCTCTTGCAGGCGGCCACGCATTCACCGCAGGAAAGGCACTTGTGCGCGTAATAGGCCAGCTGTGGCGTGGCGGCAAGCCCCTCGGGGTTATGGCACCAGGTGCAGCGCAGCGGGCAGCCCTTGAAAAAGACGGTGGTGCGAATACCGTCGCCGTCATGGACAGCGAAGCGCTTGACCGAAAATATAGTTGCTGTTTGCTTCATGACGCAATTCCCTCTGCCCGTTTGATATAGGCATCCTGCTCTCGCTTCTCTAAATTGTTCCAAAGTACGTTCCAGCCGCACACGCGAACCTGCAGGGTTTGATACTTTTCCGGGTGTGCCTGGGCATCTCGCAGCATATCGACCGAGAAAACATTGAAATGAATCGAAGCGCCGCCGCGGTCATGGTAGGTACGAAGGATGCCATACAGCACATCCACGCCGCCCTCCCCCTGCAACGCGCTGGGGTGTAGCATACAATCAAGGCATGCACCCGAATCGGCCAGCGACAGATCAAGCGAAGTGGCCGAACGGATCAAGGCGGTAACACCGGCGTTGTCAGCACCGTTGGAGGGGGAGGCATTTTTTGAGGTCTCCTCTCCTGCGCGGCGGCCGTCCGGCGTTGCTTCGGTAACATCCCCCATGGCGAGATAGGCACGGGCAGAATGCAATTCATATTCAATATTGCCGCCGTGGCAATTCTTTCTGCCGGCGAAGCAGGATGAAAAGAACCGATGCAGTGCACAGGCATACGCATCTGCCATGCTGTCCCCCCTTCCATATTTGTGGCGGCAAGCCTGCGCGCGCAAACGAAGCTGCTCGTATCCCTCCCAATTCCGGTCGAGCGCCTCCTTCAGGGTGGCAAGCGTGGTCACACCCGTCTCAAATACCAATTCGTAAACAGCCATCAACGCATCAACTGCGCTGCCAAATCCGCTAAACCACATGTCGGTCACATTATGAACCCCGCCGTCCATGGCATCGGTCAAGCTCTCAACACAGCGCGAAACCGTACCGGAATACAGCAAGCATGGGTTGACCTCGTGCACGTGCCGCTCAAGCCTCTCTACCCAGACCATCGTTTTGTCGATCACACAGGCAAGCTGGGCACGGTAGGCGTTATAAAACTGCGCAAAATCGGCAAAGGAGATCACATCCCCCGTCTCACAGCCGAGAAGGTGACCAGTCCGCGGGTCACGCCCATTGTGAAATACCAGCACAATCGGCTTTAGCGCGTTGATCATGTTATACGAAATTGGAATACTGTCGGCTTTAACGGCATATTCATAGCAGCCCTTGATGACAGCCTCACACGCCTCCTCATAGGTCGCGCCGCCGTGCATCAAAGCCTTTATAATGACCTCCTCATTGCAAAAGACAATCGAATTCAAGCCGCCCTTGATCATCGTGAGCACCCGATCGAGAAAGTCGCGCGGCGTGCTTTTTCCAACCTTGATCTGAATTTTAGGATTGTAAAGCCCCAGCGCGTCGTAGATCTGCAGAATGAGGTGTGAAAGCTCGTTGACCTTGGTACGGCCGTCCGCACCCGTGCCGCCAAGATAAAAGGGCTGGCCCCAATAATTGCCCATCGCGGAAAACTGCATCAAAAAATAGGAAAGGAAGGCCGTCAGCTGCTCCCTTGTAAAGAGGCCACTTTCCAGATCACGCACAAAAAACGGGTACAGCGTACCGTCCAGCCCATAGCCAAGAGAGCGCACCTGATAGTGACCGATACATTCCGAGATCATAAAGTAGAGGTAGATCAGCTGTAGCATATCCAGGGTGGTCTGCGGCGGCCCGGCCAACAAATGGGCCAGTGATTCAGCAATGAAGGGGGCCTTGGCAAACTGCTTGGTCTGTGCGTAACGGTAAAGCCGCTCGATCAGTCGCAGCACGGCCTTGTATTCGATGCAGGTCGCGGTGTAAAACGCCTGCTGCCTTTTGCTTATCTGACCGCTTGCCTGCAGGCGTCCATAGGCACGCTCCAGCCGGGCAAGCAACCCGGGAAAACCGAGCGCAGCAAGCGAATCCCAATCTGGCACCGCGTGGTCAAAATCCAACCGGATCCACCCAAGGCCGGCCTCCTCCAATTCGGTATCGTACTGGTTGCCAAGCTCGACCGCCACCGATTCGCGGATGTCGCGGTACCAGGGGTCTACCGTATAGGGGTCGATCAACCGCCCCCAGGAATAAAGACCAATGAAATAATCATGCTCGTTGATATCGATACGGGTATGGTCCAGCACGTATTCGACCATGCGCGCCTTGATGATGGGGTGCCCCTCTCCCTGCATAGAAGCGGCAAGCGAGGCAAGACCCGCCTTGATCTCTTCATCCGCCATGCCGGTAGCGGCATCATACGCATAGCCGTGGTAGGCCATGCGGTTCATCGAATCAAAGGCCTCGTCGGTCTTATGGTATTTGTTTTCTATCGTTTTTCGATCCTCCTCCGGCAGGTAGGGGAATACGAGCGCAGCTGTGTCAGCCATCGTCTTTCTCCTTGTATATCTGATTGTTTTTAGTATAGCATGCTTTTTAGGACACCGCAATGGAGGAAGTGAAAAGAACTGGATTTTTCGATCATTTTTGTTGACAAGTACTCCATCCTTCGGTATAATAGCAATAGGAGGTGCAGCATGGAAAGCGGATTGACGATTACCAGTATTCATACGGTGTTCGAGGGGGAATTTAACCCCGGGCAGCTACAAAACCACGGGCGCCGGTGCGACGCCTTTGTTTACTATTACTATGGCGAAGCCGACTACTGCTTTGCGCAGCACACCATGCGCGTAGGTGACCAAGGCATGTTTTACCTGGCCAAGGGGAGTGACTATACGATCAACGTGCACAAAAGGACAAAATTCATCTGCATTGACTTTGATTTTGACAAGGGCGAAATTTCGCCCAGCGGCTGTTTGTTCAAGGATATTTCACCCACGGTGAGCCATGATTTTTCAAAATTCTTTCACCTATGGCTGCAAAAAAGCCCCTATGGGCTGCCAAAGGCCTACAGCATTCTCTACCGTATTTATTACGAGGCACTAAAGGCCGAGCATAAGCAGTACGCTAAGCGCAACCAGACCTTTGCCACAATAACGGCCTACGTTCTGGAGCATTATACCGACCCCGCCCTTTCCGTGGCCGATATGGCCGCTCACGCCGGCATCTCAGAGGTTCATTTGCGCCGCCTTTTTCGGGCAGGGGGAAACGGCACGCCCATTGCCTACCTGCATTGGGTACGGTTAGAAAAGGCAAAAAATATGCTGCGCTCCTCGAACTATAGCATTGCCGAGATCGCGCAGGCAGTGGGGTATGAGGACCCCTACTACTTCAGCCGTCTGTTTCGGGAAAAGATCGGCATTACCCCCTCTCAGCATCGAAAGGGAAATGAAATATAAAAGAGAGGCCTGGCGCGATACTCTTAAAAGAGTATCGCGCCAGGCCTCATCTTATTCTTCAAAGCAATGGTAAGAGGTGAGGATATGCTCACCGATGCCGTAGAGTAGCTCCTCTGCCTTTTGCCGTAGGGCAAGCGGCGGCAAAAGCAAACGGGTATCCTGCGAAAAGGGTTGCCGTTTACCAATGGCAGAAAACATACTACAGGCCTCAAAGGTAAAGTAGCCCGTGTAGCCGATATCCAATAGCCCATGCATGAGCGAATCCAGATTCAGGCTGCCCATATAGGGGGCCATGTGCTGGTCAGCATTGCCAAAATTGTCCTGCACGTGCAGGGCATAGACGTGCTTGCCAAGCAGGCGCAGCGCCTCGTCCTGCGGCGTTTTTTGCATATTACCATGCCCTGCATCCCAGCAGGCATGCAAAAGCGGGTGATCGATATAATCGATCAGCTCTACAAGATCCTGCACGTTATCTACCCAATAATAATTAGGCAGACACATGATATCAAAATTCTCAGATAAGATCGCAATCCCCTGCTCCTCTGCTGTGTGCAGAACATCCAGGTAGAAGCTCTTATTTTGCGCAAAGGTCTCTGCCTTTGTCAGCCCCTTGCTATAGCCGGAATGAACGACCAGATTGGGGATACCCAACGCGGCACATACCTCGATGCTACGCTTGGTAGCCGCAATCAGCCGCTCGCGCTCCTTACCCGGTACGATAGGCGTGCCAAAGCCCATTGGCGCGTGCGCTTGAACAAACTGCAGCCCCAGTCGCTCGGCCTCCTGCAAAACGCCGTCAACATACCTCTGCCAATCGCCGACAAAAGCGCCGCCGCTTACGGCATAGTCCATGCCAAAGTTGTAATCCACATAGCGAAAGCCTGCCGCGCGGATATACCGCATGGCCTCTGTTTGTGAGGACGTATAGGCGCTGAAATCAGCTGTTGTCGTTGCAAGGCGCATTCTTTTTCTCCCTTACTGTGCTGTTTGCATATGATAAAATTCACCACGGGCGGCCATCAGCTCCTCATAAGAGCCGATCTCTACGCACACGCCCCCTTTGATAACGGCAATACGATCGGCATCGCGAATAGTAGAGAGTCGATGCGCCACGATAAAGGTAGTACGGTTTTTAGTTAGGTTGTTGATGGCGTGCTGAATCTCCTTTTCTGAGATACTGTCCAGTGCCGAGGTGGCCTCATCCAAGATGATAACGTCTGGATCTCGAATAATAGCGCGCGCGATCGAAAGACGCTGCCGTTGGCCACCGGAAAGATTGGCGCCGTGCTCCTCCAGCATGGTATCTACCCCACGCGGAAGGGTGCTGATAAAGCTTGTCAGCCGCGCTGCCTCCAGCGCGCGGGCGATCAGCTCGTCGGTCACGTTTTTGATGCCGTAGGTAATGTTTTCACGGATCGTGCCGGTAAACAGCACGCTGTTTTGGGGCACGATGGCAATATGCTTGCGGTAGCTGTGCAGGTCGATCTCCTTAATATCCTGCCCATCGATCAGTACCTGCCCCTCTTGCGCCAGATTAAAGCCGATGACCAGGTTCAAAATAGTGGATTTGCCAGAGCCGCTTTCGCCCACGATGGCAATGGTCTCGCCCTCTCTTACGTGCAGGTCAAGCCCGCGCAGCAGGGGCTGGTCATCCTCGTAATGAAAGTGCACACCGCGAAACTCATATTCCCCGCGCAGCGAGGTCATTTTGGCCTTACCGGTGTTATCCTCGATATCGGTATTGCCAAGGATCTCGCCGATCGAGCGCACCGATTCTAACCCCTTGGTAATAATGGGCAGCATGCCGATCAAGGCGGATACCTGCCCGGTCAGCGAGGAGAAATAGGACTGGTAGAGCGAAATGTCGCCCACCTGGATCGCCCCTTGCCAGGCCATATACGAGGAAAAGACCAGGCACACCAGCTGAAAGATGTTAAACACCACCCACGAGCAGGAGCCGAAGAGTGCCTGCACCATATCCAGGCGGAAGCCGGTGTTGGCTACCTCGTTCAGGCGGGCGGTCATTTTTTTGATCTCGCGGTTTTCCAGCGCGTGAGCACGGGTGATCTGCGTCATCTCTACCATATCCATCAGGCCGGCAGAGGCTGTCTCCATATTCTGTCTGTATTCACTGTTGCGGCGGCTGATACCGTTGCGGAACAGGCGAACCGTGGCCACCGCGGTGGGAATACAGAGCATAAAAAAGACAAACATCGTGGGCTGAGTGGTGATCACCACAGTCAAAGCGGTGATCATATTGATCAGCACACCGGGAATGTTAGAAAAGATCTGATCAGAGAGCGATTGCACCGTTTCTACGTCACGCATGAGCTTTGATTGAATGCGGCCGCTCTGCATCTCCTTATGAAAGGTAATGGAAAGCTGCTGCAGCTTGCGCACCATGGCGCCACGCAGGCCGGCCTCTACCCGCCGCACCACCATGCTGTGGTAGCGAACGTAAAGCATATGCGTGGGAATATTCAGCAATAGCAAGAGCACCATAACGCCAATATTCATCAGCAGATGGGGCACCACCATATCACCGGTCTCATACGCCACCACGTTGATGATATTGGAGGTAACGATCGGAAGGGCCAGCACCGGGCTAGTCTTTAAGAAATAAAAGAACATCGAGATCAGCAGCTCGCGCCAGAAGCGGCGATAGATGCGAAACAGGATGTGAATCGGGCGCGTATCGCTGCTCAGGTAAGAGTCGATAAAGCTTTGCTCAAGCCCAATCACCTCTTCATCGGTAAACACCTGTGCCCGCGGTGCGGGGGTGTGCTTTTTTTGTTCGTTTATTACCTTCGCCATGGCAAAAATCCTCCCTTCCTGCCTTGCGCCTATATTATCACAGCCGGCCGGTAAAGTCAAGCGTTTTTTCCATTTTTTCGCAAAGAAAAAACGGCATATTTTTTGCGCAAAAAGTTGCGAAAGGAATTGACTTTTTTGCCCCAAGGCCTTATAATGATAAAAAACAAAAAAGGGGGAAAACACCTTGTGCCATAAGAAAGAAGCCCATACACCAAAAGAGAAAAATGCCCTGCTTCGTTTTTTAGAAAAAAAGAACGTAAGCCTTTCCCCTAAGCTATATTTTGTAAATGCCATGGGCTCAATGGCGCTGGCGCTGTTTGCCACCCTACTCATGGGCACCATTCTCAGCACGATCGGCCAATATACCGGCCTTGCCGTGCTGAGTGATGCCGCCGCCTTTGCCTCGCAGGCCACGGGTGCCATGCTGGGCGTGGCCATTGCCTCTACCCTGGGGGCGCCGCCGCTGGTGCTTTGTAGCGCGGGGGTGGTAGGCCTGGCCGGCTACAGCCTGGGCGCGGAATTTATGATAGGCGGTGCCGAAAAAACGCTAACAGCAGGCCCGGCCGGCGCCTTTTTCTGCGCCCTGGTAGCCATTGAGCTTGGTAAGCTGGTCTCAAAGGAGACCAAGATCGATATTCTGGTGACCCCCTTTGTTACCATTCTCTCCGGCTTTCTTTTGGGGCTGCTAATCTGCCCTGGCGTAGCATACGTGATGTATTGGCTTGGCGAGCTGATCAATACGGCCACCGTGATGCAGCCTATCCTGATGGGCATTCTGATCTCGGTGGTGGTGGGCGTGATCCTTACGCTGCCGATCTCCTCGGCCGCCATCTGCGCCATGATCGGTATTTCCGGCCTGGCGGGTGGCGCGGCGGCTGCCGGCTGCTGCGCGCAGATGATCGGCTTTGCTGTCATCAGCTTCCGTGAAAATCGCTTTGGCGGGCTGGTGGCACAGGGGCTTGGGACCTCGATGCTACAGATGGGCAATATTATTCGTAACCCACGCATCTGGATCCCGGCTACACTAGCCTCAGCCATCACGGGGCCGCTTTCTACCACCCTGTTCCGCCTGGAATGCACCGGTGTTTCTGCTGGCATGGGCACCTGTGGTCTGGTAGGGCCGCTAGGCATCATCACCGCCACGGCCGAGCGCACGCCCCTCTTTTGGGTCGGCCTGCTGCTTGTCTGCTTTATCCTGCCGGCGCTCCTCTCTCTCCTGTTCTCTGAGCTTTTGCGCCGCATAGGCTGGATCCGCGAGGGAGACATGAAATTAGATCTATAAAAGCTACGCGCGCCGTAACGGCGCGCGTATTTTTTGAACAGATCTTTAATAATTGTGAAGAAAAAGTAAAAGCATAAGGAGATATATTGACAGAGCGCAGCTGTGGTCTTATAATAAAACCATATAATAAGAGAAGAAGGAATTCCTATGCTACAATTAAAAGGCATTACCAAGGTGTACCCCTCTGCCGCCGGCGACGTGACTGCCCTGCGCGGCGTGAGCCTCACCTTCCGCAAAAGTGAATTTGTCTCGATACTCGGACAGTCCGGCTGCGGAAAAACGACTCTGCTGAACGTCATCGGCGGGCTTGACCACTATACAAGCGGTGACCTGATCATCAACAACCGCTCAACCAAGGAGTTCGTCGATGCGGATTGGGATTCCTACCGCAATCATTCGATCGGCTTTGTATTCCAGACCTATAACCTGATCCCGCATCAGACGGTGCTTTCTAACGTAGAGCTGGCCTTAACGCTTTCGGGCGTTTCTAAGGCCGAGCGGCGTGCCCGCGCCAAGGCAGCCTTAGAGCGCGTTGGCCTTTCTGACCAGCTGCATAAAAAGCCGAACCAGATGTCGGGCGGCCAGATGCAGCGCGTGGCCATTGCGCGCGCCCTGGTCAACGATCCGGACATTCTGCTGGCCGACGAGCCGACAGGCGCCTTAGATTCTGCCACCAGCGTGCAGATCATGGAGATCTTAAAGGAGATCGCCAAGGATAAGCTGGTGATCATGGTCACGCACAACCCTGAGCTGGCAGAGGACTATTCTACCCGCATTATTCGCCTGCTGGATGGGCAGGTGGTGGCTGATTCTAACCCCTGCACGGCTGAGGAGGAGCAGGCCATGGCTGCCGTGCCGGTGCTGAGCAAGCGCGAGCAGAAAAAGAAAAAGGAGCCGAAGGCCAAGCGTACCTCGATGTCCTTTTTAACGGCGCTCAGCCTCTCCTTTAACAACCTGATGACCAAAAAGGGGCGCTCCTTTTTGACCAGCTTTGCCGGCTCGATCGGTATTATCGGCATTGCGCTGATCTTAGCTGTTTCGCAGGGCGTGCAAAACTATATCAACAGCGTGCAGCAGGAGACCCTGACCTCCTACCCGATCGCCATTCAGGGTGAAACCGCCGATATGAGTGCCATGATGGCAGCCCTGATGGACCGCGACGAGAGCGAGGAGGAACGGCCGAACGACCGCATTTATTCAAATATCGTGATGTACGAGCTGCTGGGCGCCTTTCTTTCTACCGAGACGCGGGAAAATGACCTGGCCGCCCTGCGCCGCTATATGGAGGCACACCCAGAGCAGTTTGCCGACAATATGAGCGCTCTGCACTACCTCTACAACGTGGATTTTGACGTGTACACCAACGATATTGCAGGCAACACGGTCATGGTAGACGCGGGCGAGGTGTTCAGCGCCGTGCTGGGCGACGTTTCCTCCTCCTCGATGATGTCCTCCTATTCCTCGATCATGTCCTCCTCCTCTTCTATGGAGATCTGGGAGGAGCTGATTCCCGGCATGCCGGATGAAAAGGGCGATTGCGCCCCCGTTAGCCCCATGCTGAAGGAGCAGTATACACTGCGCTACGGCGAGTGGCCTACCGCCGCCAACGAGGTGGTGCTGATCGTCAATTCCCGCAACGAGCTTTCCGACATGGCGCTCTATGCCCTGGGCCTAAAGGATCGCACCGAGCTGACCGACATGATGGCCGACATCATGGCCAATGAGGAAATGCCTGAGACCAAGATTGAGGAATGGGCGTATGAAAAGATCTGCAACACCGGCTTGAAGCTGGTGCTGCCCACCGATTACTACACCGAGATCACCGACGAGGGCGATGAAAAGCGCCTCTGGCTGAAAAATGAGAACGCAAGCCAAGTGGCAAACGCCGGCATTTCACTCAAGATCACGGGTATCGTTGCCCCGGCTGAGGGCTCTACCTCTACGGCGCTTTCGGGTGTGCTGGGCTATACCTACCACCTGACTGATTACGTAATGACAGAGGTAATGAGCAGCGAGATCATGCAATACCAGCTGCTACCGGAAAACGAGAATTACGACGTGCTGACCGGCCTGCCCTTCGTGATCAACGAAGAGAATGAAAAGACCGATGCTGAAAAGAAGGCAGACTTCCTTGCCTACGTAGAGAAGCTGAGCGAGAAGCAGAAATATGAGCTGCTGCTGGCCATCAACACCGTGATGCCCGAGGAGCAGAAGCAGGCAGCTGTGAATGAGACTATGAAAACGCTGCTGTCTGAGGGCGCTACTATCGAGGAGCCGGTCTACGACCGTGCCAAGATGGAGCAGTTTGTGCGAGAGATGTTTGGCCAATCCGGCATACAGGCCTCAGAGGAGCTGGTAGAAAAGTATATTGCGCGCTTAGAGGACAATGAGCTGGCCGACATGATCCGCTCTGCGGTGGAAACGGCGGTGGCTGAGGGCTTCCGCACCCAGGTAACCACCATGCTGGAAAAGCAATTAGATACGATCACCCCGGCGGAGCTTGGGATGTATAAGGCTGCTGTGCTGAAAAACCTGCCCTCTCGCCTACACAAGCAGGGCTACCTGATGATGAACTATCAGCAGCTGACCGCCCTGCCGCAGGAGGCATATGCCACCTACCTGGCAGGCATTACAGACGAGGAGATCGACGTGCTGCTGGACGGTCTGCTGACCATTCAAGGCAACGCTGCTCTTTCTGCCCAGGTAAAGGAGGAGGACTACCGCGCCCAAAAGGCGGCCATGATGCTGTCTGCCCAGCTGGGTGCCCTGCAAAACGAGAGTGACTACGCCGCCCTGTATGACCGGCACATGCCCTCTACCGTTTCAGAAAGCAGTCTTTCTGATAATTTGGCGCTGCTTGGCAAGGCAGACCCGGATTCACCCGATCAGATCGTGATCTACGTGGATACCTTTGATAAAAAGACCGCCATTACCGATGGCATTGCCGCCTACAATAAGCAGGCAGACAAGGATAGCCAGATCGAATATACCGATTACGTGGCGCTTCTGATGTCCGGCATTACCACGATCATTGATGCCATCACCTACGTGCTGATCGCCTTTGTGGCCATTTCACTGGTCGTTTCCTCGATCATGATCGGCATCATCACCTATATCTCGGTATTAGAGCGAACGAAGGAGATCGGTATTCTGCGCGCGATCGGTGCCTCGAAGGGCAATATTGCCAACGTATTCAACGCCGAAACGCTGACCATCGGCTTTATTTCCGGCGTGATCGGCATTGTTGTCACGCTGGTCCTGGTGGTAGTTGTGAATATCATTCTATTCGCGCTGACCGGCATTCCCAACCTGCAGGCCACCCTGCCGTGGGGCGCCGCCATCATTCTCATCGCCATCAGCATGTTCTTGACCTTTATTGCCGGCCTGGTTCCCTCCAGCATTGCGGCAAAGAAGGACCCTGTTGTGGCGCTGCGAACCGAATAAAAATTAAGGCTTGCAAGAAAGTTTCTTGCAAGCCTTGCTTTTATTTGAAGAAATACTCCAGGGCGCGCTGGATCTCATCATCCCAGAAATCCCAGTTATGGTTGCCGGGGGCCTCACGGTAGGCGTGTGCCACGCCGCCCTGCTCTAACACCTCACGCATCTTACGCGTGGCGGGCAGCAACCCGTCCTCGGTGCCGCAGGAAAGATAGACCTTGGGCATTTGCTTGCCGGCCGCGATCTGCCGCTCGGCGGTGCCGTACACGTCGTTGACCGTGCCGGGGATGTTTTCAATCGTTCCGAAAATATCACCCCAGCCGCGGCGGCCGATATATCCCTCCTCCTCGCAGTATTTATATACGTCGAGCGCGCCGGAAAAGGAAGCCGCGCCGGCATACCGCTCCGGGTTGGCAAAGGCGATCTTCAGGGCGCCGTAGCCACCCATAGATAGGCCGGCTACGTAGTTATAATCCCGCTCCTCGCTCATGCCACGGAAGAAGGAGCGACAAACGGCAGGCAGCTCCTCAGAGATAAAGGTAAAATAGCGGCCGCCGTGCGCCATATCGGTATACCAGCTGCGGTGCGCGTTGGGCATGACCACGGCAATGCCGTAGCGCGCAGCGTACCGCTCGATAGACGTGCGGCGCTGCCAGATGGTATGATCGTCAGACAGGCCGTGCAGCAGGTACAGCGTGGGGAACACGCTTTCCCGCTTGCCACCCATACCGATCTGCGTGGTGGGCGCCTGCGGCAGGATCACCTCTGCATTGACGGCCATTTGCAGCACGTCGGAATGAAAATCCAGATGAACGAGTGCCATAGGGGGGACTCCCTTCGTTTTTTCTTTCATCATATCACAAAGTCAGGCATATTGCAAGAGGTTTGGCAAAATGAGAAAAAACTCTTGCATATTTCTCCCATTTGCGGTATAATAAAAAAGTTAGAGAATAGATAAAAAGACGGAGAAAACCGATGACAGAATTAGAAAAACAGATCAAACGGCGGCGCACCTTTGCCATTATCTCGCACCCTGATGCGGGCAAAACAACGCTGACCGAAAAGCTGCTGCTGTACGGCGGTGCCATTCAATCGGCGGGCAGCGTAAAGGGCAAGGCAAGCGACCACCATGCCACCTCTGACTGGATGGCGCTGGAAAAGCAGCGTGGTATTTCGATCACCTCCTCGGTGATGCAGTTTGAATATAACGATTACTGCATCAACATTCTGGATACCCCCGGGCACCAGGACTTTTCAGAGGATACCTACCGCACGCTGATGGCGGCCGATTCAGCCGTGATGGTCATTGATGCGGCCAAGGGTATTGAGCCGCAGACGCGAAAGCTGTTCCGCGTGTGCGCCATGCGCCACATTCCGATCTTTACCTTTATCAACAAGCTGGACCGTGAGGCGCGCGACCCGTTTGACCTGCTGGATGAATTGGAGCATGAATTTTCGATCGGCACCTACCCGATGAACTGGCCGATCGGCTGCGGGCAGGATTTTCGCGGTGTTTATGACCGTGAAAAGCGCGAGGTGCTGGCCTTTGACCAGCGGCACGCCGGACGCAGCCGTATTTCCGGCATCCCGTGTGACATCAGCGAAACAGAAAAGCTGGACGAGCTGATCGGCGAGCGCCGCCGCACCGAGCTGGTTGAGCAGGTAGAGCTGGTAGACGTGGCCGGCTATGAATTTGATATCGAGCGGGTGCGCCGCGGTGAGCTGAGCCCGGTGTTCTTTGGCTCGGCCCTGACCAACTTTGGTGTAGAGCCCTTTCTGAATGCCTTCTTAGAGATGACTACCTCTCCCCTGCCGCGCACGGCAGGCGAGGCGACCGTAGATCCATTTGAACCGCATTTCTCGGCCTTTGTCTTTAAGATCCAGGCGAACATGAACAAGGCGCACCGCGACCGTATTGCCTTTATGCGCATTGCATCCGGCGAATTTGAGCGCGGCAAGGAATATTTCCACACCCAGGGTGGTAAGGCCTTTCGCCTTTCGCAGCCGCAGCAGATGATGGCGCAGGAGCGCGAGATCATTGACCACGCCTACGCCGGCGATATTATCGGCGTGTTTGATCCCGGCATCTTCTCGATTGGTGACACGGTCTGTGACCCGGCTATGAAGGTACGCTTTGATAAGATCCCCACCTTCGCGCCCGAGCATTTTGCTATGGTGGAGCAGGTTGATTCGATGAAGAGAAAGCAATTCCAAAAGGGCATGGAGCAGATCGCCCAAGAGGGTGCTATTCAGATCTTCTTAGAGCCGGGCAGCGGTCTTGAGCGTGTGATCGTGGGCGTGGTAGGCGTGCTGCAATTTGAGGTACTGGAATACCGTATGAAGGATGAATACGGCGTTTCCTTCTACCGCCACGATATGCCACACAGCATTATTCGCCGTATTAAGCCGAATGACAGCTTTGACCCAAAAAATCTGACGCTTGGCAGCGATACGCGTCTGGTACAGGATTTTCACGAAAACTATCTGCTGATCTTCCCCGGTGCCTGGGCCGTGAACTGGGCACTGGATAAAAACCCCGGCTTAGAGCTGGTCGATTTTGACGAGCCGATCCGATAAAAAAGCAAGCCCGTGTGTTGCGCAACACACGGGCCCTCTTTATTTTACCCGATGCGATTGCGAGTGCGCAATTTCCCCGGGTGTTTTTTTGCTTTGCAGCAGATCGTAGCGAACGATCGAGATCAGGATAGAAAAGGCCATTAAGCCGTTGCTGAGCATAGAGGGGATCGAGGCTACAATGGCGGCATAGATCATCCACAGGCTTTGCGCGGGCAGCATCAGCATGCGCATGGTGCGCGGCGATTTGACACACAGCCCGACCACGGCAATGGTGCTGCCAATGATCGAAAACAGGTTATAGGCATGCGCAGGGCTCAACTGCGTGATATCCCAGCCGATACCGGAAAGAACGGTGATGCCCGAGAAGATCCAGTTGATCGCAATAAAGACGGGGATCCATATGAAATGCGCCGCCCAACGGTACCTTGCCCGTGCTAAAAGCACCAGCTCCCGCAGCATGCAAATAAAATTCAAGCAGCCGGCCACGTAAGAGGCAGGCCCCAGCATAAAAAAGTGAATCGTCCACAGCGCATCATCCGTCATTTTGAAGAGAAGCGTGCGCCGCATGGTTTTTTGCTGATAGATGAAAAAGGAAACGATCAGCGCTAAAAAGCCGACACCCTGCGCCAATGCGCCCCACACACCGTTCCCCAAAAAGGCCTGTTTATAATAATCGACAACCGAGATCAGAAAATCCATAGCTACCTCCGCCAACCATTGTAGCAGGAAAACGAAGAAAAAACAATATCACTTTCCGACAAATTACATTCCAAAACGAACCTTACCGCAGGCGCAGACTGATCTCGCCGCTGGTAAGGGTCGTCTTGCTGCCATCGGCATGCGCGACCACCAGGCCGCCCTCTTCATCAATATCCAAGGCGCGGGCCTCGTGCTTCACGCCGTCGCGCTCGTAAACGATCTCCTTGCCCAGCACCAGCGAATGCTGGCGGTAGATGGCGAGGTAATCCACGTCTCCATTCAGAATATCCAGCAGGCGGTCAACGATGCGGGCGATCATGCGATTGCGGTTCACACCTACGGGCGAAAGCGAGCCGGCAATCCCCTTTAGCTCACGGGGGAAGTCGGCCGTTTGATAATTCATTCCGACCCCTACGATGATATGTTGTACGCAGCCGGATTCAAAATCCGAAATGGCCTCGGTCAAAATACCGCAGATCTTTTTGCCATGCAGATAGATATCGTTGACCCACTTGATCTCGGTCTCTACCCCGGTCAGATCCTTGATGGCCAAGAACACCGCCACGGCGGTAGCGGTAGTGATGCCAACTGCATCTGTCAGGGGCATACTACTGGGAAAGGAAAAGGTCATATAAATGCCAGTCAAAGCAGGAGAAAAGAACTCTCTGCCACGGCGGCCGCGGCCGGCAGTTTGCCCCTCAGCCACGATCAGCGCGGTGCCGGTCTTGCCATCGGCGATCAGGCGCTTTGCCTCGTTATTCGTTGAATCGATCGTGCGGTGCAGATAGACGGACATGCCCTTCACGCGGTGCTCGATGGCATCGGCAATGCCAACGGCAGAAAGCATGTCGTTTTCATCGGAAAGGCGATAGCCCTTGTTCTGCCCGGCAAGGATCTTATACCCCTCGGCCTGCAGGGCCTTGACCGCCTTCCATACCGCGTTGCGGGAAACGCCAAAGCGCTCAGCCAGCGCCTGGCCGGAGATATCTCTTCCCCGCTCCTCCTCTAATATCTTCAGCACCTCAATTTTCAGCTGCATATCGTTGTCACCCTTTCGACAAAATCTTGCTAACAATTCTATTATAGCATAGCGCACGCAAAAAAACAAGAGAAAAAGCACGCATCCTGCGATGCGTGCTTTTGTTTTGAGATTTACTCTGCTGCGGGAGCCTCAACGGTCTCCTCAGCGGGGGTCTCCTCAACAGCTGCGGGAGCCTCAACAGCCTCCTCAGCCTTCTTGGTGGTCTTGCGGGTTGCCTTCTTCTTCTCGGGAGCGGGAGTCTCCTCCTTCTTCTCCTCAACAGCAACCAGGCGGATCAGCGCCATATCGGCACCATCGCCGCGGCGCGGACCGAGCTTGTAGATCTGGGTATAACCGCCGTTCTTGCCTTCATAAGCGGCAGCCAGCTGGTCAAATACCTTTTTCACAACAGTCTCTTTGGTAATGAAGGCAAGAGCCTCGCGGCGAGCCGCCAGGGTACCCTTCTTACCAAGGGTGATCATCTCATCGGCAAGGGCGCTAACCTCTTTTGCACGGGTCAGCGTGGTTTCGATCTTGCCATTCTCCAGCAGATAGGTTACAAGACCTCTGAGCATAGACATTCTATGCGCAGTCTTTCTGCCGAGTTTTCTTGTTCCGGGCATGTTTATTCCCTCCTATTCGTATTCTTTCGCCATCACTCTTCCGACTTTTTAAGGTCGAGGCCGAGCGAATGGAGCTTCTGGATGACTTCTTCCAGAGATTTTCTACCGAGGTTTCTGACCTTGATCATATCCTCCTCGGTACGGTTGATCAGATCCTCTACATTGTCAATGCCTGCGCGCTTCAAGCAGTTGAAGCTACGAACAGACAGATCAAGTTCCTCAATGGTCATCTCAAGGACCTTTTCCTTCTTGGTCTCTTCACGTTCAACCATGATCTCAGCCTTCTTTGCTTCATCAGACATATCCACAAACAAGTTGAGATGCTCATTGAGAATCTTGGCGCCAAGGGAAAGTGCTTCCTTTGCGGAAATAGTGCCGTTTGTCAGAACGCGAATCGTGAGCTTATCGTAGTCGGTAATGTTACCAACACGAGTGTTCTCTACCTTGTACTCTACCTTGTAAACAGGGGTAAAGATCGAATCGACAAAGATCATGCCGATCGGGGCGCCAACACCGGCACCGATGGTAGAAACGTAAGCCTGCTTATTCTTATCCGAGGAGACATAGCCACGGCCACTGCCGAAGGTCAGCTCCATGTAAAAACGGGAATTTGCACTTACCGTTGCGATATGCTTGGCGGGGTTCAGGATCTCGATATCCGCATCGGGGGTGATATCACCCGCCGTTACGGTGCACGGACCGGTTACGTCGATCACGACGGTCTTGGGGGTGTTGGTATGCAGCTTAGCAATGATGCCCTTTACGTTCAGAACGATCTCCGGAACGTCTTCCTTAACGCCGGATACCGCGCTGATCTCGTGGATCACGCCATCGATCTTCATGGAGGTTGCTGCATATCCCGGCAGCGAGCTGAGCAGAATTCTGCGCAGAGAGTTGCCAAGGGTCGTACCGTAGCCTCTTTCAAGAGGTTCTACAACAAACTCGCCTTCCGAACCGTCATCGCTCAGCATGGCGGTCGTAATATTGGGCTTCTCTATTTCAATCATTTCAAAATCCTCCTAAAGTGAAATGGGGAAAGCTTGGTTCCAACATGGAACACAAAAACCAAACAACTTGCGTAGTACGCCGTACTGTGGCACGCCGGGGGGTTCCACCGCCCCGCCGTCGCCACCCAGGCGACCGGAGGGACGATTACTTGGAATAGAGTTCGACGATGAGCTGTTCGGTGAACGGGAAGTCGATGTCGTCTCTGGCGGGCATGTTCAGCACCTTAGCAGAGGCGGCGGATGCATTCACGTCCAGCCACTTGGGAACGACCTGGGTGCCAAGACCTTCGATGAGGGCCTTGATCTTCTCGCTATCGCGAGAGGATTCCTTAACAGCAACCACATCGCCAGCCTTCAGCAGCAGCGAGGGAATGGTTACCTTCTTGCCGTTCAGGGTGAAGTGACCATGCAGAACAAGCTGACGAGCCTCTTTACGGCTGGCAGCCAAGCCCATTCTGTAGATAACGTTATCAAGACGAGACTCCAGGATGATCAGAAGGTTTTCGCCGGTCAGGCCTTCCTTCTTCTCTGCCATTTCGAAGTATCTTACGAACTGGCCCTCGAGAACGCCATAGTAACGTCTGGTCTTCTGCTTTTCACGCAGCTGCATGCCATACTCGCCAACCTTCTTACGGGCTGCGCCGTGCTGGCCGGGGGCAGCGCTTCTGTGATCAAATGCGCACTTACCGGAGGTGCAACGCTCGCCCTTCAGAAACAGCTTGCAGCCTTCTCTGCGGCAGAGCTTGCAGCTCGGACCTGTATATCTTGCCATAGTGTTTTACCTCCTCTAAAATTAAACGCGTCTGCGCTTGGGAGGACGACAACCGTTGTGCGGAATCGGTGTAACGTCCCGGATCAGCGTAATGTTCAGACCGGCGGTCTGCAGAGCACGGATGGCGGACTCACGACCGGCACCGGGGCCCTTTACATAAACTTCAACGGTCTTCATGCCGTGGTCGATTGCCAGGCGGGCAGCCTGCTCAGCAGCGGTCTGTGCTGCGTAGGGAGTAGACTTTCTGGAGCCCTTGAAGCCAAGCTCACCGGCAGATGCCCAAGAAATAGCGTTGCCTGCCATATCGGTGATGGTAACAATGGTGTTGTTGAAGGTTGCGCGGATGTGTGCAGCACCCTTCTCCACGTTCTTACGTTCGCGGCGTTTCTTAACAACTTTCTGTGCAGCCATTTTTCTTCTCCCTTCTTACTTCTTCTTGTTTGCAATGGTCTTTGCGGGACCCTTGCGGGTTCTTGCATTGGTCTTGGTACGCTGACCTCTAACCGGCAGACCCTTTCTGTGGCGGATACCGCGGTAGCAGTTAACTTCCACCATTCTCTTGATGTTGAGCGCTACCTCACGACGGAGGTCACCCTCTACGTTGTAGTTTGCCTCAATCTCATCACGGAGGAGAGCTACCTCCTGCTCAGTCAGATCCTTAGCACGGGTATCGGGATTGATACCGGTCTTTGCCAGGATGTCCTGTGCGCTCTTGCGGCCGATTCCGTAAATGTAGGTCAGTGCGATCTCTACACGCTTCTGGTTCGGAATATCAACACCTGCTATACGAGCCATATGGATATTTCACTCCTTATTTTCTTAATTCCGTTCTATGAACGGGCAGTTTGGCAAAATCGCCGGGGAAAGAAAGGAAATCAGCCCTGTTTCTGCTTGTGCTTGGGGTTCTCACAGATAACCATGACTGTGCCTTTTCTTCTGATGATTTTGCACTTCTCACAGATTTTTTTAACGGAAGGTCTGACTTTCATTTGCTTACCTTTCCTTTCAAAGATTTACTTTTTTCTCCAGGTGATGCGACCCTTGCTCAGGTCGTAGACCGAAACCTCTACGGTTACGGTATCACCGGGAAGAATTTTAATATAGTTCATTCTCAGCTTACCCGAAATGTGGGCGGTTACGATATGCCCGTTGGGAAGCTTTACCTTGAAGACCGTGTTGGGAAGTGCCTCCACAACCACGCCTTCAAATTCAATCACATCATCCTTCGGCAGAATAATCCCTCCTTAACCTGCTTACGCTTCGGTTAAAATCATTGGACCGTTATCGGTTATGGCAATGGTGTTCTCATAGTGGGCAGAAAGCGAGCCGTCTTTTGTGACGACCGTCCAGCCATCGGAAAGAACACGCACCTCGGGCGCGCCCGCATTTACCATCGGCTCTACGGCGATCACCATACCGGGGTAGAGGCGCGCGCCTCGACCGGGGGTGCCGTAGTTGGGAACGTCCGGCTCCTCGTGAAGGGCCGCCCCAATGCCGTGACCCACAAACTCCCGCACCACCGAGAAGCCGGCAGTGCGAATGTGGGTATCCACAGCAGAACCGATGTCGCCTACGCGGTTACCCGCCAGGGCGACCTTCATCGCGCAAAAGAAGCTCTCGCG
This sequence comes from Clostridia bacterium, assembly GCA_017621755.1. Lineage (GTDB taxonomy): Bacteria > Bacillota > Clostridia > Oscillospirales > CAG-272 > UBA1740. The sequence continues at coordinate 120,754 of JAGASL010000061.1, forward strand.
CGTATGCTCCAGCAAGCTCTTCGCCTCTTCGCTCACCTGACCGATCGGGTAGGTGCGCGCGCTATCTCCGTGATAACCGCGCCAGCAGGCGCCTACGTCAACCTTGACGAGATCGCCCTCACGAATGATCCGCTTCTTGGAAGGGATACCGTGAATAACTTCATCGTTCAGGCTGATGCAGGCACTGCCGGGAAAACCGTTATAACCGAGAAAGGAAGGGGTGGCACCGTGGCGCTCGATAAACTGCCGGATCTGCCGATCAAGCTCAAGGGTAGTCATACCCTCGCGGATGATCTCACCAACGTAAAGAAGCGTCTCGGCGGTGATTCGCCCTGCCTCGCGCATCAGGCGCAGCTGCTCGGGGGTTTTCAGGGAAATCATTTCCCTGCCTCCAAAGCGGCCAGAGTCAATGCGGTCGTGTCCTCAAGTTTTTCCTGTCCCTCGACCAAGCGAAGGAGGCCTTTCTTGGCATAGAAATCCTTGAGGGGTTCAGTCGATTCATGATAGATGGTCAAACGGCTCTTGACCACCTCGGGTGCGTCGTCGCGGCGAATAGAGAGCGGATTGTCGCACTTCTCGCACACCTCGCCCTTAGCGGACGGGTTGTACTTCACGTGGTAGGAGGCACCGCACTTATCGCATACGCGGCGGCCGCCCATACGCTCTACGATCGCCTCATCAGCGACCTCAAGGCTGACAACTGCATCCGGAACGATGCCCATTGCATCCAGTGCCTCAGCCTGAGGAACCGTGCGCGGGAAACCGTCCAGAATAAAGCCGTTTTTACAATCATCCTTCACAAGGCGCTCGCGGATAATGCCGATCACGACCTCATCCGGCACCAGCGCACCTGCTTCGGTGTATTTCTTAGCGGCAAGACCCATCTCCGTGCCGGTCTTAATGGCCTCACGAATGATGGCGCCGGTAGAGATCGTAGGAATGGCAAGCCGTTCCGAAACGATTTCTGCCTGCGTGCCTTTTCCCGCACCGGGGGCACCTAAAAATATGATCTTCATAGCCTGTTTCTCCGTTCGCGAGATCAATCGTTCAAGAAGCCCTTGTAGTTACGCATGGTGAGCTGTGCCTCGATCTCTCTTGCAGTCTCCTGAATAACACCGACAACGATGAGGAGAGAGGTACCGCCAAAGGCCAGGCTCGGGAAGCTGCCAAGGAAACCAAGCGTCTCCGGGAAGCCTACGCTGAGCATGCCCAGACCCCAGCTGATCAGCGTGGGGAACACAGCGATAAAGGAGAGGAAGAACGCGCCCATCAAGGTCACCTTAGACAAGATCTTCTTGATATACTCGGCGGTCGGGGTACCCTGACGGATACCGGGGATCTGACCACCCTGCTTCTGCAGATTGTTAGATACCTCTACCGGATCAAAGCTGATCAGGATATAGAAGTACGAGAAGCCGAGGATGAGCAGGAACATCAGAGCCATATAGATCAGGCTCCACCAGCTACCGGTCGGGCTGAATACCTGATTGAGCCAGTAAGGAAAGGGGTTGGCCGGGGTAGGCTGACCCTTGAATACCAGCGCAATGATGGTAGCGGGCAGGGTGATGATGGAGCTGGCGAAGATTACGGGCATAACGCCGGACATATTCACCTTGAGCGGCAGATGCGAGCTCTGGCCACCATACATCTTACGACCAACCACGCGCTTGGCGTACTTGATCGGGATTCTACGCTCAGAACCCGTAATCCAGATCACGAAGACCACGATCGCGATGGTGAGCGCGAGAGAGAGAACAGAGAGCACGATGTTTACGATTGCCTGTACGACGCCGGTGTGGATACCGAGGTCGATGAAGCCGATAAAGCTGGCAACGCTACCGATCGTGGAGGCCAGAATGTTGGCAAGAAGGATCATGGAGATACCGTTACCGATACCCTTTTCCTCGATCTTCTCAGCCAGCCACATAATGAGCGCGGCACCGGCACAGTAGCACACGATGATGACGATAGCGCCAAGCGTGGTTTCGCCGGTATCGGACAGGATGTTGAAGCCCTGGCTCTCATAGTTCAGCATAATGTTGTAGTAGCCCCAGCTGGTCAGAATGGCCAGAAGAACGGTTACTACGCGGGTCCACAGCGTCATCTTCTTCTTCTTTGCTTCGGGATCAGCATTTCTGCCATCCTTGCCGCCAAACCAAGAGGGGAAGGCGACATCGAGCAGCTGAAGAACGATGGACGACGTGATATAGGGGGAAACGGACAGGGCAAACAGCGTTGCCGTGCCGAACGCACCGCCGGACAGCGCGTTCAGGTATCCAAAAATGGATGCCGCGCCGAGCTGATTGGTCAGGGTTGCGTTCATCAAAGCGGAGTTGACAAAGGGGACGGGCATAACAGCACCGATGCGATACAGGATGAGGATCAGGGCAACAAACAGAAGCTTGTTTCTGATTTCGGTAACCTTAAAAGCGTTCCTCAAAGTCTGAAGCATTTATACCACCTCAGTCTTTCCACCTGCTGCCTCTATCTTTTCTTTAGCGGTTGCAGAAAAGACTGCTGCCTTTACGGTGAGTTTTTTGTTCAGCTCACCTCTGCCGAGCACCTTGATACCATCGCAGACAGAGCTTACAACGCCCGAGGTAAGCAGGGCTGCCGTATCGACAACAGCGCCATCCTCAAACTTGTTATTCAGAGTTTCAAGATTTACGATTGTATAAGTCTTGCCGAACTTGTTGTAAAAGCCTCTCTTCGGCAGGCGTCTGTAAAGCGGGAGCTGACCGCCCTCAAAGCCGGGGCGTACACCGCCGCCGGAACGAGCGTTCTGACCCTTATGACCCTTACCAGCGGTCTTTCCGTTGCCGGAACCGGCACCTCTACCCACACGGAAGGATGCCTTGACGGAGCCTTCTGCGGGAGAAAGTTCATGGAGCTTCATTGGGTTATTCCTCCTTATTTCGTATTCCGTTAAACGGTTTCAGTCTTAACCAGGTGGCGAAGAACGTTCACCTTACCGGCAAGAACGGCGTCATTCGCATGCTCGATCGAATCGCCGATTTTACGCAGGCCGAGGGAAGCGGCGGTAGCCTTCTGGTTCGGCTTTGCGCCGATCAGGCTCTTAACAAGTACAACTTTAACCTTTTCCATGTTGCTGTACCTCCTTAACCCTTCACTGCTTCTACGCTGATGCCACGTACTGCAGCAACCTCTTCAGCCGTACGCAGGCTACGCAGACCCTCGAAGGTCGCCTTAACTACGTTGGTGGGGTTGTTGGAGCGGAGGCACTTTGCACGAATGTTCTTGATGCCGGCAAGCTCCAGAACGGCACGTACCGTCTGGCCGGCGATGATACCAGTACCGGGGGCAGCAGGCTTCAGAAGAACCTTACCTGCACCAAACTCAGCGAGAACCTCGTGAGGAATGGTGGTGCCCTTCAGGGATACCTCGATCATGTTTTTCTTTGCATCTTCAATGCCCTTGCGGATTGCATCCGGAACCTCGGCAGCCTTGCCAAGGCCGTAGCCTACGTGGCCATTGCCGTCACCGACGACCATGATAGCTGCGAAGCGGGCGATACGACCACCCTTAACGGTCTTGGAAACGCGGTTGAGAGCAACCAGCTTTTCCTGCAGATCCAGGGTAGCGGGATCAAAATTCTTAGCCATTTCTTTTCTCCTTAAAAATTTCAAGCTTGTTGAAACCGTGTATAAACCGGAATCAGAACTTCAGGCCACCCTCACGGGCACCTGCAGCCAGCTCCGATACACGACCGTGATAGACATAACCGCCGCGGTCAAACACAACGGTGGTGATGCCCTTCTCGAGAGCGCGCTGCGCAAGGGCCAGACCGACCTTCTTGGCAGCTTCCTTGTTAGAACCGATCCCCTCGAAATTCTTCTCAAGGGAAGATGCGGCGCACAGCGTAACGCCGGCGACATCATCAATGATCTGTGCGCTGATGTTTGCGTTGGAACGATATACAGCAAGACGGGGCATTTCGGGAGTGCCGGAGATCTTCGCTCTGACTCTCTTATGTCTCTTAAGACGCTGCGCATTGCTATCGATTTTCTTAACCATGTGCGTGCACTCCTTTCATTATTTACCGGTCTTACCGGCCTTGCGGCGAATCTTTTCGCCATCGTAGCGGATACCCTTGCCCAGGTACGGCTCAGGCGGTCTCTTCGCACGGATCTTGGCGGAGACCTGGCCAACCTTCTGCTTATCGATACCCTTTACGATGATGGTGGTGTTGTCCGGCAGCTCGAAGGAGATACCGTCACCCTCTTCAAAATGAACGGGGTGCGAGTAACCGAGGGAGAGAACAAGGCGCTTGCCCTGCTTCTCTGCTCTGTAGCCGACGCCGTTGATCAGAAGCTTCTTGGCATAGCCGGTGGTAACACCAACGACCATGTTGTTGAGCAGGGTACGGGTCAGGCCGTGCAGGGCACGGTTCTCGGCCTCGTCATCGGCACGCGTTACGTTGATAACGGCACCCTCCTGCGCGATGGTAATGGTGGGAGCAAAGGTATCGGTCAGGGTACCCAGGGGGCCCTTCACGGTAACAACGTTGCCCTCAGCCACGGTAACAGTTACGTTTGCAGGCACTGCAATAGGAGCTCTACCAATTCTCGACATGATGTTTACCTCCTATCTTACCATACAAAAGCGAGAACCTCGCCGCCTACGTTGGCAGCGCGTGCGCTCTTGTCGGTCATAATGCCCTTAGACGTGGAAACGATGGCGATGCCCAGGCCGTTCATAACCTTCGGCATATCCTCGCAGTTCGAGTAGATACGCAGACCGGGCTTGGATACGCGGCGCAGGCCGTGGATCACCTTAGCCTTGCCGGCACCGTACTTCAGGGTGATACGGATGATACCCTGCTTGCCATCCTCTACGATCTGGAAATTCTTAATGTAGCCCTCAGCCAGCAGAATGTCGGCGATGGCCTTCTTCATGTTAGATGCAGGAATGTCAACCGTTGCATGCTTTGCATCGTTTGCGTTTCTGATACGGGTGAGCATATCTGCAATTACGTCTGAAATTTGCATGTTTTTATCCTCCTATATGCAAGTTCATTTTATCTTGCTGCCGCCGTGTGGCGGCCGCCTGTCCGGTGGTAAAAGCGCCTATCGCTTTCCTGCCGGCAGATAGAGAATTTTGGGATTACCAGGATGCCTTTCTAACGCCCGGGATCTCGCCCTTGTAAGCCAGGCCGCGGAAGCAGATACGGCAGATTCCGTACTTACGGAGATAAGCATGGGGGCGGCCGCAAAGCTTGCACCGGTTGTAAGAACGGGTGGAGAACTTCGGAGCAGCCTGCTGCTTGAGAACCATTGATTTCTTAGCCATGTTACTTCTTCCTTCCCATTATTTCGCAAAGGGGGCGCCCATCTTAGCGAGCAACTCTCTTGCTTCTTCATCGGTTTTTGCGGTGGTTACGAACACGATATCCATACCGCGGATCTTCTCAACCTTATCGTACTCGATCTCCGGGAAGATCAGCTGCTCCTTCAGGCCGAGGGAGTAGTTGCCGCGGCCGTCGAAGGCGTTGGGGTTGATGCCCTTAAAGTCACGCACGCGGGGGAGCGAGAAGCTGAAAAGGCGATCCATGAATTCGTACATGCGCTCGCCGCGGAGGGTAACCTTCGCGCCGATCTTCATACCTTCTCTCAGCTTGAAGTTTGCTACCGACTTCTTTGCATAGGTCGGAACAGCCTTCTGGCCGGAGATGAGGGTAAGCTCGTCAATGACCTCGTCAATGACCTTGGAGTTTTCCTTTGCGTCGCCTGCGCCGACGTTGATAACGATCTTATCAAACTTCGGAATCTGCATCGGGCTCTTGTAGTTAAACTTAGCCATCAATGCGGGGGCAACTTCGTTCTTATACAGTTCGCTGAATCTGGACATTCTTCGTTACCTCCCTTAGATTTCTTTGCCGCACTTGGGGCAAACGCGTACTTTAACCTGCTTACCGTCCTTGCCCTCTACAAAAGCGGCCTTGGCACGGATAGCCTTGTTATACTTCTCGCAGCTCGAGTTGGTGCATACCAGCTGAACCTTGCTGGCGTACATAGCGCTCTCAACCTTTACGATGCTGCTGTTCTCGCCCTGGCGGCGAGCCTTCTGGTGCTTGGAGACAATGTTTACACCCTCAACGATCACCTTGCCCTCTTCAGGAGAGGTAGCGATTACCTTAGCGATGGTGTTTTCCTTCTTGCCGTCCTTTTCGGTCTTTCTGTCGTCACCGGAGATAACGATGACGGTGTCGCCCTTCTTTACGTGCATCTTCATGTCGTCATCCTCCTCTTACAGAACTTCCGGAGCCAGGGACAGGATCTTGGTGAAATCGTTGTCACGAAGCTCTCTGGCAACCGGCCCAAAGATACGGGTACCGGTAGGGGTCTTGTCTTCCTTAATAATTACTGCTGCGTTCTCATCAAACTTGATGTAGGAACCGTCAGCACGGCGCAGGCCCTTTACAGAGCGAACGACTACGGCCTTAACGACCGCACCCTTCTTCACAACGCCGCCGGGAGCAGCCTTCTTTACAGCTGCAACCACGATATCGCCGATGTTGGCATAACGGCGGCCAGTACCGCCAAGCACACGAATGCACATCAGCTCTTTTGCGCCGGTATTATCGGCGACTTTCATCAATGTCTGTTGCTGAATCACTGATACGTTCCTCCTTTTTCGGCAAGCTTTTTGACCTGCCTACTGAATTCTTGTGTGATTATTGTGCCTTCTCGACGATCTCAACAAGGCGCCATCTCTTGGTCTTGGACAGCGGTCTCGTTTCCATAACGGAGACCTTATCTCCGATATTGCACTGATTTTCGGCATCATGAGCGCTGATCTTTACCGTGCGCTTAATGATCTTGCCGTACTTGGGGTGACGGACGTTATCCTCGATAGCGACTACGATGGTCTTATCCATCTTGTTGCTGACAACGCGACCGACTCTCACCTTTCTGAATGCTCTGGTTTCAGTCATGATCTATACCCCCTTTTACGCATTCGCGCTCTTCTCGCGAAGAACGGTCATTACACGCGCGATATCATGCTTAACCTCGCTGATCTTGTGCGGGTTGTCAAGCTGATTGATGGCGTGCTGGAAACGGAGATTAAAGAGTTCATGCTTCAGTTCCTTGAGCTTGCTGTCAAGCTGCTCGGAAGAAAGTTCTCTGAGTTCCTGTGCTTTCATTCCTTAACCCTCCATTCCAATCTTATCACTCTCTGCCTTGGTCATGAACTTGCACTTCACAGGCAGCTTGTGGCTTGCAAGACGCATAGCCTCGCGTGCATCTTCCTCTGCGATACCGTCCATCTCGAACATAACTCTGCCGGGCTTAACGACGGCTACCCAGTACTCAGGCGAGCCCTTACCGGAACCCATTCGAGTTTCGGCCGGCTTCTCGGTAACAGGCTTATCCGGGAAGATCTTGATCCATACCTTACCGCCACGCTTGGTGTAACGGGTCATGGCAATACGGGCAGCCTCGATCTGGTTGCTGCGGATCCAGGCAGGCTCGGTTGCAACAAGTGCGAAAGAACCGTCGGTGATGGTGTTGCCGCGCATAGCCTTGCCCTTAAGACGGCCACGCTGCTGACGACGGAACTTAACTCTCTTCGGCATCAACATTACTTGTTACCTCCCTCTGCCTTATTTCTGTCACCGAAGCGGCGGCCACCCTGACGGTTGCCATCGCGACGGTCACCGTTGTTACGGCGCGGGCGGCGGTCAGGACGCTCGGGGCGCTCGAAACGAGGAGCATTGCTGTCGTTCAGAACCTCGCCCTTGTAGATCCAAACCTTAACGCCGATCTTACCGTACGTGGTGTTTGCTTCAAAGAAGCCGTAGTCAATGTCGGCTCTGAGGGTCTGAAGCGGAATAGTACCCTCATGATAGTGCTCGGTACGAGCGATTTCGGCACCGCCGAGACGGCCTGCGCAGGATACCTTGATACCCTTAGCGCCCAGGCGCATGGTTCTGCCGATAGCCAGCTTCATAGCACGGCGGAAGGAGGTTCTCTTCTCCAGCTGTGCGCAGATGCTTTCTGCAACGAGCTGCGCGTTCAGGTCGGGGGTCTTGATCTCTACCACGTTTACAACAACGGGGCGACCAACGATCTCCTCCAGCTCAACGCGGAGCTTCTCGATCTCTGCACCGCCGCGGCCGATAACCATGCCGGGCTTTGCGCAGTGGATGAATACTCTTACACGAGCGTTGTCACGCTCGATCTCGACCTTCGGAACGCCGGCCGCCTGGAGCTTCTCCTTGAGGTACTTTCTAACCTTTGCGTCAGATACCAGGGTGTCACCGAACTTCTCGTCAGAGACGAACCATCTGGAATCCCAACCGCTGATCACGCCAACGCGCAGACCATGAGGATTTACCTTCTGTCCCATGTTATACGGCCTCCTTTCCCGAATTCTTTTCCTTAACGACCAGCGTTACGTGGCTGGTTCTCTTCAAAATGCTAAATGCTCTACCCTGGGCGCGAGGCTGAACTCTCTTCAGCGTAGGACCGGGGCATACAAAACACTCGGATACATACAGGTTAGATGCATCCATGTGGAAGTTATGCTCCGCGTTTGCTACCGCGCTCTTCAGGAGCTTAATGAGATATTCCGATGCAGCCTTGCGCGTATTCTTCAGAATAGCCATGGCAGTATCGGTATCCTTGCCCCGGATGAGATCAAGAACGATCTTGACCTTGCGGGGGGAGATTCTCACATACTTAAGATGTGCCTTTGCTGCTTCCATAATATCAGGCTTTGCCTCCTCTCGCTTTCTTGCGAAATCGAATTATTATTTACCGTTGTTCGAAGTCTTCGAACCGGCATGTCCCTTGAAAGTGCGCGTGGGTGCGAACTCGCCAAGCTTGTGACCAACCATATCCTCGATAACATATACCGGAACATGCTTTCTGCCGTCATGAACAGCAATAGTATGACCGACAAATTCCGGGAAGATGGTGGACGAGCGAGACCAGGTCTTGAGGACCTTCTTTTCACCCTTTTCGTTCATAGCAACGATTCTGTTGAAGAGCTTTTCTTCAACATAAGGCGCTTTTTTCAGGCTTCTGCTCATAAGTGTTCCTCCTTCTCAAATCTAAGCGACATCACTTGCTGTTTCTGCGCTTAACAATGAACTTGTTCGTTCTGGCCTTGTGGTCTCTGGTCTTGTAACCCAGAGCGGGCTTGCCCCAAGGGGTAACCGGGCCGGGACGACCAATCGGAGCACGACCTTCACCACCACCGTGCGGGTGGTCGCAGGGGTTCATTACAGAACCGCGTACGGTAGGACGGATACCCATGTGACGCTTCTTACCGGCCTTACCGATCTTGATGGTATCATGCTCGATGTTACCAACCTGACCGATGGTAGCCTTGCACTCCAGACGGATGATGCGCACCTCGCCGGAGGGAAGTCTTACCTGTGCCTGGCCGTTCTCCTTTGCCATCAGCTGGGCTGCGGCGCCGGCGGAGCGGACGAGCTGGGCACCCTTACCGGGGTAAAGCTCAATATTGTGAATGAAGGTACCTACCGGGATGTTAGCGATCGGCAGGGTGTTGCCGGGCTTAATATCCGCATCGGCACCGGAGTAGAGGACGTCACCATCGGTAACGCCTGCAGGAGCGATCACGTAGCTCTTCTTGCCAGCCTCGGTCTCGAGAAGGGCAATGTAAGCGGTGCGGTTCGGGTCGTACTCAACGCCGATAACCTTTGCCGGATCGGTATCCTGACGCTTGAAGTCGATAATTCTGTACTTCAGCTTGTTGCCGCCGCCGTGATGACGAACGGTGATCTTGCCGTAGCTGTTACGGCCAGCATGCTTTTTCTTCGTTGCGATCAACGACTTCTCGGGGGCAAACTTGGTAAGCTCCTCAAAGGAGGGGGTCACCATGTGCCGGCGAGCAGGGGTCGTCGGTTTATACTTCATCGTAGGCATTCTTTTATCCTCCCAACTTAATTCATGCTATCGAAGAACTCGATAGTCTTCGATTCGGCTGTGAGGGTGACGATCGCTTTCTTCCAGGCACTCTTGAAGCCGGCATGCACGCCCAGGCGCTTCGGCTTCTTATTGACATTGATGGTGTTGACGCTCTCGACCTTCACGCCGAACATTTCCTCAACCGCGTGTGCGATCTCGGGCTTGGTAGCGCCATCCTGTACCTCGAAGGTGTAGCACTTGTTTGCAAGGCCATCCATGCTCTTCTCAGAGATGATCGGCTTTACGATGATGGTATCAGCAGACTTCATCATTTCGCATATACCTCCTCGATTTTCTCAACAGCGCCCTTGGCTACGATCAGCGTATCGCAGTTCAGAACGTCGTATACGTTAACGGCGTTGTGAACGGTGGTCTTCACGCCGGGGATGTTGGCGCAGCTCTTTACTACCATCGGATCAACAGACGGGAGAACGATGAGCGCCTTCTTCTGTGCGCCAAGCGCGGTCAGCATCTCTACCATAGCCTTGGTCTTGTAGGAGGTAGCGGCGATGTTGTCAACAACAACCATCTCGTTGCCTGCAACCTTAGCGGAGAGAGCGCCGAACAGAGCCAGACGCTTTTCCTTCTTGTTCACGGTCATGCGGTAGCTACGCGGCTTCGGGCCGAGTGCTACGCCGCCGTGCGTCCACTGCGGAGCACGGGTAGAGCCCTGTCTTGCACGGCCGGTACCCTTCTGCTTCCAGGGCTTCTTACCGCCACCGGAAACCTCGGTACGGGTCAGCGTGGACTGGGTACCCTGTCTCTGGTTTGCCAGATATACCTTTACAGCGGTGTGGAGGACGGAGCTATTCACATCAGCGCCGAAAACGGTTTCGGACAGCTCGATCGTGCCGACTTCCTTGCCCGCCATATCAACAACTTTCATATTAGGCATTGTGTTTTCCTCCTTCCGTTATGCTTTTACCGAATCGCGGATGAATACGATGCTGCCCTTTGCACCGGGAACAGCGCCCTTCACGGCGATGAGGTTCTTTTCCGAATCAATCTTAACAACGGCAAGGTTGAGAACCGTTACCTGTTCGTTACCATACTGACCGGCCATCTTCTTGTTCTTGAAGATTCTTGCAGGGTCGATAACACCCATGGAACCAGACTGACGGTGGATCGGACCGATACCGTGCGTCTTGCCCAGCATGTGCAGGTTCCATCTCTTGATCGCGCCCGTGTAGCCGTGGCCCTTGGTTATACCGGTAATGTCGACCTTCTCGCCTGCGGCGAAGGTATCGACGGATATAACGTCACCTACGTTAGCGGAGCAATCCTCGAGGCGGAATTCCTTGAGGTGTCTCTTGGCAGTGATGCCAGCCTTCTTGAAGTGGCCTGCCTCTGCACGGTTTACGTGCTTGGCGCTGACGTCGCTGTAAGCGAGCTGCAGCGCGTTGTAACCGTCGGTCTCAACCGTCTTCTTCTGTGCTACTGCACAGGGACCAGCCTCGATCAGGGTTACGGGGATGACATTTCCCTTCTCATCAAAGATCTGGGTCATGCCGAGCTTCTTGCCGATAATGCCTTTTTTCATGTTTTCCTCCATTAGGTTATTGGTTGACGTTTTGGATTATCGTGCTGCGCACGGTGACGTCAACTTGACCGCGAGGGTGCGGGGTTCTGGGGTTACGCCTTGATCTCGATCTCTACGCCAGCGGGAAGCTCGATGCTCATCAGAGCCTCGATGGTCTTCTGCACGGGGTTGAGAATGTCGATCAGTCTCTTGTGAGTTCTGGTCTCAAACTGCTCACGGCTGTCCTTATACTTGTGAACAGCACGGAGGATCGTTACGATCTCCTTCTCAGTCGGGAGCGGAATGGGGCCGGATACGGCGCTGCCGTTTCTCTTTGCAATTTCCACTACCTTCTCCGCTGCGGCGTCGACGAGGGTGTGGTCAAAGCTCTTGAGTCTCACTCTGATTTTCTCTTTTGCTGCCATGGTTTTGCCTCCTTCTTTGTTTTTGCTTGGGGCCAGCTCGTTCACACCGTGCCGGGCGTTTCTTTTTTGCCCTGACAAAATCCGGGGTAATCTGCCGCACAGATGCGCCCGGAGTGGGAAAGCACGGTGTTTTTGCCCCACAAGGAGCACAAAACACTTGCTGTCGCCCGGTTCATATCGGACATACTCCACGAAAATTACCCGTCAAAGACGGCAACCTCTCGCTTCATCGCATATCAAGCCTTATAATTATACAGGATTTTTCCTGCTTTTGCAAGAGTATTATGCAATTTTTTTCAAAATTTCGCGAAAAAATTTCACAAAATTTTGTCCCGTTTTTTGTGCAATCTGCACAAAAATAAAAATTTTTACATTTTTCAGGCATTTTTCGTGCTTTGCTGCTGCTTTTTTTTCAAAAAAGTGGTATAATGAAGGCGTATATATAAAAAGGAAGGAATCCCCCATGACGAAGCATAAGCGTTTGCTGCTGATCTGCGGCATTATCTTTACCCCGTTTCTTTCGCTGATCGCGCTGATCCTGCGCGCCGCCGCTCTATTTACAGAGCTTGATGCGGCCAGCGGCTATTTTCAAAGCAGAAGCCCGCTGCACACAGCCTACCTGTGGGTGGTGGCCATCTCGATTTTGCTGTTTTTCATTCTGGCTATTCTCTGCCGCAAGGAGTTTCCTGCCCCCTCTCTACGCGGCAGCCTGAGCGTTTTGTTCGCAGGCGCCTTCTTTTTGGTCACCATGGCGGTGGCCGCCATTTCCGGCTTTCTCTCGGTTCCCGCCGCACCGGCCGGCCTTACAAAGCTCTTTTGCGTGATCTCGGCCATCGGCGCTTTGATCTCGCTTGTCTATTTCGGGCTCTTCTTCCGCCGTGATGAGGCGCAAGGGATGCGCCACGCGCTGCTGGGGCTGGCACCTGCCTTCTTTGCCCTGTTTACAGCCATTCTTCTGTATTTTGACCGCTCCTCCCACATGAACGAGCCGCCCAAGCTGCTGCACCTTTCTGCCTTTTTGCTGCTTGCCTGCTTTTTCATCGGTGAAGCACGCGCGCTGCTTGGCCAGCCCTGCAGGCCGCTGTATTATTTTACCACGGCCACGGCGCTGCTGCTGTGCGCTACAGCCTCGGTGCCCAATCTGCTTTACAACCTACTTCGTGGCCAGGTGCTGGTATTGACCACGGTCTATGATTTCGTGCTGCTGGCCGGTGCCCTGTATCTGTTGGCGCGCCTGCTGCAGATCCTACCCTACGAGCTACCCGCAGTGCACCGGATGGTGCAGCATTTTCTGAACACGGCGGCCGAGACCGCCGGTGAGGAAGCCGAGGAGAGCGAGAGCGGTGAGCCGCTGGAGGCCTTGCCCGCCGAAGAGGAAGCACCCGCACAAGAAAACGAATAAACAAGAACGCCGGCCTAAGCGCCGGCGTTTCTCGAAAAGGGAACGTATATGAAAAAAATTCTGATCATTGACGGCAACAGCATTCTCAACCGCGCCTTTTTTGGCATTCGCGCCATGACGACCAGCAAGGATGGCCGCTTTACCAACGCCATCTACGGCCTGGTGAATATTCTGCACCGCGAATTAGAGTCGCTGCAGCCGGATTATGCCGCCATCGCCTTTGACCTGCGCGCCCCCACCTTCCGCCACCAGATGTACGAGCCCTACAAGGCCAATCGCCACGGCATGCCCGAGGAGCTTCGCTCGCAGTTAGACGATGCCAAGCTCTGTGCCGAGTATATGGGGCTTTGCCGCTTAGAATTAGAGGGCTACGAGGCTGACGATATTTTGGGCACGGTATCCGCCATGACAACGGCAGACCCCGACCTGCACGCCTACGTCCTTTCCGGCGACCGTGACCTGCTGCAGCTGATCTCGCCGCAGGTCAGCGTGCTGCTGGCCGGCAATGCCGAGACCGCCTGCATGGACCGCGACGCCTTTTTTGCCAAATACGGCGTAGAGCCGGAGCAGTTTGTGGACGTGAAGGCGCTGATGGGCGACTCCTCCGACAATATTCCCGGTGTGCCGGGCGTGGGTGAAAAGACTGCCTTCCGCCTGATTGCCGAGCACGGCTCGCTGGATGCCGTATACGCGCATCTTGACGCGCCGGATATCACCAAGGGTCTGCGCGCTAAGCTGGAGGCCGGGCGCGAGATGGCTTATATCTCCAAGACCTTGGTCACCATCCTGCGGGATGCGCCGATCGACAGATCGCTTGACGATCTGGCCTATCGCGGCATGAACCGCGCCGCGCTACGTGAAAAATTCGTAGAGCTGGAGTTCTCTGCCCTGATCCGCCGCTTTGGCCTTGACCGGGTAGAGGAGCCGGCCGAGGCGCCGGCCGAGGGAGCCACCCCGGTCTGCACCGATACCGTTTGCTACCACCCGGCCACGGCCGCCGAGATTCTTTCCGCCGCCGGGGCGGCAAGCGACATTTCGGTCTGCTTTTCTGCCGAGAGCCTCTATATAAATATAAAGGAAGAAAACTTCCTCTATAACGGCGATATGACAGCCCTTGCGCCGCTGTTTAACAGCACGCACACCCTGCTGACGTATGACGGCAAGGCACTTTATCACGCCCTGCGTGCGCGCGGCGTTTCGCTTGGCGGCGTGCCAGAGGACGTGATGCTGTACGCCTACGCCGTGGATGCGGCCGGCGGTGCGCCCACGCCCGCCTCGCTTTGCACGGTCTACCTTGGCAGCACGCCAAGCGAGGGCGAGCCATACGCCCATCTGCTGCCTGCCCTGCGCCTGGCGCTTGGCAAGCGGGTAGAGGAGGTAGGTGCCACGGCGCTTTTGCGCGAGATCGAGCTGCCGCTTGCCATGCTGCTGGCCAGGATCGAGGCAACCGGCTTTAAGCTTGACCGTGCCGGGATGGAAACCTTCCGCGCCCAGTTAGAAAGCGCCATGAACAACCTGACCGATGAGATCTACCGCATGGCGGGTGAGGAATTCAATATCAATTCCCCCAAGCAGCTCGGGCACATCCTGTTCGAGAAGCTGGGTCTGCCGGCCGAGAAAAAGACGAAAAGCGGCTATTCGACCGACGTAGAGGTGCTCAACCATCTGCGCCGTATTCACCCGATCGTTGGTCTGATCCTTGATTACCGCCAGATCGCCAAGCTGTACGCGACCTACGCGGTCGGCCTTTTGCGCGTGGTGGACGAAAATGACCGCATCCACACCGATTTCAAGCAGGCGCTCACGGCCACCGGCCGCCTTTCGTCTGCCGAGCCGAATTTGCAGAACATTCCCATCCGCACCGAGCTGGGGCGTGAGATGCGCCGCTATTTCATCCCAGAGAACGAAAATTACGTGCTGGTGGATGCCGACTATTCGCAGATCGAGCTGCGCCTCTTGGCACACATGGCCGGGGATGCCGTGATGATCGAGGCATTCCGCTCCGGCGTGGATATTCACACCACCACGGCGGCGGCCGTATTTGGTCTTTCCCCCCAAGAGGTGACAGACGACCTGCGCAAGCGCGCCAAGGCGGTGAACTTTGGTATCGTATACGGCATCAGCGCCTTTTCGCTGGCGGGCGACCTGGGCATTACCACCGGGGCCGCGAAGGCGTATATCGATTCCTACTTCGCCACCTACCCGGGCGTGGCCGATTATATGCAAAAAACGATCGCAAGGGCGTATGAGGACGGCTACGTCAGCACGCTGTACGGCCGGCGCCGCACGGTGCCCGAGCTGCACGTGCAGAACAAGGTAACGCGCAAATTTGGCGAGCGCGTGGCCATGAATAGCCCCATCCAGGGCACGGCCGCCGATATTATGAAGATCGCTATGCTGCGCGTTGACCGCCGCCTGCAGGCAGAGGGCATCGACGCGCGCCTGGTCATGCAGGTGCATGACGAGCTGATCTTAGAGGCCGAGCGCTCCGTGGCCGAACGGGCAGCGGTGATCCTGCGTGAGGAGATGGAGCAGGCAGCAGACCTTTCCGTGCCGCTGACGGTGGACGTAGTGATCAGCGATACGTGGTTGGAATAAGGCGAAAGAGACGATGCGGGAACTTTTTGAAAAAGCGGAGGGGAATGCAAGAAACTTTTTGAAAAAAGTTTCCTGCACCTTCAAAAACTTTTATGGAAATGGGCATGGCGCACGCAGATGTTTTTGTAGGAGCCGACGTCCTCGACGGCCCGCAGGAAGTAACGCTGACGGTTACGCCGCCGCTTTCTCTGTGGCCGCCACGTTCGGTGCAACGCCGCCGCCCGGTATCACGACAGGGCGACGAGAGCAACCAGGCGCTCTCCACAGCATAACCGCAGATAACCTGTTTGCGTACCGCAAACGAGCACCAAAAAAAGGCTTGCAAGAAACGTTTCTTGCAAGCCTTTTTTCTATACGCCGGTGCCAGTTTGCGAATGCAAACGGGTGCCCCGCGGCCACACTGCCGCGAAGCAGCCAAGCAGGCGTATAGCCCTTTATCAATCCCGAAAGGTTTTTGAGGGTGTGGGAACTTTTTTCAAAAAGTTCCCACCTCGTCCCCGCCGCGCAAAGCGCGGCGGGCGGCCTCTTTGGCGATGGCCACCTCGTCCTCGCTTACGGGAATATCAAAATCACGGAAGCTGTTTTCGCTGAAATCGCGGCCGGTAAGCTTACCGTACCAGGTAAGCGCCAGCGCATAGCGCCCCACACCGAGCGAGGCGTGGAAGGTATCGCGATGCGGCTTTTCAATCCCCAGGCGCGAGAGATTCAGCATCGTCTCGCCGGATGGGATGATATCTGCCCCGACCGCGGCAGCGGCGGTGGCATACGAGGCGCGCACGGCAGCCATCATGTCCTCCGTTTTTGCATATTTCAGCTCCTCGCACAGGCGATAGCTGTTCTCTTCATACGCCCAGGTCTGGTGCAGATACAACTTGGCGCGCGGCACGGCGCGGCGCACGTAGGCAGCCAGCTCATCCAGGTAGGGCTGGTAGGTCTTATAAAACGGTGCCCCCTGGCTGACCTGTTGCAGCGTGATCACGTCATAATAATCGGCATACAGCGCCTCGTCAAGCGAGACCATAAAGCCGGAGGCTTCGCCATTCAGTTCCATCGAATAGGCGCGGTCCTTCGCCATCATATTGCGGTAGTGGCGCTCAAGCGAGCAGCCGCCGATAAACAGATTGACCACCTTCATCGGCTGGTGATCGGCACGCGCGATGCCGTGCAGGTAGCGCGTAGCATCCTGCGAGAAACTATTACCAATGGCTAAGATCTTCATATTACGCCTCGATCCTCTTCACGGCGAAGGAAGCCTTGATCAAACGGCGAGCCGCAAGCAGATCCTTTACCTCGCCCGCGGCGATCATCTGTACTGCCAGGTTGCCAATGGCGGTTGCCTCAGACGGGCCTGCCAGCACCACGCGGCCGGTGGCCTTGGCGGTCAGCTCGTTCAGGTAATCGGCCTGGCTGCCACCGCCCACGATGCACAGCTCGGCAAAGTGCTGACCGGTGATGGATTCCATCTGCGCGAGTGCGCGGGCATAGCAATCGGCCAGACTGTGGTAGATCACGGCCGATACCTCGCCAACTGTCTCGGGTACGGGCTGGCCACTTTCACGGCAGGCGGCCTGCACCTCGGCGATCATGCCGGCGGGTGCCAGGAAGCGGTTATCCTCTACCCGCACGCGAGAGGGGAAATCGTCAGCCTTAGCGGCCTCCTCACACAGCTCGGCAAAGGAATAGCTCTTTCCCTCTGCCTTCCATTCCCGGCGGGCAGACTGGATCATCCAAAGACCCATAATATTCTTTAAGAAGCGATAGCGCCCCTCATAGCCGCCCTCGTTGGTAAAGCCGGCCTCCAGCGCCTCGCGCGTGGCAACGGCCTCGCGCAGCTCGGTACCAAAGAGCGACCAGGTGCCGGAGCTGATGTAAGCAAAGGATTCCTGCTCGCAGGGCACAGCCGCCACTGCAGAGGCGGTATCGTGACAGGCGGGCAGCAGCACGCGGCAATCAAAGCCTACGGCATCACGCACCTCTTGCGTAAAGGTGCCAACCAGCTCGCCCGGCATGCGCAGGCGGTCGCAGATCTCGCCCGGCAGGCAAAGCTTGCCAAGCAGCTCGTAATCCCAGTTGCGCGTTTCGGCATCTACCATCTGCGAGGTGGATGCCATGGTGTATTCATTACACTTCTGCCCGGTGAGCAGGAAGTTGAAATAGGCGGGCACAAACAGGATCGTGCGCGCGGCCTCTAACTGCTCGGGCGCCTGCTCGCGCAGGGCTACCATCTGAAAGAGCGAATTAAAGGGCTGGTACACGATGCCGGTACGGCGATATAGCTCCTCGGCTGGTACCTTTTCATAAACCAGCTTCTCCATCCCCTCGGTGCGGGAATCGCGGTAGGCGACTGTATCGCCGATCACCTTGTCCTGCCCATCCAGCAGCACAAAATCCACGCCCCAGGTATCAATGCCCATATAGGTGGGGATCTTGCCCAGCTCGCGGCAGCGGCGCAGGCCGTTCAGCACCTCCTCAAACAGGCGGTCATATTCCCAGCACAGGTGGCCGTTACGCTCTACCACGTTATTATCAAAGCGGTAGACCTCCTCAAGCAGCATTTTTCCATCCTCAATATGGCCTAAGATATGGCGGCCGCTGGAGGCACCAAAGTCAATGGCGAGATAGTAGGTAGGCTTCATTCTGTTACAACTCCCTTCTGTAAAATCAGGTTGGCATAAATGGCACGCTCGCCGGTGGCGATGATGGCATACGCGCCACGCGCCTTTTCGTAAAACGCAAACCGCTCGATCTCCTCAAAGGCGGCGGCACCGCGCTCGTCATAGTGTGCGACCGTATCGCGGTAAACGTCCCAGATCGGCGTCTTGACCGGGTCGCCGGGGGTGACCTGCATCAGGCCGCAGGGCTTTTCTACGTAGGTGTCTAAGGGAAAGAGCTTGAGAATGGCCTCCAGCAGCTCCGGCACGCCGTGTCCATCACAGCGAATGACCTTGGCATTTTTGCCAACAGCCTCAGCCGGGAAGTTACCGTCTGCCAGTACCAAATAATCGCCATGCCCCATTTCGCACAGCACCTTCAGCAGCTCAGGGGATAGAAGGGGGGAAATTCCTTTCAGCATCGTGAAGCCTCGTTTCTATGTAAATTTCGGCAAAAGCCTCTCAAAAAGAGAGGCTTTTGTATGATTTTATTTCTTGAACAGCGGGCCGTAGGTCGCGCAAGCGCGGTAATCCTGGCCTTCCTTATCCATGCCAAAGGCATTCCAGGCGGCAGGGCGGAAGATCTTTTCCTCCGGCACGTTGTGCATGCAGACCGGGATACGGAGCATAGAGCAGAGCGTGATCAGATCGGCACCGATGTGGCCGTAGCTGATAGCACCGTGGTTGGCACCCCAGTTGTTCATCACGTCATAGGCGGTCTTAAAGGGGCTACCCTCCTTACCGTCGCAGCGCGGTGCAAACCAGGTGCAGGGCCAGGTGTAGTCGGTTCTCTTCCACAGAATGTCATTGACATCCTCAGGCAGGGATACCGTCCAGCCCTCGGCGATCTGCAGCACCGGGCCAAGACCCTTGACCAGGTTCAGGCGGATCATGGTGCAGGGCATCTCGGTGCGGGTCACAAAGCGGGAGGAATAGCCGCCGCCGCGGAAGTAGCCGCAGTCAGCATAGTTCCAGGTGGTGTTCTTCATCACCACGTCGGCATCGGCCTCGGTCATCTCGTACCAGGGCTTCATGGTGGCGTTACCGTCAGCATCCTTCACCTCGCCGCAGGCATCAAGGCAGGCAGCGCCGGAGTTGATGAGGTGGATAAAGCCGTCTGCCTCCTTGGCGTGGCCGGTCAGCTCGTAGTTGGCGGCCTTCTTCAGCGCGTCGCCGCTCCAGTAGGTGCGCACGTCGGCAAAGATCTGCGCGCGGTTGGTCAAAAGCTTCATGAACAGCATACCAAGGCCGTTCAGCACGTCGTTCTCGGTTGCCAGGATGTACGGCTCACGCGCGCCGTTCCAGTCAAAGGAGGTGTTGAGCATGGCCTCGGCAAAGTCGCCGTTGGGGTAGAAGTCTGTCCACTGGCGCTGACCCTGGAAGCCGGCAGCGATGGCGTTGTGGCCAACTGCCTCCTCCTCGCAGCCCTTTGGCAGGTTCTTGTTGCCATTCATCAGATCCTTGACGATGATGGCCATCTTCACCACGAATTCCCAGTCGCTATCCTTCTGCTCGCGGGTCTTCTGCAGGAAGTCGGGGTTCTTATCAAAGCCCTCGATGCAGTGCTCCTTTGCCCACTTCATCGCGCGCTCGAACTCGTCCTTGTCATAGATCTCCTCGGTCATGCGGCGAATGATCTCAACCTCGTCAACCGACTCAACGCGCATGCCAAGATAATCCTCAATGAAATCGTGATTGATAACAGAGCCGCCAATGCCCATGCAGACCGAGCCGATCTGCAGATAGGATTTACCGCGCATGCTAACGGCAGCAACGGCAGCACGGCCAAAGCGCAGCAGCTTTTCGCGCACATCAGCGGGGATGCTGGTATCGTCTGCATCCTGCACGTCATGCCCATAGATGCCAAAGGCCGGCAGGCCCTTCTGCGCATGGGTAGCAAGAACGGAGGCCAGGTATACGGCACCCGGTCTTTCGGTTCCGTTAAAGCCCCAAACGCCCTTAATGGTATCGGGGTTCATATCCATCGTTTCGGCACCGTAGCACCAGCAGGGGGTAACGGTCAGCGTAACGGCAACGCCCTCGCGCGCGAACTTTTCCTCACAGGCTGCTGCCTCAGCCACGCGGCCGATGGTGGTATCGGCGATGACAACGTCAACCGGCTCGCCGTTGGAATAGCGAAGATTCTCGCGGAACAGGTCAGCGGCGGCACGCGCCATATTCATGGTCTGCTCCTCAAGCGATTCACGAACGCCCAGCGCACCGCGGCGGCCATCGATCGTGGGGCGAATGCCGATCTTGGGGTATGCACCAATGTAACGATTGTTTGCCATAGTTGGTTCCTCCATCATGTTGAATCAATATTGCCGTAATAGGCTCTTCACTCGCATGATACCACACAAATTTGCAAAACGAAATGTAGTTTTTAGCAAAAAATATGTATTTTTTAGCATAACGGCAAAAAAGCTTGCTACTTATATTTTACTAATATAAGACAGGTTTGTCAAGAGATATGGAGAATTTCGCCAAAAAGAGCAGGCGTTACGCCTGCTCCTCTTCAATATATTCCAGTACATCCTCTACCCGGCAATCCAAAAACCGGCATAAATCATTCAAAGTAACGGTGCTAATGGGCTTATCATGCCGCAAACGATCAAGCAAGCTACGGCTAACACCGAATTCGTTGATCAGCTTATAGGTCGATATGTGTTTTGCCTTCATCGTTCTGTAGAGCGGCTTGTAGGATATCATAGCATCACCTCATCTACAGTATAATTTATACTCTCTCACTTGACAATTGTCTATATATAGAGTATAATTTGAGTTGTCTTTATGTAGAGCATGTTTGGAGAAACGCTATGATAATAACTTTTTGCGGCCACTCTGATTTTTCAGAAACAAATCTAAAAAAAGAAATGCTCCTCTCTTTTTTTAATCATACGATCGGGAATGAAGCAGCAGAACTCTACTTGGGAAACCACGGAAGCTTTGATCGCTTTATGCTTCATTGCGGAAAAGCATATCGACGAGAACATCCGAACACCAGTTTGATATATATTACCCCCTATTTCAAAAAATCTTACAAAAAAGAACCCTTGTCGAATGATTATGATGCTATCCTTTATCCACCTATAGAGCATGTTCCCCTTAAATATGCCATCTTTTACTGCAACCGATGGATGGTTCAACAAGCAGACATCGTTGTCGCATATGTCAATCATGACTGGGGCGGTGCCTATCAAACCTATCGCTATGCCAACAAGCTTGGAAAAAGAGTGGTCAATTTTGGCACATTACATCCTTCAGATATCCTCGCCCCGGCAAATGATTTTTGAATGCAAAAGCCCCCGTGTGTTGCACGCAACACACGGGGGCTCTCGTTTCAAAAAGCGCCGCTCGCTTAGAAGTTAAAATATCTCTCCGCGTTGCGGTAGCAGATATTGGTGACAATCTCGCCAAGGGCTGCTTCATCGTTCGGGTATTCGCCCTCCTCGACCCACTTGCCAAGCAGGTTGCATAGGATGCGGCGGAAATATTCGTGCCGCGGGTAGGAGACCAGGCTGCGCGAATCGGTCAGCATGCCGACGAACTGCGAAAGCATGCCCAGGTTGGCCAGGGCGCACATCTGCGCCTCCATGCCGTCACGGTTATCGTTGAACCACCAGCCGGAGCCAAACTGCATCTTGCCGGCCGGGCTGCTTTGGAAATTGCCGATCATGGCGCCCAGCACGTAATTATCCTTCGGGTTCAGGGTGTAGAGAATGGTCTTGGGCAGGCCGGCGCCGCTATTCATATTGTCCAGCAGGCGGGAGAGCCCTTCGGCCACGCGGAAATCGTTGATCGAATCAAAGCCGGTGTCGGCACCCAGCTTGCGGAACATATTGGTATTGTTATTCCGCAGGGCGCCAATGTGCAGCTGCATGGCAAAATCATGCTTTGCGTACTCGCCGCCAAGGTGCAGCATCACGGCCGAGCGGAAGGCATCTGCCTCCTCTACCGTAGGCATCTCACCCCGCATAGCCTTTTCAAACGCGACACACGGGTCGCCCGAAACGAAGGCAACGCGCTCAAGCGAGTGGTCAGAGAGGCGGCAGCCGCTCTCGGCAAAGAAGGTGATGCGGGCAGATAGGAAGGCAAGCAGCTCGTCATACGTTTTCACGCCGGCCGCCTGCATATAGAGTGGGAAGCTTTCCTTTTCCACGGCCAGCGCCTTATCAGGGCGGAAGGTGGGCAGCACCTTGACCGGGTACCTCTCCTCGCGCAGCTGGCGGTGGAAGGCCAGGCAGTCGATCGGATCGTCGGTGGTGCACAGGGCGCGCACGTTGGAGCGCAGGATCAGATTGCGCGCCGAGAAGGAGGGATCCTTCAGCATCTCGTTGCAGGCATCGTAAATGCGGCGGGCGCTCTCACGGCAGAGCGGCTCGTCGATATCAAAATAGCGCTTCAGCTCCAGCGCCGTCCAATGGTAGAGCGGATTACCGATCAGCCCGGGCATCATGGTAGCGTAGGCCAGGAATTTGTCATAGGGGTCACCGTCTCCGGTGATCAGCCGCTCGTCAATACCGGCGGTGCGCATCTGGCGCCACTTGTAGTGGTCACCGCCGAGAAACAGCTCGGTCACGTTGGCAAAGCGGTAGTCCTTTGCGATCTGCTCCGGGCTCAGGTGGCAATGATAGTCGATGATCGGCTGGCCGGCGGCGTACGCCTCGTACAGGCGGCGGCCGGTCTCATTCTTCAGCATAAAGGTATCGTTGATAATTCCCATATTCACACCTCGCGATTGATTTTTCGTATAATTCATTATAACAGAGGGAAAGCGCCCATTTCTATGGCATTCTCTACTTTTCCGAAATGCGTGGAATATGCAAAAGCGCCACCCTACGGTGGCGCTTTTGCTTTTTTTATGACAGCTCCTCCGCATCCCCTTCCAGGATGTGGTGGTCAAGCAGCTCGATCTGCGCGTTGTGCTGCGTGGGCAGCACGTCCAGCACCTCGATCACGTTGCCGCTTTCCTTTAGCAGGCAGCCGGGCAGATACAAGGTCATCTGCGGGCCGCAGGAATCGTAGCGGCCAAGCGAGAAGCCGTTGACCCAGATATAGCCGTGCGAGAAGCCGGCAAAATGCACGTAGCTATCGGCACCTGCTTTAGCATCAAACTCGCCGCGCAGGAACACGGGCTTGTTGGCTACAAAATCCGTTTCGCTGTTTTCCTGCCAGGCAAGGCGGGAGAGATCGTCCAGCGGCAGGGTGCGCGTTTTGCAGCCGTAGAGCTTGATACCGAAGGTAAGCGCGGTGATGCCCTTACGCTCAAAGGGAATTTCGTGGCCGTAGTTCACACGACCCAGGTTTTCAACCAGCACGTCGATCTGCGTTCCCTCCGGCTTGGGCGTATACATCGCCTTGCCGTTCTGAACCGGGGCGCCGGCGGTCTTGACGCCGCGGTCACGCATGTAGGTGGCAAAATATTCACCATCGGTATAGATGCTGGCGCGGTCACGCAGGTTTTCCGGCGCAAGAGGGCGGCTTTCCCCCTCGTAGCCATCCAGCTGCTGGGTGTAAAGGATCATGCCGTAGCTTTGGCCGTAATCCTCCATCGGGCGCGGTAAAATACCCTCGGAATAGCGGCCGGTCAGGGCATCCAGGTTATCTAACAGGGGGGCTGCCTGCGCCAGCTTGATCTGCAGAGCCTGCGTTTCTCTCTTGGGCGGATCATGCGGGCGGAGCGGGCGACCCATATATCTATCCAGCTCGTCACGGCAGAGGTAGTATTTTTCGGTGGGAATACCGTCCTCACTGATCAGCGCATCCACGTCGTACGAGGTGGTGTGCGGCACGTAACGTGGGATGGGCGTACCGGGGCGCGGCGAATAGGATTGCCCATAGTTGGCGCCGCCCATAAAGCCGAAGTTGCTACCGCCCGAGAACATATAGAAGCAGACGTTGCCGCCCAGCTCTAACAGCTCGCGGAAGCCGTCTGACGTATCGGCCGGCTCGCGATGGTAAAAGGGCTCGCCCCAGTGCATCGAGCGGCCTGCCCAGAATTCAGCCGCAAAATAGGGGGAATTCAGCATCTTGTCGGTCACCATCTTCGCATGGGCAGAGCTGCCGCGCGTAGCGCGGTAGTCCACGCCGACAAAATCATCCTTATGGCGGCCAAAGGTAATGTGGGCGGTGGTACCGCCGTCTGCCGTGTAGAAGGGCACGTCAACGCCGTTTTCACGCATCAGCTTGCCTATTTCCTCGATATAGGCATGCTCGTTGCCGTAGCTGCCGTATTCATTTTCAACAGCCACGGCCAGAATGGGGCCGCCATTGGTTGCCAAATAGGGGCGAAATACCGATATCAGCTTTTCATAATACCGCCGCACCGCCTTCATGTAGGCACGGTCGGTCGAGCGAATGACCATGTCGCGGTCACGGAGCAGCCATGCGGGAAGGCCGCCCAGATCCCATTCCGAGCAGATGTAGGGCGAGGGGCGCAGAAAAACGTAAAGGCCGCGGTCGGCACAGGCCTGCAAATAGGCGGCAAGGTCTAAATGCCCCTCAAAGCAATACGTCCCGGGTGTTGGCTCATGCGCGTTCCAGGGCACGTAGGTCTGTACCACGTTCAGGCCAAAATCCACAGCCAGGTCTAACCGCTTTCCCCAATCGGCAGGCAGGATGCGGAAATAATGGATATCACCGCCTATAATACGAAAGGGCTTGCCGTTGAGGTAAAAGCTGCTTTTATCAAAGGTAAGAATTGATTTTTCCATAAGAGATGCTCCTTTCTCAAATAGCATGATTACCTTCATTGTATCACATTTCATCCGGTATACCATGTACAAATCGACCGTTGGATTGGACAAAACGATTTTTTCTCTTGACGGGGCGCTCTTTTTCCGTTACAATATAAGAAAAACGAAAGGAGTCGCAGCATGATGCGCACACGTGCGATGCGGCCGGATGCCGCTGTTCTATTATTGCTGCTGGCCGAGCTGGCGCTCTCGCTTGCCGCTGGCATGGCGGGCGGCGTAGCAAGCCGGCTGCTGCACTACGCCTCCTATCTGCTGCCACTTGCGCTGTTTTTGCTCTTCTTTGCGGGGCAGGGCTGCCTTGCCACCCAGCGGCCCACGGTGGCGGGGCTGCGCCGGGTGCTGCCACTGCTGCCTATCTTTTTGGCGGCCGTGATGCTGGTCTCGACCCTGACCGGCAGCATCATGACTGCGCTGGGGCTGCCCACCGGCGGTAGCGCGGCCGAGGGGGGGCTTGGCAGGCAGATCTTGCAGCATGCGCTGGTGCCGGCCGTGCTGGAGGAGCTGCTCATGCGCCTTTGCGTGCTCAGCCTGCTGGCGGGGCGCTCGCCAGCGCGGGCGGTGCCGCAATGCGCCCTGCTGTTTGCCCTGCTACATGCCAGCCTATACCAGCTGCCCTATGCCTTTGTGGGCGGTCTCTTTCTTTCGCTTGCGGCGCTTTTGGGTGGCTCGGTGCTGTTTGCGGTGCTTTTTCATTTTACAAACAACCTGCTTTCGCTGCTTTTGCAACGGCTGCCGCTGTGGCTTGGCGAGCAGGGTGGGCTGGCCGCGCAGCTGGCCGTGACCTTTATGATCTTTCTGTTGGCCGGTTTTTCCGTGCTGGTGCTACTACGCCGCAAAAGGAAGCCCCTACCAAGCGCGCGCGGCTGGCTACGCGAGCTTATCTGCTCGCCCCTGGTCGTATACGTGCTGCTGATGCTGCTTTATGCTTGCTTATAGGAGAATACCATGAAAGAAGAATTGATCAACGAACCGATGACCGAGGCGGATACGGCTTATATGCAGCAGGCGCTTGCGCTGGCCGAGCAGGCAGGGGCACAGGACGAGGTGCCTGTTGGTGCCCTGATTTTGCACCGGGGCGAGGTGATCGCCACCGCCTTTAACACGCGGGAAACAAGCAAATGCGCTACCCACCATGCCGAGGTGCTGGCCATTGAGGCGGCCTGCCGCCGCTTAGGCGGCTGGCGTCTGCCGGATTGCACCCTGTACGTGACGCTGGAGCCCTGCCCCATGTGCGCCGGCGCGATCGTGAATGCCCGCATTGACCGCGTGGTGTACGCCGCGCCTGACCTGCGCGCCGGGGCCTTTGGCTCGGTGGTGGATCTGAACACCCTGCCACTCAATCACAAGCCCCGTATCACGGGGGGCGTGTGTTGTGAAGAGAGCAAAAGCATCCTCTCTGCCTACTTTCGCGCCAAGAGAAAAAAGGATAAATAAAAGCGCCTGCGGGCGCTTTTTTCTTTCAGCACGGGGCTTTACTTTTGGCAAAGGCACGTGCTTTGCATGCAAAAAAGAGGCAAAACGGTGCATACTGTGTAACAAAGAAACACACAGGAGGCAACGATGAAGATCTTGCATATTCTAACAGACAGCGGCGTAGGCGGCGCGGGCATCCTGCTGGAAAACCTGCTGGCCCATTCTGCCCTGCCACGCGCCTGCTATACCGTGGTGCTACCGCGCGGCGCCGCCATGGCACCGCGCCTTTCCGCCCAGGGCTTTCGCGTGCTACCGGTCCTGCGCGGCAGGGATCGCTCACTTTGCGCTTGCGACCTTTTTCGCCTGGTGCGGCTGATCCGGCAGGAGCGGCCGGATGTGCTGCACACGCACGCCTCGCTTTCTGGCCGATTAGCCGGGTGGCTGAGCGGCGTGCCGGTACGCTTGG
>JAGASL010000062.1 GCA_017621755.1 Clostridia bacterium
GAATATTCTTACGTGTAAATTCTCTTGATAGGTATTCTCTTTCCCGGTTGATATGGATTACGAAACAAAGCAAGAATAGAGTTTATTTCTTTGCTTATTGTCACTACCCATTACTCCCTCAGTCTCGCTGCGCTCGACAGCTCCCTCCCGGAGGGAGCCTATTTCGCCTGGCGGCGAAAAGAATAAATAAGGTATGGGCGGCCTCATTTCGTAGGGACAGGCGTCCTCGACTGTCCGCACCGATCTTATTCAACCTGTCATCCTGAACCCCTTGTGGGGTGAAGGATCTTTTCGCCGCCAGGCGAAACTGGGTGTAACAACAAGAAGAAAAATTTCTCGCTCCGCTCGAAAAGATCCTTCGCCTGACGGCTCAGGATGACAGAAAGTGGAGGTTGGTGCGGGAGGAGCAAGCCCCTCCCCTACCGGTTGTGGGTGCGGCCATTCCTCGTAGGGGCCGGCGCCTTCGACGGCCCGTGCGGCGGGAGCAAGCCCCTCCCCTACCGGTTGTGGGTGCGTCTCTCCTTGTAGGGGCGGATATCATCCGCCCGCACCCGCCTTATTCAACCTATCGGCTGCGCGCACAAAAACAGGCGCAAATGCGCAAAAAAAGAACCGCTCCGAGGAGCGGTTCTTTTGGTTTGCTATTAGATGTTGTCTACGTTGCCGATTACGAGATCAGCGATGTAGTCCTTTGCGGTCTCGTTGTCGCTGCCGCCTACGGACGTGCCGGGAACATCCTCGCCGGATGCCATGAGCAGATCAGCTACGAGAGAGAGCAGTTCAACTTCAGGAGCAAGATACTTTTTCATTTCGTTTATCCCTCCTTTACTTATTCAGCAAGCTGCTTACCCAGCTCCATCATTGCGCAGAGGAGCTCGGGCAGGTTAGCCTCGGTAGAATCCATCATTCTTGCGGCGAAGGACTCTACGGAGTAGGTGAAGGTGTAACCGTAGTAACGGTAACGGCCATCCTGAACAGCCAGACGCAGGTAGTGTACGTCGCTGAGCTTGTTCAGAGCGATGCCCTCGATCAGAGCGGCGCCGTTTGCGAGGTCAACTGCCAGACCCTCACGGTCGGCAACGCACTCGTCCTCGGACATGCCGTGCTGAACGATGATGGAGCAGTTCTCCTTCTCGTAATCATCCAGGTTGATGTAGAGACGGATGGAGATGCTGTTATCCAGGTACAGGGAGAAGGCATCGATCTCGGAAGCGGAGATCAGGGAGCCGATCTTCTGACCGTCAAACTTTGCGTAGTAGAGGTAATCATCGGGATCGATAGCGGCATAGGAAGGATCCAGATCCTTGTTTGCCAGGTCATCGGTCTTGTAGTTGAAGTACTTCTGAGCGTAGGTACCGTAGTTCAGAACGGCAGCCATCAGCTCGCGCTCACTCTCATCAAAGGAGGCATCGAACTGTGCCTGGGCAGCCTCTGCAACCGTGAAGGTGCTTACAGGCGACTCAGCCAGCTTCTCCTCGCCCTTCAGCACAACGACCTGAGCGGCGATCTCGTCTACCATTTCCTTCGGAGCGAAGCCATTGTAGGTAGCGGTGTATGCAAAATCCTCGTTTACAGTCAGCGGAACAACGGCAGAAGCGTTCTCCAGCGTCTTGTCAGCAACGGAGGCATCCCAAACGTAGAGGTTAGCTGCGGTTGCATCCTTATAGGTATCGATGGTGGCGTAAGCCAGGAACTGCATGCCGATGGTCTTATCAACAACAACGGCAGAATCCTCAAGTGCCAGCGCATACTTCTCGGTAGTAGCGGTAGCCATGAAGGAGGAGATACCGGTGTAGGTGATGGTGGGCAGAGCGGTCAGGGTCTTGGCGCCGGTGCCGCCAACGGCAGCGAAGGTAAATACGTCGCCCTTGTTTACGGTCAGACCGGAAATGGTCTTATCAGCGGTGGCAACGCCTGCAGCATCCGTCTTAACGGTGATGGAGCCAACCTTCTTATCATTCTGATATACGTCTACGTAGCAGGTAGCATTCTTCAGCTCGGCCTGGTTTACGTCTGCGATGAAGAGCTTGCCT
Organism: Clostridia bacterium; assembly: GCA_017621755.1. Taxonomy (GTDB): domain Bacteria; phylum Bacillota; class Clostridia; order Oscillospirales; family CAG-272; genus UBA1740. The sequence goes on from JAGASL010000062.1 coordinate 2,034, forward strand.
ACCGAAACCTCACCCGTGCCGGTAGCCAGCGCGGTGGTGCGGTATGCCGGGTATACGCCGGCAGCAGTATCCTCGGTGCCGAAGAAGTAAGCGCCCTTCAGATCAACGCCGGAGTTCAGCAGGATACCGCTGTTCTTATTGTAATCGACAACCTCACGGGTCAGACCGGACCAGGTATCAACGCCGTTTCTCTGCTGAGCGGTGTGAAGAGCAAAGGTCTTATCAGCCGGCTTGTAGGTGCCGAACTGCCAGTTTGCGCTGGTCTGTACCAGGTCACCAATGCCGTTCAGACCACGGAGAGCAGGCCATGCTCTATCGCTGGGGCCGTAGGTCTGGTTCATGCGGGAGGGAACTACCTCGTAACCATCGTGGTAGGTAACCTCGGGGATCATCAGACCGAACCAAGTGTTGAACGCAGCGGAAACGAAGTGAATCTTATCGCCGATGTTGACCTGAACGTTCTTCAGCAGGTCAAGGTCGGTACGTGCCTGATACTCGGCGGTGCTGGCAATGAGGGCCAGGTCTGCCGGGTCGGTAATTTCACCGTCTACGGTAGGCCATACCATCTTGTCATTGACCAGAACGGCCATGTACATAGCCGGAACCTGATCAGCGGGGATGACGTACGTCTGCTCGTCAGGACGGGGGGTGATGTCCTTAAAGTTCAGGTCAACGGCACCCTCGTAGCGAGCGGTGTAGGTAACGGTATAAGCACAGTCAGCGCCGGCGGCACCGGACGTAGTGGTGCCGTAGTAGGGGAGCGCGGAGGTCAGAATGTGACGACCGGCGGTCAGGTACAGACCGGTACCCTCGGTACCACCCCAGTAGCTACCGTTGTGCGCGACGATCTTGTGCGTGCCATCCATAAAGGAGTGCTCGGAATACACGCCGGCATTGTAGTAGCCAACAGACCAGTTGCCATGGAACTGGAATTCGGTACCACCGGGATTGCTGTCGTAGGTAGGCCAGTTTTCGCCCTGGAATTCAAAGGCGGTGGTGAAGCCTGCGTTTTCAGCGGCGGTCACAGAGACAAGCAGGGCGGGCACGAGAGCCGCAACCATGCACACTGCCATCAACAAGCTGAGAATGCGTTTTTTCATGATTTTTTCCTTTCGTTGTGTGGATTGTATAAGCGCCTTAGACTTTTACACATCTATATCATATCACAAGCTTTTCCATTTGTCAACAAAAGATTTTATTCTGGGCAAAAAATAACCTGCCAAAAATCAGGGCTCATTTTTGTGCAACTTGTACAAAAATTTGAGGATTTTGGAAAAAAACGAGGGTTTTGCCCGGAAAAATGAGGGTATTTTGAAAAAAAGATTGACAAATTCACCCCCGCATGCTACAATGGGAATGAAAATAAAAGAACGCGAGGTAGCGATATGAAAAGGATGGAATACACGGCACCGGACGCCAAGCTGACCCTGTGGGCGATCGATTGCATCATGGCGACCACGGGCGAGAGTGATTCTGAGAATGCCTGGGACCAGGATACGACCATCCGTCTCCCACCGGTAAAGCTGCCGTAACGAAAAAAAGGGCGCGCCGCCAAGGCGCGCCTTTTTTTATGGGCGGAGGGGGTTTTTGCTCCGCCGAAAGGTTGAATAAGGATCGGGCGGACCGCCGAGGACGTCGGTCCCTACGGGGTGGGTTGAATAAGGCTGGTGCGGGAGGAGCAATTCTCGCTGCGGCTCGGTCACGCCACGGCTCTGACATGCCCCCGGCATGTCATTCACTACCGTGGCGCCGCTACGCTACCCCTCCCCTACGGTTATAGGTGCGGCCCTTTCTCGTGTGGGCGGATAAGGCTCCCTTGTGTAAAGGGAGCTCCGCCGCAGGCGGTGAGGGATTGTCAACCCCTACGGTGGCAGAGGCGGCCCTTTCTCGTGGGGGCAGGTTCCCTTACCTGCCGTACGCTTTGGCCAGCGCGGCGTAGGGCGCTGGGTCGATCGAGGCGAGCTGGGCGGCGGTGACGCGGTATTCCCAGTTGCCGCGCGGCGTGCCGGGGCGGTTGATGCGGGTGTCTTCACCGTAGCGCAGAAGATCCTGCAGGGGCAGGATGAACAGGCCGGCGTGGCTGGCGTACATGGTGCGCAGCACGGCCGAAAAGCCCTGATCCATATCGCTGCCGGTATAGCCGCAATAGTCAAAGATGCGGCGCCGCTCGCCATCGGTGCGTGAGAAGAGGAAGCCGAGCAGGGTATCGTTATCATGCGTGCCGGTATAGGAGACGGCGTTGTGCGGATAGTTATAGGGCAGGTGGGTGTTTTCGGGGTCCTCGTCTAAAAAGGCGAACTGAAAGACCCGCATGCCGGGAAAGCCGCTGTAGCCAAGCAGCTCCTTGACCTCGGGTGCCTCGCCACCCAGATCCTCGGCCACGATCTGGCCGGGGGCGGCGACCTCGCGCAGGCGGTCGATCAGCGCTTCACCGGGGCCCTTGCACCAATGGCCGGCGCGGGCATCCTCTGCCTCGGCCGGGATGTGGTAGTAGGAGGCGAAGGCGCGGAAGTGGTCGATGCGCACGCAATCAAACGAGGAGAGCGTGTGGCGCAGCCGCTCACGCCACCAGGCGTAGGCATCCTCTGCCATGCGATCCCAATCGTAGAGCGGGTTGCCCCAAAGCTGCCCGGTCTCGGAGAAGTAATCGGGCGGCACGCCGGCCACGGCGGCGGGCAGGTTATCTTCATTTAATAAAAAGAGCTGGCGGTCGGCCCATACGTCGGCGCTTTCGTAATCGACGTAGATAGGAATATCCCCCATCAGGCGCACGCCGCGGGTGGCGGCGTAGGCACGCAGGTCGGCCCATTGGCGGCAGAATTCGTACTGCGTGAAGGCCCAGGCGAAATAATAATCGGGGTCGTAGCGGTCGGTATCAAAGGCGCGCCAGGGCTTGCCGTCGTTGGCCTTGCGCAGGGCCATAAAGCGGCAGAACTTTTCCACGCCCGTGTTGCTTTCCAAAAAGCGATAGACCGGCTCGCGCTCGCTGCCGCCAAGGCGTGAGGCGGCGCGGCAAAGGAGCGGAAACCGCTCACGCGCCAGGCGATCGTATTCGCAGAGGTAGGGCGTGGTCTCGGCGGCGGCGGCCAGCTCGCCCGCGGTGAGCAGACCACGCGCGGCCAGGGTGGGCAGGTCGATAAGCGCGTAGTTGTAGCTGAAGGCCGAATAGGATTTATAGGGCGAATTGCCCTCGCCCGGCAGGCAGAAGGGCAGCACCTGCCAATAGGAGAAGCCGCCTGCGGCCAGCAGGTCGATAAATTGCCGTGCCTCGCGCCCCGGGGCGCCGATGGAATAGCCGCCCGGCAGCGAGGAGAGCGGTAAAAGAACGCCGCTTGCGCGTTTCATGCTGTGTACCTCTTTTTTCGTGGTTTTTCTTCCTTTATTTATATAGGGGGTGATGGGCTGCTTCCGGTATCCTGAACCCCTCTACTTGTCATCCTGAACGAACGCGGTGCGTGAAGGATCTTTTCGCCGCTCTTTTCTTTCTGTCATCCTGAGCGCCAGCGAAGGATCTTTTCGCCGGCAGGCGAAACAGGGAGTAACAATGTGAAGAAAGTTCCGCGTTTCACGCGGAAAGATTCTTCGTTCGCTTCGCTCACTCAGAATGACAGATAGCGGAGGAAGGATGACAGTATGTGGAGGACGGATGACAGTATGTGGAGGGCAGGCTGACAGGTAGCCGAGAGCTGTCAATACAGCGTCTCGTAGACGCCGCCGGGGATAAATTCACGCAAAAGCGAGGTATCCGGCACCAGGCGCTCGGCAAGCGGGGCAAACTGTGAAATAGCGGCAGAGACGGCGGCGGTGTAGGCGTTGCGCGGGGCGTTTTCGGCCGCCAGCAGCGGCTCGGCAAACGGGCGCAGCAGCGCGACCTCGTAGAGGTGGAAGGAATTGAGCGTGATATCGGCACTGCCGCGGTGGGGGTAGAGATAGCGATCCTCGCCCTCTAACACGCTTTGCCACAGGGTATAGGTGCGGGCGGCATCCGACGAGCGGTACAGCGAATCACGCACCAGGCGGCGCAGAAAGCGCAGCTTGCGGCCGGAAAGCAGGCGACTGCCATCCTCGGCTAATATATTGGTAGAAACCGAAACGAACAGGGCGTGATAGCTGCCGGCCGGCAGCGCCTCGCGGATGCGGGGATTGAGGGCGTGCAGCCCCTCTACGATCAGGTAGCCCCCCTGCGGCACGCGCAGGATGGCGGCATCCTTGACCGGCTTGCGGAGGCGAAAATCAAAGCGCGGCAGGGCGTATTCCTCGCCACGCAGCACGGCGCCAAGGCAGGCCTGCACGGCGGGAATATCGATCGAATCGGGCGATTCAAAATCGTGCTCGCCATTTGGCAGGCGCGGGTAGGTAGGGTCATCCAGCGGGCGGTAAAAATCGTCAAGCGAGATCACGGCGGCCGTATGGCCGGCGGCGCTCAGCCGATCGCGCAGGATATTGGCCGTGGTGGTCTTGCCGGAGCTGCTTGGCCCGGCCAGCAGCAGAATGCGCGCGCCGGGGTCGGATAGCAGGCGGGCGGCCACGGCCGCCGTCTGTGCCTGCCAGGCCTCTTCGGCCAGGGCGATGGCCTGCGCGGCGTTTTGCAGCGCCTCTTGAATGGCTGTTGCTTGTATATCCATATGGCTCCTTTCTTGGGGGGGCTCTAAAGTGAGGAATTCAATCAACCTGTCCTTCTTCTCTCTGTCATCCTGAAGGAGCGCAGCGACTGTCCTTCACATACTGTCATCCTGAAGGAGCGCAGCGACTGAAGGATCTTTCCGCGTGAAACGCGGAACTTCTGTACCATTGTTACTCCCTGTTTCGCCTGAACGGCGAAAAGATCCTTCACTTCGTTCAGGATGACAGTAAGAAGAGAGAGTGGTGCGGGCGGATATAGAATCCGCCCCCACTTATTCCATTATACCCACCGAGGGGGGGATGTGATACAGGCGGCGGGGTTATTTTCCACTTTTGCCGAGACGGGCGGTCAGCAGCGCAAGAATGGCGCGGGCGGCGGGTGAGGGCTCTTCTGCGTAGCTGATGCAGGTGGGGTAGCGGCCGGCGCTATCACGCAGGTGGATAAGGGCAAGCCCCTGCTCGCGCGCGCTTTGCGGCGAAAGGCCGGCAACCAGCGCCACGCCGCTGCCCTCGGCTACGTAGGTGGCTAAGCTGTGCAGATCGTTACAGGTAACGGCCGGGCGCTGCGGCAGACGGGCAAGCAGCGGCGCAAGGGCGGGGTCGCTAAGGGCGACCAGCCGCTCGCCCTGCAGCTCGGCCAGGGCAATTCGATCGGCCATGGCCAGGCGATGGTTGGCGGGAACGAGGAGCATGATCTCCTCACCGCGCAATTCACGCATGGCGCCGCCGGGGGCATAGGCACGGGGGGTAACCGAAAGCTCGTAGCGCTCGCCCGGCTCCGGCGCGGTCGCCACGTGAAGGCTGACGGCCGGATTTTCACGCCGGAAGGCGGCGAGAAGAGAGAGCACCTCGTCACGGTGGGCGCTCAGCAGCACACGCACGTGCCCCGCGCAGCTGCCGGAGCCAGCCTTGGCATGGTCGGCGGCCTCGTTCAGGATGTCTAACGCGCGCTGCACCTCGCGGCAGAACGCCCGCCCGGCCTCGCTGAGCTTTACACGGTTGCCCGTGCGGATAAAAAGCTGCACGCCCAGCTCGCGCTCTAACTGCAGAATGGTCTTTGAAATGGCCGATTGCGGGATGTTATGATGCCGCGCGGCGCGGGAGAAATTCTCAAGCCGCGCCGCTGTGCAAAGATATTTTAACTGTAAAAGCTCCATGCTTTTCTCCTTTTTGGGTGGTGCGGGGGAACGGTGCTCTTCTATCTGTCATCCGTTCTCCTCTACCTGTCATCCGTTCTCCTCTACCTGTCATCCTGAACGAAGTGAAGGATCTTTTCGCCGTCAGGCGAAACAGGGAGTTACAATGGCACAGAAGTTCCGCGTTCCGCGGAAAGATCCTTCAGTCGCTGCGCTCCTTCAGGATGACAGTAAGTGGAGACTGGTGCGGGAGGACCAAGGCCCTCCCCTACCACGATGAGTGCGGCCACATTTCGTAGGGACAGGCGTCCTCGACTGTCCGCACCGATCTTATTCAACCTGTCATCCTGAGCGTAAGCGAAGGATCTTTTCGCCGCCAAGCGAAACAGGGAGTTACAATGGCACAGAAGTTCCGCGTTTCACGCGGAAAGATCCTTCAGTCGCTGCGCTCCTTCAGGATGACAGTATGTGGAGGACAGTCGCTGCGCTCCTTCAGGATGACAGTGAGTGGCACCTACGCTCGGCCGCGCGCTTACTCGATCACGATGACCGGGTAGACGGCGTTTTCGGACGAGCCGACCGGCAGCTTGCGGCTAACAAAGGTCACCACGTCGCCCTTTTTAAGCGTAAGCGAAAGCGAAGCGACAGCGGCATTCAGCTCCTCAAGCGTGGTGGTGGTGGTCAGGGTGTAGAAATTGGCGTTATCGACCACGCTATCGGCGGCCTTGGGCCAGACCGGCTTGCCGTTCAGGCAGATGGCAAAGAGCGAATCGCAGCGGCCGGGCACCAGGCCGGCAAACGAGATCCTGGCGGTACCGCTATCCGGCGTGTGGAAGGTGTAAACGCTATCCCAGCCGTTGATGGCGCCAAAGCGGTAGCCGTTTGTATGGTAGACGCCACCGTGGCCGGCCCAGATATTCTTGCCGTCATACAGCCAGCCGTACTGGTAATGGATGCTGGAATAATCGGTATAGACGCCGGTGGCCGATTCGATATAGCCGTAGGAGAAGAAGGGCGAAAAGCCGTCAAAGATCAGGCGGCCGTTTTCATCGGTATGCACCAGGGCAGGGTAATCGGTCATGGCGAACTGCAACAGGCGCTTTACGTGCAGGGAAAGCACGGTCTCCTTTTCCCCGGCAAGCGACCAGCGCACGGTGGCGGTATCGCCGTTGCCAAGGCCGCGCACGCGGCAAAGGTCGACCGTGGCGCTTGCATCATCTGCCTCAAGCGAGAGGGTGAGGCCGCTGCGCTTGGCCAAATAGAGCGGGCTGATGCGCGGCACGGCGGCTACGGTATCCTCGCCGTAGGAGAGGGTGAGATAGTCGGTAACCGTTTCGCGGCCGTTGTAGGCCAGCAGCGAGAGGGCCGGCACCTGGCCGACCTGCACGGTGCGGTGGCCGGTGATGTAGAGCAGGTTTTCAATCGCTACGGCGGCCGTTTCGTTCAGCGCGGCGGCGGTGTAGAGGCCAGAGGGCGCCACCAGCTCGCCCGTACTGGCGGGCGGCTGATAGCCGTAATAGATGAGGAACTTATGCCGGTCGTATTTGGCAAAATAGGCGGCCACGGCGGCATCGTTATACCATTCGCTGGCCAGGTCGGTCAGCAGGTAGGTCTTTTCTAAGGCGCCGCCGGCGGTGGCGGCCATCAGCTGCGCGGCGCGCGGGCCGCTCATTTCAGCCATGGTGAAATCGCTCGTGCGGGTGGCGCGGCTGCCAAGCAGGCCGCCAAATTCGGGCGCGACGGTCTCACCCGCGCCGCCCTTGCCGGGCAGCGTGAAGGTCAGCGCCTCGTTGACGGCGGCGCTCAGCGCCTCCAGCGCGGCAAGATAGTCGGTCGCCGACATCGAGGCATCCTGCTCGCCGCTTGAAAGGAACCAGCCGGTGCGGGCGTGCTCGTAGTGCCCGGCCTGGTATTCACGCGTAAGCGTTTCGTTGACCGAGGCGGCAATGGCCTCAAGACAGGCATAGTCGTTGGCGGCGCCACCGTAGGTCACGGCATCGGGCAGCAGGTTGCGGATCGAGCCGTTTTCCTGCACCAGGTTGATGACCCAGACGTGCTCGCCCGTTTGCTCGGCCCATTTATAGGCCAGGGGGGCGGCCAGGCCGGCATAGCGGCCACGCCCGGCGGCGGTCAGCTCGTTGGTCTTGCAAAGAAGCGCCATGTAGGTCTTAGAGACCTCGTTTTCGGTCAGCCATTCGACCACGTAATCGTCTACCGTTTCGGGCGTAAAGCGCTCGGTATATTCGGGGAAGGTGTAGTAGACCAGGCCGTCTGCTGCGCGCATCAGGGCAGGCTGCTCCTCACGCGTGCCGCGTGCCTCGCCCTCGCCAAGCAGGAAAAAGACAGAAAGGCGCGCGGGCTTCACGGTCAGCGGGATGCGCTGCTCCTCGCCCTGCCATTCGTAAACCAGCGTGCCGGAGCCAACGCCCACGGCGCGCAGCGTAAAGGTGGTATCGGTCTCCAGCGCCTCGTCTACGTAGACCAGCAGCTGGTCGGGCGTGTTCACGTCCTCAACCGAAACAAAGCGGCCGGTGACGGTGTAGCTTTCGTCATACCCCAGGGTCAGCGAGGTAAGCGCCTCGGTCGGTGGTGGCGGCACGCCCTCGGCCGGGTCCTTTTGCCCCGCGCCGGTGAAAAACAGGCGGTAGGCCTCAAATTGCGCGCAGCCCGAAAGCGTGGGCAGCAGCAGACATACGCATATCGTAAGCGCCAGCAGGCGCAGGCGGCGTGATCTCATAGTCTTCTCCTTTTGGCAGGCGAATTTCTTTCGTTATTTATTATTATATCGTGGTTTGGGGAAAAAAGCAAGGGGTAGAAACAGGGATCTGAAAACTTTTTGAAAAAAAGAGGAACGTGTTGGGAACTTTTTGAAAAAAGTTCCCAAACCCTCAAAAACTTTTTGGGGAAAGGATATGGTGCCCGCAGGCAATTCGTAGGGCGGGGGTAGCGTAGCGGCGCGAGGGTCTTGAATGACAGCCCGGTGGGCTGTCAGACCCCGAGCGTGACCGAGCCGCAGCGAGAATTGCTCCCGCCGCCCGCAAGAGGTTTCACGAACACGATAGCCGAAATTTTACCGCGTGGTTGCCATATTCGGTGCCACGCCGAAAGTAGGCTCCCCGACAGGGTGACGGGGCGAAAGGTAATGCTTCGTACTGGGGTTAACCGCACGGAACCCATTTGCTATCGCAAATTGGCACCGGCAGAAAAAGATGGCCGATGAAAGCCTCCCTCCGGGAGGGAGGTGTCTCGGAGCGATAGCGGAGAGACGGAAGGAGTACCGGGTAGGAGAGAGTAACAAAAGAAAAAACATATTCCTATGTGTATATTCTCTGATAGGTATTTGTTTATCCGTTAGAACTGATTTACGAAACAAAGCAAGAATAGAGATTGTTTCTTTGCTTATTGTCACTACCCGGTACTCCCTCAGTCAGCCTAACGGCTGCCAGCTCCCTCCCGTAGGGAGCCTATTTCGCCTGGCGGCGAAAAGAATGAATAAGGTGTGCGCGGCCACATTTCGTAGGGACAGGCGTTCTCGACTGTCCGCCTGCGGGAGGCTTAGAAACCGAAAAATATAAAAAAATTGAAAACATTCGCGTTTCTCGGTATGAAATTCAAAAAAAACAGTTGCTTTTTTGAAAAACTGTGTTATAATAGAAAGGCACCCTGTAAAAAGGCGCGTTTTTTTGGCGCGCAAACAAAATAAAAGAACAAAGGAAAAGAACCATGAAGAAACTTACTTCTCTCCTTCTGGTAGCCCTGATGCTCTTCTCCGCGGTTGCTCTTGCCTCCTGCGGTGCTGAGACCGGCTTTGACTATCAGAATGAAAATCTCACCCCCTACGTAACCTTAGCCGGCTACAAGGATCTGAAGCTGCAGGTAGACGTTGGTCTGCTGGAGGACAAGATCACCGAGGCTGAGGTACTGGAATCGATCGATAACTCGCTGGTTTCCGCCGGCGCGATCTACAAGCAGATCAAGGAGGACGGCACGGTTTGCGAGATGGGCGATACCGTAGGTATCACCTACAAGGGCGTGCTGGTTTCTAAGCTGCAGGCTGCCGGCTACGCTGAGGACGGCTCTGGCCTGACGGCTGAGCAGATCAAGGGTCTGGAGGGCTTCCAGAATGGCGAGACCACCACGGCCACCAACCTGCAGCTGGGCTCCGGCTCTTACATCGCCGGCTTTGAAGAGGGTCTGGCTGGCAAGACGGTTGGCACCACCAACACCCCCCTGGCACTCACCTTCCCCGAGGATTATTCCAACAGCGACCTCAAGGGCGCTTCGGTCGTATTCTTCGTTTCTATTGAATACAAGCTGCAGCTGGTTGAGCCGCGCGACCTCGAATTTGGCGACCTGATCTACGTGACCTACAAGGCCGAGCTGGACGCTGAAGACGAGATGTACAGAGCCGAGGCTGAGGAAAAGGGCCTCTTGGTTGAGGAAGCAAAGACCGAGCTGCTGACCCTGAAGGACACCGACCAGTTCCATTCCGGCATGATCATCGAGTTCAACAAGCTGGACGCTGCCGACCGCGTTGGCAAGGAATTCACCTTCTCTGAGGAGCAGAACGTGGTTGTGACCATCGAGAAGGAGGTTGAGGGTGCCGAGGGCGAGGAGCCGACCACCGACATCACCAAGGAAGACCGCCAGGTGACCATCAACTACACCGTTACCGTGCACAAGCTGGCTAACGTTCGCTACTTTACGAACGAGGATGCCAAGGCCGGTACCGAGCTGAAGTATGAGGACTTCTGCACCAAGCTGGGCATTTCTAAGGATGAATACCCGACCTATGACGATTACGTAGAGAAGCTGACCGAGAATATGCAGCTGGCTCGCGAGATCCAGATCCGTACCGACCTGTACAAGGGTGCCTTCAATGCACTGGTTGAAAAGAGCGAGGTTGATCTCTCCTCTGAAAAGATGCAGGAGCTGGTGACCGCCTACTTCAACGAGGTGGTTGGCAACATTGATTACATGGAGATCCAGGTACAGACCGATAACAACCTGTACTACAACTATCAGCTGTACACCCTGTACAACGGCAAGACCATGACCGTGCGCGAGTACGTTCTGGAAAGCTACGGCTACAGCGAGGCTGATCTGAAGGCCTCTAACGCATCCAGCAAGCTGCTGACCGATGCTGAGGAGTACGTAACCAACCGCCTGGTATTCTGGCAGTACGTCAAGACCGAGGGTATCACGCTGACGGAAGAGGATTACCACGAGGGCTACGAGGAGTACAAGCACCTTTATCAGTATGATGAGGATGATCACGACGGCCACAGCCACGACGCAAGCGACTTCCTGGGTCACCTGGGCATTACCGAGGAGCAGCTGCGCGAGGCCCTTCTGTGGGATAAGGCCGCCAAGCACCTGGCCGAGAACTATTGTGACGTACACAAGGTTCCCGTAAAGGAAGCCTGATTGAACGGGATTCCTGCTATAAAATCGTAATTTTTCCCCCCTCCAGCCGGCCGCGTTTATCGCGGCCGGTTTTTTCGTGGGCGCCGGCCCCTACGAAATGTGGTCGCACCCATCGTGGTAGGGGAGGGGCTTGCTCCCGCCGCACCAGCCTCCACTTGCTGTCATCCTGAAAGAGCGGAGCGATTGAAGGATCTTTCCGCGGAACGCGGAACTTCTGTACCATTGTAACTACCAGTTTCGCCTATCGGCGAAAAGATCCTTCACTTCGTTCAGGATGACAGGTTGAATAAGATCGGTGCGGACAGTCGAGGACGCCTGTCCCTACGAGGAATAGCCGCGCATACCTTATTCATTCTTTTCGCCGCCAGGCGAAATAGGCTCCCTCCGGGAGGGAGCTGGCAGCCGTTAGGCTGACTGAGGGAGTAACGGGTAGTGACCATAAGCAAAGAAGTAAACGCTATTCTTGCTTTGTTTCGTAAATCAGTTCTAACGGATAAACAAATACCTATCAGAGAATATACACATAGGAATATGTTTTTTCTTTTGTTTCTCTCTCCTACCCGGTACTCCTTCCGTCACTCCGCTTCGCTCCGTGCCACCTCCCTCCCGGAGGGAGGCTTTCATCGGCCATCTTTTTCTGCCGGTGCTCGTTTGCGGTACGCAAACAGGTTCCGTGCGGTTAACCCCTGTACGAAGAATTACCTTTCGCCCCGTCACCCTGTCGGGGAGCCTATTTTCGGCGTGGTACCGAATGGGGCAACAACGCGGGAAAATGGCGGCCATAGCGTTCGTTATGCCACCTGCGGACAGTCGAGGACGCCTGTCCCTACAGTGGCATGCGGGCGCAAACCCTTTCCCCCAAAAAGTTTTTGGGGGTCTGGGGTCTTTTTTCAAAAAGACCCCAGCGCTCCCTTCCACACGCAAAAAGCCGACCCATGCAACACACGGGTCGGCTTTTTCTATCCTTTTTCAATTCTTCAAGCTATGGATGGGCGCGGGGATGCGGCCGCCGCGGGCGATGAATTTCGCGCAGGAATTGGTATTGAGCGGGATGACGGGCGCGTGGCCTAACAGGCCGCCGAAGTCCAGCTCCTCGCCGATCTTCTTACCGATCGCGGGGATGACGCGCACGGCGGTGGTCTTGGTATTGGCCACGCCGATAGAGATCTCGTCTGCGATGATGCCGGAGATGACCTCGGCCGGGGTATCACCCGGGATGACGATCATATCGAGGCCGACCGAGCAGACGGCTGTCATGGCCTCCAGCTTCTCGATCGAGAGCGCGCCGCACTTGACCGCGTCGATCATGCCGGCATCCTCAGAGACCGGGATAAAGGCGCCCGAGAGGCCGCCCACGTGGGACGAGGCCATGACGCCGCCCTTCTTAACGGCATCGTTGAGCAGCGCCAGCGCGGCGGTGGTGCCGTGCGCGCCGCAGCGCTCCAGCCCCATTTCCTCTAAGATATGCGCGACCGAATCGCCGATGGCGGGGGTAGGCGCCAGCGAGAGGTCGATAATGCCAAAGGGCACGCCCAGGCGCTTAGAGGCCTCGCTTGCCACCAGCTGACCAACGCGGGTGATCTTGAAGGCGGTCTTTTTCACGGTATCGGCCAGGGCCGAGAAGTCGCAATCCCCTGCCCGCTTGATGGCCGAGCTGACCACGCCGGGGCCGGAAACGCCCACGTTGATCACGGCATCCGGCTCGCCAACGCCGTGGAAGGCACCGGCCATGAAGGGGTTATCCTCTGGCACGTTGGCAAACACGACCAGCTTGGCGCAGCCGATGGACTGGCGGTCGGCCGTTCGCTCGGCCGCCTTGACCACCGTTTCGCCCATCAGGCGCACGGCATCCATATTGATGCCGGCCTTGGTGGTGGCCACGTTGACCGAGGAGCAAACGTAGTCGGTCACGGCTAAGGCCTCTGGGATGGCGGCGATCAGCTTCTCGTCTGCCGCCGTCATGCCCTTGTGTACCAGGGCAGAAAAGCCGCCGATGAAGTTAATGCCCAGCGTTTTGGCTGCCCTGTCCAGCGTTTTGGCCAGCGTAACGAAGCCCTCTGGGCTCTTGACAGAGCCGCCGACCAGCGAGATGGGGGTGACCGAAACGCGCTTGTTCACGATCGGAATGCCGTAGTCCTTTTCGATCTCCTCGCCTACGGCGACCAGGCGCTCGGCACGGCGGGTGATCTTGTCATAGATGCGGTCAGCGAGCTTTTTTTCGTCCTCACACACGCAGTCGAGCAGCGAAATGCCCATGGTGATGGTGCGGATGTCCAGGTTCTCCTGCCGGATCATGTTGATGGTTTCTAAGATATCAGCTGTGTTTAACATGGTGCCACCTCAGATGCGGTGCATGCTGTTGAAGATGTCTTCGTGCATGGCGTGGATCTGCAGCCCCTCGCCCTCGCCAAGCGCGGCAAGGCGGTCGGAAAATTCTGCAAACTTGATGGTCAGGCCGTCGATCTCGGCCAGCATGATCATGGCGAAGTATTCGTCCAGCACGCTTTGCGAAATGTCGCGAATGTTGACGCCGCATTCCGCGCACACAGCGCTGACCTTGGCGATGATGCCGACCGTGTCACGGCCGGTAACGGTGATAACTGCTTTCATGGGGGAGTCCTCCTTTGGGTAGTTGAATTTTTGGGGTGAAGAGAGCGTTGGGAACTTTTTGAAAAAAGTTCCCAAACCCTCAAAAACTTTTTGGGGAAAGGGTTTGTGCCCGCATGACACTGTAGGGACAGGCGTCCTCGACTGTCCGCAGGTGGCATAACGAACGCTATAGCCGAAATTTTTCCGAGTAATTGCCCCATTCGGTACCACGCCGAAAGTAGGCTCCACGGCAGGGTGACGAGGCGAAAGGTAATTCTTCGTACTGGGGTTAACCGCACGGAACCCATTTGCTATCGCAAATTAGCACCGGGGCGGATGTTACTAAGCCTCCCTCCGCTAACTAAGCCTCCCTCCGGGAGGGAGGTGTCGCGACACCGCAGGTGGCGTGACGGAAGGAGTACCGGGTAGGAGAGTTTACAGAAAGAAAAGGAATATTCTTACGTGTAAATTCTCTTGATAGGTATTCTCTTTTCCGGTTGATATGGATTACGAAACAAAGCAAGAATAAATTTTATTTCTTTGCTTATTGTCACTA